>NZ_CP146091.1:3132460-3758952 GCF_037023145.1 Ralstonia sp. RRA | reverse complement strand
ACGCGTCTGTCGACGTCCCCGGGCGGGGCCGGCCGCCGGGCCTCTGGTACAAGCCAGAAACCGGGTGGCATTCGTTATTGGAACGGGATTGTACCCCCGGCCGAAAGTTATCCACAAAGGATAAGTCTGTGGATAACCTGTGGAACTGCTGTGAGTAGCAGTGGACAACTGCTTTTGACACCCACCCGCAAACCTAATGCCGGCAAGGCTTTCACCGAAACGCCCCAGGCCGCACAAGGCGTTGGGGACAACTTGCAGGCGGGTGGATTTCTGGTGTGGAGCGCACGTTATCCCCAATCTGCCAGGGTTGACAGATTCAGCAAATATCGTTTAAATGGCGGGTTCTGCGATGCGCGGCAGGGGAGCGCACGCTTGTTCGCGTCAGACGCGGCGCCGGATTCGTCCAGCGCGCCTGATCCGGCTAAGGCCCGATACCGTCGGTGCCCGTGAACAACACAGCGCACGGCGGTCTGCGTGGGCGATTTCTCCTAATGAATCGACACCAGGCTTTGCGGGGCGACCCTAGGCCCGGCGCGTGCGGCAGCGTCCGCACCACCAATTAACAAGAGAGTGCATCATGAAGCGTACCTACCAACCTTCCGTTACCCGTCGCAAGCGCACCCACGGTTTCCGTGTCCGCATGAAGACCCGTGGTGGCCGTGCCGTGCTGAACGCACGCCGCGCCAAGGGCCGTAAGCGCCTGGCCATCTAAGACTGCCGCGCCCCGGGTGGCGGCCCCTGGCCGTTGCCCATGGCTTTTGCCGCAGTCTTACCCCCAGCCGGCGATGGGCTTGCACGCCTACCCCAAAGCCGCAAGGCTGACGAAAACGGATGAGTTCTCATCCGTTTTTGCTTTGCGGCCCGTCCGGCGCAGTCGTCACTTTGTGCTGTATGTGCGCGCCAATGGGCATCCCCAGGCGCGCCTGGGTGTGGTGATTGGCAAGAAATTTGCCAAGCGCGCCGTCGAGCGCAATCTCATCAAGCGCCAGTGCCGCGAGCTGTTTCGCCTGCGGCAGCCGTCTCTGGGCGGCCGCGACGTGCTGATCCGCCTGCACGCCAAGTTTCCACGCCAGGATGTGCCCACCGTGGCCGCGTTCAAGCGCATCTGCCACGAAGAGCTGTCGCACCTCTTTGAGATTGCGGCACGGCCGTTGCCGGCTCCGCCTGCCCCACCCGCTGCTTCCCAGCCTGCCGCCGGGAGCACGTCATGACGCGCGTGCTGTTGTTTCTGCTGCGCATCTATAAAGTGGCGTTCAGCCCCTTCGTGGGCGCGCAATGCCGCTTCCTGCCGACCTGCTCCGACTACGCGCGCGACGCCGTCATCACGCACGGGCCAGGCTATGGCAGTTATCTTGCGGCAAAACGTCTATGCCGCTGCCATCCATTCGCACAAGGCGGGTATGATCCTGTGCCGCCCGCCGCTGGCGACGCTGTGCCCCGCTCCACCGATTCCGCATCGACCGACGCGACCGCAGCCGACACGCAGGCTGTGCGGCCGTCGATTCACCTTCCCAGACCGTAATCCGACATGGATATCAAACGCACCATTCTCTGGGTGATCTTCTCGCTGGCGGTTGTCCTGCTGTTCGACAACTGGCAACGCGCGAATGGCCACCAGTCGATGTTCTTCCCGACGCCGCAGACGGCCACGACTGCCGCACCGGGCAGCACGCCCGCAGGCGACGTGCCGAAGAGCGCCGCAGCGGCAGCCGCAGGCACCCAGGCCGCTCCGGCCACGGGCGCAGTCTCGCAGGCACCGGCTTCGGAAAAGATCGTCATCACGACCGACGTGGTGCGCGCCACCATCGACACGGCCGGCGCGATCGTCACCAAGCTGGAGCTGTTGGACCAGAAGGACCACGATGGCAACCCGATGGTGCTCTTCGACCGCAGCGTCGAGCGCACCTATCTGGCGCGCTCGGGCATCATCGGCGGCGATTTCCCGAACCACACGACGGTGTTTGCGGCCTCGACCGGCCCGCGTGATCTGGGCACCAGCAACGATGTCTCCATCACGCTGACCGCCGACAAGGGCGGCGCCAAGCTGGTCAAGACGTACGTCTTCAAGCGCGGCAGCTACGTGATCGACACGCGCTTTGACGTGACCAACGACGGCACCGCACCGATCAACCCGACGCTGTACATGGAACTGGCCCGCGACGGCGGCGCGATTGAGCAATCGCGCTTCTACAGCACGTTCACCGGCCCGGCCGTGTACACCGACGGCGACAAGTTCCACAAGATCACCTTCTCCGACATCGACAAGGGCAAGGCACACGTGCCGGCCCCGACCGACAGCGGCTGGGTGGCGATGGTGCAGCACTACTTTGCCTCGGCCTGGATTCCGGCTGACAACGTCAAGCGTGAGTACTACGTCGACCGCGTCGACACCAACTTCTACCGCATCGGCATTCAGGAGCCGCTGGGCACGGTGGCGCCGGGCGCCAGCGTGTCGGCCACGGCACGCCTGTTCGCCGGCCCGCAGCAAGCGCGCATGCTTGAGGCCATCACCCCGGGCCTGGATCTGGTGAAGGACTATGGCTGGCTGACCATCGTCGCCAAGCCGCTGTTCTGGCTGCTGGAGAAGATTCACGGGCTGCTGGGCAACTGGGGCTGGTCGATCGTGGCACTGACGGTGCTGATCAAACTGGTGTTCTTCCCGCTGTCGGCCACGAGCTACCGTTCGATGGCCAAGATGAAGGACCTGCAGCCGCGCATGACGGCCATCCGCGAGCGCCACAAGGGCGATCCGCAGAAGATGAACCAGGAGATGATGACGCTGTACCGCACCGAGAAGGTCAATCCGCTCGGCGGCTGCCTGCCGATCGTGATCCAGATTCCGGTGTTCATGGCGCTGTACTGGGCACTGCTGTCGTCGGTGGAAATGCGCGGTGCGCCGTGGCTGGGCTGGGTGCACGATCTGTCGGCACCGGACCCGTTCTACATCCTGCCGGTGCTGATGGCCGTGTCGATGTTCGTGCAGACCAAGCTGAACCCGACCCCGCCGGACCCGGTGCAGGCCAAGGTGATGATGTTCATGCCGATCGCGTTCTCGGTGATGTTCTTCTTCTTCCCGGCTGGCCTGGTGCTGTACTGGGTGGTGAACAACTGCTTGTCGATCGCGCAGCAATGGTCGATCAACCGCATGCTGGGCACCAACAAGAAGGCCGCGCCTGCCAAGTAAGGCGAACGCGCTCCAGCAAAAAGGGCACCCTCGGGTGCCCTTTTTTCATGCCTGTCTCACGCGCTTCAAGCGGGTGTATGGCAGACCGCCTCGATGTTGTGGCCGTCCGGATCGCGCACAAAGGCGCCGTAGTAGTTCGGGTGTAGTGTGCGCGCAGGCCGGGGCCACCGTTGTCAGTGCCGCCGGCAGCCATCGCTGCTGCGTAGAACGCCTCCACCTCGGCGCGCGTGTCGACGCGAAACGCCACGTGCAGCGGCGGCGTGTTCGGCGTCTGCCCGGCCGTTGCGGCCGAGATCCAGAACTCCGCCTTGCCCGGCGGACCAAAGCCGGCCACATCGGTGTGCCCCGTCACGGCGGCTGGAAACTCCAGCACCTTGGCCAGGCCAATGGCGCCCAGTGCCTGTTCGTAAAACCGCTTGCTGGCCTCGAAGTCGCTGACAACGACGCCGGTGTGATCGATCATCCGAATCTCCCTGGTTGGAAACTGGCGCGCAACTGCGCGGCTGCCGCACAATACCGCCCATGACTGCTGCTGACCACCCCACGACCTTGCCAAGCGCCTCCGACGCCCCGCGCGCACCCATCCTCACCATTCCCATCGCAGCGATTGCCACTGCGCCTGGGCGCGGCGGCATTGGGGTCGTGCGCGTGTCGGGGCCTGACGTGCGCGCCGTCATGCAGGCCGTGTGCGGACGGCTGCTGACGCCACGCCAGGCAACCTACCTGCCCTTCCTTGACGCCGACGGCGGCGCCATCGACCGCGGCATCGCGCTGTGGTTTCCGGCACCGCATTCGTACACCGGCGAAGACGTGCTCGAACTGCAGGGCCACGGCGGCCCGGTGGTGATGCAACTGCTGCTGCAGCGCTGTCTGGCTGCCGGCCGCGAGATCGGCCTGCGCGTGGCGGAACCCGGCGAGTTCACGCGCCGCGCCTTCCTCAACGACAAGATGGATCTGGCGCAGGCTGAAGCCGTTGCCGACCTGATCGAGGCGAGCACCGAAGCGGCGGCGCGCTCAGCCGCACGCTCGCTCGACGGTGCGTTCTCGCAGGCGGTGCATGCGCTGGTCGAACGCGTGATCCATCTGCGCATGCTGGTGGAAGCAACGCTGGATTTTCCGGAAGAGGAAATCGACTTTCTCGAGGCCTCCGATGCGCGCGGGCAGCTTGCCGGCATTCGCACGGCGGTTGATGGTGTGCTGGCGCAGGCGCGACAGGGTGCACTCCTGCGCGAAGGCCTGCACGTGGTGCTGGCCGGGCAACCGAACGTGGGCAAATCGTCGTTGCTCAATGCCCTGGCCGGCGCGGAGCTTGCCATCGTCACGCCCATCGCCGGTACCACGCGCGACAAGGTGCAGCAGACCATCCAGATTGAAGGCATCCCGCTGAACATTGTCGACACGGCCGGCCTGCGCGATACGGAAGACGAGGTGGAGCGCATCGGCATCGAACGCACCTGGGCCGCCATCGCGCGTGCGGATGTGGTGCTGCACCTGCTGGATGCTGCGGACTATCGCAGCACCGGCCTGTCCGCCGAAGACACGGCCATCGACGCCCGCATCGCTGAACACGTACCGACTGGCGTGCCGACGCTGCGTGTCATCAACAAGATCGACCTGACGGGTGTGGCCGTGGCCGGCCGCGTGGATGCCGTGCCGCCAGAGGTCTGGCTCTCAGCGCGCGATGGTGTGGGCGTTGAACTTCTGCGCGCGGCATTGCTGGAGATTGCCGGCTGGCAGGGCGGCGGCGAGGGGTTGTACCTGGCGCGTGAACGCCATCTCGCGGCCTTGCGCTCGGCCAAGGAACACCTGGCCTTTGCGGCTGAGCATGCCGATCAGCAAGCGCAATCGCTCGATCTGTTTGCCGAGGAACTGCGGCTGGCGCAGGAGGCATTGAACAGCATCACGGGAGCGTTCTCCAGTGATGATCTGCTAGGTGTGATCTTTAGTCGGTTCTGTATCGGCAAGTAGTCAGGCGCCCAGGGGTGCCCAAGATTGCCGAGACGTCCCAATCATCCGGATGACGATGTTTGAGGCTGCTGATGCCGTGAGACCCTGCGCCAAAGGCACGCGCAGAATCACGCGGCACAGCAGGACTTCAGCCGTTGCCTACGCGGCCCCCTCACTGACAACGATGAACTCGCTGGCCGCCTGGCGTTGAATGGCAGCCATGATGGCGAACTCGGGCTTGCTGTAGGGTTCGCTGGCGACCACGCCGGTGGCATGCTTGGCCTTCGCCCCGAGAGGGTAGAAGACAAACTGCGTGCTGTGCGACACATCCGGCTCGGCTCGCAGGCGCTTGTTGAGGATCTTCAGGTACTTCTTCTTGGTGACCTTCTTTGCAGCCATGTCGCCCTCCAACTGGTGATGGTGTCGGTCAGCATACCAGTGTTGATCTTGCGGATAGCGATCGACGATTGGCTGGGAGAACTCCCGCATCGTTGGACACCCGGCGCTATCTCACCGGCACGACGGGCTCACCGGGTGCTTACAATCAGAAGAATCAGTACGCCGATTCTGGAAGACGCCTTGGCCACGCCCTATACCGGCGACGTCGATGTCGTCGTCGCGGGCAGCGGCGCCTCGATTACCGTGCAGCAACAGGAGAACCCGATGATCAAAGTCAGTGTCATGTACCCGTACGCCGCAGGCGCCCGATTCGATCATGCGTACTACCGCGAGCGGCATATGCCCATGATGAAACAGCTGCTCGGCGCTGCGTGTCTGTACTACACGATCGACAAGGGCATCGCAGGGGGTGCGCCGGGCGCTGACCCTGTTTACGTGGCCAAGTGCGACTTCGTCTGTACTTCTGTCGAAGCATTCCTGGCAGCCCGCGCCCCGCACGCGCAGGAGATTCGGGCCGACATCGCCAATTACACGGATATCCAACCCGTGCTGCAAATCAGTGAGGTGGTCGTGGAGCGTTCGGAGGCCTGAAAACGGTTCAGGTAAGCCATCCGTAGCTCAGCGCCGGGTTCTGTATCGAAGTAGCGAACGGCCCGCTGAAACGCAGGACCGCTCGCCGAGGGCATCCCCCTCACCCCCCGACCCGAACCACCACCTTGCCGAAGTGCCGCCCCGACTGCAGGTAGTCATACGCGGCCGGCACCTCATCAAAACCGAAGACACGATCGACCACCGGGCGGATCTGCTGCACGTCGACCAGCCGAACCACCTCGTCGAGCACCGTGCGGCTGCCGACGATCACACCGTGCAGGTGCTTGGCAACGTCGAACAGACTGCGCAGGCCGAAATCCACGCCCGCAAAGCCGCTCAGCAAACCCGTGATGGAGACGACACCGCCCAGCCGGGTGGCCGCAATCGAGCGCGCCATCGTGTCGTATCCACCCACCTCCACCACCACGTCGGCGCCCGCGCCACCGGTCAGCCGCAACACTTCGTGCTGCCACTCGGGCACGGTACGGTAGTTGATGGTTGCATCCGCGCCGAGCTGCCGAGCCCGCGCCAGCTTCTCATCGCTGGATGAGGTGATGATGGCGCGCAGCCCCGCCGCCTTTGCCAACTGCAGCGCCCAGATCGAGACGCCGCCCGTCCCCAGCAGCAGCGCCGTCGCCCCCGGCTTGACCACGGCATTCGCGAACAGCGCATTCCAGGCCGTGATTCCCGCGCAGGAGATCGTGGCCGCCTCCTCAAAACTCAGGTGCGCAGGAATCGCGGCCAGCGTGGATTCGTCGGCGACAAACTGTTCGGCCAGCACACCATCGAATGTCGCACCGGGCGATTCGGCAATCTTCCAAAGTGCGATTTCGCCGTCGATCCAGTTCGGGAAATAGGTGTTGATCACGCGATCCCCCGGTTTGAACCGGGTCACACGCGCCCCCACCGCAACCACCTCGCCTGCGCCATCGCTCAGCGCAATGCGCGGTGTGCCATCGATGCCCGGGTAGTCGCCGCGCGCGGCCATCCAGTCGCGGTAGTTCAGGGAGGCCGCCCGCATGCTCACAAGCACCTCAGCGGGCCCTGGCTCTCGTGCGTCCGTGTCGATCTGCTGCAATCCCGCAATGCCGTGTCCCGGCCTGACTTGCCATGCTTTCATGTGAATTCCCCGTTCCAATGAAGCACCGATCTTATTGTTTCCACATGAGACGCATTGACTCCATTTGGTAGACTCACCGTCGCCCGTGAGGCACCATTTGATCAACCGAAACGGAGCAGGTTTGGATGGACGATCGGCTCAGCGGCGTGGCCGAATTTGTGAACGTGGTCGAGTCGGGCAGCTTTGCGGCGGCGGCGGCGCAGTTGGGGGTCACGCGCTCGGCGGTGGCCAAGGTCATCGCCCGGCTGGAGCAGCGCCTGAACACGCGGCTGCTGCAGCGAACGACCCGCAGCCTGAACCTGACCGGCGAAGGCGCGCTTTACTACGAGCAATGCAAGCGTCTGCTGACCGAGTTGAGCGAAACGGAAGCGGCCTTGCTCGCCAGCCGGCGCGAGCCGACCGGCTGCTTGCGGATGACCGTGCCCGTGCTGTTCGGCAGACAGTGCATTGCGCCCGTCATGCGTCGACTGATCGAGCGTCACCCGCTGCTGGAAGTCGAGATCGCGTTCAGTGACCGCATGGCGGACCTGGTGGAAGACCGCTTCGACATCGCCGTACGCATGGGCCCGCTGCCGGACCACGCCACGCTGGTCAGCCGCCAGTTGGGCTTCAATCGGATGGCGCTCTGCGCGTCGCCCGCCTATCTCGAACAGCACGGCCACCCGGCAACGCTGCACGATCTGGATGCACATGCCTGCATCGTCTACGCGCGCGGCGCGCACCACACGCCGTGGCGCCTTCCTGGGCCGGATGGGCAGATGCAGACCTATCAGCCCGCATCGCGCCTGCGGCTGGATGACCTGCTCTCCATCGCAGACGCCGCAGCAGCGGGGGCGGGGCTGGCATGGCTGCCCTGCTGGCTCATTCCGTCATACTTGACCGCTGGCCAGCTCAGGGTCGTCATGGGCCATGAGGGCGTGCTCGATGCGCAGATCAACGTGCTCTGGCTGAAGACCCGCCACATGCCACTCAAAGTGCGCGTGGCCATCGACGCCCTTGTCGATGAGGTACCTCGCCTGCTGGCGCACGTTTGAACCACCGCAGCCATTCACCAACGGAGACACCGGTGCGCAAGGTCCGCCACTACCTGAACAACCGCGTCGTACTGGGCCTGACGTTGCTCGGCCTCTCCGGCGCAGCCACCGCGCAGGCCGGCTACACGCTGATGCCCATACGTAACGGCGTCAACGCGCTGAAACTGCGCAGCTACGATGCAATCGCCGTCCGCGCATGGCGCGAGAACTTCAATGCGCACAGCTTTGATGTGGTGACCTTCTTTGTGCGCGACGGCGCAGCAGGCCGCGCGCAACCCTGGAGCCTCGTACCGATCTTCCGCCGCAATGACGGCGGCGGTGGCAATGAGCAAGAGCAACTGCACGTAACGACCGGCGGTGGCGCAGACTGCCTGCTGCATGACTTCCGGCTTCTGCTCGCGCAGGGCGGCAAGCCCGCCGTGCTCATCCTCGCCAACCGCGAAGCCGGTGCCAGCTACGCCGCCGATGCCAACGTACGCTTCGACTACTACGTGCTGACGGAGAACACCGATGGCACACCGGGCCATCCCAGGCTGTCGTTCCGCTGGCAGAAGTCTCAACCCGCACGCGCGCAATACTGCGACGTGAACCGCGCCTTCGACCAGGAACTGCATCTGGGCACGTCGAGCGGCACCGCCAACGTGGCGGATGGGCCGTAACCGACACAGCCAACCACCACCATGAGCGCCATGTCCACCTACCCCGTCTCCGTCAAGGGCGTGCTGCGCGCGCCCACCGGTGAGGTCGTTTTGCTGCTCAATGAGCGCGAAGCGTGGGAGCTGCCCGGCGGCCGTATCGAGCTAGGGGAATCGTCCGCCGAGTGCCTCGCGCGCGAGATTGCGGAAGAGCTGAACCTGGCGGCGCACGTTGGCGCACCCATCGATACGTATCTGTTCGACGTCGTGCCAGGCAAGCATGTGTTCATCGCCACGTATGACTGCACGCTGGTTGGCCCGTTTGCGCCGGTGGTGAGCCACGAGCACAAGCGGCTCGGGCTGTTTGCGCCGGATGCGCTGCCGATGAATCTGCCTGACGGGTATCGCGCATCGATTGCGGCAGTGTGCGGCGCGTCGGTCCAACCGGTTTAGCAGACATGGGCCGAGGCCGGTACTACAACTGGTGGCGGCGCGCCGGCGAGACCGCCGAAGCGCTCTTCTACGCCAATGGCTGGGCGGCCCGCGCCGCGCATGCGCTCGGCCTGCAGGGGCGCCTGCATATTGATCGCCGTGATGTAACAGTGCCGTTGAGTGCACCGTCGGCCGAGCCGCTCAGAGTCGCCTTCGCTTCAGACTTCCACGCGGGACCCTTGACCGATCCACGCCTGCTGGATGCCATGCAGCAAGCGATCGCGGCGTTCGCACCGCACGTGATCCTGCTCGGCGGCGATTTCGTTTCGCTGCATCACAGACATGTCACCGGATTGGCCGCGCGTTTGCGGGAACTGCCGGCACCGGCCGGCAAGTTTGGTGTGTTCGGCAATCACGATCTTTGGGTGGATGACACGTTCATCCGCCTGCAACTGGAGGCGGCGGACGTGCGCATGCTCGTCAACGAAGCGGTGCGCCTGCCGCCGCCCTATGACGAGCTCTATGTATGTGGGCTCGATGAGCCAGGCGTCGGGCAACCAGACCCCGCCCGCACGTTCAGCGGCGCCGGTGCACGCAGGCTGTTGCTGATGCATTCGCCGCTGGGCTTACGGCACGTACGTGCCTATCCGTTCGATCTTGCGTTCTGCGGCCACACCCACGGTGGGCAGATCGCGCGCCCGGATGGCCGTCCGATCGTACTGCCGTCGGGCTCCGGCGACCGACGCTTTGCCAGCGGGTACTTTGAATTGGCGGAAGGCGGGCGGCTGGTGACCAGCCGCGGCATCGGCATGAGCGATCTGCCGATCCGGTTGTTTTCACCGTCAGAGGTGCATCTCTACACCATTCAGGCGGCTAGCTAGGCGCGACCTCTGGGACTATCCATCCCCACCCCACTGCCAACGCGGCGGCGCCCTCCACCAGCACACCAACCCGCACCGGTTCCGGCTCGACACGAAAGTATTCCGCATACGCGGCGATCCCCACCTGCTCATCCGGTTCATCGACTGCTTGCCCCGAGCGGGCACTGACCGCGGGATACCACGCATCAATTCTGATACATCCACCCCGTCTGGCGCGCTCGCGATCCGTGACCGCCATGGAAAACGCCCACCCCGATTGGGTTTGCGCCCGATGGCGCGCTCCTTGCAGTGATCCCAACGCGACCGCGTGCGAGCCTCGACAGAGCAATGTCGACCAACGCACGAGGGCCGCAGGGGAGAGCGCAATCAGGATTGGATCGAGCAGGGGCGCGACAGAGCGCGGGGGCTATGCACCCCAGCCATATCTGCGTGGCGCACCCGTAGCGTGAGTTGCGATCCGATCAATAGTGAAAACAACAGGGGGACGTTGCGCGAGTGAAACGCCGAGCGCGTTGCGGTGAAAGACCTAACCGCTTAAGTCGAAACGCTCGCGGCCTAGACACGTCTAGGGAGACGTCCGTGAAAAAGACCGTCTATTTGTGGGTAGCAATGGGGGTGATGTTCGTTGGCAGCGCGCAGGCGCAGGAGATATTTCTGCAAGGTGGTACACAGGGTGCCGGCATTGGAGCGGCAGTAAGCTTCAATTCGATGCTTGGCGCGCATGTCGATTTCAATGCGATCAACTTGTCGCACAACTTCAGCTTCGGCGGCAATCGCTATCAGGATGACATTCGGCTTCGGCAGGGGGGCATTTACGCCGACATCTTCCCCTTGCGTGACTGCGGCTTTCGAACAACCGCTGGTGCACGATTTTCCGACGACGAACTCAGCGGCACCTCGGTGCCAACCAATGGCACATACACGTTCGCCGGCAGAAAGGTTCGCGCATTGCCGGGCATGTATGCCGTCGCAAAAGCCCGATATCCAACCGTGATGCCATATTTCGGCATCGGCTACGGCCATCGGCCGGAGTCCAAGGGGTTCGGCTTCATTGCGGATCTCGGTGTCGCTTATGGCATACCAAAATCTTCCTATACCCTGTCGCCGCAATTGGCCGCAAGGGTCGGCCCCGTAAATAGTCAGCTTATCGCCACGAATGGCCTGCAGCAGCTGCGAAGCGAGATGTCGCGCTATCGCTGGTATCCCGTAATACAGATCGGGGTGTCATATCGGTTCTGAGTGGGGCCCTTGTTACACCGGTGCGCCGAAACGGCGCGCTGAACGACTTGAGGCCCACAACCAGCAAAAACCACGCGACGGTGTTCGAAGACGCGCAGGTGGGAAAGATGTGCAAGTCTGCGGCAGGCAGCGCCGAGGCGTCGACTGCGGTTTCGATAACAACGCCGATGTAGTCGGCGCGATCAACATTCTGGCGCAAGGGGATCGCGTTGCAGCCTGTGGAGAGCCGGTGCAGTCGCGCCACTCGACACCGAACAGCTCGACTAGGCTGAAGTGCAGCCACCAGTGCCGCCTGTCGCAACGGTTTGGGGTGCATCTGTGCGGCAAGCGTTTGGTGTGCCAGGAGATTCCCGGCGACTACGCGTTCATGCAACCGGAATTCGTCGTCCTGCTGGAGAAGCGGGCTGGCCCCTACCTGCGTTGTTAGCTGCTGGCGCGACGGTCAATTCCCACCCCAGCGCCAGCGCGGCGGCTCGCCCTTCCACCAGCACACCAGCACGAGCAACAGACTCAGCGCCAGCGTATAGAGCACGAAACTCACCGGCTGGGCATGCGGGCGCAGCACAACAATGCCTGCCGCCAGCAGCACGGCATAGATGGCGATCACCACCCAGCCTTGCCAGCGAGACGGCAGCCCCCAACCCCACCCGTAGCGCTTGGCAGGGAACCAGTAGTCGTTGGAATGGGTTGGCATCGTCGCCTCGAGAAGCTGGGGTCAAAGGACGGATGCGTCGTCCCCCGCAGGCTTGGGCAAATGGGCCTCAGCCTCGGCGTTACGACGCGCCGCACGCTCAACGCCAATGTACTCGATGGCAAACAGGGCAAGGATGGCCAGCAGGGCGCCCGCGCCGAGCAGCCAATGGCTCATCAGGTTCATGATCGGAAGACGCATTGCGTCTGCAGTCTGGGATACCTGCAGCGTACGGCTGTGCCCGTCAAAAAGTCGTAAAGAGACGAGGGGGCCGCGCAAAATTCGCATCTATGGCGATGCGAGGGATGGGCGAGGAGGAGAGTGTGCGCGACAAACGCCAACAGCCAGCCGGTCAATCACCGCTGGCGGAAGTCGTTTGCAACAGAACATGCGCGCGAAGGCGCGCCGAAGCCGCGGAGAACGGCGCTTGGGCCATCAACCGCATCTTGCGAGCTTCTGTATCGGGGGTTGGAGCGTTGGCCGGGTCCCGAAAGGGCTTTCGGGTGCGTGCAAGGCACACTACGAACCAAGCTCGGCGAACTGGAAGTCGATCGACTCCACACCGCCAACGGCAGCACCCAGTTGGTGCTACCGGAACAACGACACGATCTTAGTAAAGCTTCTTCGGCAGCATTTGCGAACGCAGGCGTTTACGCGTGCGCGACACAGCGGCAGCCTTCTTGCGCTTGCGCTCGGTGGTCGGCTTTTCGTAAGCGGTGCGGGCGCGCAGTTCCTTGATCAGGCCAGTGCGCTCGATTTCACGGCGGAAGCGGCGCAGCGCAACTTCAACCGGTTCGTTTTCTTTCAGACGGACAGTGGTCATCGTATCCCTTACTCAGTATTCGGGTGGACGGCGAAACAGCGGATTATATACCGCCCAGAGGGCGTGCAGTGTAGTTGAATTGGTTTACCGATGCAAGCACCGGTTTTGCGTGGCCAATCAGGCACTTTTGAACCATCCGCCGTCGCGTGGAGACGACGGCGGACGATACGTGCTGAAGGATCAGCGAGCCGGCGTCATGTCCGGTGCGGCAGGTGCCGCGCCCGGCGCTGCCGTCGGTTGTGCCTGCTTGACGGCCGCAATGGTGCTGCTTTCCTGCAGACCGCCGCCCAGCGCCGTATACAGATCGATGGCGTTGGTCAGGCGGGCCAGGCGCGTCTGCACCAGGGTCTGATCGGCGCTGAACAGGTCACGTTGCGCATCGAGCACATCGAGGAAGCTCGACACGCCGTTGCGGTAGCGCTGGTCAGACAGCGTCAGACGCTCGGCCGTGGCATCGCGGAAGCGCTTCTGCGCCGCCACCTGCTCTTCCAGCGTGCCGCGCGCCACAAGGGCGTCAGACACTTCCCGGAACGCGGTCTGGATGGTCTTCTCGTAGGTGGCGACTGCAATCTTCTGGTTGGCCTTGGTGGAGTCCAATTGGAAGACGCGTGTGCCCCAGTCGAAGATCGGCAGCGTGAGGTTCGGCACGAACGACCACAGTCCGGTGCCGGCCTTGAACAGGTCATGCAGCGCGCCACTGGCCGTGCCCACGTTGGACGTCAACCCGATGCTCGGGAAGAACGCCGCACGGGCGACGCCGATGTTGGCATTGGCGGCGATCAGCTTCTGCTCGGCCTGGCGGATGTCCGGGCGCTGCTCCAACAGCTCCGACGGCAGGCCCGGCGGAATGTCGGCCACGATCTTCTCCGACGACACCGTGGTCGGGGCCGGCAGATCGGCAGGCAGCGGCGCACCCACCAGCAGCACCAGGGCGTTGGTCGCTTGGGCGTATTGGCGCGTGAGCTGGGCGACCGACACGCGGGCCGATTCCACCAGCGTTTCGGTCTGGCGCAGGTCCAGCGCCGACGAGGCGCCCACGTCAAAGCGCTGCTTGGCGAGCTTGTAGTAGTCCTCGCGACCCTTCAGGGTCTGCTGGGCCAGCTCAAGCTGCTCGGCATAGGCGCGCTCGTTCAGGTAGGCCTTCGCCACCTGCGAGATCAGGCTGATCTGCGCGGCGCGCTGGCCCTCTGCGGTCGCCAGGTAGCTGGCGCGCGCGGAGCGCGTTACGTCGCCCACGCTGAACAGGTTGACCTGGTAGTTGCTGATGCCCACACCAAGCTGATACTGCTTGGTGATGATGTCCTGCCCGGTCTGCGAGATCGACTGCGGCGTCAGGCTGCGCGTGTACGTGGCAGACGCGTTGACCGGCGGCAGCAGCTCAGCGACCTGCAGGCGGTACTGCGCACGTGCGGCCTCGACGTTGAGCATGGCCACGCGCAGGTCGCGGTTGTTCTCGAGCGACAGGCCGATCAGCTTCTGCAGGCGCGGATCGGGGAAAAACTCGCGCCAACCGAGATCGGTGGCACGCGGAGCGTTCTCGCCCGGCTTGGCGCTGTCAGCCGGCACGGCATAGCCGGCCGGTGCCTGCGGGTAGGCGCTCGTTACCGGAGCATCCGGGCGCTCATAGGTCGGCGCCAGCGAGCAGCCGGACAGGACGCCGGCGGCCAGCAGGAGCGCCGGCAACAGCGCGGGGGTTCTGAGAGTCATCTTGTTCTGCATGTTCAGATTTCCTCGTCCAGCGGGCGATGTGCAGCATCCAGGCGGCGTTGTCGCTCGCTGCCCTTGAAGATGCGACGGACCACCACGAAGAACACGGGCACCAGCACCACGGCCAGCACCGTCGCGGTAATCATCCCGCCCATCACGCCGGTACCGATGGCGCGTTGGCTGGCGGAGCTGGCACCCGTGGCAATCGCCAGCGGCAGCACGCCCAGGATGAACGCGAACGACGTCATGATGATCGGGCGGAACCGCAGGTGCACGGCTTCCAGCGTGGCCTCGATGAGGCCCTTGCCTTGCGCCTGCAAATCCTTCGCGAATTCGATGATCAGAATCGCGTTCTTGGCGGACAAGCCCACCACCGCAATCAGACCGACCTTGAAGTACACGTCATCGGGCATCGCGCGCAGTGTCACGCCCAGCAGTGCGCCGAGCACGCCCAGCGGCACCACCAGAATCACGGCTGCCGGAATCGACCAGCTTTCATACAACGCAGCCAGCACCAGGAACACCGCCAGCAGCGACAGGGCGTACAGCGCGGGCGCTTGCGAGCCCGAAGCCTTTTCCTGCAGCGACTGACCCGTCCACTCATAGCCGATACCCGCCGGCAGCTTGGCGGCCAGGCGTTCCATCTCGGCCATGGCGTCACCCGAGCTGGCGCCCGGCGCGGCCGCACCCGACAGACGAACCGCCGGATAGCCGTTGTAGCGCACGAGCTGCACCGGACCGACGATCCAGTGGCCCTTGGCGAACGTCGACATCGGCACCATGTTGCCCTGCCCGTTGCGCACGTACAGGTTCATGATGTCTTCGGGCTGCATGCGGTTGATCTTGTCCGCTTGCACGATCACGCGTTGCTGACGACCGTAGTTCGGGAAGTCGTTCGCATACGCCGAACCCAGCGCCGTCGACAGCACGGCGTTGATGTCGGTGAACGACACGCCCAGCGCATTGGCCTTCTCGCGGTCGATATCCACTTGGTACTGCGGCGAATCTTCCAGACCTTCCGGGCGCATGCCCGTGATGATCTTGCTTTGCGACGCCATCCCCATCAGTTGATTGCGGGCTGCCATCAGGGCGTCGTGGCCCAGGCCACCGCGGTCCTGCAAGCGGAAGGTGAAGCCCGTTGCGTTACCCAGTTCCGGAATCGGCGGCGGGTTCAGCGGGAACACGATCGCATCGCGAATGCCACCGAACAGCGCGCCGAAGGCACGGCCAGCCACGGCATCGGCGGTTTGATCCTTGCCCTTGCGCTCGCTCCAGTCCTTGAATGGGGTGAACACAATACCGGCGTTCGGCCCGTTACCCGAGAAGCTGAAGCCCTGCACGGCCACGATGTTCTCGACGGCCTTTTCGTGCTTGTAGTAGTTCTCGACCTGCTTGATCACTTCCAACGTGCGGTTGGCCGATGCGCCCGGCGGCAACTGGATGTTGGTCACGATGTAGCCCTGGTCTTCGGTCGGCAGGAACGAAGACGGCAGGCGCAGGAACAGGAGCACCACCGCCGCGATCAGCGCAACATAGATGACCATGTAGCGGAAGGTCTTCTTCAGCATGCGCTCCACGAAGCTTTGGTAGCGGTTCGTGGTGCTCGAGAACATGCGGTTGAACCAGCCGAAGAAGCCCGTCTTCTCGTGATGCGAACCCTTCTCGATCGGCTTGAGCAGCGTCGAGCACAGTGCCGGCGTGAGCGTCAGCGCCATGAGTGCCGAGAAGAAGATCGACGACACCATCGACAGCGAGAACTGGCGATAGATCGCGCCCACCGAACCCGAGAAGAACGCCATCGGGATGAACACGGCCATCAGCACCAGCGTAATCCCGATGATGGCGCCCGTGATCTGGCCCATGGCCTTGCGGGTGGCTTCGCGCGGGGGCAAACCCTCCTCGCTCATGATCCGCTCGACGTTTTCGACCACCACGATGGCATCGTCCACGAGAATACCGATCGCCAGCACGAGGCCGAACATCGTCAGCACGTTGATCGAGAAGCCCAACGCGTTCATCACGGCAAACGCGCCCAAGAGCGAGATCGGCACCACGATCGACGGCACCAGCGTGTAGCGGATGTTCTGCAGGAACAACAGCATCACCAGGAACACCAGCACCATGGCCTCGAACAGCGTCTTGACCACTTCTTCGATCGAGATCTGGACGAACTTCGAGGTGTCGTACGGCACCTTGTACTCCACACCGGCCGGGAAGTACTTCGACAGTTCTTCCAGCTTGGCCTTCACGGCCTTGGCCGTGCCCAGCGCGTTACCCGTGGGGGAGAGCTGCACACCAATGGCCGAGATGGGCTGGCCGTTGATCCGCGCAGACGTCGAGTAGGTCTGGCCGCCCAGCTCCAGGCGTGCCACATCCTTCACGCGCACCAGCGAACCGTCCGGCTTGGACACCAGCACGATGTTGCCGAATTGCTCGGTGGTCGTGAGCTGGCCTTCCACCACGACCGTCGCCGCGAGCGGCTGGTCGGAGACGGACGGCAGATCGCCGATCGTACCGGCGGACACCAGCGAGTTCTGTGCGCGGATGGCGTTGTAGACGTCGGTCGGGGTCAGCTTGTAGCCGACCAGCTTGGCTGGGTCGATCCAGACGCGCATCGCGCGTTCCGTACCGAACAGCACCGCTTGACCCACACCCGGCACGCGCTTGATTTCGTTGAGCACGTTGCGCGAGATGTAGTCACCCAGCGCCACCGGGTCCATCTTGCCGTCGGTGGACGCCAGCGTGGCGAACAGCAGGAAGTTCGAGCGGGCCTTGTCGACCTGCACGCCTTGCTGCGTCACCTGCGAAGGCAGACGCGCTTCCACGCGCTTGAGGCGGTTCTGCACGTCCACCTGCGCCAGCGCAGGGTCCGTACCGGCCTTGAACGTCACGGTGATGGTTGCCTGGCCGTTACCGCCCTGGCTGACCGACTCCATATAGAGCAGGCCATCCGCGCCGTTCATTTCCTGCTCGATGATGCTGGTGACGGATTCGTCCAGCGTCTTCGCGTTCGCACCCGGGTACGTTGCCGTGATGATGACTGACGGCGGCGCAATGGTCGGGTACTGCGAGATCGGCAGTTGGGTGATCGAAATCGCCCCAGCCAGGATGATGAACAGCGCGAGCACCCAGGCAAAGACCGGGCGATCGATGAAAAACTTTGCCATGCGATGGCTCCTTGTTTACTGCTTGGCTGCCGGTGCGCTGGCAGCGGGGGCGCTTGCTGCTGGGGCGCTTGCCTGGGCGGCTCCGCCACCCTGACCCTGACCGGGTTGGCCGTGCTGACCCGGGGCCGCGCCCGGTTGCCACGGCACGGCCTTCACCGGCGCGCCCGGGCGAACCTTCTGCAGGCCGTCGACGATGACCTTGTCGCCTGCCTTCAGGCCGCTGGAGACGATCCACTCCGTACCGGTCGAGCGATCTGCCTGAACCGGGCGTACCGCCACCTTGCCCTCGGCGTCCACGATCATGACTGAGGCGCCGTCGGGGCTACGCGTCACAGCCTGTTGCGGCACCGTGATGGCTTGCTCGTCCACGGCTTGCTCCAGACGGGCACGCACGTACATGCCCGGCAGCAGCGTGCGGTCGGCGTTCGGAACAATCGCGCGCAGCGTGATCGTGCCCGTGGCCGGGTCCACCGTCAGGTCAGAGAAGTACAGCTTGCCGGGTTGCGCATAGGCGCGGCCGTCTTCCGTCACGAGCGTGACCTTGGCGGCATCGCCGCCGGCCTTGGCCAGCTTGCCGGCCTTGAGCGCTTCCTGCAGGCGCAGCACTTCGGTGCTCGACTGCGTGAAGGTCAGGTAGATCGGGTCGATCTGCTGCACGGTGGTCAGCAGCGTTGCCTCACCTTGGCCAACCAGTGCGCCTTCGGTGATCTGCGCCAGGCCAGCACGGCCGGCGATCGGCGAGGTCACGCTGGCGTACCCGACGTTCAGCTTGGCGGTTTCCACGGCAGCGCGAGCAGCGGCCACATCAGCGGTGGCCTGCTTGGCGGCGGCCGTCGCATCGTCGTAATCCTGCTTGCTGATGGCGTTGGTGGCGACCAGCGGCTTGTAGCGCTCGGCTTTCAGTTGCGCCTGCGTTTGCGTGGCTTCGGAGCGCGCCAGTTGCGCTTTCGCGCTGTCGAGCGAGGCCTGGTACTGCGCCGGGTCGATCTGGAACAGCTGCTGCCCAGCCTTGACGTCGCTGCCTTCAGCGTACGAACGCTTGAGCACAATGCCCGCGACCCGCGCGCGCACCTGGGCCACACGTGTGGCTTCCAGGCGACCCGGCAATTCGCTGGTCAGACCGACAGCGTGCGGCTGCACGGTCACAACGCCGACTTCGGTCGGCGGCATGCCGGCGCCGCCCGGCCCTTGTGCCTGCTTGTTGCCGCAGGCTGCAAGCGCCACCACCATGAATGCGGCGGCAGCGAGTTGGTGATAACGGCGGGTGTTCGTCATAGATGACCCCATGTGGCGATAAGCGGAATGCCGGGCGCCGCGCTGGTACCACGCAAACGAGTGCGAATGCGAATACAGCGCCGGCAAACCGTCAGCGAAACCAAAAAATACAATTGAAACGCACGATCCTAGCCGCATCCGATGGCATGCGATACGGCGTTTGCGACGAAGTCGCAACAAAACGGACTCAACGACGCGAGAACGAGCGCGATTTGCTGCAGTGCTCCACCCAGTCACAAAACGCCCAGGCTGTGGAACTGACCAAGCCGATGTGGCGCATGTTGCAATGTGCAAGAGGCGAAGTGCGCGCTATTATAGATACGTTCACGCATGTATGTAAGCAGGACCCTTTGAGAAAGCAGGGCCATTGTTGCAACTTTTGCTGACTTCGTTGCAACGGCGGAACGGCGCGGGATCGCGGCAAGATGCGACCCATCAAGGCTTGCATCGCCTGAAGCACAGGGCGCAGCGTTGCGCAGTATGGAATAATGTGTTGCCAAAGATTGTGCGGCGCACAAAAGCGAATCGAAAGAACGCCGGCAGGGTGAGCCAGCGTTCCTCTGGAAGATCATGGTCAGACGAACCAAGGAAGAAGCACTGGAAACACGCAACCGCATCCTGGATGCGGCAGAAGACGTGTTTTATGCACGTGGCGTGGCACGCACGTCGCTATCGGATATCGCGCAGGCCGCGGGCGTGACGCGCGGCGCCATCTACTGGCATTTCCGCAACAAGGCTGACGTGTTCGCCGCCATGTGCGAGCGCGTGAAGCTGCCGATGGAAACCATGTGTTCGCCGCCGGGCGTCGAGGCCGACGACCCGCTGGGTGAACTGCGCACGGTGGGCAACTTCCTGCTGCGCCAACTGGTGGAAGACGCGCACTGGCGCCGCGTCTTCGAGATCATGTTCAACAAGTGCGAGTTCGTGGAAGACACAAGCCCCATCCTCAAGCGCCAGCAGGAATCCTTTGAAGAGGGGATGGCGCGGCTGACCAGCATCATCGAACAAGCCGCACGGCGCGGGCAGTTGCCGGCCGACCTGGACATCCCCCTGGCCGTGGCGCATTTCCATGCGTCGTTCAACGGCATCATGGGCGACTTCCTGTTCTATCCGGACGCCTCCTCCCTCGCCAGCAAGCGCGAGCGCCTGCTGGATGCGTGTATCGACACCATGAAATATTCGCCCGCGCTGCGCCTGACGCAGCCGGCCGTTGCCTGAGCCGAGGTCACCCCATGAGCACGCCCGCCTTCGATCAGATGGTGTTTGCCGGCGGCGGCAACCGCTGCTGGTGGCAGGCCGGCTGGTGGGATGTCGTGCAGCCCGAGCTGAGCCTGGCGCCGCGCGTGATCACCGGCATCTCGGCCGGCGCATCGACGGCCTGCATGCTGCACGCGTGGAATTCCGCCGAGCTGATGGACTACTACGCCGAGACCCTGCGCCACAACAAGCGCAACGCCCACTGGGGCAACCTGCTGCGCGGCGAGCGCGTGTTCCCGCACTACGGCATGTACCGCACGGCGCTGCTGACGGTGTTTGGCGAGGGCCGCTTCGCGCGGCTGGCGCAGGCGCCCGAGATCCGCATCGGCGTGGCGCATATCCCGCGCTGGATGGGCGCGCGCACGGCCGTGGCGGCGGGGCTGATTGCGTACAACATCGAAAAGCACGTCCGCAAGACGCTGCACCCGACACTGGGCCGGCGCCTGGGCTTCACGCCAGAATTCGTGCGCGCGCAGGATTGCGCCTCGCCCGAAGAGCTGGCCGACCTGCTGCTGCAGTCGGCATCGACCCCGCCGTTCACGCCGGTCTTGCGGCGCGCGGGGCGGCCGGTGCTCGACGGCGGCATGGTCGACAACGTACCGGTGCACGCGCTGGACCCGACCCCCGGCGATGCGCTGGTGCTGGTGACGCGCCTGTACCCGCGCCCGACGTTCTTCCGCATGGATGTGCCGGTGGCCGGCGGCGTGCAGCGCCGCTTTTACGTGCAGCCCTCGCGCAAGGTGCCGATCTCGAGCTGGGACTACACCCGCCCGGGCGCCATGCGCGACGCCTATGCGCTCGGCCGTCATGACGGCGAAACCTTCCTGCGCGAACTTCCACGCGGGTTCGCCGAACCGGTGGCTGCGTAGCCACCGTCATCCGGCAAGCGGCGGGCGCGCCGTTTGCTGCACACGGTGCGCCCGCCGGCGTGCCGCCATGGCCGTCCGGCCGATGCCACCTTGATGGACAGACGGACACCGCCATGCCCGCAAAATCCGCAGTCTCCTTTGATTTGATCGTGATCGGCGCCGGCTCGGCCGGGCTGGCGGCCGCGCGCCGTGCAGCGCAGTTGGGCGCGCGCACCCTGATCATCGACCGCGCGCAAGTGGGCGGCACCTGCGTCAACCGCGGCTGCGTGCCCAAGAAGCTGCTCGGCTACGGCGCAGCCTGGTCACAGACGATTGCGCGTTGCCTGCGCGCAGCGCATGCCGCCGACGCTTGGGGCCAAGCCATCGCCCGCACCCGCGCCGAGGTGGCCCGCCTGAACGAGGTCTATCACTCACACCTGCTGGACGCCGGTGTGCAGTGGCTGACCGGCATGGCCTCGCTGCGCGGGCGCGGCATTGTCCGGCTGCACGGCGAGACCGGCAAGACCACGCTGCGCACGCGGCAGGTCGTGCTGGCCACCGGCGCACACCCCGTGCCGCTGCCGGTGCCCGGCGCCGAACTCGCTTGCAGCTCCGATGACGTTTTCGGCTGGGACACACTGCCCGCCTCGCTCATCATCGTGGGCGGTGGTGTGGTGGCGGTGGAGTTGGCATCGATGCTGGCGCGCTTTGGCGTGCGCGTGACGCTGCTGGTGCGCGAGGCACGCGTGCTGTCCGAATTTGATGTCGCCGTGTCGGAAGCCTCCGCGCAAGCGCTATCCCGCTGCGGCGTCGACCTTGTGCTGAACGCCGATGTCGTGCGCGTGGAGCGCGATGCGGTCAACGGCGATGGCGTGGCCGTCTACGTAACCGACGACACCTCCAGTGACATCCCACGCGTGCTGCGTGCCCAGCGCGTGCTGGCCGCCATTGGCCGCGCACCAACCACTGCGGGGCTGGGGCTGGACGCGGCAGGCGTCTCGCTCGATGCGCGCGGCGGTATCGCCGTGGACCGCCACTTCCGTACCCGCGCGCGCGGCGTGCATGCCGTGGGCGATGTCAGCAGCACCCAGCAGCTCACGCCCGTGGCCACCGCACAAGGGCAGTACGTGGCCGAGCGTCTGTTCGGCAAGGGCCTGAAGGGGATGCTGCGACTGCCCGACATGAATACGGTGCCAACAGCAGTGTTCTGCGACCCGGCCATCGCCACCGTGGGCTTGACCGAAACGGACGCGCGCGCGCGTTGGCCTGACCGCGCGGACAACGATAAACGCGCCACCGCCGACCGCATCGACGTGGTGGTCCGCCGCTTTGTCTCGCTCGAACAGCGCTTTGCCGGCACCGGCATGGAATCGTTGATCAAGCTGGTGTGCAACGCGCGCAGCGGGCGCGTGCTCGGCGCCCACATCGTCGACAACGCCGCGCCCGAGATCATCCAGGCGCTGGCGGTGGCGGTGCGCATGGGCGTGCGGCTCAAGCATCTGCGCACCACGGTGGGCCTGCACCCGACGGTGGCGGAAGAACTGCTGAGCCTCTGAACGCACTCATTCAATTTTCCTGACCCCCGCCTCCAAATCCATCCACGTTACATGTGCGGGGGAGGCGCAGAATGGCAGTCATATTCTTCAGGAAATTTGACATGCTTCCCGTGCTCTATCTGTCTCATGGGTCGCCGATGCTGGCGGCCGATCCGGGCCCTGTCGGCAAAGCCCTGGCTGCGCTTGGGCAAGACATGGCCGCGCTCAGCCCCCGCGCCATCGTGGTCGTCTCGCCGCATTGGATGACACGCCGTCCGGCCGTCACCGCGCGTGCGCAGCAGGAGGCCTGGCACGACTTCGGCGGTTTTCCGCCACAGCTCTACGCGCTGGAATATGCGCCACCGGGCGCGCCCGATCTGGCCGAGCGCATCCGCGCGCTGATCGACGGCAACATCGTCCCCGGATTGGAGGAACAAGCCTCCACCGTGCTCGACCCGCGCCAGCCGCTGGACCATGGCGCCTGGGTGCCGCTGATGCTGATGTTTCCCGAAGCGAAGATCCCCGTGGTGCAGGTGTCGCTCATGCCGGGCCTGTCGCCCGCATGCCAAATGGGGCTGGGGCGCACGCTCGCGCCGCTACGCGACGAGGGCGTACTGATCCTCGGCTCCGGCAGCTTTACGCACAACCTGCGCGCGCTGATGCGCGGCCCCGGCATGGCGCAGCATGGCGTGCCGGTAGAACCGTGGGTGGATGCATTCCGCGAATGGATGATAGAGGCCATGACCGAAGGCATCCGCAGCGGCGACTTCACCACCTTCTGCGACTACCGCGCGCAAGCCCCGCAAGCCGCCCATGCCCACCCCACCGACGAGCACCTGATGCCGCTGTACGTGGCACTGGGCGCCGCGATGGGCCAGCCGAGCCAGGTCACGCCGGGCGGCGTGCAGGCTCAGCACGTGGTCGACACGGTGACGTACGGCTCGCTGGCGATGGACAGCTTCCGTTTTGACGGTGCAGGCGCCAATCAGCCACAGCTTCGCGCTGCGGCTTGATCGGCTAAAGACTGAAGACTGAGCGTCAGGCGCGAATCAGCGCCGGCGCCAGCGCGGTCGGATTGACCACGCTGTCGACGTTGCCCTGCAGCACATCGAGGATGTTCTGAAACGCGATGCGGAAGTACATCTCGTAGCTGTCGCGTTCCACATAGCCGATGTGCGGCGTGCAGATGCAGTTCTCCATGCGCAGCAGGGTATGGCCCTGCAGGATGGGTTCCGTTTCAAACACGTCGATGGCGGCCATGCCCGGGCGACCGCGGTTGAGCGAGGTCACCAGGCCGTTTTCTTCCACCAGCTCGGCGCGGCTGGTGTTGACGAAGAGGGCGGTCGGCTTCATGCGCGTGAGGTCGGCCACCGTCACAATGCCGCGTGTCTCGTCGCTCAGGCGCAGGTGGACGGACAGCACGTCGGACTGCTCGAACAGCGCCTCCTTCGATTCCGCCACGGTATAGCCGTCGGCGCGGGCGCGCTCCTGCGAGCCCTCACGGCCCCACACCAGCACGTTCATGCCGAAGGCACGGCCATAACCCGCCACAAGCTGGCCGATCTTGCCGTAGCCAAAAATCCCCAGCGTCTGGCCCTTCAGCACGCGGCCGATGCCGAAGTTGGGCGGCATCGTCGTCGACTTCAGCCCCGACTGCTGCCACGCGCCGTGCTTGAGGCTCGCCACGTACTGCGGAATGCGCCGCTGCGCGGCCATCACCAGCGCCCAGGTCAACTCGGCCGGCGCCACCGGCGAGCCCTTGCCCTCCAGCACGACCACGCCCTTGTCGGTACAGGCATCCAGGTCGATATGGCTGCCGGCATCACGCGATACGCGGCCGGTCTGGCTGATGATCTTGAGTTTGGGCAGGCGGTCGAGCAGCTGACGCGTCACACGCGTGCGCTCCCGGATCAACACGATGGCTTCAACGTCCGCCACACGTGCGGCCAATTGCCCCACGCCTTTGACAGTGTTGTTGAACACTTTGACTTCGTGGTCCTGCATCAGGCTGAAGCAATCCAGCTTGCGAACAGCGTCTTGGTAGTCGTCCAGTACGGCAATCTTCATCGACATCTCACTTCGAACAATGGTGCGCAGCAAAAAACAGCGATCCCTCGCGGTGGTATTCTTCCCATCCCTCGTCGCACAACAATCCGTTGCGACGTTTGGAATTGCCCGCCGCGGGCACGCAATTTGCGCTGCCTCGCTGGTGACGAGTCCTTGTTCTAGGGTCTGTTGACCTCGGTCCCGCCACTTTAGCGCACGCGGCCCCCGCCGCCCGGAAAAACCCACCTTCCGGCAGCGAACCGCTTTGTAACTGAATGTGAAATCAGCACGGCTCCTGTCCCTCCGCCTGCGTTGCCCCTCCCTCTGGAAATCGCTGATCCGGCCCGCTCACGGTGCGCCGTCGATCGCTTTCCACCCCGCCGCTGGGCGCCCCGGCCCGGGTTGCCGTGCTGATCTGCCACCGCTTTCTTTTTCACTTCCATTGGAGTTTTGGTCATGAATCAACCCGCGATGCAGGGCGTGCCCGCATTGAACGTGCCCGATTACGTAAAACACCCGCGCCTGGTCGCATGGGTGGGCGAAATCGCGGCACTCACCAAGCCGGAGCGCATTGTCTGGTGCGATGGCTCGCAAGAAGAGTACGACCGCCTGTGCGCCGAGATGGTCGCTGCCGGCACGATGAAGCAGCTCAACCCGGCCAAGCGCAAGAACTCGTTCCTGGCGCTGTCGGACCCGTCGGACGTGGCGCGTGTGGAAGACCGCACTTTCATCTGCTCGCAAAAGAAGGAAGACGCCGGCCCTACCAACAACTGGACGGCCCCGGCCGAGATGCGCCAAACGCTAAACGGCCTGTTTGATGGCAGCATGCGCGGCCGCACGCTTTACGTGGTGCCGTTCTCGATGGGCCCGCTGGGCTCGCCGATCGCGCACATTGGTGTGGAGCTGTCGGACAGCCCGTACGTGGCCGTCAACATGCGCATCATGACCCGCATGGGTCGCGCCGTGTACGACGTGCTGGGCACCGACGGCGAGTTCGTGCCGTGCGTGCACACCGTCGGCAAGCCGCTGGCCGCCGGCGAGAAAGACGTGCCGTGGCCGTGCAACCCGACCAAGTACATCGTGCACTTCCCGGAAACGCGTGAAATCTGGTCGTTCGGCTCGGGCTACGGCGGCAACGCGCTGCTGGGCAAGAAGTGCTTCGCGCTGCGGATCGCCTCCACCATGGGCCGCGACCAAGGCTGGCTGGCCGAGCACATGCTGATCCTGGGCGTGACCTCGCCCGAGGGCAAGACGTACCACGTGGCAGCGGCATTCCCGTCGGCCTGCGGCAAGACCAACTTTGCGATGCTGATCCCGCCTGCCGGCTTCAACGGCTGGAAGGTCACCACCATCGGCGACGACATCGCCTGGATCAAGCCCCGCCAGGACGCCGACGGCCAGACCCGCCTGTACGCCATCAACCCGGAATCGGGCTTCTTTGGCGTGGCACCGGGCACGGGCGAAAAGACCAACCCCAACGCAATGGCCACGCTCAAGGAAAACGTCATCTTCACCAACGTGGCGCTGACGGACGACGGCGACGTGTGGTGGGAAGGCATGACCGATGCCGTGCCCGCACACCTGACCGACTGGCAGGGCCAAAGCTGGACGCCGGAGATTGGCAAGGAAACCGGCCGCAAGGCCGCGCACCCGAACGCCCGTTTCACGGCGCCAGCAGCACAATGCCCGTCGATCGATCCGGAATGGGACAACCCGGCCGGCGTACCCATTGACGCGTTCATCTTTGGCGGCCGCCGCTCGACCACCGTGCCGCTCGTCACTGAAGCGCGCGACTGGATCGAAGGCGTGTACATGGCCGCCACGATGGGCTCGGAAACCACCGCTGCGGCCGCTGGCCAGCAGGGCGTGGTGCGCCGCGACCCGTTCGCCATGCTGCCGTTCTGCGGCTACAACATGGCCGACTACTTCGCACACTGGCTCAAGCTGGGCGACCAGCTCGCCAAGAGCGGCGCCACGCTGCCGAAGATCTTCTGCGTGAACTGGTTCCGCAAGGACGAGAACGGCAAGTTCGTGTGGCCGGGCTTTGGCGAGAACATGCGCGTGCTGAAGTGGATGATCGACCGCATGGAAGGCCAGACGCAGGGCAATGCGCATGCCTTTGGCGTGTCGCCGCGCTATGAAGAACTGCGCTGGGATGGGCTGAACTTCACGGCTGAGCAGTTCGCCAAGGTGATCTCGGTCGACGCTGCTGCATGGCAGCAGGAACTGGCACTGCACGACGAGTTGTTCACGCAGCTGGCGAGCCACCTGCCGCAGGCACTGCCGGAAGCCAAGACGCGCCTGGAGGGTCGCCTACAAGGCTGACGCTCGCTCCCGCTCTACAGGAAGCCCGCCTCGCGCGGGCTTTTTTTCGCCCACTGCCGGCACTTGCTCAAGCAACGAGCAGTAATCCTAAAGGTTTAAATTGCGCGATTTACCCCTTTCAATAAAACAGATCACTTGATTTAAATTTAATTGAACCCTGTTGTAAAAAATACCGTCGCGCACAGGTGATTGCACAATATGCCGGCAAAAACATAATCACCTTGCATTTATGCGAATCGCGAATCATTGCAAGCATGATGCGCCCAAAAACCCTTGCCAGACATAGCTTTGTGAAGATCGCATGTCAATCATTGGCGTACGAAATGTATCGCCCCTAAAAAATTACCGAGTTTTAAAATTGGTGCGTGACGAATTCCCATGAGATTCTTATAATCCGGCAAAACGGGATCTCTCTTCTACGAGCCGGAGGGGGGTATCCAGACTAGAGGAATCGGGAAAGGAAGGCTGGCCAATGCCATGTGCGGATGGGGATACCCCCATCTTCCCGGCGCCCGGGGGGGCGCCGGCTCGGTTTTCGCGTGAACGATGCCGCATCTTGTGCAAACGATTGCACAGTGCGGCCCGCCACAAGAAGGCCGGGGGGCCGATCGACCCATCCCAAACCACCCTGGACACACCAGGAGGCTCCGCCACCGATCGTCAACGGGACGGCAACACATGACGATCGCCCTGCTGGTCCGCAAGGCCCGGCAGATGGCGCCCGAGAGGCATGACTTGCAGGCAGACGCGCAATGCCCGCATGGAGTCCATAACAACGCGCACCGCAGACAGCAGAGCGCAGCCGCAAGGCTGCTCGCCGGAGTGTGTCGGCTGGTTAGACGGGAGGTTTTACAAGTGGGTACTCAAATCGTGCTGGTCGAACAGGACCAGGCAGAGGGCGAACGTTTGTCATTTTCCCTGCGCGACGGCGGACATCATGTCCTGCGTGTCGACAGCCCTGCGCAAGCGCAAGCCGCAATCCAGGCCTCGACGCCGGATCTGCTCGTAATGGAATGGGCATGGCCCGAGCGCGAGTCGATCGACATGCTGCTGGCGCTGCGTGCCAACACGCAAACGCGCGGCCTGCCTGTCATCGTGTTGTCGCGTCATGGCGACGCGCGCGGCAAGATCGCGGCGCTCGATGCCGGTGCAGACGACTACGTCGTCAAGCCGTGCGACACGGGCGAGCTGCATGCGCGCATCCGCGCCGTGCTCCGCCGACGCGCACCACAGCAAGGCGACGAGATCCTGCAGGTCAACGGCCTGCGCCTCGACCCGCTCACGCTGGGCGTGACTGCGCAAGCCGAAACGGGCCCGCGCGCCATCGCGCTCAGCCCGCTGGAATTCCGCCTGCTGCACTTCCTGGTCGCGCATCCGCAGCGCGTGCACTCGCGCACGCAACTGCTTGACCGCGTGTGGGGCAACCATGTGTTCGTGGGGGAACGTACCGTCGACGTGCACGTGCGCAAGCTGCGCGTGGCGCTGGCCGGCACGCCGTGCGACGGCCTGATCCAGACCGTGCGTGGTGGTGGTTACCGCCTGGTGGTGGGCAGTGGTGCGGCTCAGGCAGCCGAACCGATTGGTGATCGCCTGAGCATGGCCAACTCGCGCAAGCCCGAGCCGATCGTCGAAACGCCGTTTGCACGCTCGCTACTACGGCCTGCAGCCATGCAGATGACGGCCTAACGCAAGCCACAAACGCATCAAACGAAACGGCGCCGAAGAGCGCCGTTTCCTTATCAACGTGGGGAGAACACACATGAAATCGTGGTTGAGTGGCGCATTGCTGGCCGGCCTGGCCGTCTGCGTCCATGCACAAGAGGTGAAACCCGGGCTGTGGGAAGACAAGGCCAGCTACACCGTCAACGGCAAGCCTGTCGTTCTCCCGGATGAGCACGGCCGCCAGATCTCCACCATCGTCACCAAGGGGTGCCTGGCAAGCAAGGACGCCGGCGACGTTCGCGCCAAGATGGAGCGCAACATGCTCAAGGAGATGCCCGGCTGCCAACTGAGCCGCTGGGACTACGCGGGCGGCACGCTCAAGGTCACCGTGTCGTGCAGTGACAGCGCACGCGGCGGCGCCGGCACGCTGGAAGGCAGTGGCCCGCTCACCGCTGACCGCTATGACATCTCAGGTACGGGGCGCGCCCAGCATCCGCAGTATGGGCCAATGACCCTCGGCTTCCGTTATCAGGGACGCTACGTGGGTGCGTGCAAGTCGTAAGCCGACGCACCAACCAGACAACGGCCGGAGTGCTTGCGCACATCCGGCCGTTTTTCTTTGCAGCGAAACCGATCAGCGCTGGCGCTCACGCCAACGCTTGAGCCAGCCCAGCCCTTCGCTCGTGCCGGCGCGCGGCCGATACTCGCAGCCGACCCAACCGTCGTAGCCGAGCGCATCCATCAACGCAAAGAGGTGCGGATAGTTCAGCTCGCCCTCGTCCGGTTCGTGGCGATCGGGGACGCCGGCAATCTGCACGTGGCCGACGCCGCCCTCGCCAACGTACTGCTTGAGCTTGACCGACAGATCGCCCTCCATGATCTGCGCGTGGTACAGGTCGAACTGCACCTTCAGATTGGGGGCGCCCACCTCCTTGCACACGGCATGCGCCTGCGCCTGATGCGTGAGGAAGAAGCCCGGCATATCGCGCGTGTTGATCGGCTCCAGCACGATGGCGATGCCCGCGCCCGCAGCCTCGCGCGCGGCATAGGCGACGTTGCTCACATAGGTGGCGTGATGGCGGGCGCGATCCGCATCGGCGGGCAGCAGACCGGCCATCACGTGCAGGCGCGTGTTGCCGAGGACCTGCGCATACTCCAGCGCCGTCGCAATGCCGCGCTTGAATTCGTCTTCGCGCCCGGGCAGTGAGGCAATGCCGCGCTCACCGTTTGCCCAATCGCCCGGCGGGGCGTTGAACAGCGCTTGCGTGAGGCCCGCGTCGTCCAGGCGGGCACGGATGTCCGCGCGGTCAAAGTCGTAGGGAAAGAGAAACTCCACGCCCTCGAAGCCATCCTTTGCCGCGGCGGCAAAGCGGTCGAGAAACGCGTGCTCCTGATACATCATGGACAGGTTGGCGGCAAAGCGCGGCATGGCAAACCTCGGAAGACAATAGCGACGACGATAGCGATGACTTAGCGGCCCTTGCCCAGCTCCACAGCAAACTTCACCAGCTCCGCCTGGCCCTCGATGCCGAGCTTACGCTTGAGGTTCAGGCGGTGCGACTCCACCGTGCGCACGGAGAGCCCGAGTTCGTCGGCAATGCGCTTGTTGGCGTAGCCCTTGGCGATGCCATCGAGGATATCGCGCTCACGCGGTGTGAGCGCCTCCACGGGCGTGGGCATGATGGCCTGCTCGGCCATGCGCATTGCCAGTTGTGCGCTGTAGAAAGCGCGGCCGGCGAGCACGGCGTCAATGGCCTCCACCAGCTCGCTGGCAGGCGCGTCTTTGAGCACGTAACCGCGTGCACCGGCGCGAATCACCTGGCGCACGTACTCCAAGTTGTCGTGCATCGACAGCACCAGCACGGCAATCTCCGGAAACTGCTCGGCAAACTTTTCAGTGAGCGCGATACCGTTCATGCCACGCATGCCGATGTCCATCAGCGCCAGATCGGGCGACAGCGTGCGAGCGGCTTCAAGCGCGCCCTGCGCATCGCCGGCTTCACCCACCACTTCGAAATGCGGCACGGCCTCCAACCGCACGCGCACACCATCGCGCACCAGCGGGTGATCGTCGACGAGGAGCAGTTTGACGGGCGTGTTCATGCGGAAGCGGACAGAGCAGTGGAAGCAGCCGAAGTCGCGGCGGCCAGTTGAGCGATGACGACGTGCGGCAGCACGGCACAGACTTCCGTGCCGTGCACGTCGGAAACAATGGTACAGGTGCCGCCCAATGCAGCCATGCGCTCACGCATGTTGCGAAGGCCGATGCCGTGCTCGGGGTCGACCTGTACGGACTCAACATCGAAGCCCGAGCCGTTGTCGCGGATAGACAAGCGCACGGCATCAATGTCGTTCTCGAGCAGCACGCCGATGCGCGTGGCATGCGTGGCGTGGCGCTCGACGTTGGAGATGGCTTCCTGTGCGATGCGGAACAGCGCCGTGTTGCAGGCATCCGGCAGCTGCACGGCCGGCCCGACAAGTTCAAGCGCGACGGCGAAACCCGGTTGGCGGTCTTCATGCGCTTCGCGTGTTTCGCGCACGAGCAACTCCAACGCAGCAGCCAAACCCAAATCATCCAGCAGCGCAGGGCGCAGGTTGTGCGACACGCGCCGCACCTCGCCCAGCGCGCCATTCAGGCGATCGAGCGCGCGGCGCAGCATGCCGGTGGCCTTGTCGGTGGAAGCCGTTTTCGCGGGCTGCGCTTCCAGATGACCGTGCGCCGTTTCCAGCAGTAGCTTGGTCGACACCAGCACCTGGCTGATGCCGTCGTGCAGCTCACGCGAGACACGCGCACGCTCGTCTTCCTGAGAGCGCACCACCTGCTGCGCAAGCTGGCGCAACTTGGCGTCCGCCTCACGATGGTCGCTCACGTTGAGTGCCAGGCCGCTGCCGGCCACCAACAGGATGCTGATGGCTGCGATGGCCACCACCCACGCGAGCGTCTGATCGATATTGGTCTGCGCGCGCTGATCGATCTGGCGCAGGGTCTGCTCAATGTCATCCAGGTAGAGGCCAGTGCCGACCATCCAGCCCCACTTCGGGATCGGCTCGACATAGCCGAGTTTGGGCACGCTCTGGTGCGTGGAGGGCTTGTCCCACATGTAGCGCACGAAACCGCCGCCGTTCTGCGCGGCCGCGACCAGCTTCTGGATGGTGGGCTGCCCGCCAGCGTCAGTCAGGTCCCACAGGTCACGGCCGACCAGCTCGGGTTGGCGCGGGTGCATGAGGTTGCGGCCGCGCATGTCATAGAGGAAGAAGTAGCCGTCGGCGCCGAAATCGAGGCGGGCGAGGGTGCGCATGGCTTCGTCGCGCGTGGCCTCATTGTCGCGGCCGGACGCGACCAGCGGCGCGATGGCGCTCTGCGCGAGCTTCACATAGGCGCGCAGCTCGGTCTCCTTGGCCTGCAGATAGGCGGACTCCACCAGCTGCCGCTCGTGCTGCGCCAGCGCGATCGACTGGTGCCGCACAGTCAGCATGATCGCCAGCATGGCGATGGTCAGCGGCGCAACGGCAAGGAGCAGGATCTTCTGGCGGAGCTTCATGGCAGGGCGCGGCACCTTGCATCGCAACATCGTAAGGTTCGGGCGCGAATTCGATTGGGAATCACGTGGCCTGCGTAGTACTACGGACAGATGCTGCGTAGTCCTCCGCTTGTGGCACAGGGTGGGGCTGGCAAATACTACACGGCCTCGCCGTCCAGCCAACTCAGGCCAACGGACTGCGTGCAAACCTTGCCGACGACGCGAGAGCGACAGGATCGGCAGGATCAACCCGCAGGGATGGACCCACATCCCGCTTCGACCAAGGTTCGAGGAGACCGACATGAGCTTCGTCAGGCAACACCTGATCTGGCTGGTCGTCGCTATTCTTGGCGCGTCTGCCTTTGCCACCGTTGCGCTTGCGCGCGGCGAGGCAGTCAGCGCGCTGTGGGTGGTGGTGGCCGCCGTATGTATCTACCTGATCGCGTATCGCTACTACAGCCGCTTCATTGCCGACAAAGTGCTCGGCCTGGACGGCTCCCGCAAGACGCCCGCCTGGCGTCATAACGACGGGCTCGATTACGTTCCCACCAACAAGTACGTGCTGTTCGGCCACCACTTCGCGGCCATTGCTGGTGCTGGCCCGCTGGTCGGCCCCGTGCTGGCCGCGCAGATGGGCTACCTGCCCGGCATGCTGTGGATCCTGGCCGGCGTGGTGTTTGCCGGCGCGGTGCAGGACTTCATCGTGCTGTTCATCTCCAGCCGCCGCGATGGGCGCTCGCTGGGTGACCTGGTGAAGAGCGAGATGGGCACGGTGCCCGGCGTGATCGCGCTGTTTGGCGCGTTCCTCATCATGATCATCATCCTGGCCGTGCTGGCGCTGATCGTGGTGAAGGCGCTGGTCGGCTCGCCGTGGGGCACCTTCACGGTGGCCGCGACGATTCCCATCGCGCTGTTCATGGGCGTGTACGTGCGCTACATCCGCCCAGGCCGCATCGGCGAGGTGTCGATCATCGGCTTCGTGCTGCTGATGCTGGCCATCACCGGCGGGCAGGCCGTGCATGAGAGCGCCGCGCTCGCGCCGCTGTTCACGTTCGACGGCAAGGCACTGACGTGGATGCTGATCGGCTACGGCTTTGTCGCCTCGGTGCTGCCAGTGTGGTTGCTGCTGGCGCCGCGTGATTACCTGTCGACCTTCCTGAAGATCGGCACGATCATCGCGCTGGCCATCGGCATCCTGATCGTCGCGCCGAAGATGCAGATGCCGCAGCTCACGCAATTCGCAGCAGGCGGTGGCCCGGTGTGGTCGGGCAACCTGTTCCCGTTCCTGTTCATCACAATTGCGTGCGGGGCGGTGTCGGGCTTCCACTCGCTGATCTCGTCGGGCACCACGCCCAAGCTGCTGGAGAACGAAACGCAGGCGCGCTTCATCGGCTACGGCGCGATGCTGATGGAATCGTTTGTTGCCATCATGGCGCTGGTGGCCGCATCGGTCATCAACCCGGGCGTGTACTTTGCGATGAATAGTCCGGCGGCACTGGTGGGTGCAACGCCGGATGCGGTGGCGCAGACGCTGTCCACCTGGGGCTTCGTTATCACCCCTGATGTGCTGATCCAGACGGCCAAGGACGTGGGTGAGAACACCATCCTCGCCCGTGCAGGCGGCGCGCCGACGCTGGCCGTTGGCATGGCGCACATCCTGCACCAGGTGGTGGGCGGCCAGGCCATGATGGCGTTCTGGTACCACTTCGCGATTCTGTTCGAGGCGCTGTTCATCCTCACCGCGGTGGACGCAGGCACGCGTGCTGGTCGCTTCATGCTGCAAGACTTGCTGGGTACCTTCGTGCCGGCACTCAAGCGCACGGACTCGCTGGTCGCCAACCTGATCGCCACCGCCGCGACGGTCGCGCTGTGGGGCTACTTCCTGTACCAGGGCGTGGTCGATCCGCTGGGCGGCATCAATACGCTGTGGCCGCTGTTCGGCATCTCCAACCAGATGCTGGCCGCGATTGCGCTGACGCTGGGCACCTGCGTGCTGGTCAAGATGAAGCGTGACCGCTACGTGTGGGTGACGCTGCTGCCGACCGCGTGGCTGCTGATCTGCACGCTCACGGCCGGCTGGCAGAAGCTGTTCGATCCGGACCCGAAGATCGGCTTCCTGGCGCACGCCAACAAGTACGCTGGCGCGATTGCCGAAGGCAAGCTGTTGGCTCCGGCCAAGTCGGTGGCGCAGATGCAGCAGATCGTGCTGAACGATCGTATCGACGCCTTCCTGTGCGGCCTGTTCGTGCTGGTGGTGGTCAGCATCGCCTGGTACGGCGTGCGCACGGTGCTCAAGGCGCGCGCGGCCAACCGCCCGACCGTCAACGAAACGCCGTACGAAGCGCTGGGCGCATAAGGCCCGGCAGCGTGGAAGCGGCACGCCACGTGCGTGCCGCTGTCTTGCAAGGAGCACCGACATGCGCGAAGAAATCGAAACCCTCGGCCGTTACCTCGGCCAGGCAATGCGCCTGATGGTGGGCGTGCCGGACTACGACACCTACGTGCGCCACATACAGGAGACCCATCCCGGCCAGCCCGTCATGACGTACGAGGAATTTTTTCGCGAACGCCAGGACGCACGCTACAAGGGCCGCGTGGGCCGCTGCTGCTGACGGCGAATCAAACGCTGCAAAAACAAACCGCCGGTGCATGAAGCCATGCCCGGCGGTTTTTTCTTGCATGCTGCTTGCGCTACAAGGATGGGCGCGCCGCCGTAGTCGGATCGCCGTGCTTGGCCCGATAGGTCTTCTCCACCAGTTCGCGCAGCTTGGCCAACGCGCCAACGTCACCCTGTGCGGCCGCCTTGCCGTACCAGCTCTTGGCCTGCTCGGTATCCTGCGACACCACACCGGGCTCACCGCGTTCGTAGTAGCTACCGACGATGTACTGCGATGGTGCGTCGCCGCCCTCGGCCGCTTTCTTGTACCAGGTGAAGGCGCGCCCGTAGTCGCGTGGCACGCCGCGGCCGGTGAAGTAGTTGGTGGCCAGCGCACGCTGCGCCTCGATGTGCCCGCTGGTGGCGGCACGCTCGTACCACTTGTTCGCTTCTTCCAGAGACCGCGGTACCAGTTCGCCGCGTTCGTACAACTCGCCGTAGGCAAACTGCGCGTGGGTCATCTGGTTGTCCGCGGCGCGGCGCAGCCATTTGACGGCCTCGTCGGGCCGCGCGACGGTGCCTTCGCCGCGCATCAGCATCATTGCGTAGTTGAATTGTGCGAGGCGGTTGCCGCGTTGCGCGGCCTCGGCAAATTCGTCGAAGGCGTGGCCGAAATCGTTCCGCTCGTAGTGCGCGATGGCGATCTGGGTGAGGGCGGCGGCATCGCTGTGTGTATCCGTTGGTGCGGAAACGGCCAGCGCCGGCAGCATCGCGGCGCCCGCCGCCAGGGCAACGACTGTTCGCAGCATGCGTCGTGTGACTGGTATGCCCATCGCGCGCTCCTCACCGGAAGATGATCGAGTGTACCGCGGCGCCCCGTCTCGCGTTGACGTGGCGCGGGCGCATGGACGGACACGAAATTGCCGCGGCAACCTGCTCCCGCCACGGCGCGCAATCAGGCCGCGCGCACCCTGTACACCGCCACGCTGCCACGCCAGTTGGCGCCCCAGCGCACCACGTTGCCGTCATGCAGCACGACGCGGTCGAGAATCAGCAGCCCGACCTTGGGCGCCAGCGCCTCGAAGTCACGAATGGTCAGCACGCGCACGTTGGGCGTGTCGTACCACTCATAGGGCAGCGATTCCGACACCGGCATGCGCCCGCGGAAGATCGACAACCGGTGCGGCCAATACCCAAAGTTCGGGAACGACACGATGCACTCGCGGCCCACACGCAGCATCTCGCGCAGCACTTGCGCAGTGTTGTGGATGGTCTGCAGCGTCTGCGAGAGGATGACGGTGTCGAAGCTCTTATCTTCGAACAGCGCCAGCCCGCCCTCCAGGTTCTGCTGGATCACCTGCACGCCCTTCTTGGCGGTCGCCAGCACACCCGCATCGTCAATCTCGATACCGTAGGCCTGCACGTCCAGCTCGTCCTGCAGCACGCGCAGCAGGCTGCCGTCGGCGCAACCGAGGTCGAGCACCGTGGAGTTCGGCTCGATCCAGCGGGCGATGGCGCGGAAGTCTGCGCGGTCGGCCAGGATGTTCGGCACCGCCGAGGGTGCACCAACAGGGTTCAGCGTTTGCGTAGTCATGCGCCGATCTCCTGGGCGATGCGTTCGTAGTAGGCGCGTACCAGGGCGTGGTAGCGCGCGTCTTCCAAGAGGAAGGCGTCGTGGCCGTGCGGCGCTTCGATCTCGCCGTAGGTGACGCGGTGCTTGTTGTCGAGCAGCGCCTTGACCAGCTCGCGGCTGCGCGCGGGGGCGAAGCGCCAGTCGGTCGTGAAGCTGACGACGAGGTAGCTGGCTTGCGTGTGCGCCACGGCCTTCGTCAGGTTGCCGCCGTAGGCCAGCGCGGGATCGAAGTAGTCGAGCGCACGCGTGATCAGCAGGTACGTGTTGGCGTCGAAGTACTCGGCAAACTTGTCGCCCTGATAGCGCAAGTAGCTCTCCACCTGGAACTCGACATCGAACGAGAAGCGGATGTCTTCCGCCTTGAGCTCGCGGCCGAACTTGGACGCCATGTCCTCATCCGACAGATACGTAATGTGGCCGATCATGCGCGCCACGCGCAGGCCGCGCTTGGGCTTGACGTTGTGCGCGTAGTAATCGCCGCCGTGAAAGTCGGGGTCGGACAGGATCGCGCTGCGTGCCACCTCGTTGAAGGCGATGTTCTGCGCCGACAACTTGGGCGTGGAAGCCACCACCACGCAGTGCCGCACGCGCTCCGGATACATCAGGCTCCAGGCCAGCGCCTGCATGCCGCCGAGGCTGCCACCCATCACCGCCGCAAACTGCTGGATGCCAAAACGGTCCGCCACGCGCGCCTGGGCATTCACCCAGTCCTCCACCGTCACCACGGGGAAGCGTGCTCCGTAGGGGGCGCCCGTCTCCGGGTGCGGGCTCATCGGGCCGGTCGAGCCGAAGCACGAGCCGAGGTTGTTCACCCCGATGACGAAGAAGCGGTTGGTATCCACCGGCTTGCCGGGGCCGACCATGTTGTCCCACCAACCCACTTCGCCTTCCGCATGCACACCCGCCACGTGGTGCGAGGCGTTGAGCGCGTGGCAGATGAGCACGGCATTGGAGCGATCGGCATTGAGCGTGCCGTAGGTCTCGACCATCAGGTCGTAGCCGGCGATCTGCGAGCCGTTGCGCAGCGGCAGCGGCTCGGCAAAGTGCATGCGCTCGGGCACAACCAGGCCGATGGCGTTGGCCGGTTTGGCCTTGTGTGCCGCTGGAGGAGGGGTCTCGGTCACTGCCGCAGCATCTGCGGAGGCCGCCTGAAGTTCTGTCATGGCACCAAAGAAAATACCCGACCGGCAACGCTGATGTCGCAACCAATCGGGTTCTCATGTGGCGCACGTGGGGCGCTTACCTTCACTACCCACGTTCTGACCGAACCTCTTTAGCCGCATTTGTAATGAGAGCCCTGATCCACATTCGTGCCATCAAGACTCCCGCGCGCCCGCAAGCCAGTCGTCAAATCGGCGCGTCAGGAAATGGAGATTATAGAGCAAGCACCGAACGATGCGGCCGTGCCGTTGTGTCGTCTCGTGATGCTCTGTCGAAAGCGTGGTGATCAATCGGCGGTGTCATGACGCAATGCCAACGCCCAGCGCTCGGCCCAGGCGTGGAGCGGCATGAGTAGCGCCTGCAGTTCCACACATAAGTCGGTGAGCCGGTACCCGCCCTCGTCGTGATCAACCAGCCCGGCGGCGCGCAGCTCCTTGAGGCGCGTGTTGAGCACGGCGGGATTGGTGTCCGCCGCGTCCTGCAGCGCCCGGAAATTCAGTGGGCCGTCGCGCAATTCCCAGATGATGCGCAGCGTGCCGCGTCGGCCGAACAGGTCCAGCGCGGCCATGATCGGACGGCCGGAATCCGAGCCGCGCACGGCCTGACCGGGAAGTGGTGTTTTCATGCTTTACTTTCCATAGCAAATTTCCTACGCTTACTATGGAAATCATAGCGCAGGAGACCGCATGGATACCGCCCGTATTGCCTCGGCAACACCACCGTTTGCCGCATCGATCCAACAAACCATCGACCAGGTCATGCGCGGACAACCTCCGCTGACCCTGTTCACGACACTGGCCCGCGATGAACGGCTCGCTAGCAAGTTCTTCGCGGGCGGTCTGCTGGACAAAGGACACCTCAGCCTGCGGAACCGCGAACTCGTGATCGATCGCACGACCGCGCGCTGCGGCTCCGAGTACGAATGGGGCGTGCATATCGCGATCTTCGGCGAGGCAGCCAGCCTGACCGAAGCGCAGCTCCGCTCACTGGTGCATGGCGATCCGACCGATGCCTGCTGGCAGCCGCACGAGACGACGCTGCTGCAGTTCTGCGATGCCCTACACGACACCTGCGATATCGACGACGCACTGTGGACGCGCATGAAAGCCCACTACAGCGACGATGCGCTCCTCGAACTGCTGATGCTCGCGGGCTTCTACCGCACGGTGAGCTACCTCACCAACGTCCTGCGGCTGCCGCTGGAAGACTTCGCACGGCGCTTTCCCTCCACGGAAGACGCCCCGGTCTGAACCTTCGCTGCAGAGCGAAGATCAGCCGAGGCGTTCGTGCTGCCAGATGCCGTCTGAGGTGGCTTAGAGGCCGGCCATGTTGATGTACTTGATCTCCAAGTACTCGTCGATGCCGTACTTGGAACCTTCGCGGCCCAGGCCCGATTGCTTGACGCCGCCGAAGGGCGCTTCAGCCGTCGAGATCAGCCCGGTGTTGACGCCGACCATGCCCGACTCCAGCGCCTCCGACACGCGCCACGCGCGGCCCAGGTCACGCGTGTAGAAGTACGCGGCCAAGCCGAACTCGGTGTCGTTGGCAGCGGCCACGGCTTCGTCTTCGGTATCGAAGGGGATGAGCGCAGCCAGCGGGCCGAAGGTTTCTTCATGCGCGACCAGCATGCCCGGCTTGGCATCCACCACCACGGTCGGCTCGAAGAACGCGCCGCCCTGTGCAGACAGCGCATGCGGCTTGCCGCCCACCAGCACGCGTGCACCTTGCGAGATGGCGTCGTTCAAGTGCTGCTGCACCTTGTCCATCGCACGCATGTGAATCAGCGGGCCCTGCTGCACGCCGGGCTCGGTACCTTTGCCCACGCGCAGCGCACGCACGGCGTCGGCCAGCTTGGCGGCAAACGTGTCGTAGATGCCGCGCTGCACGTAGAAGCGGTTGGCGCATACGCAGGTCTGGCCGGCGTTGCGGTACTTGGCGATCATCGCGCCTTCCACGGCAGCATCGACATCCGCATCGTCAAACACGATGAAGGGCGCGTTGCCGCCCAGCTCGAGCGAGAGCTTCTTGATGTCTTCCGCGCACTGGCGCATCAGCAACTTGCCGACAGCCGTGGAGCCCGTGAAGCTCAGCTTGCGCACGTTGGTGTTGGAGGTCAGCTCACCGCCAATGGCTTGCGAGTCGCCCGTGATGACGGAGAGCAAACCCGCCGGCACACCCGCACGCGCGGCCAGCTCGGCAAAGGCCAGCGCGGAGTAAGGCGTCTCCAGCGCGGGCTTGACCACCATCGAGCACCCTGCGGCCAGCGCCGGGCCCACCTTGCGCGTCATCATCGCGATCGGGAAATTCCACGGCGTGATGGCGGCCGTCACACCGATCGGCTCCTTGGTGACGACGATGCGGCGATCGCTCTGCGGCGCGGGAATCGTGTCGCCGTACACGCGGCGAGCTTCTTCCGCAAACCACTCGATGAACGACGCGGCGTAAGCGATCTCGCCGGCGGCTTCGGGCAGCGGCTTGCCTTGTTCGGCCGTGAGGATGGCAGCGAGATCCTGCTGGTGGTCCATCATCAGGTCGGCCAGGCGGCGCAAGATCTTCGAACGCTCGCGCGCCGGCACCTTGCGCCAGGCGCGCTGCGCAACCTGTGCAGCCTCGATGGCGCGGCGCGTTTCGGCTGCGCCCATGCCAGGCACGGTGCCGATCTTGCGGCCGGTGGCGGGGTCGGTCACGTCGCGCGTGGCGCCATCATCGGCATCGGCCCACGTGCCGGCAAGAAACGCCTGCGTGCGCCACAGGCCCGGGTCTTTGAGCGCGATCGGTGCTGCGGGTGCGCTCGGCAAATCAGTGCGGGTCATGCTGTCAGCCCTCCATTGCGCGTTGCAGGATGGCAAGGCCCTCTTCGAACACCGCGTCTTCAATCGTGAGCGGGAACAGGAAGCGGATCACGTTGCCGTACACGCCACACGACAGCAGCAGCAGACCGGCGTCGAGCGCACGTTGCTGCACAAGCTTGGTGAAGTCGGCGTCGGGCTTGCCGTCCGGCGTATTGAACTCCACAGCAACCATCGCGCCCACGCCACGCACTTCGGCAATGCGCGGTTGCTTGGCCTTCATGCCGTTGAGTGCATCGACAAGGCGTGCGCCCAACGCGGCAGAGCGCTCGCACAGTTTTTCATCGGCGATGATGTCGAGCACCGCGTGGGCTGCGGCCACGGCCAACGGGTTGCCGGCGTAGGTACCGCCCAGGCCACCCGGCGCCGGTGCGTCCATGATTTCCGCACGACCGGTCACGGCCGACAGCGGCAGGCCGCCAGCCAGACCCTTGGCCATCGTCATCAGGTCCGGCAGCACGCCGGTGTGCTCCATGGCGAACAGCTTGCCGGTGCGCGCAAAGCCGGTCTGCACTTCATCGGCAATCATCACGATGCCGTGCTCATCGCACAGTGCACGCACGGCGCGCACGAAGTCGGCAGGCATCTGGTAGAAGCCGCCCTCGCCCTGCACCGGTTCAAAGATGATGGCCGCGACTTGGCGCGGGTCGATGTCAGCCTTGAACAGGCGGCCGATAGCATCCAGCGAATCCTGCGTGCTCACGCCATGCAGCGCGACCGGCGCCGGCACGTGATAGATGCTGCCCGGGAACGGACCAAAGCCCGTCTTGTACGGCACCACCTTGCCCGTGAGCGACATGCCCATGAACGTGCGACCGTGGAAGGCGCCCGTGAGCGCGATCACGCCCGGACGACCAGTATGCGCACGGGCGATCTTGACGGCGTTCTCAACGGCCTCCGCGCCCGTGGTGAAGAACGCCGTCTTCTTGGCGTGCGTGCCGGGCGTGGCCGCATTCAGGCGCTCCGCCAGTTCGACGGACGAGCCATACGGCACGATCTGATACGCCGTGTGCGTGAAGTGGTCGAGCTGCTCACGCACGGCCTGCACCAGGCGCGGATGGCGGTGCCCCGTGTTCACCACGGCAATGCCGGCCGCGAAGTCGATGTAGCGGCGACCTTCCACGTCCCAGAACAGGGCGTTCTCGGCACGTTCGGCGTAGCGGTCGGTCATCACACCCACGCCGCGCGGGGTGGCAGCGAGGCGGCGGGCATTCCATTGGGCGTTCTGTTGCGGCGCTTGTTGCGGATCTCGGGCGTTCATGGCGTTAGGGTGTGTTGGGTCAAAAAAGATGCGATGGAGGCCAGTGTGGCAGTCATTGGCCCCGTACAATGAGACCCAATCGCGTTTTTCTGATGGAGCCACTTTGGTTCCACAACCCGCCATGGCCGACCATTCCCCCACCCACCGCGCCAGCATGCTGGTCGACTACCTGCAGCGTCGCTTTGACCGCGCCGATGCCAGCGGCGAGCCCGACCACCGCCGCCTGTACCGCGCGCTGCAGGAGGGCATCCTGCGCGACGAGCTGCAGCCGGGCACGCGCCTGCCATCGTCGCGCCAGTTGGCAACCGAGTTGGGCATTGCACGCAACACGGTCATCCACGTGTACGAGCAGTTGGGCGTGGAAGGCTACGTGTCGGCAGGCGTGGGCAGCGGCACCTTCGTCGCCGATACCGCACCAGACCGGCTGGACGCCACGCCTGCGCCAACGGCCCCTGTCGCTGAGGTTGCGGAAGCTGCCGCACCCATCGCACCGATGCTCTCCACGCGAGGCCGCGCACTGGTGCGCGATGCGGGCGCCAGTTCTCGCCAATGGGGTGCCTTCATGCCGGGTGTGCCGGAGGTGCGGATGTTTCCGGCACGCATCTGGTCGCGACTGCACAACCGGTTGCTGCGCAAACCCTCGCCCGCGTTGCTGACGTATCCGGTGGGGGCAGGCTACCTGCCGCTGCGCACCGCGCTGGCCGACTACCTGCGCACCGCGCGCGGCGTGCGCTGCGAGCCCGAGCAGATCATCATCACGGCCGGCATTCACCCGTCGCTGCAACTCATCGCGCAACTGCTGTGCGATGCGGGTGACAGCGCCTGGATTGAAGATCCCGGCTACTGGGGCGTGCGCAGCGTGCTCACCGCTGCGGGCATCCGCACCGTGCCGCTGCCGGTGGATGATGAAGGCATGCGCTTCGACGTGCCCGCGCGCGGACGACAGCGCGCCAAGCCGCCCAAGCTGATGGTCGTCTCGCCCTCGCACCAATACCCGCTCGGTTCGGTGATGAGCCTGGCGCGGCGCCGCGCGCTGCTGGCCACCGCACACGCCACCGATGCGTGGATTGCCGAAGACGACTACGACAGCGAGTTCCGCTACGGCAGCCGCCCGCTACCGTCGCTGCAAGGGCTGGACGAAGGCGGGCGCGTGCTCTACATGGGCACGTTCTCCAAGGTGCTGTTTCCGAGCTTGCGGATTGGCTACCTGGTGGTGCCACCCGCGCTGGCCGATGCCTTTGCGACAGGGCTCTCAGAGATGTTCCGCGGCGGCCAGATCCTCACGCAGGCGGTGCTGGCGGACTTCATTGCGGAGGGGCATTTCGTCTCACATATCCGGCGCATGCGCGGCGTGTATGCGGAGCGGCGCGAAACGCTGCTGGCCTCGATCGCCAACGAGTTCGGCGAGTCGCTGCCTGTGCATGACGGCGCATCGGGCTTGCATCTCGTGCTGGGATTGCCGGCAGGTACCAACGATGTGGCGGTGGCAGATCTGGCACTCGCCAACGATGTCGTCACGCGGCCGCTCTCGCGCTACTACCAGGACGACGCGCGCCGCCAACCAGGCCTGCTGCTGGGCTACGGTCACGTGGAGACCGAGCACATCGCTGCGCGTTTTCACACACTGGCGGAGGCGGTGCGAACGATCGGTTGAGTGCACAAAAAAGCCCCGCATCTGCGGGGCTTCTTCTTGGGCGAGTGGCTCAGGCCAACACCACCCGCAGCTGCGCCTCGACACCCTCCATCGGCGACTTGCGGAAGCCGCTCTTGGCATACCGGTGCCAGCGCCCCAGCACCACGCAGACGATCAGGTTGGCGCGCGAGGCGATGTCGGTATCGGCCGGCCACGCACCTTGCGTCACCGCCACGCGCAGACTCTGCTTGAACGAGGCCTCGATACGGTCCAGGCACTGCGCCATGCGCTCGGGCAGGCGTTCGTCCTCACCGACGAGCGCCTCGCCCACCAGCACCCGTGTCATGCCCGGGTTCTTGTCGGCAAACGAGAGCAGCATGTGTGCGATGGCATGCGCCTGGCGCAGGCCGTGCTCTTCACGCAGGGTGATCTGGTTGATGAGGCCGAAAACAGTCTGCTCGATGAATTCGATCAGGCCCTCGTACATCTGCGCCTTGCTGGCGAAATGTCGGTACAGCGCCGCTTCGGAAACGTCGAGTTTGGCCGCCAACCCAGCCGTAGTGATCTTCTCACCACGCGGCTGTTCGAGCATGCCCGCCAGCGTCTGCAGGATCTGCACGCGGCGCTCGCCCGGGCGGGGGCGCTTGCGTACGGGTGTGGCTTCAATAGGCGCTTCCGTAGCCAGCTCGGCCGTCGGAAACCCCGTTTGCGCGTTGCTCATGACTTCCTGGCCCCTCTCCCGTTCTGCACGCGGAAACCATGCAACAGCCTAGCCGCGTCGAACAAGCCTTCGTTTTAGTTGAAGCACCGATTTTACTTTCACGCTGACATAGCCGGGCCGGTTGGCGAACAAAATCGGTGCGGCGGCCGGCTGATGTGGCGAATTTGCACGGGCGCCCATCGCCGCCACTTGCATTGGATGCAAAGCCTCGGCAGCCGATTGCGAAGACAGCGCCGCAGACGGCGAAACCACCCCAGGCGCCATGCGCCGGAGATAGCCCGTCACCCACACAGTACCGATGCCCAGCTTGCGGTAGCGCTTGAGGTGCGAAAGCGTGTCTTCCACCAGGATGGCGCGCGACGGCGCAATGCGCTCACGCGCCAGCAGCCGGCGCAGCATCAGCGGATCGGGTTTCGGGCGCAGGCGCCGGTGCACCCACATGTGCTCGACGGCAATCTCACGGGCAAACGCGCGCTTGAGGCCGATCAGCCGCACCACCTCGCGCGCATAGGCGACGGGGGCGTTGGTCAGGAGGATCTTGCGCCCAGGCAGCGCGCGCAGCAGTTGGGCCAGGCCGCGCTCGGCGCGCACCATGGCACGCAAGTCGTCAAACGTATGGGCCTGGGCGAGGAAATCATCGGGGTCAACGCCATGGTGGCGGACCATGCCGAGAATGGTGGCACCGTAGCGGCGCCAGTAGTCCACGCGCACCTGGCTGGCGGTGGCGTCATCCGTGCCGAGCACGCGCGCCACGTAGGCCGTCATCAACCGGTTGATCTGCGGAAAGATCGCGTGCGAGGCGTGGTGGAGGGTGTTATCGAGGTCGAACAGCCAGACCGGCTGTTGCTTGGGCGGCGTTGGCGCCACCACCTCGCGTGGCCAGGCGTGCGCGCGGCGCGCCCGAGCCACCCGGGTGTGTCGCATTAATGCGAGCGGATCATCGTGCCGAACGCCTGTTCGGTCAGGATTTCCAGCAGCAGCGAGTGCTCGATGCGGCCATCGACGATGTGCACCGAGTTCACGCCACTCTTCGCTGCATCCAGCGCGGAGGAGATCTTCGGCAGCATGCCGCCCGAGATCGTACCGTCGGCAAACAGCTCGTCGATCTCGCGCGCCGACAGGTCGGTCAGCAGGTTGCCCTGCTTGTCCATCACGCCCGGGATGTTGGTCATCATGACCAGCTTCTCAGCCTTCAGGATCTCGGCCATCTTGCCGGCCACCACATCCGCGTTGATGTTGTAGGCCTGGCCTTCATCCGAGAAGCCGATGGGCGAGATGACGGGGATGAACGCGTCGTCCTGCAGCGCCTTGACCACGGCCGGGTTGATCGTCTCGATGTCGCCCACGAAGCCGATGTCGATGAACTGGCCCGGGTTCTCGCGGTCCGGCATCTTCAGCTTCTTGGCGCGGATCAGGCCGCCGTCCTTGCCGGTCAGGCCGACCGCCTGGCCGCCGTACTGGTTGATCAGCATGACGATGTCCTGCTGGACTTCGCCGCCGAGCACCCATTCGACCACTTCCATGGTTTCTTCGTCGGTCACACGCATGCCCTGGATGAAGGTGCCTTGCTTGCCGACCTTCTTCAACGCTTCGTCGATCTGCGGGCCGCCGCCGTGCACCACCACCGGGTTCATGCCGACCAGCTTGAGCAGGATCACGTCGCGCGCGAAGCCGTGCTTGAGCTTCTCTTCCGTCATGGCGTTGCCGCCGTACTTGATGACGATGGTCTTGCCGTGGAACTTGCGAATGTAAGGCAGAGCCTGCGCGAGAATCTCAGCCTTCACCGGCGGCGCAATGTGCGCGAGTTCAGGGTCGAGGCCAGCAGGGTCGGGGGCAGCAGAAGCGGTCATGACGGTGACATCCGGTATTGGGCAGGTATGATGGAACGCCGAATGTCGCCTGCAACACAAAAAACGAAGCAGCCCATTTTCGGCAGGCGCGATTTTACAAGAAAAGCCCGAACGGTCCTGGCCGCAGCTTGTGTGCCCGCCAAACCGTTGCAAGCGAAGAACACCCGTGGGAAACATGGCCATCGCACCCGAGCAACTCAACGCCCTGCGCCCGCACCTGCTGCGCTTTGCGCAACTGCAATTGCGCGATACGGCGCTCGCCGAAGACGTGGTCGCCGACACCATCCTGGCGGTGCTGGAGCACCCCGAGCGATTTGCCGGCAATGCCTCGCTCAAGACGTACGTGATCGGCATCCTCAAGCATAAGATCATCGACGAGATCCGCTCGGGGCGGCGCGAAGTGCGCGTCTCAATGCTCGCCGGTGGACCATCGGACGAAGCCGACCTGCGCTCCGACGAGGCCATCTTCGATACGCTCTTCGCCGCGGACGGCCATTATGTGACCCCGCCGTCCGACTGGGGGAACCCGGATGCGGCACTGTCGCGACGGGAATTCTTCGACATCCTGCAGATGTGTGTCGATCACCTGCCGCCGCGCGTGGGGCGCGTATTCATGATGCGCGAATGGCTGGAGCTGGAGACCGACGAAATCTGTCAGGAATTGGAGATCACCGCGACCAATGCTTGGGCACTGCTTTACCGCGCCCGTATGCGCCTGCGCGAGTGCCTGGATCTGCACTGGTTCGGCAACCAGCCTGCAGCCGCATAGGCCGTATTACAGAGGAACACCATGCCGAACCGTTGGGGAAAGCTCACCTGCAAGGAAGCACACCGCGTACTGGTGAGCCGAATGGACCGCGAACTGAGCACCGGCGAACGCCTGCGCCTGCACGCGCACCTGTTTGTGTGCGATGCCTGCACGCGCTTCTCGCATCAAATGGGGGTATTGCGCAGCGCCATGCACCGGCTGGGCCAGGATGACGATGCAGGAGGCGGGCGCCCGTGAGCGCGTCAATGAATGCACCTGCGGCCAACACCGCCTGCGCGATCTGCGGAGCGGCACTGCGTTGCGGCGCCATCGGCGATGGCACACAGCCAGACGCAACCTGCTGGTGCATGACGGAAGCGAAACTGCCCGCCAGTGCGCGGCGCACCGGACAGGGCTGCCGCTGCCAGCATTGCCTGCGCGAGGCGATCGCACACGCGCGAACGGCGTCGCAATCGAACTGATTAGTCTTTGTTGTCGTCGTCCAATGTGCGCAATGCGCGTCGGACGTCGGCCCGGCCGCGCTGACGCTCAGCGTGGCCGCCTTCGGTGTGGGCGCCGGCTTTACGACCGCGCGCGAGGGGCACCAGGAAGTTGCGCGGGCGCGCTGTGCCTGCCTTCGTGGAAGGCTCAATGCGAAACGTCAGTTTCTGGCGAGTGCCAAGCGTCTTGTTAGCCATGTCGGATCTCTATCTCGGTGGCCCGCTGCAGCACCCGCCGCGAGCCATCAATGTTTGTGTTCGCCGCCGTGGTTCATGGCGGGCATATTGCCGGCGGTCAGGTCGCGCACCTTGGCATCCACCTTCTGCTCGACGACGCGCTTATCGGCCAGCTCCACCTTGAGCGTGATGGGCACGGTGGCATCCTTCGCCAGCGGCTGCTTCAGGTCCATCAGCATCACGTGGTAGCCACCCGGCTTGAGCTGCACGGACTGGCCCTTGGGCAGGTCCAGCGACGGCACGGCGCGCATGCGCATCACGTTGCCTTCCATCTTCATTTCGTGGATCTCGGCCGTGCCCGCCACCGGCGTCGACACGCCGACCACCTTGGCGCCATCCGCAGCCTGCAGCGTCATGAAGGCGCCGCTGGAAGTCTGGCCCGGCACGGTGCCGCGCACCCAGGCGTCTTGCACCGTCACCTGAGCGAAGGCGGCAGCGCTGACCAGCAGACCAGCAGCCAAAGCGGCCAAGCGGGCAGAAGAACGGATCGATCGGGACTTCATCATGAACAGCTCCTGTCGAGACAAACGTGCTGCGCATTAAAGCACAGGGCTTACGGCAAGGTACGTTGGGTGCACAATTGTGCGGCTGATTGACGCATCGCGGCACAGGAAACGGCGCGGTGCCCGCGTTTACACTTCTTCCCCATGCTTTCAACCCTGACGATTGCCGCACCGCTGCTGGACACATCCAGTCTACGCCGCCTGTTTTGGCTGCGATGGAGCCTGCTCGCCACCCAGCTGATCCTGATGCTGCTGGCGCCGCAGGTGTTTGGCGTGCAACTGCCGGTGGTGCTGTTGCTCATGGTGATGGGCCTGCATGCGCTGTTCAACCTGGCCACGGGCCTGCGCATGCGCAGCGAGCGGCCGGTGCGCCATATCGAGATCACCATCCAGTTGCTGGTGGACCTCACCGCGCTCTCGGCCCTGCTGTACTTCACCGGTGGCGCGACCAACCCGTTCGTCTCGTTCTACCTGCCCGCGCTGGCCATTGCCGCCGCCATGCTGCCGATCGCACACGTGGTCGGCCTGACGCTGTACGCACTGGCTGCCTACAGCATGATGCTCGGCAACTACATCCCGCTGAACCTGCTGAACCAGGCTGATGCCGTGCCATACCACCTGGCCGGCATGTGGATCGACTTCGTGGCCAGCAGCGCGATGATCGCCGGCTTTACCGCGCGCCTGTCCGCCGCACTGCGCGAGCGCGATGAGCAACTGACCGAAGCGCGCGAACGCCTGCTGCGCGACCAGCGTGTCGAAGCGCTGATGTCGCAAGGCGCCAGCGTGGCGCACGAGATGGGTACGCCGCTGTCCACCGTGGCGGTCATCACTGGCGAGTTGCAGCACGATGCGAAGCAGCCCGATTCACCGCTCGCGCCATACCGCGAGGACCTGCGCGCCATCGAGCAGCAGCTTGAGTTGTGCCGCGCCGCGCTCGCCCGGTTGCAGCGCAAGCCCAACGATGGCGCGCCCGAACCGCTCGGCCAGTGGCTGCCGGAGTTCACGCAGACCTGGCAATTGCGCCACCCGGATATCCGCCTGCACACGGAAAGCTCGCCGGCCGCGCAGGCGGTGGAATTGGACCCGGTCTACGTGGGCCAGATCCTGACCATCCTGCTCGACAACGCCGCGCGCAGCCAACAACAGGCCAAGCGCGATCAGGTGCCGCTGCTGCTGACCGCCAAGATTGATGCCAACCCAGACGTGCTGCGTGAAGCCCCACCGCAAATTGTGCTGTCCATCGTCGACACAGGCCTTGGCCTGCCGGAAGACCTGCGCACATCGCTAGGCCGCACGCCGGTGCGCAGCAAGCATGGTGGCCACGGCATCGGCGTCTATCTGGCCGCGACCACGGCGCGCCGACTGGGCGGTACCGTGGTGCTGCGCCCCAACCCGCCGCAGGGCGCGATTGCCGAACTCCGGCTGCCCGTTGGTGGTCCGAAAGAAGAATCGGCCGCCCCCATCATCGGCGCGCCCACCCTATTCACATAAGAGCGACCGCTCCAACACGGCCCTTGCGGCCTGGAGATCCACATGCAACAACCCGCCCCCTTCCTGATCCTCGACGACGACGACGTCTTTGCGCAAACCTTGGCGCGCGCGCTCACGCGTCGCGGCTTTGCTCCGCAGATCGCACACACCGGTGGCGAGGCACTGTCGCTGGCACGTCAGACGCGCTTTGCCTACGTGACCGTCGACTTGCACCTGGCCACCAGCGACAAGGGCTTGATGCCCCACGGCGGTACGGACTCGGGCCTGCACTGGATCGCCCCACTGCGCCAAGCACTGCCCGACGCGCGCATGCTGATCCTGACGGGCTACGCGAGCATCGCGACTGCCGTGCAAGCAGTGAAGCTCGGTGCCGATGAATACCTCGCCAAACCCGCGAACGTCGATTCGATCCTGCTGGCGCTGCAGGTGGGCGTATCTGAAGCCGTGGCCGAGCAGACCATGGAAAACCCCGCACCGCTGTCGGTCGCGCGGCTGGAGTGGGAGCACATCCAACGCGTGCTGGCCGAGCACGGCGGCAATATCTCCGCCACCGCGCGGGCGCTGAACATGCACCGGCGCACGCTGCAGCGCAAGCTGGGCAAACGGCCGGTCGCAAAGTAAACCGGCCGCGTGAGCGACATCACCAGCGTGTATCGCGCTCCCACGCCTTGAGCTCGTCCTCGGCACGCTCCTTCGTATAGCCGTAGCGCTCCTGGATCTTGCCGGCAAGCTGGTCGCGCTTGCCGCGGATCACGGCCAGGTCGTCATCCGTGAGCTGGCCCCACTTCTCCTTGATCTTGCCCTTGGCCTGATCCCATTTGCCTTCGATCTGATCCCAGTTCATACGTCCTCCGTTGCGGTTGAGACAAAGCAGGGGCGCCCGAAGGCTGCCCATGTGGAAACCTCTGTGCGGCTTACTTCTTGAACTTGGCGGCCACGTCGTTCTGGCACGTCGTCTTGGCATCTCCGGACATGGCGTCGCAGCGCTCCTTGGCGGCCTTGTAGTTGGCGTCGTTGGTGTCCTTGACGGCATCGCGGCGTGCTTCGCTGACGTCCTTGGCGGTACCGGTTGCCTTGGCGTGGCTCACTTCTTCCCCACCCTTGGCACGTGTGTAGGCGGCCTTGGCGTCCTTCACGCAGGTGTCCTTGTCGTTGCCCTTCATAGCCCCGCACTTGGTCTTGGCGACGTCGTAGTCAGCTTCGGCCTTCTCCTTCGCTGCGCTGTTGCGGGCCGCTTCGGTGCCATCACGCTCGGCTTTGGCGTTGGCCTTGGCGACGTTGTAGTCGCCCTTGGCCTGCGCGCGGCAAACATCGCGGTCGTTGCCCTTCATGGCGTCGCACTTGTCCTTGGCGGCCTTGTAGTCGGAATCGGCCTGCTTGACGGCGTTGTCGTAGGCCGTGCGCTTGGCATCGTTCGATGCGGAAGCACCGGCAGGCCCTGTTGGCGCGGGTGTGAGCTGTGCGTGTGCGATGCCCAGCGGGGCACAGGCGAGCACGCAGCACAGGGCCAGGCGTTGGATCGGTTTCATACGCTTCTCTCCTTGTCGTGGTTGGAAATCGCGCACGCGAGGTGCACGGCGCGCATTGTCTTTGCGGCACACCCCATTCAGCAGAAAACGGACCCGACCGCGCATGATCCTGAGCAAACCCTTGCCACCACTGGCTTGGCGAGCGCACAAACAAAACGGGCCGCATCGTCTCCGATGCGGCCCGCTGAGCCTTTGTGAGGCGTTACTTACACACTTACAGCACGTAGCGCGACAGATCTTCGTTACCTGACAGCTCATTCAGGCGTTCGTCGACATACGCAGCGTCGATGGTCACCGTTTCGCCCGACGACTTGTGCGCGTGGAACGACAGGTCTTCCAGCAGGCGCTCCATCACCGTGTACAGACGGCGTGCGCCAATATTCTCGACCTTCTCGTTGACCGCGCAGGCGATCTCGGCCAGGCGGCGGATGCCGTCATCCGCGAAGACGAGGTCGACGCCCTCGGTCTTCATCAGCGCCTGGTACTGCTTGGTCAGGCTCGCGTCCGTCTGCGTGAGAATCGCGCGGAAGTCATCCACCGACAGCGAATCCAGCTCCACGCGAATCGGGAAACGACCCTGTAGCTCCGGAATCAGATCGCTCGGCTTGGACAAATGGAACGCACCCGATGCGATGAACAGGATGTGGTCCGTCTTGATCATCCCGTACTTCGTGTTGACGGTCGTGCCTTCCACCAACGGCAGCAGATCGCGCTGCACGCCCTGACGCGACACCTCGCCGCCACCGTATTCACTGCGGCTGGCGATCTTGTCGATCTCGTCGAGGAACACGATGCCGTTCTGCTCGACGTTGGCGACGGCCTTGTGCTTGAGCTCCTCTTCGTTCAGCAGCTTGGCCGCCTCTTCGTCGATCAGCAGCTTGAACGCCTCGGCCACCTTCATCTTGCGACGATGCTTCTTGCCCTGGCCCAGCCCAGCGAACATCGAGCGGATCTGCTCGGTCATGTCTTCCATGCCCGGCGGGCCCATGATGTCCATGCTGGGGGTGCCGGCCGACACTTCGAGCTCGATCTCCTTGTCGTCGAGCTGGCCTTCACGCAGCTTCTTGCGAAACGCCTGGCGCGCGTTGGAATCCTTCTCTTCCGGCTGCGAGAAGCCAATATCGCGCGGCGGCGGGATCAGCACGTCGAGCAGGCGATCTTCCGCAGCGTCTTCGGCCTTGGCGCGCACCTTCTTCATCTCGGATTCGCGCGTCTGCTTGACAGCCATCTCGGCCAGGTCACGCACGATGGTGTCGACGTCGCGGCCGACGTAACCGACTTCGGTGAACTTGGTCGCTTCGATCTTGATGAAGGGCGCATCCGCCAGCTTGGCCAGACGACGGGCGATCTCGGTCTTGCCCACGCCGGTCGGTCCGATCATCAGGATGTTCTTGGGCGTGATTTCCTGGCGCAGCGGGTCACCCACCTGCTGACGGCGCCAGCGGTTGCGCAGGGCCACGGCCACGGCTTTCTTGGCCTTCTGCTGGCCGATGATGTGCTTGTCGAGTTCGGAGACGATTTCCGACGGCGTCATGGTTTCAGACATGGGAATCCTGTGCAGAGCGAGACCGCTTACTCGAGCGTCTCGATCACGAAATTGGTGTTGGTGTAGATGCAGAGTTCGCCGGCGATCTTCAGCGACTTCTCCACCACCTCGCGGGGGCCGAGGTCGGTGTTCTCCATCAGCGCCTTGGCCGCCGATTGCGCGTACGAACCACCCGAGCCAATCGCGGCAATGCCGCCTTCCGGGTCGAGCACGTCGCCGTTGCCCGTGATGATCAGCGTCGCTTCACGATCGGCGACGATCAGCATCGCTTCCAGGTGGCGCAGCGCGCGGTCGGTCCGCCAGTCCTTGGCGAGGTCGACGGCGGAGCGCAGCAGGTTGCCCTGGTGCTTCTGCAGCTTGGCTTCGAAGCGGTCGAGCAGCGAGAACGCATCGGCGGTGGCGCCGGCAAAGCCGACCAGCACCTTGCCATCATGGATGGCGCGCACCTTGCGGGCGGTGCCCTTCATCACGATGTTGCCCAACGTGACCTGGCCGTCGCCGCCGAGCGCGACTTGGTTGCCGCGCCGCACGCTGACAATGGTGGTGCCGTGATACTGTTCCATGCGCTTGTTCCTTGGGGTCCAGCCTGAGCCGGCCCACAGCGGGCCGGTCAAAGAGTTCCATACTTGACGCCAGCCCCCAGGATTTCAAGCCTGATTTCCGCAGCGGCGCACAATTTTTGTGCGCGCCGCATCGCTTCTCGGATCGTCAGTGCGCGACGTCGAAAGCGTAGGTGCGCTCATCCAGACGCGGCACCACGGTGTAGCCCTTGCGCGCGGCCCACACGTTGATGTTGAAGTACAGCGGAATCACGCCGTAGTCGCGCATACCGATTTCCGTGGCTTCCTGCAGCAGCTTCTCGCGTTTGGGGTCGTCGATGGTCTGCAGGGCCTCGGCCAGCTTGGCGTCCAGCGCCGGATTGGAATAGCGCCCGCGGTTGGAGGCGCCCCAGCCGCGCGCCGGGTCATAGGTAGCCAGCAAGGCCTTCAGACTCGAACTCGCTTCACCGGTATCCGCGCCCCAACCCGCCTGCAGGAACGAGAAGTCCAGCTTGTTGGCCCGCGTGAAAAACGTGGCTGACGGCATCGCCTCCACCTTGGTGGCAATCCCCACGCGCGAAAGCATCGAAGCGATCACCTGGGCGACGCGGTCGTCGTTCACGTAGCGGTTGTTGGTGGCATGCAGCGTGATGGCAAAGCCGTCGGGATACCCCGCCTGGGCAAGGAGTTTCTTCGCGGCGGCCGGGTCTGCCGCCGGCGCTTTCAGGCTTGGTACATGGCCGAACAGGGCGCTGTTGACGAGTTGCCCGGTCGGCTCGGCTGCGCCTTCCATCACGCGGTCGACGATGGCCTGGCGCGAGATCGCCAGCGAAATCGCCTCGCGCACGCGCGCATCCTTGAGCGGATTCTTCGCCAGCGGTTTGCCGGCCTTGTCGGTCACGAACGGCGACACGTCGCGGTTCGAATCCAGGTGCAGATACATCATGCGGAACACCGGCATCTTGAACACCGACACTGCCGGGTCGCTCGACAGCTTCTTGATGTCAGACGTCGGCACGTTTTCGATGACCTGCACGTCGCCAGCCAGCAGCGCTGCCACGCGCGAGGGATCGGCCGTCATGATGCGCAGCGTCACGCGCTCCCATTGCGGCTTCTTGCCCCAGTAGCCGTCAAAGCGCGTCAACTCGACGCGATCGCCCTTGGCGAACGAGACAAACTTGTACGGCCCCGTGCCGATCAGCGCGCGACCGTTGTTGAAATCTTCCGGCCCCGCCTTCTCGGCCGCCTTCTTCGACACGATGTAGATGGTCGACAGATCGTTCGGCACCAGCGGGTACGGGCCATTGGTGGTGATGCGCACGGTCAGCTTGTCGACCGCCGTCACCTCCTTGAAGCCGCGCGTGTAGATGGTGAACGGTGATGGGCTGTTCTTGATAGTCGCCGGGCGCGCCAGCGAGTAGACGACGTCCGCCGAGGTGAATTCGCTGCCGTCATGGAAATGCACGCCGGGGCGCAGTTTGATCTCCCACACCGTGTCGCTCACGGCCTTCCACGAGGTGGCGAGGCCGGGCTTCATGCGCATCTTCTCGTCCTTGGCGATCAGCGCCTCGAACATGTGCTCGGCAACGTTCGAATTGGGCGTGACGTTATGGAAGTGCGGATCGAGCGAGGTGATGTCGCCGGACAGACCGACCACCAGCGTGGTGGGTGGCGCAGCCTGCGCGGCAAGCGGTGCGGCGGTAACGAGAGACAGTGCGGCGACCAAACTCGCGGCGCGCAACAGACGCAGAACCGGCATGACAACTCCCCCGATGGTTCGTTATGAAAGCGAAACGTCCGGGGATTGTCAGGACCGGATGACACCGGTGTCAATGTCGATGTAGCAGGGGGTCTGCGTGCTCAGTGATGGTGCCCGCAATCACAGTCGTCACCATGCTGGTGATCGTGGTCTTCGTCGTCATCAACGTCGTCGTGATCATCGAAGGCCCAGGCGGGGAAGGGATCGGGCAGCACGGCCCATGCTGCAGGGCCGGCGGCCAGTTCCGCATCGGTCAGCAGGCACGTATCGAGCTGCGCGACGAGTGCGGCCTCGTCCAGATCGGTGCCGATGAAGACGAGCTCCTGACGGCGGTCGCCCCACGGCGCAGGCGCACCGTTGTCGTGCAGCTTGTCGATGATGTCGGCGCGGGCCTCGTCCTCATCGGGCCATTCAGCCTGATCCACTGCCGCCCACCATGCGCCGGCGCCACCGTGGCGCATCACGCCGCCAGCCTGGCCCCAGCTCCCGGCAGTCTCCATGCGAGAGGCCAACCAGAAATACCCCTTCGAGCGCAACACGCGGCCGCCACCGTCCGGACTGCGCAGCCATTCGGTGTGCATCAAGTCCCACAGGCGCTGCGGGTGAAACGGCACGCGGCGGCGATAGACGAAGCTGCGGATGCCGAGCGCTTCCGTCTCGGGCACGTGTTCGCCGCGCAGTTCGGCCAGCCACGCTGGCGCAGCGGATGCAGCATCGAAATCGAAGCGGTGCGTATTCAGAATTTCGTCCAGCGGCACCTTGCCGAACGATGCCGGCACGATGCGCGCACGCGGGTTCAGCGAATGCAGAATGCCCGCCAGACGCGCGCGCTCGCCCTCGCTCACGAGGTCGATCTTGTTGAGCACGATCACGTCGCAAAACTCGACCTGTTCGATCAGCAGGTCAACCACGGTGCGGTCGTCATCTTCGTCGCGGGCCTGACCACGATCTGCCAGGAAATCGGCAGCATCGTAGTCAGCCAGGAAGTGCTGGGCGTCGACCACCGTGACCATGGTGTCCAGGCGTGCGAGGTCGGACAGCACGTCGCCCTCGGCGTCTTCAAACGTGAAGGTCTCGGCGATCGGCAACGGCTCGGCCACGCCCGTCGATTCGATGAGCAGGTAGTCGAAGCGGTCTTCGCGGGCCAGACGCGCGATCTCGTCGAGCAGGTCTTCGCGCAGCGTGCAGCAGATGCAGCCGTTGGACAGCTCCACCATGCGCTCGTCGGTGCGCGAGAGCTGGGCGCTGGTGGCGGTGCCGTCGCCCACGAGCTGCGCGTCGATATTGACGTCCGACAGGTCATTGACGATCACGGCCACGCGCTTGCCCTCGCGGTTGGCGAGCACGTGGTTGAGCAGCGTGGTCTTGCCGGCGCCCAGGAAGCCGGACAGTACGGTAACGGGAAGCGGACGGGACATGATCGTGGCCTATAAAGCAAACAGCCCGGGGACAAGCCGGGCTGCGAATACAAACGGGTGTGGCGCGCGCGTCAGTCGCCCTGCAGCTTCTGGCGCTTTTCGCGACGCTCCTGCGCCTCCAGCGTCAGGTTGGCAGTCGGGCGGGCGATCAGGCGCGGCACGCCGATCGGCTCGCCGGTTTCGTCGCAGTAGCCGTAGTCGTTGGCATCGATGCGGGCAATCGACTGTTCAACCTTCTTGAGCAGCTTGCGCTCACGGTCACGCGTGCGCAACTCAAGCGCGTGCTCTTCCTCGATGGTGGCACGGTCGGCCGGGTCGGGCACGACCACGGTCTCACGCAGGTGCTCGGTGGTCTGGCTGGCATTCGCGAGAATTTCGTCGCGCATTTTTACAAGCCGATCTCTGAAAAAGGCCAACTGCGCCTCGTTCATGTAATCCTTTTCGCCCATCTTCAGGATTTCGGCTTCGGTGAGTAGTTTCTTGCTGCTCATGGTTGCTGCGGATGATCCTGGTAAATCGCGCGCCGTGTCGGCTGTCGCGTCGTCCTTGCGCGGGGATGCGTTGGACTCGTTCTGGCTGGCGGCGGACTTGCCGCCCCGCGCGCCTCCTGTTGCCTTGCCCGCAGCGGCGCCCCCTGCCGCTTTTTTTCGGGTGGCTGGCGCAGCCTGGGCTGCAGCCGACTCCGTGTTGGACCGCAGGGCGCCGCCGTTGGCGCTGCGTCCGTCCTTGTTCTTGGTCACCATCGCCTGCTCCTCCTATCGGACGTGCCTCGGACGACGTGCACTGAATCGAACTATTGTAGCTGAACGATCTTACCCGAACTATCGGAGAAACACGGACAGAAAACCCGGGCCGGATTCTGCCTGAAAGCGCCGGGCTAGGCCACCCAAAAGGAGGGGGAAAGTGGCCCGGGGTGGGCAAGCCCTAGGCCAGGCAGTTCTCCAATCCTTTCAGAATGGTTTCGCGCGGCAAGTCTACGCCGATGAAGACCATGCGATTGCTGGGCTTTTCACCATCCCACTTGCCGCCCACGTCGCTGCCCATAAGCTGGTGTACGCCCTGGAACACCACCTTGCGGTCGACGCCTTCCATATAGAGCACGCCCTTGTAGCGCAGCAGCTTCTCGCCGTAGATGTTCAGCACGCCCGAGAGAAATTCCTCCAGCTTGGTGTAGTTGAACGGGCGGTCACTGCGGAAGACGAACGAGGCGATGCGGTCGGTGTGGTGCGCATGGCCGTGGTGATGGTGATGGCCGTGACCATGGTCGTGGTGGTCATGATCGTGGTCGCAATCGGCCGAGCAAGCGTGGTCGTGATCATGATCGTGGTTATGGTCATGATCATCTTCGCGCAGGAAGTCGGGGTCGATCTCCAGCTTGGCGTTCAGGTTGAAGCCGCGCAGGTCGAAGATGGTGTCGATCGGCGTGTCGCCAAAGTTGGCGGTGCGGATCGGGGCGCGCGGGTTCATGTGCAGCAGGCGGTGGCGCAGGGCGTCAACATCGTCGGCGGAAACGAGATCGCTCTTGGTGATGAAGATGGCGTCGGCAAAGCCCACCTGGCGCTGGGCCTCTTCCTGCTTGTCGAGCTGCACATTGCCGTGCTTGGCGTCGACCAGCGTGATGACGGCGTCCAGCAGGTAACGGCTGGCGATCTCATCATCCATGAAGAAGGTCTGCGCGACGGGGCCGGGGTTGGCTACGCCGGTGGTCTCGATGACGACGCGGTCGAACTGGATCTGGCCGTTGTCGCGGCGCGTGAGCAGGTCGGACAGGCCGGCCACCAAGTCACCACGGATGGTGCAGCAGATGCAGCCGTTGCTCATCTGCACGATCTGCTCGTTACCGTCCTGCACGAGGATGTCGTTGTCGATGTTCTCTTCACCGAACTCGTTTTCGATCACGGCGATCTTCATGCCGTGCTGTTCGGTCAGGATGCGCTTGAGCAGCGTGGTCTTACCGCTGCCGAGAAAGCCCGTCAGGATGGTGACCGGGATCATTTTGGACATGATGCGTTTCCTAGTTATTGCCGTGTCGGGCGCTTGCCGCGCCGGGTTTTGCACAATCGGCGCAGCAGCCCTTGATGGTGAGTTCAGCGTGATCGGCCGCGAAGCCGGCGGGCAGGGCCGCCTTCGGCATGGCCGGCGGCTCCGCCGTTTCCAGGCAGAAATCGCGTCCGCATTGCGTGCAGTGAAAGTGGCTGTGCGAGCGGTGCGCCGCTTCGCGTGCGGCATCGTGCTCAGCCAGGCTGAAGCGGAAGACGCGATCAGCGCCCGCCGTCTTGTGGACGATGCCGCCGGCCACCAGCCAGTCGAGCACGCGATAGACCGTCACGCGGTCGATGCCCGCGTCGTCCGGCAGCGCGTCGCACACCGCCTGGTGCGAGAGCGGCTCGTCACCCTGCATCAGCACGGCCAGCACGCGCACGCGCGGCTCGGTCACGCGGCTGCCCAGGCTGCGCAGGCGTGTGCGGGCAGCTGCATCGGGCGAATCAGGTTGTGATGTGGCGAGATCGTCTCGCGAAGCCGGGGTGTTCATGCGGGGGATTGTCCCACGGCCGAAGGGGTACTGCAATTGAGTTGCAACTGGGCGGCCTTGCGCCGCCCAGGGTTTTTCAACGCGTTAGGTGGCAAACACCAAACACACCGGCGTCGGCACCTTGGCCACCACCACGGGCTGATCCAGCTTGCCGGTCTGCGGGTCAATGCGCAGCCGCAGGATCGTGTCGCCCTTCTGGCTGAGCGCGTAGAGGTGGTTGCCGTCGGCTGCCATCGTCATCGCACGCGGGAAGCGCAGGCCCTCGCTCCAGTACTGGATGGCGGTGAGCTTGCCCGAGGTGTCGATGCTGAAGGCGGCCACGCTGTCGGCCAGCGGGTGATCCGATTTCAGCTTGCGATTGCTGGCGTACAGGAAGCGCCCGGACGGGTGCATCAGCACCTCGGCGCCGCTCTTCTGGCCGGTGTAGTCGGCGGGGGTGGTGGAGATGCGCTGGCGCTCCTCCAGTACGCGGCCGGTGTCCGGGTCATAACCGTGGCAGGCGACCGTGCCGTCCAGCTCGTTGATGACATAGAGCAGCTTGCCCTGTGGATGCAGCGCCAGATGGCGCGGCCCGCTGCCGGGCTGGAGTTGTGCCCGGTCACGCGGGGCTAGCTTGCCTTGCTCGATGGCGAACACGTTGATGCGGTCGGTGCCCAGGTCGGTGCCGAGCACGTGCTTGCCCGCCGGATCGAACAGCATCATGTGCGCATGCGGCGCCTCCTGTTCGGGGCGTGGCCCGGCGCCGGTGTCCTTGAAGATGCCCGACACGTCGCCCAGCTTGCCGTCCGCGCCGATCGGCAGGAGGTTGTACGCACCGCCGCTATAGATCGAAACCGCCAGGTAGCGCCCATTCGGTGATACCACCACGTGTGCCGGATTCGTGCCCGACAGCGACAGCGGCTGCCGGTTGAGCAGCGTCAGCTTGCCATCGTGCGGGTCGATGGCGTAGGCCTCGGCGCTGCCGTTGGGGCGGCCCTCGTAGACCTCGAGTTCGTTGATGGCGTATAGGAAGCGCTGATTCGGGTGCACCGCCAGGAACGACGGATTGGCGCTTTCGACCACCTGCACCTGCGTCCACGCATCGCCGCGCGGGGCGAGCACGTAGATGCCACGTGCGGGCGGGCCGCCGGCAGTACCGCCCGGCGCGTTGAACGTATAGGTGCCGACGTAGGCAAAGCGCGGCGAGCGTGCAGCGCCGGCAGGTTGTGCACCGGAGGCGGTGGGCTGCTCGCCCGCCTGGGCCATTACGGTTTTGGGGAGAGCGCCCAGCAAGGGCAGGCTACCGGTCCACTGCATGAAGGTTCGACGCGTTGGGGATTGGCGATTGGTCATTGGCGGCTCCATCAAACACGCACGGACATCGCGTGGTGGAAGATGTTGTTCGGATCATACCGGCGCTTCACATCCTGCAGAAACGCGTACAGGTCACCACTGCCGTAGTAGAGCTGCGGCCAGAACGGGTAGGCGAGCATGTCGACGTCGGGGTAGTTGATGTAGCAGCCCTCATACCGGTCGCCGGGGTAGGGCGTGCCGCTGTGTGGGGCGGGCACGTCGGGGGCGCCGTAGACATCACGGTAGAAATCGCTGATCCAACGCAGGTGACCGGCGTCATCGGCGGCGGACGTCCAATAGGTCTGGTACTGCAGCTTCATGATCGAAGCGCGCTGCGGCACAGCCGTATCGCCGATGCGCTCGGCCTTGTTGACGGCGCCGCCGTACGAATCGACCTGCAGCAGCGATTGGCTCAGGTCCACGCCCGGCACCGTCCGCGTGAGATGCGTGTAGATGCGCTGCGCCTCGCGCGCCGTGAAACCGCGCTTCATATAGGCGGATTTGTATTTGCCGCGCTGATTGGCACCGGAGCCGTTCAGGTATTGCGTGGCCGTCAGCCAATCGTATTGCACGATGGTGTGTGGCTTGGAGCAGAGCAGCTGCCCCACACCTTGCTTGTGCCCTGGGCCATAGCCGGGCGGACGACCCTTGACCGGTGTCGGCGCACAAGCCTGGAATCGGCTCAGAAAATCATTGAGAACAGAGAGATCGCGGCACGTGCCATCGGGGTTGCAGAACTGCGTGAGCAGCACGATCTGGCCCGACGATTTGTGCGTGAGTTTGAGCAGCGAGAACATGCCCCAGGTGTCCGGGTCCTTGCCGCGCGTCTCCCAGTACTCGCCGTAGATGTGCAGCAGTTCGGCAAAGCGCTGCGGTGTCATGGTGGCCCAATCGAACGCAACCGTGGCCAGTGCCACCTCCTGCGGCGCTGCGGGCAGCTTGGCGAAGGTGTAGCCGGTGATGACGCCGAAGTTGCCACCGCCCGCGCCACGGCATGCGCGGAAGAGGTCCGGATCGTGTGCCGCATCCACCGTGTGCGCGGCGGCCTTGCCCGTCTTGTCGACAGTGACGATGTCCACGGCCGAGAGCCAGTCCACCGTCAGCCCCTGCAGCCGCGAGAGCAGCCCATACCCGCCGCCACAGATATGCCCGCCCGCACCCACCGAATAGCACGAGCCGCCGGGCAGCGTTACGTTGTGGCGCTTGTACAGCTCGAGGTAGCCGTTCCAGTTCTGTGTGCCGGCGGGAATGCGCACCGAGCCGTCGGCGTGCACCTCGGGCGTAGCGAGCAAGCTCAGATCAACGATCGTGCCGTCGGGGTTGTTGGAGACGAAATCCTCATAGCAATGTCCGCCGCTGCGCACCGTCGGGCGCTGGCCCGCATTGACGATGCGCTGGATGGCGGGCACCACGTCGTCGGGCTTTTCAACAAGGGCGATGCGGCCGGCGGCCTGAGCCTCCGTCGCCGGCCAGCGCAGGTTGAAGCCGTGCTTGAGCGTGTTGTAGCGAGGGTCCTGGCGGGTCACATCCAGTGTCATCGACGACTCCCGGTGAGGGCGTTTGCGCAAGGGTTGCGCAAACGGAGTTGGATTCGGACGATGTCGTCCGGCGGTTCCAACTTAGTCGTTCGTGCGTCCGGGTTCCATCAGTCATTGCCGGCACAACGTGTGCGCCGGGTCAGCCGGAGCCACATCAGCGCACCAGATGGGCAAACCAGGCGAGCACCCGCGATGCCGTCGTCTCCCACAGCGGCCGCACCACCCAGCATGCCGCCGCCCACGCCAGCATCACCACGATCAGGTCGCAGCGCCCGCTCTTCCACAGGTTCAGGGAATGGCGCCCCCAGATCCAGGGCACGCCCAGCGGATTGGGCCAATCGGCCAGCAAGTGCATCAGTCCGCCGCAGGCAAAGCCGAACACCAGCGGCGCCCACAGGTGATCATGGCTCAGCGCTTGGTAAGACAGAACCAGCGCTGCAACCCAGCCGATGCCCCAGTGCGTGGCGGTGCGGTGCGTGATCCAGAGCCGGCGGGCGCGGCTCCACCACGCGACCTCCATCCAGTCAGGCGCCGTGCTGCCGGCCACCGCCGCGCAAAACGCGACGATCGGGCCGAGATGTTCGAGGGAAGTGTGGGAAGCCTGTGCGACGAAGGTGGCGGCAATGACACCCGCCGCCCAGCCTGTCGCATGATGGGCCGCGTTGGATGCCATCGACGTGATGCGGAAAACAAAGGGTCCGCATCTTCGCAATTGAGGCTTGCCAGGACAAGCCAAAAATTGCGACAAATTGCTAGCCGATCTGCAGCAGCAGGCCCTTGAGGTATTCGCCTTCCGGGAAGCTCGTCAGCAGCGGGTGGTCCACGCCACCGGCCAGCCGGCGCTGAATGCGCGCCGTCACCTTGGCATCGGCCGCCGCACCGGCCACGATCTTCTGGAACAACTCCGCATCGATCGCGCCCGAGCACGAATACGTGAACAGCAGACCGCCCGGTCGCAGCAGTTGCATGCCGACTAGGTTGATCTCCTTGTACGCCCGCGCCGCACGATCGACCTGCTGGGCCGACGCCGCAAACTTGGGCGGGTCCAGCACGATCAGGTCGAACTGGCGCCCCTCTGCGCGGAAGTTGCGCAGCGACTTGAAGACATCCGCATCCAGCCACTCCGCGCGCGCCGGATCGAAGCCGTTGAGGGTGACATTGCGCTCGGCCACCGCCAGTGCTTCGCCCGACGAGTCGATCGACACGACGGACTTCGCGCCACCCTTGAGCGCCGCCAGCGAAAAGCCGCCGGTGTAGCAGAAGCAGTTGAGCACGTCGCGGTCTTTCGCCAGCGCGCCGACGAGTGCACGGTTGTCGCGCTGATCAACGTAGAAGCCCGTCTTGTGACCTTCGCGCACATCCACGTAATAGCGCACGCCGTGCTCGGTGGCCGACAGGTCTGCGGGCGGCTCCGCGCCGGCCAGCACGCCGGTCATCTGCTCCAGGCCTTCGCGCTCGCGCACGCTCACGTCGGAGCGTTCGTACACGTTCGGGCAGCCGGTCTCCTTGATGAGCGCGGCGACGATCGCGTCCTTCCAATGCTCCACACCCGCAGCGCTGAACTGGCAGACGAGTTGCCCCGTTTCTCCGGTGCCGTACTGGTCGACGATCAGGCCGGGCAAGCCATCCGCTTCGCCCATGATGAGGCGCACGGCATCGGTGTCGTGCACCCAGGTGCGGCGGTAAGCCACAGCGGTAGCAATGCGGCGCTTGAAGAACGCGTGATCGATGGGCTCGGCTTCATCGAACGACCACACACGGGCGCGGATCTGCGAGACCGGGCTGAACGCAGCGCGCGCCAGGAACTGACCGTTGGCGGCACGCACAACCACGGTGGCGCCGGAGGCCGGCGGGCGCCCTTCCATGCGGTCGATGGCGTTGGCGAAAATCCACGGGTGCCGGCGCAGCAGCGAGCGCTCCTTACCGGGCTTGAGAATCAGGGTTTGCATACGACTGGGAGATGAATGCGCCCCGATACAGAAATCGGAGCAGCGCGTTACTTCTTCTTCGCGCGGGGATGCGCCTGATCGTAGATCTTGGCCAGGTGCTGAAAATCGAGCGAAGTATAAACCTGCGTGCTGGCGATGCTGGCGTGCCCGAGCAGTTCCTGCACGGCGCGCAAGTCACCGGACGATTGCAGCATATGCGTGGCAAACGAGTGCCGCAGCACGTGTGGGTGCACATCGGCCGGAACACCTGCCTCGATGGCGTTGCGCTTCATGCGCAGTTGAATCTGCCGCTGTGCAAGGCGCTTGCCGCGCGGCGACAGGAACAGCGCGTGCGCATCCTCCGGCGCCGTATCAAGCTGCGCGGGCCTGGCCAGTTGCTCGCGCACCGCCAGCCACGCGGCCAGCGCTTCGGCAGCCTTGGAGCCGACAGGCACAGTGCGCCGCTTGCTGCCCTTGCCAAGCACCATCACCTCGCGTGCGTCGAGGTCCAACCAACTGGCGGACTCATACTCGCCGACCTTCACGTGGCGCAAGTCCAGGCTGACCAGTTCCGAGAGACGCAATCCACACGAATAAAACAGCTCGTTGACGGCGCGGTCGCGGATCGTCTCGGCATCGTCGCCAGGCAATTGCTCCATCAGCGCGACGGCTTGTTCGACGGACAGGGCTTTCGGCAACCGCTTCGGGCTCTTGGGTGCACGCACGCCGTCGACCGGATTGGCGGTGACAGCCGCATCACGCAGCGCCATCCACTTGTACCAGCCACGCCACGCCGACAACGCCCGCGCAATGCTGCGGCCCGACAGACCACTGCCGTGCAGTTGCGCCATCATGCGGCGGATGTGGCGCGTCTGGAGTTGCGTGAGATCGATACCGGCCGCGAGCTGCGCGCCCAATCGCTGCAGTACGGCCAACTCATGGCCGTAGCTTGCCAGCGTGTGCGGCGAGAGTTGCCGCTCGAACTTCAACGCATCGAGGTAGGCCGCAATCTGCGGATGCGGCGGCGCGGGTGCGGCGCGGTCATCGTTGGTAGCAGATTGCGGCATGTGGCGTGCGCTCAGTCGCGCAGGCGGTTGAGCGTGGCAGCGGCGAGTTCGCCGATCTGCGCGAGATACGTCGTGCCCATGCCGTCGTGGAAGCGACGCGCATCGGGCGAGCCCAGCACCAGCAGGCCGAAGGCGGGTGCTGCCGCCTGATCGGCATCGCCACGTACAGGCACGCGCAGCGTAACGATGGCGACCGACTCGATCGTCTCAGCGGTCTCCAGCCAGCCGGCGGCTTCGAAGCCCGCATTGGCGCCACAGTACGGCGCGCGCAAGCCAGCCGCGAATAGGCGCACTTCCTCGCTCACGCCTTGCGCGACTTCCAGATGCGCGAACTCTTCGCCCACCTGCCAGACGCGCAGTGCCACGGCCGGCACTTCGAAAATCTCGCGCAGGCCATCCTGCACGGCGTACGGCAGCGCGTGCGTGTCGGCCTCGCCCAGCAGGCGCGTCGTCCACGCGTGCACGCGCTGCTGCGTGCGGTCGTTCTCGTTGCCGTGGCGCATCAGGTCCGACAGCTTGAGTTCGAGGTGTTTGTTCTTGTCGCGCAGGATTTCCATCTGGCGCTCTTGCAGCGACACGGCGCGGTGGCTGTGCGGGCTGGTGAGCTGGATGGCGGCCAGCAGCTCGGCATGCTCTTCAAAGAAGGCCGGATGCGCTTGCAGGTAGTTGGCGACGTCTTGTGCGTTCATCGTGGAGGTGCTCATCAGGCTGCGCCCAGTTTCTTCTTCAGCAAATCGTTGACTTGTGCGGGGTTGGCCTTGCCGCGCGTGGCCTTCATGGCCTGGCCGACCAGCGCGTTGAACGCCTTTTCCTTGCCCGCGCGGAATTCCTCGACCGACTTGGCGTTGGCGGCAAGCACGTCGTCGATGATCTTCTCGAGCTCACCAGAGTCGGACGTCTGCTTGAGGTCCTTCGCTTCGATGATCGCGTCGGCGTCCCCTCCGTGCTCGCCAGCCCACATGGCGGGGAACACGTCCTTCTTGGCGGTGTTGTTCGAGATCGTGCCGTCGGCAATGCGCGCGAGCAGCTTGGCCAGTTGCGCAGGCTTGACCGGTGCAGCATCGATTTCCAGATCCGCGCGGTTCAGGTTCGAGGCCAGCTCGCCCATGATCCAGTTGGCGGCCGCCTTGGCGTTGGCAGCACCCGCGTCGGCCACCACGGCTTCGAAGTACGCAGCGGTCGCCTTGGTGGCGGTCAGGATGCTCGCGTCGTACTTCGGCAGGCCATAGGCCGACTCGAAGCGCGCAGCCATCGCGGCGGGCAGTTCGGGCAGCGTGGCGCGCACACGGTCGATCCAGTCGTCGCCGATCACCAGCGGCAGAAGATCGGGATCGGGGAAGTAGCGGTAATCCTGCGCGTCTTCCTTGCTGCGCATGGAGCGCGTTTCCTTGCGGTCCGGGTCGTACAGACGGGTTTCCTGCACCACGGTGCCGCCGTCTTCAATCAGCTCGATCTGGCGGCGCACTTCGTAGTTGATCGCCTCTTCCAGGAAGCGGAACGAGTTCAGGTTCTTGATCTCGCAGCGCGTGCCGAACGGCGCATCCGGGCCCCGGCGCACCGAAACGTTGGCGTCGCAGCGGAAGCTGCCTTCCTGCATGTTGCCGTCGCAGATGCCCAGCCACATCACCAGCGCGTGCAGCGCCTTGGCGTAGGCCACGGCTTCCGCAGCGCTGCGCATGTCGGGCTCGGTGACGATTTCCAAGAGCGGCGTGCCGGCGCGGTTCAGGTCGATGCCGGTCATGCCGGCGAAGTCTTCGTGCAGCGATTTGCCGGCGTCCTCTTCCAGGTGGGCACGCGTCAGTTGCACGGTCTTCTCATACCCGGGCTGGCCGCTCTTGCCTTCCACCTGGATGGTCAGCGTGCCGCCCTGCACCACCGGGATCTCGTACTGGCTGATCTGGTAGCCCTTGGGCAGATCGGGGTAGAAGTAATTCTTGCGCGCAAAGATGCTCTTCGGCGCGATCTTGGCGCCGATAGCCAGGCCGAACGTAATGGCGCGCTCAACGGCGCCCTTGTTCAGCACGGGCAGCACGCCCGGCAGTGCCAGATCCACCGGCGCGGCCTGCGTGTTGGGCTCAGCACCGAATGCGGTGGAGGCGCCGGAGAAAATCTTCGAGACCGTCGAGAGTTGCGTGTGCGTCTCGAGGCCGATCACCACTTCCCATTGCATGTTGCGTGTGTCCTGTCGATTGTTGTGGTGTGAATGTCTAGGTGTTGCTTGTATTTCTGCTCGGTGCGATCAGGGGTGCGGCGCATCCAGCCAGGCGGCGAGCTTCGCGAAGGCGGCCTCGCGTGCCGCCGGATCGCCACCCACGGTGACCGTACCGTGACGCCTCCCATTCGGGATGCCGCTGCGCTCCGTGACCGGTGCCGTGCCATCAAAGCCATGATAGGCCCCGCCAAACGTCTCCAGCTCGAAGCGCGCCTGCGGCTGGCGGGCCAGCACCGCGGTCTGCAAGGACTGGCATCGGTCGGCGGGTGTCCAATCGTCATTGCCACCCGCCAGCAGTAGCAACGGCGCGTTCAACTGATACTTCGCACGCTGCAGTGCAGCGGCACAGCCCGGGTAAAACGCCACGGCGCGCTCCACTGCCGGCGTGTCGGCGGGCCAGGCGAGGCTCGCGTCCACGGTTTCCAGCACGGCCTGCGCACCGTTGGACCAGCCCAGCAGCACGATGCGGCGCGCATCCACGCCCGGCTGCGCAGCCAGCCAGCGCATCGTCGCCAGAATGTCTGCGCGGCGCACGGCACCGTTGATATCGCGTGCCGCAAACCGCTCGGTGCAGATGCCGTGCGGTTTGCCGCGCGGCCCAAAACTGTCGGGCAGCACCACCGCATAGCCACGCGCGCCCAGCCACTGCGCATAGCCGCGATAACGCGTACCCAACGCCTTCGCATCCGTACCGGCCTGCGTGTACAAACCGCTGCAGCCGTGCAGCGCGATCACCACCGGCAAGCCGGCCGACGGCGCCTTGCCTGCAGGCGTGATCCCGGGCTTGACCCAGTAAGCGGTCAGCGTCTGCGGCGCATCTTCGGCGTCTTTCATGACCGCGCGCGGAATTTCCACCGTCTGCACACCCAGTTCCGCGGCCGACGGTGCGCGCGCGGCCGGCATGTCCGGCAGAGCGCCTTCGGCGTCGGGCGTCGGCTGGGCGAACGCGTGCAGCGCCAGCAGGGCGCCCGCCAACACGGCCCCCACCCGAAGCGATGCGCGCATCACCGGGCGCATTACCGGGCGTTGCGGGCGCACTGGCCCGTTTGCGGATCGAACATCACCGGCCAGGCTTCTTCGTAGATGCCAGGCGTGCAATGCGCTTCGCAATTGGCGTGGGCCAGCGTCACGCGGCGCGGGTCCTGCCAGACCATCAGCGTGCAACTGCCATTGCGCTCGCGCAGCTCGATGCTCGGACGGCGCTTGGTCTGCTGGAACGTCGACAGATCAAACTGGCACGAACCGCGACGGCCGACCCACAACTGCCACTGCAACGTACTGACGTTGTTGTCGGCCACCGTGAGCGTTGCCTGCTCGCGGAAGCCGTCTTCCTCGGTCTGGCTGCAGTAGCCGTTGACACTGATGGTGCGATCGGCAATCGGCGGCGGCCCAGACGGGCGACCAAAACCTGGAATGCCCGGCAGCGATGGCAACGGAATCGGCACGCAGGCCGCCAGCAGGACGGCGACAAGCGCCAGCCCGAATGCGTTGCGGATGCGGGGGTTCATTGCGATCGCCTCCGAGCGGATTGCGTTCATTTTGCCTTCGTGGTGTCGGCGACAGCCTGCATTCACGGACGTGCGTCTCCCCGCTGCGCGAGGCCCCTGCTTACTGTTCATGCGGCCCCCTGCGGTGCAGCGGTGGTCCGAGCGCTTGTGAATGCCGTCAGGCTGCCGGTTGGCGTGCGTGCCAGTCGGTCGCCTGCTGGAACGCATGCGCGATTTGCAGCATGCGTGCCTCTTCAAAATAGTTGCCAATGATCTGCAAGCCAACCGGGAGACCGTTTGCGCCAAAACCGGCGGGCACGCTCATGCCCGGCAGACCTGCCAGGCTGGTCGACAGCGTGAAGATGTCCTCGAGATACATCTGCACCGGATCGTCGCTCTTCTCACCCAATTTCCACGCAACGGTCGGCGCCACGGGGCCCATGATCACGTCGCATTGACCAAACGCGTTCTGGAAATCCTGCGCGATGATGCGGCGGATCTTCTGCGCCTGCAGGTAGTACGCGTCGTAGTAGCCGTGCGACAGCACATAGGCACCGACCAGGATGCGGCGCTTGACCTCCCAACCGAAGCCTTCGGCGCGGGATTTGCGGTACATGTCGGCCAGATCGCGGTACTCGGCCGCACGGTGGCCGTAGCGCACGCCATCAAAGCGCGACAGGTTGGACGAGGCCTCGGCCGGGGCGATCACGTAGTACGTCGGGATCGACAGCTCGGTCTTGGGCAGGCTGATGTCGACCAGCGTGGCGCCGAGCTTTTCCAGCTCCGCCAGCGAGGCGCGCACGGTGGTGCGCACGTCGTCGGCCAGGCCTTCGCCAAAATATTCCTTGGGCAGGCCGATGCGCAGGCCGGCCAGCGGGCGGGCGGCGTCCGCACCTTGCAGCGGCTGGCCGAGCAGGCGGGTGAAGTCTTCCACATCACCACCACGGCCGGGTTCCAGGCTGGTGGAGTCACGCGGGTCAAAACCTGCCATGGCGGACAACAGCAGCGCGCAATCTTCGGCCGTACGCGCCATCGGGCCACCCTGGTCCAGCGACGAGGCGAAGGCGATCATCCCGTAGCGCGACACGCGCCCATACGTCGGCTTGATGCCGGTGATGCCCGAGAACGATGCCGGCTGGCGGATCGAGCCGCCGGTGTCGGTACCGGTTGCCGCCGGCGCCAGATCGGCCGCCACGGCAGCCGCCGAGCCCCCCGACGAGCCGCCCGGCACGTGCTCGACGTTCCACGGGTTCTTGACCGGGCCAAAAGCCGAGTTTTCGTTGGACGAGCCCATCGCAAACTCGTCCATGTTGGTCTTGCCCAGCGTCACCATGCCGGCGGCGCTCAGGCGCTCCACCACGGTGGCGTCGAACGGGCTGACGTAGTCGCCCAGCATCTTGGAGCCGGCCGTGGCGCGCCAGCCGCGCGTGACGAACACGTCCTTGTGCGCGATCGGCACGCCGGTCAGCGGTGCCGCATTGCCGGCCGCGATGCGCGCGTCGGCAGCCTGCGCCTGCGCGAGCGTAGCCTCGGCATCGACATGGATGAAGGCGTTGAGGTGCGCCCCGGCATCAATGCGCGCGAGGTAATGGCGCGCCAGTTCCACCGCCGAAACCTCCTTGGCGGCGAGTTGGGCAGACAGGGCTTTGATCGTGGATGCGGTCATCGAATACGTTCGGATGGGCTGCCGGCTGCGGCCGGCGTCGTCGAATGGAGAGGGGTCAAGCGCAGCGCCGTGGCGCCGTTTACTCGATCACCTTGGGCACGAGGTACAGGCCGGCCTCGGTGGCCGGGGCGCACTGCTGGTAGTCGGCGCGGCGGTCGGCCTCGGTGACGGCGTCGTCGCGCAGGCGCTGGGCCGGGGCCTGGATCAGCTCGATCGGGTGGGCCATCGGCTCGATGCCGGTGGTATCCACGGCCTGCATCTGCTCGACCAGGGTGAAGAACTGGTTGAGCTGGGTCAGGGTCTGCGCCGCCTCGCCATCGGAGACTTCAATGCGGGCGAGGTTGGCGATGCGTTTGACGTCGGAGAGTTCGAGTGCCATCGGAGTGGATCAGTGAGTGCGGCAATCAGTAAAGGCAGGCGGGCAATGTGCGCAAGTGGCAGCCAAGCGACGGCTACTGCGCGCCAGGCTCGCTCAGGTTACGCCCGAGTTGTGCCGATTTGCCGCAAAATTGGAGGCAAACGCCCGCCGAATACCCGCAGAATGCCCGAATTATAAGGTATGATTGCCGACTAAATTTCTAAGTCAGCAGGCGACTTCGTGCAGCCACGGACCCTCTGATTAAGTGGCCGGGAACCTCCCGGCGACGCCGCCGTCAGCATCTGGCGACACTTAATCAAAGGTTCCTTGGGGCCGCCCCCTCCGGGCGGCTCACCCTCGGCAGGATGGCCAGTGCCACGGCACCCCACCGCCGACCACCACGGAGCCCGCGACATTCCCGGGAGCGCAGTAGCAGGATCGGACCGTATGGTAGCCATGCGACGTCCGCGTATCGGTGTAGCCATTGGCCGAGATTCTGCTGCTGAGCCGCCCATGACTCGAAAACAGGATTCATTCGATGTTCGGCTTTTTGCGTAGCTATTTCTCCAACGATCTCGCGATCGACCTCGGCACCGCCAACACCCTGATCTACGTCCGCGACAAGGGCATCGTCCTCGACGAGCCGTCGGTGGTGGCCATTCGCCAGGAAGGCGGCCCGAACGCCAAGAAGACCATCCAGGCAGTCGGCAAGGAAGCCAAGCAGATGCTGGGCAAGGTGCCGGGCAACATCGAGGCGATCCGCCCGATGAAAGACGGTGTGATCGCCGACTTCACCGTCACCGAGCAGATGCTCAAGCAGTTCATCAAGATGGTGCACGACACCAAGCTGCTGCGTCCGAGCCCGCGCATCATCATCTGCGTGCCGTGCGGTTCGACCCAGGTCGAGCGCCGTGCCATCCGTGAATCGGCGCTGGGCGCCGGTGCGTCGCAGGTCTACCTGATTGAAGAGCCGATGGCCGCCGCGATTGGCGCCGGCCTGCCGGTGTCGGAGCCGTCGGGCTCGATGGTGGTGGACATTGGCGGCGGCACTACCGAGGTGGGCATCATCTCGCTGGGCGGCATGGTCTACAAGGGTTCCGTGCGCGTGGGCGGCGACAAGTTCGACGAAGCCATCGTCAACTACATCCGCCGCAACTACGGCATGCTGATCGGCGAACAGACTGCCGAAGCCATCAAGAAGGAAATCGGCTCGGCCTTCCCGGGTTCGGAAGTGCGCGAGATGGAAGTGAAGGGCCGCAACCTGTCGGAAGGCATTCCGCGCGCCTTCACGGTGTCGTCCAACGAAATCCTGGAAGCGCTGACGGACCCGCTGAACCAGATCGTGTCGTCGGTGAAGATCGCGCTGGAGCAAACCCCGCCGGAACTGGGCGCCGACATTGCCGAGCGCGGCATGATGCTCACGGGCGGCGGCGCGCTGCTGCGCGACCTGGACCGCCTGCTGGCCGAAGAAACCGGCCTGCCGGTGCTGGTGGCCGAAGATCCGCTGACCTGCGTGGTGCGCGGCTCGGGCATGGCGCTGGAGCGCATGGACAAGCTCGGCAGCATCTTCTCGTACGAATAACGGGATCATGCACCGCTCGCATCTGGCGCATTTCGCCACGCCTGTCTTCCTGGCCGCACCAGCGGCCGTGGCGGGCCACTGAGATGCGTTCCGCGCCGGTGCGCCGTGCTCCGCCCACCCCGGGCCCAGGCACCGCACCGACGCCACACCTAATCCGTTACCGGCAGGCCGCTGACGTTGACCGTCCGGCGCCTGCCGTGTGCATCTGAAGCGTCCGGGTCATGGATTACTCCCCGCCGCCCCTCTTCAAGCAGGGCCCGTCCGCCACCGCGCGGCTGGTCGCCCTGCTTGCGCTCGCGCTCGCGCTGCTGGTGATCGATGCCCGCATGTCGGTGCTGGGCGTGGTCCGGCAGGTCGTGTCGGTCGTGCTGTACCCCGTCGAGCGCCTGGTGCTGATTCCGCGCGACACAGTGCGTGCTGCGCTGGATTACACACAGTCGTCCACCACGCTCGCCGCCGATAACCGCAACCTGCGCGAATCGGCCGTCGCCCAGGCCCAGCAATCGCTGCGCGCCTCGCAGCTTGAAGCCGAGAACCGCAATCTGCGCACGCTGCTCAACCTGAAGCAGCACGCCGCCATCCCCACCATTGGAGCGGAAGTTCTCTACGAAGCGCGTGATCCGTACACCCAGCGCATCGTCATTGATCGCGGCTCGAAGGACGGCGTGCGCGCCGGCTACCCGGTCATCGATGATCGTGGCGTGGTCGGCCAGGTGACGCGCGTGTCGCTGTTCGAATCGCAGGTCACGCTGCTGACCGACAAGGATCAGGCGATCCCCGTGGAAGTCGTGCGCAACGGCCTGCGCAGCGTGGCGTTTGGTGGTGCCCGCCCGGGCGCGCTGGACCTGCGCTTCATGGCCGCCTCGGCCGATCTGCAGCAGGGCGACCTGCTGGTGACCTCGGGGCTGGACGGCGTGTATCCGGCGGGCCTGCCGGTGGCGCGCATTGCACAGATCGAGCGTAAGGCCGACACCGCGTTCTCACGTGTGATCTGCGAGCCGGTGGCTGGCATCCGCAGCAACCGGCATCTGTTGATCGTGAAGTACGAGTCGGGCTTCCCGCCGCCGATGGATGTGGCACCCGCACCGGTGGCCAAGGGCAAGAACGCCGCCCGCGAAGCCCGCGAAGAGAAGGACCGCGCCGCGCGTGCTGCCGCCGAGGCCAACGTGCCGGCACCGGCTCCCGCTGCCGAAGACAACACCCCGCCGCCGCGCCCGACCGACGCCGACGGCAATCCGCTGGACACTGCTGATCCAGCGGCCAAACGCTAAGCGAGGCATCCACATGAACTCGCCCCAATACCTGCTGCGCCCGGTCAACCCCGGTTTCATCGCCTTCAGCTTCGTGCTGGCATTCCTGTTCAACCTGATGCCGTGGGGCCACATACAGTGGATTCCCGATCTGGTGGCACTGGTGCTGGTGTTCTGGAACATCCACCAGCCGCGACGCGTGGGCATGGTGGTGGCCTTCCTGCTGGGCCTCTTGATGGACGTGCACGAAGCGCGCCTGCTGGGCGAGCATGCGATGGCCTACACGATGCTGTCGTACTTTGCGATCACCATCCACCGGCGCGTGCTGTGGTTCTCGGTGCTGTCGCAGGCGCTGCATGTGTTGCCGCTGCTGGTGCTGGCGCACGCCGTGCCGATCGTCATCCGCCTGCTGATGGGCGCGCACCTGCCGGACTGGCAGGTCATTCTGCCGCCACTGATCGAAGCGGCGCTCTGGCCGTTCGCCAATGCCATCCTGCTGGCGCCGCAGCGCCGGCCGGAGAGCGTCGACGAAACTCGGCCAATCTAGGGCGTCCAATCTGATGCACCTCGCTGTTAGTCCGGCATGACCGAAATCCGCAACGTCGAACAGGAGCTGTCGCGCTTCCGCCTGCGGCTGGCGGCGGCCGCCCTGTTCGTGGTGATCTGCTTCGGGCTGCTGCTGGCGCGCTTCTTCTGGCTGCAGGAGGTCAAGCACGAGCAGTACTCGGCCAAGGCGGAAGACAACCGCATCTCGGTGGCGCCGATCGAGCCCAACCGCGGCATCATCATGGACCGCAACGGCGTGGTGCTGGCGCGCAACTACTCGGCATACACGCTGGAGATCACGCCGTCCAAGCTGCAAGACACGCTGGACAACACCATCGACCAGCTCGCCCAAGTCATCGACATCCAGCCGCGCGACCGCCGCCGCTTCAAGCGCCTGATGGAAGATGCGCGCAGCTTCGAGAGCCTGCCGATCCGCAGCCAGCTCACCGATCAGGAAGTCGCGCGTTTCTCGGCGCAGCGCTTCCGTTTTCCGGGTGTGGACGTGCACGCACGCTTGTTCCGCCAGTACCCGCTGGGTGAGTCGGCGTCGCACGTGATCGGCTACATCGGGCGGATCTCCGAGCGAGACCTGGACCGCATCGACAACATGAGCGATGCCAACAGCCAACCCGGTGTGACGTACGACCCGCGCAAGGATTCCAACAACTACAGCGGCACGGAATACATCGGCAAGGTCGGCATCGAGCAGAGCTATGAGACCGAGCTGCACGGTCTGACCGGCTACGAAGAAGTGGAAGTGAGCGCGGGCGGGCGGCCGATCCGCACGCTCTCGACCTCGCAAGCGACGCCGGGCAACAACCTGATCCTGTCGCTGGACATCAACCTGCAGCGCCTGGCCGAGCAGCTCTTCGGCAACCGCCGCGGCGCACTGGTGGCGATCGAGCCGGAGACGGGCGACATCCTCGCCTTCGTGTCCAAGCCGACATTCGATCCGAACATGTTCGTCGAAGGCATCGACAGCACCTCCTGGAACGAGCTGAACAACTCGCCCGACAAGCCGCTGCTGAACCGTCCGCTGCGCGGCACGTATCCGCCGGGCTCGACCTACAAGCCGTTCATGGCGCTGGGCGCGCTGGAGCTGGGCAAGCGCACGCCGCAGTGGGGCATGGCCGATCCGGGCTCGTTCACGCTGGGCAACCATACCTTCCGCGATGACGTACCGGGCGGGCACGGCTGGGTCGACATGTACCGCTCGATCGTGGCGTCGTGCGACACGTACTACTACCGGCTCGCCAACGACATGGGTGTGAATGCCATCCACGACTTCATGAAGCCGTTCGGCTTCGGGCAGGTCACGGGCATCGACATCGAAGGCGAGCGCACCGGCATCCTGCCGTCCACCGAGTGGAAGCGCAAAGCCTACAAGCGCCCCGAGCAACAGAAGTGGTACGACGGTGAAACGATTTCGCTGGGCATCGGCCAGGGCTACAACAACTTCACCATCCTGCAACTCGCGCACGCGGTGTCGACGCTGGCCAACAACGGCGTAGTGATGAAGCCTCACCTAGTGAAGGCGGTCGAGGATTCGCTCTCCAAGTCGCGCACACTGACCGTGCCGACCGAGAGCTACCGGATCCCGCTCAAGCAGGCCAACATCGACGTGATCAAGCGCGCGATGGTGGGCGTGAACCAGGCAGGTACGGCAGCCAAGGCGTTCATCGGCGCCCAGTATGTGTCGGCGGGCAAGACGGGGACGGCACAGGTGTACTCGCTGGGCAAGAACGAAAAGTACAGCCACCACGCGCTGCCCGAAAGCAAGCGCGACCACGCGCTGTTCGAGGCCTTTGCCCCGGCGGACCATCCGAAGATCGCGCTGGCCCTGATCGTGGAAAACGCCGGCTTTGGTGCCGCGTCGGCCGCGCCGATCGCACGCGCCGTCATGGACTATTACCTGACGGGCAAGTGGCCGACCGAACTGCTCGCCAGCGCGCCGAAGCCCCAGCCGCAACCGCCTGTGGACACGCCGAGCGTGTTCTCGACCGGCAAGACGGCCACCATCGCCAGCGCCACGGCCGCGCCGCAGGTGGCCGCGCAGGCCGCCTCCGAAGTGGCAGCTGCGTCAGCCGTGGCCGTACCGACCGCCAGTGGTGTGGCTGCGGCGTCGGCGCCGGCCGCTTCGTCGGTGGCAGCCGGCACCACACGTGCCGCGCCGCCGATGTCGCCGGACTTGGTGGCCCCCGCCCTGCGCGAGGCCGGCACCAGCGCCGAAGCTATCGCCCCGGCCACGCTGGACGCCCAGGTGCTGCAAGCACTGTCGCACGCGCAGCCCGCGCCTGAACTGCCACCGCGCGGACGCGGCAATGCCGCCGCCCCGGCCTCAACGCCGGCCACCGCACCCAAGGGCGGGAAAGAGGCGAAGCCTGGCAACAAGCCGGCACCGAAGCAGGCGCCCAAACCCGCGCAGGCCGCGCCCTGACATTCGCGCTTGAGGATCACGCCATGGACAAACTGGACAAGCGCCGCATATTCAACGTCATCAAGTCGCTCTTCACCGGCTTTGACGTGCCGCTGGCACTGATCGTGTTTCTGCTGCTGGGCACGGGATTGGTCGCACTGTATTCGGCCGCCATCGACATGCCGGGCCGGGTGGAAGACCAGGTCCGCAACATCCTGCTGTCGTTCGTGCTGATGTGGATCATCGCCAACCTGCCGCAACAGACGTTGATGCGCTTTGCGGTGCCGCTGTACACCGTTGGCGTGGCGCTATTGATTGGCGTGGCGGCATTCGGGTTGATCCGCAAGGGCGCGCGGCGGTGGCTGAACATCGGCGTGGTGGTGCAGCCTTCCGAGATCATGAAGATCGCCATGCCGCTCATGCTGGCGTGGTACTTCCAGAAACGCGAGGGCGTGATCCACTGGTATGACTATTTAGCGGCGGCCTTGCTGCTGCTGATTCCCGTCGGCCTGATCGCCAAGCAGCCGGACCTGGGGACGGCGCTGCTGGTGCTGGCCGCCGGCATCTACGTGATCTACTTTGCCGGCCTGTCGTGGCGGCTGATCGTGCCGGTGCTGGTGATTGCCGTGACGGCGATCACGCTGGTGGTGTCGTTCGAGTCGCGCATCTGCGCACCGGGCGTGAACTGGCCGATCCTGCACGACTACCAGCAGCATCGCGTGTGCACGCTGCTGGACCCGACCACCGACCCGCTGGGCAAGGGCTTCCACACCATCCAGTCAATCATCGCCATTGGCTCGGGGGGGGTGACGGGCAAAGGGTGGTTGAAGGGCACGCAAACCCACCTGGAGTTCATCCCCGAGAAGCACACCGACTTCATCTTCGCGGTGTATTCGGAAGAATTCGGGCTGGTGGGCAACGGCATCCTGCTCTTCCTGTACCTGCTGCTGATCATTCGCGGCCTGTTCATCGCGGCGAATGCGGGCACGCTGTTCGGGCGATTGCTGGCGGGGTCGATCACGCTGATCTTCTTTACCTACGCCTTCGTCAACATGGGCATGGTGAGCGGCATCCTGCCCGTGGTGGGCGTGCCGCTGCCCCTCATTAGCTACGGTGGGACGGCGCTGGTCACGCTGGGCATGGGCATCGGTATCCTGATGAGCATCGCCCGACAGAAACGCTTCGTGCAGACATAGCAGAACGGCCGCCAGGAATTGGCGGCCGTTTTGTTTTCAGGCGGTGGTTTCAGGCGGCGAGCGCCTCTTCGCGCAGCAGGCGCCGCAACACCTTGCCGGTGGAGGTGGCCGGCAGCGCATCGTGGAACTTCACCCGGCGCGGCACCTTGTACGGCGCCATGTTGTCGCGCGACCAGGCAATCAGCTCCGCCTCGGTGAGCGTGACACCGTTCATCGGCACCACGTGTGCGCAGACGACCTCGCCCTTGTCGGGATCGGGGATCGGCGTGACGGCCACCTGGCGGATGCCCGGGTGGCGAGAGAGCAACGCCTCCACCTCTTCGGGAAACACGCTATAGCCCGAGACCTTGATCATCTCCTTGATGCGGCCTTGCCATTGCAGATAGCCGTCGGGCGAGAGCTGGCCGATGTCACCGGTGTGCAGGAAGCCGTTCTGCAGCGCGGCACGCGTGGCTTCGTCGCGCTGCCAGTAGCCGCGGAACACGCCGGGGCTGCGGATGGTGATCTCGCCAGCCTGACCGGGGGGCAGTTCGGCGCCGGTGTGCGGATCAACGATGCGTACCTCGGTCTGCGGGACGATCTTGCCGTGCCAGCCCCAGCGCGGCGCGTCGGGCGGCGTGATGGCATCACAGGTGTGGGTTTCCGATAGGCCGTAGGCGGCCTCGTAGATGCTGCACTGCCTACCCGCAAAGGCGCGCCACTGCTCGGCAATCGCCTCCGTCAACGTCACGCCAAAGCTCGTGCACGGATTGGCCACCAGCGATTCCATGCGGTACTGCGCAGCATCCGGGTGCGCCATCACCGCGAGGTTCATCGGCGTCATGCTGTACCAGCGCGTGACGCGGTAGCGGTCGATGGCCTGCAGCACAGCCAGCGGGTCGAAGCGATAGAGCAGGATGGTGGTCGCGCCGGAATACAGCATCACGTTCATGCCCATCAGCATGCCGGCGATATGCGATAGCGGCGCCACCGCCAGCAGCACGTCGGACGCCTGAACACCGCTCACCTGCGCCGTCACGGCAGTCTTGTACAGGGCATTACGGTGCGTGAGCATCGCGCCCTTGGGGCGGCCGGTGGTGCCCGACGTGTAGATCATCAGGGCCACCTCGTCCAGATCGACCTGGATGGCGGTCACGGCGTTGCGTTCGGCCACATCCACCGGCTCGGCCAGCAACTGCATCAGGTCAAGCTGCGCGGCGCCGGGCTTGTTCTTGATCGGCGGCGCGGACGAGGCATCGGCCGCGATCAGTTCGGGCGGCACCGCCAGCGCCTTGCGGCATGCCGGCTGCGACGGCTGCAGATCGGCATAGCGCGTGGTGATAACGGTGGAAACCGAGGTGCCCGGCCGGGCAGCCTCGACAATCGGCATCAGGTCTGCGGCCGCCACCAGCACCTTCGCGCCGGAATCGGCCAGCTGGTCGCGCAACTCATGCTGACGCGACAGCGGCCCGCACGGCACGACGATGCCGCCCAGCTTGGCCGTAGCCAGATGCGCCAGGATGGCCTGCGGGCAGTTCTGCAGGAACAGCGCCACGCGGTCGCCGCGCGCCACGCCCAGCCGCTGCAACTGCACCGCCAGCCGGGTCGCAAGCTGGTCCAGCTCGCGCCAGCAGATCGTACGACCGTACCAGAGCAGAGCGATCCGCTCGGGTGTCTGCTGCGCATGGTGGGCGCAATACCGGTGCAGCGGCATTTCACCTGCCAGGTAGTCAACCGGTTCGCGGTTCTGGATCGTCATGTGGTGTCTCCTCGGCGGTCGGCATCGCGGGGCAATGCGTTGGCCGTGATGGCTGCCCTCGTACCGGGGCGCTCATGCGGGGCAGGTTGTGTGGCATCCATCGCTCGAGTATGACCAGCCCGTCTTGCGGTTGCCGTATCGATTTGCGCAAAACAACGTTCCACCCAAAACCGCAGCAAAACGTGATCCAAGACAGGACAGGCGCCAAAAATCTACCCTTCGGTATAGAGTCTCAGCGCAAACCTGCCGCGACGTCAATCAGGGAGAAGGCGGATACTCAGCCTCGGCAAGGATGCCCACGGAAGGTAAAGAATGTGGCCATTTCAATGGGAGCGTGTACTTACATTCCATCATTCAGCCTGGACAGTGAATTGCGCAGACAACATCAAAAATTTGCTGTCACGACAGATTTGTTCTATTTTTGACAACAAATCATGTGAGAGGCTGGAATGGATCGTTTGCAGTCAATGCGGGTGTTTTCCAAAGTGGTGGAGCTTGGCAGCTTCGCCCGGGCAGCACAGCATCTGTCGATGAGCAATGCCGTGGTCACGCGCTACGTGGCCGATCTGGAGGCGCACCTTGGCACGCGCCTACTCAACCGCACCACGCGCAGCCTGTCGCTGACGGACGTGGGCGAAACCTATCTGCAGCGCTGTCAGCAAATCTTGCTCGACATCGACGAGGCAGAGTCGCTCGCCACCTCGCGCAGCCAAGCGCTGGTGGGCGGCCTACGCATCGTCGCGCCGGTGATGTTCGGGCTGCACGTCTTACCGATGCTGCTGGCGCGCTTCCAGCAGCTCTATCCCGAGGTGACGTTTGACGTGGCGCTGTCCGATCGCCCGATCGACATCGTGGAAGACGGCCGCGATGTCGGCATCATGGTGTCAGAACTGGGCCTGGGCTCGCACCTGGTGGCGCGCCGCATGATCTCCGCCGAGATGGTGATGGCGGCCACGCCCGCCTACCTGCGCCAGCACTCCACGCCGCAGCGCGCGGAAGACATTGCCGAGCACCGCGTCATCGCCATGTGGCACCCGCAACTGCGTCACGAGTGGGAAATGAGCACGCCCGAAGGTCAGTCGATCTCGGTGCCGGTGCAGCCCTCGCTTGTCACCAGCAATGCCGAGCTGATGCACCGCGCGGTGCTGGCCGACATGGGCATCGCAATCTTGTCGTCGTACATGGCGCGGCCGGATCTGGAATCGGGCAAGCTGGTGCGCGTGCTGCCACAGTACAAGCTGCCGCACCGGTCGCTATCGCTGGTGTACCCGAGCCGCAAATTCCTGCCGACCAAGGTTCGCACCTTTATCGACTACATGCTGGCCCAGGCGATGGAGGTCAAGCACAGCGAAGCACGTGCCGGCCGAGGCCTGAGCGAAGCCGCGTAAGTCGCAACCGCATCGCCAAAACAAAACGGGAGGACAGTGTCCTCCCGTTTGCGTTGGTGCTATCGAAACCAGCGATCAGGTTTCGCTGGTGCTTTCCTCGTCGGTCTCGGCTTCGGCGGCCTTCTTGCGCGCCGGGGCTTTCTTGGCGGCAGTCTTCGTCGCCGTTTTGGCCGCACTCTTGGCCGGGGCCTTCTTGGCAGCAGGCGTCTTGGCCGCGGCTGTCGTCTTCTTGGCTGCAGTCTTCGCGCCGGGCTTGCCCTTGCCTTCACCACGCGGCTCGAACTCGAAGCCGATCTTGCCGTCCGGCTGCTTCACCAGGAACGCCTTGAAGTTGCGCCCCGTGCGTGCGGACTTGAAGCCGGTCAGCAGATCCGTCTTGCCGTCGGTCAGCAGCTTGCCCAGTTGCTCGCGGCTGATCTCCTGCTGCAGGATGATCTTGCCGGTCGTGAAGTCGCACGTCTTGGGCTGCGCCACGGCGTTCTCGCACACGTACTTCAACCCGTGCTCGTAGACGTTGCCGTTGCACTTCGGGCAATGGCCGACGCTTTCCTGGCCGGTGAAGTCGACCGGTTCGCCGTCCTCTTCCTCGTTCTGGCCGAAGTCGAACGCCATCTTCCACTGGCCGTCTTCCTGCGCCAGCTTGAGGATGGCGGCAAACGGCCGGCCCATCTTGCTGCGGAAGCCCTGCAGCGGCCCAATGGTCTTATTGATCAGCAGCTCTTCCACCTCGTCCAGCTCGAACTGGCGGCCGCCCGGGATCTTGCTGATCGAGAAGTCGCAGTGGCTGCAGGCGAAGCGGCGGTAGTTCTCTTTGACCACGTGACCGCATTGCGGGCACGGCGTGGCCAGCGTCGCGTAGTCGCCGGGGATGGTGTCGCTGTCGTATTCCTTGGCGCGCTTGACGATCTGCTGCGTCATCTGCGCGATCTCGCGCATGAATTCGTCGCGCTCCAACTGGCCGCGCTCAATCAGCGAGAGCTTGTGCTCCCAGCCGCCGGTCAACTCGGCCTGCGTGAGTTCTTCCACACCCAAGCCGCGCAGCAGCGTCATCAGCTGGAAGGCCTTGGCGGTCGGGATCAGCTCGCGGCCTTCACGCACGAGGTACTTTTCCGTCAACAAGCCTTCGATGATGGCCGCGCGCGTGGCTGGCGTGCCCAGGCCTTTGCCCGCCATGGCTTCGCGCAGCGCATCGTCGTCGACCAGCTTGCCGGCGCCTTCCATGGCCGAGAGCAGCGTCGCTTCGTTGTAGCGAGCGGGCGGCTTGGTGGTCAGGCCCACCGGTTCGACCTTGTCGGTCTTGACCTTTTCGTCCTTGGCGACCGGCACGAGGTTGGCATCCTCGCCCTGCGCCTCACGACCGTACACGACCAGCCAGCCCGGATTCACCAGCACCTTGCCTTCGGTCTTGAAGTGATGCCCGGCCACTTCGGTCACGCGCGTGGTGACCTGGTACTCGGCCGCCGGGAAGAACACCGCCAAGAAGCGGCGCACCACCAGGTCGTACAGCTTCTGCTCCGGCTCCGACAGGTTCTTCGGTGCCTGCAGCGTCGGGATGATGGCGAAGTGATCGCTGATCTTGCTGTTGTCGAAGATCCGCTTGTTCGGCTTGACCCACTGGTTGGCGAGGATCTTCTTCGCGTGCGTCAGGTAGTTGGGCGAGCTCTCGCCCAGCATGTCCAGCGTCTGCTTGACGGTGCCCATGTAGTCTTCGGGCAGCGCGCGCGAATCGGTACGCGGGTAGGTCAGCACCTTGTGCTTTTCATACAGCGCCTGCGCCAGACCCAGCGTGTTCTTGGCCGAGAAGCCGAAGCGGCCGTTGGCCTCGCGCTGCAGGCTGGTCAGGTCGAACAGCGCCGGCGACATCTGCGTCGACGGCTTCGACTCTTCCGTCACCGTGCCCGTCTTGTCGCGGCATGCGGCGACGATGCTCTTGGCCTCGGCCTCGCTCCACAGGCGCGAGTCGCGTCGTTCGGGATCGAACTCGTCCTTCTTGAACTTGGGGTCGAACCAGCGGCCTTCGTACAGTCCGGCTGCGGCGATGAACTCGGCGCGCACTTCCCAGTAATCGCGCGGCACGAAGCGTTTGATCTTCTCTTCGCGCTCCACCACGATCGACAGCGTGGGCGTCTGCACGCGGCCCACGGTGGTCAGGAAGAAGCCGCCGCCCTTGCTGTTGAAGGCGGTCATGGCGCGCGTGCCGTTGATGCCGACCAGCCAGTCGGCCTCGGAACGGCAACGGGCGGCGTCGGCCAGCGGCATCATGTCCTTGTCGCTGCGCAGCTTGCCGAAGCCATCGCGGATGGACTGCGGCGTCATCGACTGCAGCCACAGGCGCTGGATCGGCAGCTTGGTGTTCGCGTGTTGCGCGATCAGGCGGAAGATCAATTCACCTTCGCGCCCCGCGTCACAGGCGTTGATCAGGCTGGTCACATCCTTGCGTTTGATGAGGCGCGTGAGCACCTTCAGGCGCGATTCGGATTTGGCGATCGGGCGCAGATCAAAGTGCGGCGGGATCACCGGCAGATGGGCGAAGCTCCATTTGCCGCGTTTGACTTCGTATTCGTCGGGGGCAGCGATTTCGACCAGGTGGCCAACCGCCGAGGAGAGGACGTAGTCGTCACTCTCAAAGTACTCGTCGTGCTTGGTGAAGCCACCCAGCGCGCGCGCGATATCAGCGGCGACCGACGGTTTTTCGGCAATGATGAGGGCCTTGGACATGTGAGCGGATCCTGGCGATCGCAAGCAATCAGGTAAACAAGAGGTCGCTTTCTAATAGCGGCCGTTCGCGTGGGTTTTGTAGAGTCTTATGGCAACGCGTGCCGACTTCAAGTGCTGCCGGCGCCTATCAAAGCGCACATTCAAGCAGTCTGCCCCGAATTTGGCCGCCAATCATAAGCGCGGTTCCTTTTCAGGTGCAATAGAGTGACGCAGACTTCGCCTTGCATTGTCAAGGCTCGCAATCAGGCCGATTGCAGCAGCCAGCCACGCAAGTCGGGTGCCGCCGTCACAGTTGGGGCGGCGCGCAAATCACGCGAAAGCATGCCTTCCACCACACCGGCATGCGGCAAGACGGGGCCGAAAAACAACACATCGCCGGCGTCATCCATGCGTTGAATCAGCAGGGTGGGGAAATTTTCGACATCGAAATCGCCCAGGGCATCGGCATGGTCTTCCACGTCCACCCAGACGAAGCAGCATTCCGGATGCCGCGCCGCCAACTCGGTAAACGTCGTGCGGTAGCTGCGGCAGGTGCCGCACCACTCGGCGCACAAGCACGCGACCAGCAACTGCCCCGTCCGCATGCGCGTATGCAGCGTAGTGGCATCAGTGTCGGGCGAGAGAAGCGGCATAAACAGCGGCAGTGTGCGACGAATAGATCGCAGCTATTGTAGGCACGCTTTCAAGGAAGCCGCAGAAAGCGCCCGCCGGGCTGGCGCTCCACGCGGCCATCCAGTTCCAGCGCCAGAAGCTGTGCCGACAACGCAGCCGCGGCCTGACCAGTGCGCTCGCACAAGGTATCTAGATCAACGGGGTCAAAGCCGAGCGCATCGAGCAGCGTGGTTTCAGCCGCGCTTGGCGCAAGGCGCGCAGCGGGTGCTGCCGCAATGGCGGCACTTTCGGCCGGCGCAGTGCGCGAAGCACGCTTGACCGGCGCGACTGTACGCCCCCAGCCCAACTCGTCGAGGATGTCGGCGGCAGTTTCCACCAGCTTGGCGCCTTGCTTGATCAGCAGGTGGCAGCCCTTGGCCAGCGGCGAGTGAATCGAGCCCGGAATCGCAAACACATCGCGGCCCTGTTCAGCCGCCAGCCGCGCAGTGATCAGCGAGCCGGACTGCGCCGCCGCCTCCACCACCAGCAACCCACGCGCGAGACCGGCGATCAGGCGATTGCGGCGCGGAAAGTTCTCAGCACGCGCGCCCATCCCTAGCGGGTATTCGGAGATGATGACCCCGGCCTCGGCAATGCGGTGCGCCAGCGCCCGGTTGCGCGCCGGGTAAACAATATCGAGGCCCGTACCCACCACGGCGATGGTGCTGCCGGGCCCGTTCAGTGCGCCCTCATGCGCCGCCGCATCGATGCCCAGCGCCAGGCCGGAGACGATCGTCACGCTCGCCGCAGATAGCGCCTGCGCAAACGCCCGCGCATTGTCGATGCCAGCCGCCGTGGCACTGCGGGCGCCCACCACACCCACCGCCGCCGCACGCAGCAGCGACACATCGCCCTTGGCGTACAGCACGGTCGGCGGGTCCGTCAGCTCCAGCAAGCGGGGCGGATAGCCTCGATCGGCCAACGTAAAGACGGCATTGCCAGGCTCATTTGCCCACGCGACGGTGCGTTCGATGAGCGCAGCCAGCGTTTCGTCCGGCGCGGCCAATAGCGCGCGCGCCTGCCGCTCGGGCAACACCCGGGCAAGCGAGGAATACGGTTGGGCGAAGATGTCCTGCGGCAAGCCGAAGGCCGCCAGCAACTGACGCGCGGCAACAGGGCCGACACCGGGGGTTTCTGTCAGACGCAGCCACGCGGCCAGCTCTACGGAATCGCGTGTGCAGGAGAGGGAATCAATGGAGTCGGTCGCGGCACCCGCCGCGACCTGTGAGGCATCAGTCAAATCAGGACTGCAGTCAGCGTGATCAGGGTTGCGTCATCGGATTATCGACAGCATCGCCCACCTCCACGGTGTTCGACGAGTCCGTCACCAGCGCGTAGGCCACGTGCGGGAACACACGGAACACGAAGGCCAAGCCGTAACGTTCTTCCGGCAGTTGCACGGCTTCACCGCCGGCGGTCCGATCCTTGACGACCGTGCCGGCACGCGACAATGCCAGCACATGGCCGGCCTCCAGCCCTTGCTGGCTGCCGATGTTCAGCACCACCACCTGATCCGAACCGCCAAAGCGCACGCCGCCCGTCACCTTGGCAACCACGCCGTGCACGTTGCCTTCGGGCGCATGTGGCACGTAGCGCACCGGCACGCGCGGCGGCAGCGGCATCAGTTGCGTGCCGACGCCCATTTCTTCCTTGGACGTCAGCGCCTCCATCTTGGTCACGGCCTGCGGGCCGGTGGCCGCGCGCACCACACGCAGGGTGCCGAGGAAGTCGGCCTCATAGCCGAGCACGTTGCCTGTGACCGGATCCTTGAGCGGCTTGACCGGGCGATAGGCTTGCCACTCGGTGCCGGCTTGACCGGCTTCCCCATCGGGCAGACCACGAGCATAGGCGCTCTCGCCCTTACCCAGGTAGACGCGGCCTTCCGGTAGTTCAAAAATGCGCGCCGGCGTCGCCAGCGTTTCCTCGTCCACGACGATCGGCTGCGTGAGGAATGGCTCGATGACCGAGGCGGGAATGCTGGAGATAGCGTCGCCGTCCTGGCCCGACACTCGGGTATGCGGCGACAGGCGCACCGTGCTGCCGTCCGCCGAGGCCGGCGAGCTCGACAGCCAGGCGCGGCCGTTGGCGTGATGCAGATAGAGCACCTGGCCCGGATAGATCAGATGCGGATTGCGAATCTGCTCTCGGTTCATGCCCCACAGTTCAGGCCAGCGGTACGGCCGCTTGAGATACTTGCCGGAGATCGCCCACAGCGTATCGCCGCGGCGCACGGTGTACTGCGCAGGCGCGCTGGTGGCGAGTTCGGACTCAGGAATCCCTGTTTGCGCGGCCACAGTGGCTTGCGCTTGTTGCGCCGGAGAGACAGTGCGCTCGGCAGCATGTGCGGCACCTACGCAAAACAGCGTTGCCGCGGCAACCGCAGACAAGGCGCAAACGTAAGACTGGCGCGCTTTTGTGGTGGATTGCGTGGCGGGCTTGATCAGCATCGGTGTGTTACGATGGCGCATTATTCTATGAAGAATCGGCGAGTGGTCCGCGTGCTTGGTCAGCGCCTGCGCGACGCCTGACCGCCGCTGCTGCGCGCTTCGTGCGTCGCAGCGAGAGGGGTATGGCATCAAACATTCGTCAGGCTTTTTCCTAAGCCATGTGGCGGATAGCGCCCCCGATTCTGCATGACATTCCAAGCGATCGCAATTGAAGGCAACCCCTCGTTAGCGTGGCCTTCCGCAACCGTTGTTGCCAAGCATCATGGCCCTACTGAATATCCTGCAATACCCTGATCCGCGGCTGCACAAGGTCGCCAAACCGGTCGTTGAAGTGAACGATCGCGTTCGCAAACTGGTGGCCGACATGGCCGAGACCATGTACGAGGCGCCTGGCGTGGGCCTGGCCGCCACGCAGGTCGACGTGCATGAGCGCGTGATCACCATCGACGTGTCGGAGTCGCGCGACGAACTGCGCGTGTTCATCAACCCCGAGATCGTCTGGGCCAGCGCCGAGCACAAGGTCTGGGACGAGGGCTGCCTGTCCGTGCCCGACATCTACGACAAGGTTGAACGCCCCGACCGCGTGCGCGTGCGCGCACTGAACGAAAAGGGCGAAACCTTCGAGCTGGAGGCCGATGGCCTGCTGGCCGTGTGCATCCAGCACGAAATGGATCACCTGATGGGCAAGGTGTTTGTCGAATACCTCTCGCCGCTCAAGCAGACACGCATCCGCTCCAAGCTCAAGAAGCATCAGCGCGATCTGGAGCACCAGCGCTGATCCCGCGTTCATGCCGCCCGACGCCAACGCGCGCACGCCCTCCCTCCCGCTGATGTCGACCGTACCCGCCAACGCCGGCCCGGACACGCGCGCACGCAGCTTCACCGCCGTGCTGGTGCGACATTGGCGCGCGATCGTCGTGCTGATGGTGTGCGCCTATTTTGTGGCGGGCACGTTCTGGCGTGCGCCCTGGAAAGCCGACGAGCCGTACTCGTTCGGCGTGGTGCTCAACATCATCGAGCGCGGCGACTGGGTGATCCCCAATGTCGCCTTTGAGCCTTTCGTCGAGAAGCCGCCACTGGTGTACTGGACCGGCGCACTGGCCGCGCTGGCCGTGCCCGACCTGCCGCCGCACGAAGCGGTGCGTCTGGCCGTGCTGTTCTGGATGGCGCTGACCTGCCTGGCGGTCTGGCGCACCGCACGCCTGCTGCGTGGCGAGGCACGTGACTGGCGCATGCGCGTCGGCGCGCAACTGGCACGTGGGCGCCCCGGCCCGACACTGGCCGAGCGCCGCATCGCCGGGCTGGATTCTGGCGGCGCAGCGTTTCGTGATTACGCGCTGAGCGCACTGTTGCTGTTTGCCGGCTGTATCGGGCTGGTCGAGCATGTCCACAAGTTCATTGCCGACGTGCCGCAGCTGGCTGGCACAGCCATCGCGCTGTACGGCCTGGTGCGCTATGTGAAGGCGAGCGAAGCGGGCGGCGTACACGGTGTGGACGTACTGCGTCCGGCCCTGTGGTTCGGCACGGGCGTCGGCGTGGCGTTCCTCGGCAAGGGCGTGCTGGTACCGGGCCTGTTCGGGCTGACCCTGCTGGCGGCAATGGTGCTGCTGCCGGACTTTCGCAATCGCCAGGCATGGCGCTTCTATGGGCTGTCGCTGCTGGCAGCGCTGCCTTGGCTGGTGATCTGGCCGGCCATCTTCTGGCATGAATCGCCAGACCTGTTCATCGAGTGGTTCTGGGTCAACAACCTTGGCCGCTTCTTCGGGTTCTCGCACCTGGGCGGTGAGAAAGGATCGCTCGTCACCACCGTTCGCTCAATCCTGCTGACCGGCACGCCGGCGGTGTGGCCGGCGGTGGCGGTGCTGGGAATCTCGCTCTACAAACTGGTGCGCCAACGCGGACGCGGTGCGCGGGCAGCCTGGCTGCTGCCGTATCAGGGGCACCTGGTGGTGGCGCTGTTCGTGCTCGTGACGATTGCCGTGGTGCTGCGCTCAGCCGTGCTGCGCGACGTGTATCTGATGCCGCTGCAACCGGCACTGGTTCTGCTGGGTGCGCCGATGTTGTTGCTGATTCCGCCCGCTTGGCGTACGCGCGCCTGGGTGGTATCGGTCACGCTGTTCGGCGTGCTGGGAATGGTGGTCTGGGCCGTGTGGGCGACGCTCGTGACGAACGGTGGGCAGTCGCTGCCGGGCTGGCTGGCCAAGGTGCTGGGCCGCGTGTTGCCGCTGCCGTACGACATGCTGCTGCACCCGGTGGCCGTGCTGGCGGCCGCCGGCATGACCGTGCTGTGGATTGTCTGTGTGTGGCTGCGTCCGGCACGTTCGGGCGTGGTGGCGTGGGCAGCAGGTCTTGGCATGGTGTGGGGCCTGCTCGGCACACTACTGATGCCGTGGGTGGACGATGCGCGCAGCTACCGCCCCCTGTTCCAAGCGATCAAACCCGTTCTCGAATCCGCGCAGATCTGCGTGGCCACGCGCGGCATGGGCGAGAGCGAACGCGCGTTGATGCACTACGAAACCGGCGTGCGCCCGGTCAAATGGCTGCTCGGCCACAGCGGCGCAGGCGACGACCACCGCCCCAACCCGACCGCACGCACCTGCGACCTGATGCTGGTGCTCGAAAAAAGGCCGGAGCATAGTCGACGCCGCCCACAAGGCGACAACTGGGAAATGGTATGGCGCGGCAGCCGCCCCGGCGACACCAACGAAACGTTCTCGCTTTTCCAGCGGCGCAGCAACGGCGTATCGGAGACGTTGCCCTCGCCCGAGCCCATCGTCCCGCTCGCCGACACGCCACATCGCGGCAGCCGCTAAGAACCCGTTCACGATCCGTAGCGAGCAGCCCGAGGTTGGGCCAACGAATTTGCCAAAACCGGCAACCGTACATGGGTACGGCAAGCATCGCAGGACCAACATCGGGCTGCGCAGTAGGATCGAGAACAGGTTCTAAATCCAATGCGCTACGCTGTTGTGTAGCGCGTTTTCCCGTTTTTTCGCTCTCCGCCCCATGACGCCCTCCCTTCGCGTAGCGTTTGCCGGCACGCCTGAATTTGCGCAGATCGCCCTGGCGGCGATCCACCAGGCCGGCTTCCCCATCGTTGCCGTGCTGAGCCAGCCGGATCGTCCGGCCGGACGCGGCATGCAGTTGCAGGCGAGCCCTGTCAAGCAATACGCCCTATCGCATCTCGGGCAGGGGTTCGGGCCGATCCTGCAGCCGCCGTCGCTGCGTCGCACGGGTAAATATCCGCAGGAGGCCGCGGAAGCCATTGATGCACTGGCCGCGCAGCGCCCCGACGTGATGGTGGTGGCCGCCTACGGCCTGATCCTGCCGCAGGAAGTGCTGGACCTGCCGCGCTTTGGCTGCATCAACATCCACGCCTCGCTGCTGCCGCGCTGGCGGGGTGCGGCGCCCATCCACCGCGCCATCGAGGCCGGCGATGCCGAATCGGGCATCACGCTCATGCAAATGGATGCGGGCCTCGACACCGGCGACATGATCAGCATGGAGCGCGCGCCCATCGGCTTGGCCGACACCACGGGCACGCTGCACGACACGTTGGCCGCGCTCGGCGGGCGCATGGTGGTGGAGGCGCTGACCCGGCTGGCGCAGGACGGCCGCAAGCTGCCCGCTACGCCGCAACCGGCAGAAGGCGTGACCTACGCCGAGAAGATCGCCAAGGACGAAGCCGCGCTCGATTGGTCACGCCAGTCTGCCGCGCTGCTGCGCCAGGTGCACGCGTTCAACCCATTCCCTGGCGCATCGGCCACGCTCGATGGCGTGACGATCAAATTCTGGCAAGCCGAGGCGCTGGCCGACCGGCCGACCGAAGCCGAACCCGGCATGGTGCTCGCCGCCAACGCCGACGGCGTGACAATTGCCTGTGGCGCCGGCGCGCTGCGCGTGACACAGTTGCAGAAGCCGGGCGGCAAGCGCCTGCCCGCGCGCGAATTCCTGCAGGGCCTGGCGATCCAGCCGGGCCAGCGCTTCGCCTCGCGCGCCTGAACCGTCGCCATCACCCCTATCTATATATAGAGAGCATAGAGAGGACCTCGCCATGACCACGCTGGGCATCATCAACCTGCCGCTCTTCATGCTGGCGGTGTTCCTGCTGAATGTGACGCCGGGGCCGGACACGGCCTACATCGTCGGGCGCAGTGTGTCGCAGGGGCGTATGGCGGGGCTGATGTCGGCGCTGGGCGTGTCGGCCGGGTGCTGCGTGCACGTGCTGGCGGTGGCCTTTGGACTGACGGCGCTGCTGGCCGCGTCCACCGTGGCCTTCACCGTCATCAAGGTGGTGGGGGCGGCCTACCTGATCTACCTGGGTGGCCGCATGCTGCTGGCGCCGCCCGAGCGCGACGACACCTCTGTCGAGGCCGAAACCCCCGAGCAGACCGCCGCTGCCAAGCGCCCGCGCCCGCTCAAGGCGTTGTTCATGCAGGGCTTTCTCACCAATGTGCTGAACCCGAAGGTGGTGCTGTTCTTCCTGTCGTTCTTCCCGCAGTTCGTCGATCCGCATGCCAGCCACAAGGCGGCGGCGTTCGTGGCGCTGGGCGTGGTGTTCATCGCCATGTCGACAGTGTGGAACAGCATGGTCGCGTGGGTGGCCGCCAGCGTTACACGCAGCGTGGCGGGCAAGCCGGGCATCAAGCGCTGGCTTGATCGCGTGGTCGGCACGGCGTTCATTGGACTCGGTGCGCGGTTGGCATTCACCACTCGTTGACGAAGCAACCGTCATCTGCGACGAAATATCGCGCAACTCCTTGAATTTTCAGGGGTTGCCGTGATCTAAGAAACTCCCAACCCACCAATAACAGGAGCCACGCCCCCATGTTCAACTGGATCAAGACCTTCATGCTGATGGCAGCGATCACCGCGCTGTTCATCGTCATCGGCGGCATGATCGGCGGACGCAGCGGGATGATGCTGGCGCTGCTGTTTGCGCTGGGCATGAATTTCTTCTCGTACTGGTTCTCCGACAAGATGGTCCTGCGCATGTATAACGCGCAGGAAGTCAACGAGACCAGCGCGCCGCAGTTCTATCGCATGGTGCAGGAGCTGGCGGGCCGTGCCGGCCTGCCGATGCCGCGCGTCTACCTCATCCAAGAAGACCAGCCCAACGCCTTTGCCACCGGCCGCAACCCGGAGCACGCTGCCGTGGCGGCCACCACCGGCATCCTCAACATCCTCTCCGAGCGCGAACTGCGCGGGGTGATGGCGCACGAGCTGGCGCACGTGCAGCACCGCGACATCCTGATCTCCACCATCTCGGCCACCATGGCCGGTGCGATCTCGGCGCTGGCCAACTTTGCGGTGTTCTTCGGCGGGCGCGACAGCGAGGGGCGGCCGGCCAACCCGATCGCTGGGATTGCCGTGGCGATCCTCGCCCCGCTGGCAGCGGCGATGATCCAGATGGCGATCTCCCGCGCGCGCGAGTTTGAAGCCGACCGCGGCGGCGCCACGATCAGCGGCGACCCGCAAGCATTGGCGTCGGCACTGGACAAGATCCACCGCTATGCCGCTGGTATCCCGTTTGCCGCTGCCGAGGCGCACCCGGCCACCGCGCAGATGATGATCATGAACCCGCTGCACGGCGGCGGCCTGGCCAACCTGTTCAGCACGCACCCGGCCACGGAAGAGCGCATCGCGCGCCTGATGCAGATGGCGCAGACCGGTCAGTATCCGAGTTAAGCGAGCGCTTCCTTTATACTTCCGCAGTCCGCACGAGCCCGCCCATCGCGGGCTCGTTGCATTTGTATCGCCCCTTCATCCGCCTGATTTCCGCTGCTCCGATGCGCCTGCCGCCCGATTCCCTCGCCCACGCCTTGTCACTTGCCGCCGTTGCGATGGGCAAGCTGCGGCAAGGCACAGCGTTGCCGCAGGCCATTGATGCCGTCTGCCAGGGCCAACCCGCACCGGTGCGTGGCGCCGTGCAGGATCTCGCTTACCGCGCCACGCGCTGGCTCGGCAGCACCGACTGGCTGATCCGCACGTTGATCCCGCGCCCGCCCGCCGAAGGCGCCGCCAATCTGCTGCGCGTGGCGCTCGCGCAATTGCTGGATGATCCGCCGCCGTACGCCCCCTTCACCGTGGTCGATCAGACGGTGCGCGCCGCCTCGGCCGACCCGAAGCTCGCGCATGGCAAGGGCATGATCAACGGCGTGCTGCGGCGTTTCCTGCGCGAACAAGGCCAACTCGTCGCGGCCATGCAGGCCGACCCGGTGGCCGCCACCAACTACCCGCAATGGTGGATCGATGCTGTGCGCAGCGCCTATCCCGATACGTGGCAAGACATCCTCGCCGCCGGCAACCGCCGCCCGCCGATGGTGTTGCGCGTGAACCCGCGCCGCGTTGCAGTCGATGCCTACCTCTCCCAACTGGACGAGGCCGGCATCGACGCCGAGCGCATCGGCGAGCAGGCCGTGCGCCTGGCGCGTGCCGTACCGGTCGCCGAACTCCCCGGCTTTGCAGAAGGGGACGTCTCGGTGCAGGACGCCGGCGCGCAACTGGCTGCAGTACTGCTCGACGTGGTACCGGGCCAGCGCGTGCTGGACGCCTGCGCCGCACCCGGTGGCAAGACCGGCCATCTGCTGGAACTGGCCGACAACCTGGACGTGGTGGCACTCGAATCGGACGCCGCACGCGCCGTGCGCATCAACGAGAATCTCGCGCGCCTGTCCCAGACCGCTACCGTTTGCGTGGGCGACGCCGCCCAGCCCGACACCTGGTGGGACGGCCGCGCGTTCGACCGCATCCTCGCCGACGTACCGTGCTCGGCTGCCGGCATCGTGCGGCGCCACCCGGACATCCGCTGGCTGCGCCGTCCGGCCGATCTCAAGGCGCTGGCCACCCTGCAGCGCGACATCGTGCGCGCCCTATGGGCATGCCTCGCGCCCGGTGGCAAGCTGGTTTATGTCACGTGTTCGATTTTCCCGACGGAGGGCGAAACGCAAGCCCGATGGTTTGAAAGCCATCTCGAAGATGCGATACGATTGCACGCGCCCGGCCAGTTGCTGCCAGCCTCGCCCAATGCGGCGTCGGCGAGCAGCTTCATCCCGGGTGTCTCGCCACTGCCGCTCGACCACGACGGCTTCTTTTACGCGGTGTTCCAGAAACGGCCCTGATGCGACGACCGTTGTGACTGTCTTCCTCCGCCCATCGCTCCAGCTGCTGCCCGCCCGATTCCGGCAGATGCTGCACCGGCTTGTCGTACTGGGCATGCTGTGCCTGTTGTGGCCGACAGCGCCGTCCGCACAAACCATCGAAGTCAACCGCGCCCAACTGGAATACGCCGACGGCGGCTGGAACCTCACCGCCGATTTCGACTTCGATCTGCCCAGCAACCTCGAAGAAGCGGTTAACAAAGGCATCGCGCTGTATTTTCTTGTCGAGTTCGAGCTGATCCGCCCGCGCTGGTACTGGTTCGATGACCACGCCGTCAGCGCCACGCGCGTGGTGCGCCTGTCCTACCATCCGCTAGCGCGCCAGTACCGGGTATCGACCGGCGGCCTGCAAGTGCCGTTCTCGCGCCTGAAAGACGCGGTCGACTTCATGCAGCACGTGCGCGGCTGGCGCGTGTTCGAACGTGGCGCCGTCAAGACCGGTGAAACCGTGCAAGCCCAAGTCCGCATGCGCCTGGACGTGACGCAGTTGCCCAAGCCGTTCCAGATCAACGCCGTCAATACGCGCGACTGGAACCTTGCTTCCGAATGGAAGCAGTTCAGCTTCCTGGTGCCGAACGAACCTGCATCGCCACCGTCGGCACCGCCTGCACCGCCGGTCTCAGCACCCGCTGCCAGCGCACCCACGTCGTCAACGCCCGCACCGGGCCTGTCGCCCAATCCGGGCTGGGGCATGAGCGCCGGCCCCGGCAACGCGGGTTCGCTGCTGGCGCCCGCCAAATGATCTTCGATCGCAGTTACAAGCGCCTGCTATATCAGGTGGTGGCGGGCACCATCGTCTTTCTGGCGATTGTGCTGGTGGGGCTGCTGGCCGCCGCCTCGGCCAACACCGAATTCTTCGATCGGTATTTCACGCTGCTCTACAAGGTCAACCTCGTCATTGGCGTGCTGCTGGTGGTGATCATCGGCGGGCTGATGCTGGCGCTGGCGCTGCGCGCGCGGCGCGGCAAGTTCGGTACGCGGCTGATGACCAAGCTGGCCGTGTTCTTTGGCGTGGTGGGCGTGCTGCCGGGCGTGCTGATCTATCTGGTGTCACTGCAGTTCGTCTCGCGCAGTATCGAGTCGTGGTTCGACGTGAAGGTCGAATCGGCGCTGGAGGCGGGGCTGAACCTCGGTCGCACGACCATGGACAGCGCGCTGGCCGACCTGCAGAACAAGGGCCGCCTGATTGCTGAACAGGTGGGCGACGGTTCCGCCTCGGCCACCGCCATCACGCTCAACCGCCTGCGCGAACAATTTGGCGTGCAGGAGGCGACCATCTTCACCGCCAATGGCCGCGTGGTGGCCACCGCATCGAGCACCTACGACACGCTCGTGCCGAGCCTGCCCGACCAGGCCATCCTAGAACAGGCGCGCGCACCCGGCGGCTACGCCAGCCTTGAAGGCGGCAGCGACAGCGAAGGCGACACCGGCCCCACGCCCTCCACACGCAGCAACAACCGTCACAACGATCTCTATCAACTGCGCGTGGTGGTGGCACTGGGCACGACCTCGCGCGAGGAACCCACGCTCGGGTCCAGCTCGCCGGCGCGCAAATGGGCCGGCACGGGCCTGCTGGCCGACCGCCGCTCGGAAGACGGCAACGGGGGCATCTCACGCGGCTTTGGCCTGACGGGAGAAACCGGCCGCGAAGAGCGCTTCCTGCAGCTCATACAACCGGTGCCGCAGGCGCTCGCCCGTAATGCGGACGCGGTCCAGCGCGCGTACCAGGAATACCAGGAGAAAGCGCTCGGCCGCACCGGCCTGCGCAAGATGTACATCGGCACGCTCACGCTCACGCTGTTCCTCGCGGTGTTCATCGCGGTGATGCTGGCATTGCTGCTGGGCGCACAGCTGGCACGACCGCTGCTGATGCTGCTGCAGGGCACGCGCGAGGTGGCCGAGGGCGATCTCTCGCCCAAGCGTGAGCTGCACACGCGCGACGAGCTCGGCGTGCTGACGCAGCAGTTCAACCAGATGACGCGCCAACTTGCCGACGCACGCCGCGCGGTGGAGCAGAACCGCGCAGCACTCGAGCAATCGAAGGCCTATCTTGAGAGCGTGTTGACCAACCTGACCGCAGGCGTCTTCGTGTTCGACCATCGTTTTGTCCTGCTGACTGCCAACCCCGGTGCCGAGCGCATCTTCAAGCAGCCGTTCGGCGCATGGGTCGGGCAGGGGCTGGCCAACATCGTGCCGCTGTCGGCCTTTGATCAGGTGGTCGAGCAGGCTTTCGCCGAGCAAGACGCAAGTGCCGCAGCCGGCGGTGCCGCAGCGCACTGGCAGAAGCAGGTGGAGATTCCGCTCGAAGATGAAGACGAGCCGCTCACGCTGCTGGTGCGCGGCACGCGCCTGCCGGGGCCGTCAGTGGGCGCGCACGGCACGGAGCGCGGTTACGTGGTGGTGTTCGACGACATCTCTGACGTGATCTCGGCGCAGCGTTCGGTAGCATGGGGCGAAGTCGCGCGCCGCCTGGCGCACGAGATCAAGAACCCGCTCACGCCAATCCAGCTCTCGGCCGAGCGCCTGGAGATGAAGCTCTCGCCCAAGCTGACCGACGCCGACGCCGAGGTGCTGCGCCGTGGCGCCACCACCATCGTCAACCAGGTCGCGGCGATGAAGCGCATGGTGGACGACTTCCGCGACTACGCGCGCACACCGCCCGCTGTACTACAGGAGCTGGACCTCAACGCGCTCGCCTCCGAGGTGCTGCACCTGTACGGCATCGATCACCCCAGCCAGCACGATCACCCCGTCATCGAGGTCAAGTTGGGCGAGGGATTGCCGTTGATCAAGGGCGACCCGACCCAGCTACGCCAGGTCATCCACAACCTGCTGCAGAACGCGCAGGACGCCGTGGCCGAGAACGAAAGCGCCGGAAGACCTGCCGCACATGTCATGTTGCAAACTGACACGGTAGAATACGACGACGCCTCGGGCGCGCGGCGGCAGGCCGTGCGGCTTGCGATCGCGGATAACGGCGGCGGGTTCTCTTCCCGCATCCTCAACCGCGCCTTCGAGCCGTACGTCACGACCAAAGCCAAGGGCACAGGATTGGGCTTGGCCATGGTAAAGAAAATCATGGACGAGCACGGGGCGCGCATCGAATTGCGCAACCGCCAATCGGGTCAATCGGGCACCGACACCGTCGGCGCCCAGGTTTCCATACTGTTCGTAAAACTTGCGTGACGCGGACGGCAATCCCGCCGCACACAGAGGAAAAGCATGGCCACCATCCTCGTTGTCGACGACGAAATGGGTATCCGGGAGTTGCTCTCCGAAATCCTCGGAGACGAAGGGCACGTTGTCGAAGTCGCCGAGAACGCGCAGCGCGCGCGTGAACACCGCGCGAACGCAACGCCCGACCTCGTCCTGCTCGATATCTGGATGCCGGATACCGACGGCGTCACGCTGCTCAAAGAGTGGGCATCGCAAGGCCTGCTGACCATGCCCGTCATCATGATGTCGGGCCACGCGACCATCGACACTGCCGTTGAAGCGACCAAGATCGGCGCGCTGAATTTCCTGGAGAAGCCCATCGCGCTACAAAAGCTGCTGGCTGCGGTGGAGCAGGGCCTGTCGCGCAGCAAGGAGAAGCCGCGCGCGGCGTCTCCGTTGGCAGCGCCGGCTGCGGGCGTGACCAGTGCCGCACCGAATGCCGCACTTGCGGGCGCACCCGCCACAGCCGACCGCGCCGACGCCAACGGTGTACCGGTCCGCGCAGCCGAGGGCGGCGGCATGCAGTTCTCGTTTGACATGCCGCTGCGTGAAGCGCGCGACCTGTTCGAGCGCGCCTACTTTGAATATCACCTGCAGCGCGAGGGCGGCAGCATGACCCGCGTGGCCGAGAAAACCGGCCTGGAGCGCACGCACCTGTACCGCAAGCTCAAGCAGCTGGGCGTTGAACTCTCGCGCAACAAGGGCGAGCCGACCGCCTGATTCAATCTCTTTTTCAACAGGGCTTGACGACAGGGGGCGAACCCTGCCATACTCGCCTTTCTGTTCTGGCCCGGTAGCTCAGTTGGTAGAGCAGCGGATTGAAAATCCGCGTGTCGGTGGTTCGATTCCGCCCCAGGCCACCAATATATTCAAGCACTTAGCCCAGTTTTTACGCTGGGCTAAGTGCTTTCTGGGCTGTGCTCTGACGTTTCTCTGTCAGCGCCACCGGTGGCCCACTGCGTTTGAATGCGCTCCGACGCGCATCCACGCCGCACATCGGCGGAAATCATCCCCCTCTGACGAAGCTATACGCAACTCCACTGACTTACGGAGTTGCAATGAATCAGCTGACACCCACCTCCGGCATCCGCCGGTCTGCCGCCGTCCTCGATGGAGGACACCATGGCTAAGCCGTTCCAGGAAGGCGCCGGCTGGGCCTACCGGCTGCGCGTCGCAGGCCAGGACCTCTACCGTTCCGGCTTCGACACCGAGGCCAGCGCCAAGCGCGACATGGAAGAGCGCAAGGTTGAACTGACCGGCGGCCCAGCACCGTCCGGCCTGGGTCCATATCGCACCAGCCTGGGCGCCGCCTTTTCAAATTACGCCTGCGAGCGCCTGCCTTTTCTTAAGGGCGCGCGGCAGGATGCCAATCGCATCAACAGCTATCTCCGCGCTCTGGGGCTGCCAGTTGTCCAATTGACACGTGCCGACCTGATGAAGGATGGCAAGCGTGTCTACTGGCAGGTGGCCTTGCACAAGGAGCCCGGCCGTACCATTCCCGCATCGCTGGCTGAACACCGAAAGAACCAGAGCCAAGCCAGCGGAGAGAGCGAACGGGTACGCAAGCACCTGGCGAGCATGATGATGGCCGAGGTGACGGCACATCACATCCAGCCGCTCATCAATGCGCTGCGAGCGGAAGGGAAAAAGGCGGCCACCATCCATCTCGAGCGCAGTGAGTTGCGCCGGCTCTTCAAGCACGCCAGCGCGGTCTGGAAATGGCGGCATGCCGGCGGCAATCCCGCGGGTGCCGGACTGGACATGCCAGCGATGGATGCCGGCCGTGACAGAGTCGTCACAAACGAGGAATGGCAACGCCTGTCGGTCGAACTGGCGAAATATCCCAACCCCCATGTCGCACCGCTCGCCTGCCTGATGCTCGAGACCGCCATGCGCTCATGCGAGCCCTTGATGCTGTTGCATTGGCGTCACGTGAATTGGCAACAGCGCGTGCTTGAACTTCCCGACGGTAAGGGCGGGGCACGGAAGGTCCCCCTGGGTCCGGGCGCTCTACATATTCTTGAGCAACTGAAAAATCACGCACCCACGCCACCCGCGCCAGACGACCAGGTTTTTCCCACGACCTATGAGGCAGTCAAGAAAGCTTGGGCGATTGCGCGCGAGCAGGCTGGCGTGGCAAACGTCGGAATGCACGACTTGCGCCATACCTCGGCGACGCGTTTCGCATTGCAGTTCAACGGCAACGTGCCGGCCCTGATGCTCATCACGGGCCACAAGACCGTTCAAATGGTCATGCGGTACGTCAACTTGAAGGCGACCGAGGTCGCCACGATGATGCACAACGAGGCGTTGGATACCCGTTATGTGGCGGCGGGGTATCAGAGGAGCGTCACGGAAGCGTTGGATGCCGTCTATGGGGCAAAACAGCAAACCGCATCGGTACCCGAGGGGAACCCGGCACATTTGCCCATCCTGGATGCCCAGGTGAAGCAGTCGGTCCGCGACGCGGACGACTGCGAAGCTGGAACAGCCGCAATGGCATCCAGCGCACCGCCGGCTTCCGGCTTGATGCGTCGGGGCAATATCGTCACGGTCGATTTTCGGCGGAGGGCTGCCTGATGCCGAGAAAACTTCAGATTCCATCCGTCGAATTGCAAACGGTCGAGTTCGTTCAGTCGGCTCGGGCGCAAGGGGTAGGCCACGAGACTCGACTGAGCGCCCGCGGCTTTCATGTCGCAATCGAATACGCGCCGTATTTGCCGGTACCGGATGTCGGTGAGTTCAACGGGGTGGTGGCAATTAGCGATGTGTATGTGCCGGTGCGCTATCGCCGTCGCGGCTGGTTCTCAGGCTATGTTGCATTGTGCGCATTGCTGGCAGACCAGGCGCTTATCATTGCCGACGCCTATGGACCGCTGCGTGAATCCCTCTTGCGTCAAGGCTTCGTCGAGGTGTTTTCAGACGTTTTGATACTGACAAAAAGTCGCTGCGCCGCTCCGGAGGAAAACGACGACCGAGGTGCTGCGCTCGCCGCTGTTAGGTAGACAGGGACGACCCGGCGATAGGTATGGCGCCCGATTCAATTGCTGTAGTGGCTGGCAAATTCAGAACGCGACCCTCGTGAGTTCGAGCCGGTCATGGTCGAGCGTCGAGACGATGACGTGCTGAGCCAGAATGCGAGCGTCCAGCTCGCGAATCTGCCGTGAGTAGCCTGAATCGTGAGCATGCGTCAGCTTCCGACGAAGACGTTGCCCAATAGTCTTTGCACTCGGTGTGGTCACAATGAAGTGCACGCGCGTCAGGGCGCCAGTCGGTTGTCGGAACATGGCCCGCATGCTGGCAATCATCTTGTCCAGGTCGCGTTCCCGGCGCCATGAATTTTCGACCTCAACCCATTCGAGGCCATCGGGCGCCTCCACCAGAAGGTCCGGGACCTTACACACTTCCTGGTCTTCGAAGTGGTAGGGGATGGAATGCAAGGGCGCTATCTTGGCGCGCACCTCCAGTTCCGACCAGGGCGCCAACTCTGGCGACTGAACCGTCAGCGCAACGAACACGCTATTGCATACCGTCCGGTGACTGTGCGCATGCCGGAGCCAGTGCCGTGCGTGGGTCTTTTCACCAGGAAGCGGTTCGCCCAGTTCGGACAGCCATGCCGCACCCTTGGCGTTCACCGCAACGAGCAACTCGCCAGTAACGCTGCCGCCATCTCGCTTGGTAACAACAAATCCTGCGTCACGAAGCCAGCGAAGCGTCCTGCCGGTCATCTTCACCGCACTCTCGGTGCAACTACCGTGAAGGTACTTGGCGAGTTGCCTCGTTGTTGCGTAACCCAGCCGCGCGAGCGCGAGCAGCGCGTCACGTCGGTAGTGTCGTCCTTGTTGTCGCTTGTCCATTGAATCCCCGAAGGTCTCATGTTCCTTCGTATAGCTCCAAAAATGGTCATGCGACTTTGGCACCTTCGTACGGCTGCCCGACTTTGCTACAAACATGAGAAGGGCTTGCGCCCGCGGCTGATTTTGCTGCTACCCGCTGATAGGGTTGCATCGCTCACCGACGTTACCGCTGGCCCATGTGCCTTCACTTATTCCTTGCGTGGGAACATCGATTCCTGGTAGCCGCGGTCAGCTGTCCGACCTTGCGCGCATGCCAACTTGCTCTCTGGCTGGCTCCGACCGACCATGCCCGCACACTGCCGACAACAAGTCTGCGTTCTGAAAACTGTCCGGTTTTGCTACGCGTCTTCGCGCCTACGGCGCTGCGCGGCCGGCGTTGCCGACCTTGCGGGAGAACGTACCGGGCTTCACGGGCTGGACGCCCTACCCGGTACTCGGCCCTAGTGGGCCGTCTCCCTGCGGCCCCTCGCGCGCTCGGGCAAATGGCCTTCTATTGCGCTCTCACTTCGTTCGAGCGACCCTCCATCAATGCGTCCTTCGAAGGCCATTTGCCCGACCGCGGTCGGGGCCGGGGAACTGTCGTTCCCCCACGAACAGGTCGGTGCTGGGGCACCTCACACCTAGCGGTGTGCCCTGTCCGCGGCTCCCCCTGAAGTGCACAGGCCGGCGTGGGCGCCGGCCTGCGACTTCGGCCGAGAGGCCTCCGTCGCCCTTCGGGTGCGACCGTCCAAATGGACGGTCATGGGTGGCCTGGACGGCCCCCTCTTAACGCTCCGGCAAAGTGCTTTCCAGACATCTCCCAATGTGTTGATGCCCACCTGCACCGCGACCGGCACCGAGAGGCCCACGGCCTCAGTTGAACTGAACGTCGTGGTACCAGTATCGGACGCGAGCGTATGCGTCTTCTGGGGGCAGAATGGCTGGCGGTAGAAGGTCCGCAGTCCCAGCCGCCAGCGCGCGGCCGTGCTTAATGAGGCGAAGTCGAGACAGAAGTCTGTTTCTTTCGGAGACGAGTTCCGTCGCGGTGCTGAACCATTGTTGCTCAACTCTCTCGACTGAGCGCGTTAGAACGGCCTCCTCATCGTCAAGCTCATTGGGGAGGAGTTGTGAGAAGTGCATCGCTACCGGGTAGTCAAGGGCGCAGGCTGCTGGAGCGAACAAGCTAAACTGTGCTTCCCGCCGGCCATAATCCCAATCAGCCCACCGATGGAAGCAGATGGCCCACATCCTTTTTGCCTCTTCCTGCCCAACCAACTGCGCGAACTTTGACAAGATGGAGGCTACGGCTGCCGCACTGCGCTTGGAGTAGCTGAGGTACAGAGTCTCAACAAACATTTCCCAGTTGGTCTCGCCAACTTGCGCTAGCACGCCCGGCAGTGCTGATGCCATCAAAGACTGCTCGTCAGGAGACCGAACCAGGGCATGCATCCAGCCTTTCCACGCAGAGGTTGGCGCGACTTGAATAAGAATCTGTTCGAGCAGACCGGACCAGTTACCGCCTTCGCGGTTGCATCGGTGAGCCTCTTCAAGTTGGTCGACAGCCAGAAACTTGAAGGAAACAAGCGGCACTTCGAGAGCCAGCTTAGGCGCGTCATCTTTAAGCACCAGGCGCACCTGCAGTGAAAAGTAAACGTCATCTCTATCATTTACGACTTTGGCGAGTCGGCGGCTATCCAGGCGCCACAGCAATACGATTGCAGCCCAAACTTCTCCGCCTGCTGCCGTCATCAAATGTGCGGAAGCACGATGAAGTTCGTCGTAGTTGTCGTCGACCGATGAGAGCTTAAAGTCGCCGGAAGCATAGGGATAACGACCCTTGTCACCTCCCCACGGACCGATTTCCGCATTGCTCAGCAAGGTCTGCAAGCCTTCGGAGAGGGTGTCACGCTTCAACTGAATTGCAATAGCTTCGAGCCCAGTTGAGCATGAATCCAGGGCGTTGATGGTCGCAAGAAGCGCTGCAAGCGATGCAAGCCCATGGTTTGGCTCCCATGCGCGCAAATCACTGATTACGGCACGGACCGCACTCTCCCACTTCTCGAGAGAGGCCGCTTCGAGTGCTCGTCCCAATGTCAGGGGTTGATGCAAAGGAGAGAATTCGGCCCATACGGCAGTCGCAAGGTTCTCGAATTCCGCTCGTGGCGCCTCGGCAGGGCAGTCAGTCAACGTCGCGACAAACTGCTCGAGTGCCGCTGGGCGTACTGATGACCCGTCACTGCATGCAGACTCGAATACCCGGCGAACGGCTTTCATCAAATTTTCGCTCATGGAGTTTTCCATACGAGGTGTTCGGGGCTGCCTAGTGCGTCCCATAGCTCCAAGAAGGCTTGTCGAATCAGTTCACCGTCCGAAACCTGCTGCAAAATATGATGCTGGCGGCCAAGGCTATTAACAGACGTCCCCAGTGACCAGGCTACTGCTCCTGCTGATGCTCTAGGAAAAATCAAGAAACGGTCATGGAACGACCAGCCTGCACTCCCTATTCGAACACGGAACTCAAGCTTCAGTCCTTCGCCGTTTCCTTTGGACTGCTCAATTAGGCTGACTTGTTCTTCCTTCCACGAGGGGGAAGCAGGTGCCTGAGCGGATGGAATGAGGGCGCCCCTGGTGGTTGTTCCCGCGCAATCAGATTCATTTCCTATCTGAGCGCGTTCCCGTGGGGGCGTAGACGCGGAACTCAGCGCTCGCAAATCCGCGTCGCGCCATGGGCAGAAGAACAGGGTATGCAGCACGTCGTCCGCACTGAGGAAAGGGTCCCAAAGCCACGCTCCGTTGGTGCCGTGTTGGCGTAGCAGCCAACGGATGTCCGCTAGCGCCTCCGCTCTGCCAGCGCCGGAAGGCCCTCCATATTGAACAAATTCTTTGCGACTCTGCAGCGCGTGCAGGCTCTCTCTGAACACCCTGGCCGAACGCCAAGGCTCCCGCGGATTGGGGTGCGGGCGGTCGGGATTGTCGGGGGCTGGTTCGATGACGACTGCCTGCTTGGTTGGCTGGCATTGTTCAGCGGATGTGGTGGGCTCGAGAAACTCACGAGTCGCCGGGATAAGCACTCGGCTGGTCACACTTATGTCGCCGCCTAGGAATGCCGTCTGTGCCGATGCCCCAACAATCAAGCGGTTGATGTCATCCCATATGACATAGCGCGCTCCCATACGCTTTGAATGTAGGGGGAATTTCGCTGTTTGTGATGTGGACTGAATGCCCACCGCCGCAGAGGTGAAGTCCTCTATGGTCGCGTCTTCATAGACTTCCCACGATACCCGCAGCGGACGAGGGGGCACAGCAGGGTGCCAGAGAGGCTCCAATGCAAAGCCATCGGCTTGATTTCGCCCGAATTTCGTGACGGTCGCTGTGACAGGCAATTGGATGAGCACGTTACCAAGACGGTCAGACAGGCCGTCAAGACCAACCGGAGCATAGGGGCGAATCAGCTTCGCAAGTTCGGTAAGTAACTTTGGCCTATCGAAAAGGAATTGGAGCGCCAGCTTTTCTCTGTCGAACAGCTCGAGAACATGCGAACCATCGAAGAAGTTATTTTTGAGCACGCCATTCCAAGCGTGTGTTTGGAAGGTATCGGATGGAACGAACTGGGGAGGGATTGCAGTGAGCCTCCCTACTTTCAGCGCGGACGCTCCAATCTTCCACTCGGCTGTTTCCCCCAGGCGTCTAAGCGCATCAACGAGCTGGCTAGGCGCAATACGAGACCGCGCAATACCAAGTTTCCATTTGGTTGACGTTAGCGGGATTGGCTTGTCGTTGAGGAAGCCTGGGCCAGGTGAGTTCACCGACGGTGGCTCTTCCGGTTCCGCTACGAGCAAGGTCAAAATATTTGTTGGTGGACCGTCCCTCTCGAATCCGAAAATCTCTGTAATTTCAAAGCTACCGTAGGTCCCAATCAATCCTGGAGTCAGTAGCTTTTCCAAATGAACTATTTGGTCGTTGAATCCCCAAGTCATTAACACTCTCTGTGGGTTGTCTTCGGATTCATCATGGTGCCCGCGTCAGCCGCACACAGTTGATGGGATAGCCTCCTCCAAGCATGGCGAAGTTAGCTTGTTGATTTGCACCGAATCCTGACCCAGGATTTGCATCGAAAACTGACCCACCCCAAAGGCTGTTAGGTGTCGCTTTGTGCGGGTTGTTTGGCGGTGCGTTTCTCCTTCTTGGGCTGGGTGGTGCTGTGCTTGAAACGATAGCTATCGTTGCCGGTTTCAACAATGTGGCAGTGGTGCGTGAGGCGATCCAATAGCGCGGTGGTCATCTTGGCGTCCCCGAAGACGCTGGACCATTCGCCGAAGCTCAGGTTGGTGGTGATGACGAGGCTGGTGCGCTCGTAGAGCTTGCTGATCAGGTGGAACAGCAATGCGCCGCCGGTCTGGCTGAACGGCAGATAGCCCAGCTCATCGAGGATCACCAGGTCGGCATACATGAGTCGCGTGGCCAGGTGTCCCGGCTTGCCTGAGACCTTCTCCAGTTCCAACGCGTTGACGAGCTCCACGGTCGAGAAGAAGCGCACTCGACGGTGATGGTGCTCCACGGCCTGCACGCCGATGGCGGTGCCGAGATGGGTCTTGCCCGTACCTGGGCCGCCGACCAGCACGATGTTGTGCGCCGACTCGAGGAACTCGCAGCGGTGAAGCTGCCGCACCAGTGCTTCGTTGGCCTCGCTGCAACTGAAGTCGAAGCCGGTCAGGTCTCGGTAGGCTGGGAAGCGCGCCACCTTCATCTGATAGGCCAGCGAGCGCACCTCGCGCTCGGTGAGCTCGGCCTTGAGCAGACGCGACAGGATGGCCACGGCCGACTGGTAGGCCGGCGAGTCCTGCGCCGCCAGGTCGCCCAGCGCTTGTGCCATGCCGTGCAGCTTCAACGACTTGAGCATCTCCAACATGACTTCATGCTGCATGATGCACCTCCCGATCTCGCAAGCTGTCGTAGCGGCCGACGTTGGCCTGCGGTTCGACGTGCAGCGCCAGTGCCTGTGGTGAGGTGATCGGTGCCACGGGCTCGCCTTCCAGGAGGCGGCTGAGGATGTTCAGGATGGTTTGCTTGGACGGGGCACCCGCCTCCAGTGCGAGCTCCACCGCAGTGAGCACGGCCTGTTCGTCGTGCAACAGCACCAGCGCCAGGATCTCGACCATCTCGCGATCGCCACCAGGGCGTTTGAGCAGTGTGGATTGCAGGCGTCGGAAGCCCTCTGGCAGTTCGGCGAACGGTGCGCCGTTACGCAGCGCACCGGGCTTACGCTGCAGCACCGCGAGGTAGTGGTGCCAGTCATAGATTGTGCGCCCCGGAAGATGGCTACGGTCGATGTGCCGCACGTGCTCGGCAATCACCTGGCCTTCGGCCACGAACACGAGCCGATTGGCATAGACGCGCAGACTGATGGGCCGGTTGGCAAACGACGCCGGTACGCTGTAGCGGTTGCGCTCGAAGGTCACCAGGCAGGTTGGTGAGACGCGCTTGGTGTGCTCCACAAAGCCATCGAACGGCTGCCCCACGGGCATCAGGTGTGGCCGCTCCAGCGACCAGGCCTCCCAGAGGGTCATGTCCAGCTCAGGATGGCGGGTCTGCTGCCACAGCCGTACGCACTGGTCGGCCAGCCAGTCATTAAGTGCCGCCAGAGAGCCGAATGCAGGGATGCGTTGCCAGATGCGGTGACGGCTGTCCTGCACGTTCTTCTCTATCTGCCCCTTCTCCCAGCCCGAGGCCGGGTTACAGAACTCGGCGTCGAACAGGTAGTGGCTGACCATGGTGCTGAAGCGCAAGTTGACGTCACGCAACTTGCCCAGGCGCACGCGATCCACGGCGGTCTTCATGTTGTCGTAGATGCCGCGACGCGGGATACCGCCCCAGGCCACAAAGGCGTGGTGATGGGCATCGAACAGCATCTCGTGGGTCTGCAGCAGATACGCGCGCAGGAAGAATGCGCGGCTGTGGCTGAGCTTGAACTGAGCCACTTGCAGCTTGGTGCGCTCGCCGGCGATGACCGCCCAGTCCTCGCTCCAGTCGAACTGGAAGGCCTCACCCTCTGCGAAGCGCAGTGGGATAAAGGTGCCTCGCCCCGACGTGCGGGCTTGCTCCTGTTGCTCCTGGCGCCAGCGGCGAGCGAATGCGGCAACGCGATCGTAGGAGCCGGTGAAGCCCAAGGCACACAGATCAGTGTGGATCTGCTTGAGTGTGCGCCGTTGCTTGCGTGGCTTGTTGGCCTCGGTCTTGAGCCAAGCGGAGAGCTTGGCGGCATGGCCGTCGAGCTTGCTCGGACTCTGCCGTGCAGGATAGGCCGGTGCCGTGGTGTCAGCGCGCAGATAGCGCCTGACCGTGTTCCTGGAGATGCCCAGGCGTCTGGCGATCTCGCGCAGCGGGATCTGGTCGCGAAGATGCCAGCGTCGAATGATGCTCAGTATGGCCACGTCGATCACTCCGATCTCCCGCTCGTTGCCGAGCGGGACAGTGTTCTATACGTGGGTCAACATTCGATGCAAAAACCTACCTCGGGTGGGTCAGGATTCCGTGCAAATCAACACTCCTTCGTCCAGCGTTTTTTCGTTTCCGGGATAAGTCTGTTGCACTTGTTCCAATCTTTTTGACAAGTTCAGCGAACCGGGCGGTCGATGCCGGTGTGGTACTCGGTCGGGCAACGACCGTTGATGCTTGAGGCAACATGGGCACACTTCGTTGGCGTGCCGCGTCAGCTGAATAGCTGTGTCCTGGGTGCTACAAGAAATGTCTGTCCTCCGCGAGCTGAGCGGCGGGATGGGCTACTTCCGCGCCTATACTCATTTGACAGCGAGTAAAGACGCGCCATGGGCGCACCTGCCCCGGTTCCCGCCGGGGCCTTTTACATTGGGTGCGCGTGGTCTGGGCTTACTGGTGGCGTTCGGTCGCGACCTGGTCGGCCACAGACGGTTGTCCGCCAGATGAGGGCTGGCCAGGGGTCGACAGCGGGGTCTCCACTGCGCTGGACTGGCCCTTCGTATTCAACCAAGACTCAACGTCCGCAGGACGAAATCGAAGCAGATGGCCCAGCTTGATGGCCCTGGGAAGGTCTCCGCCAGTGGAGTGGCGGTTGTAGATAGTTTGCTCGGCCAGCCCAATGTGGATGGCGAGCGCCTTTGGAAAGAGAAGCTGCTGCATGAGTCACGGTACTGAGTTCGCAGTCACATGACTGCATTCAGTATAAACATGCGTTACCCCCAACTACCGCGACACCCTGTAGAAACAGAGCAAAAAAAGGTATTGGCACGCGGAAGCGGCAACGTATGGAAAAACCATCCCGCCTTGCCGGCATCGACTTCTGCCAAAATGCTTCAGGTGCTTCGCTCAACCGCCAACCCCTGTCAACGATATTTATGACCATCGCCGATTCGCTCGCTGACCTGCTGAAGACCCACGGCTCTGGCCCCTTCCTTTTTGCCGGCTCCGGACTGTCCAGGAGGTATTTGGGCCTTGAGGATTGGAGCGGGCTCCTGCGTAGATTTTGTCAACACATCAAGCCGTACGAGTACTACCTCTCATCCGCCAACGGTAGTCTCCCGCTGGTAGCAGGACTAATGGCCGAAGATTTCCATGAGGCATGGTGGAGCCACCATGACTACGCGCAGAGCAGGGAGAAGCACCATACAAAAATCGCAGAGCGCACAGGCCCATTGCGAGTAGAAATCTGCGACTACTTAAAAAGCGTCAAATTTTCTGACCATGCGAAAGGGCAATACGCCGACGAAGTTGCAGCGCTCAGCCGCCTGAATGTCGATGGAATCATAACCACCAACTGGGATACTTTTCTACAATCTCTTTTCCCGGATTACAGAGTCTACGTCGGACAGGACGAGTTGTTATTTTCGAATCCGCAATCCATTGGCGAAATTTACAAAATCCATGGTTGCGTTAATACACCTCGCAGCCTTGTACTGACGCAGCATGATTACAAGGATTTCAACGAGCGCAACGCTTATCTTGCCGCCAAGCTAATTACCATCTTCGTCGAGCACCCAGTAATTTTCATGGGGTATTCACTCAATGACGAGAACATCATAGGCTTGCTCCGCGCAATATGTGCCTGCATTGGGCAAGATAAGCTGCAACAGCTAAATAACAATCTCATTTTTGTTCAACGCTCGAAGGATGGAACTGATTCAATATCGCAGACAGTCATCGCCCTGGAGCATGTGCAAATACCGATTACGTTGATACAGGCGACATCATTCGTTGGCGTCTACGAGGCCATCGAGGCAACTAAGCGAAAGATTCCAGCGCGAGTTCTCCGATATTGCAAGGAGCAACTCTATGAGCTAGTCAAAACAACCGACCCACAGGGAAAACTGGTTGTAGTCGACGTGGATAGCGTGGAAGGAAAGGATGACATTGAATTCGTTGTCGGTGTAGGTGTAGCGGCGGAACTACAAGAGCAAGAACGGACCCAACTTGGTGACGTCGGGTATACGGCCATCACGACAGCGGACATCTATCATGACCTGGTGCACAGAGATAAGGGATACGAAGCCAGTAGGGTGTTGCAGGAGACGTTACCGAGACTATCAAAGAGTCTGAAGTTCCTGCCCATCTTCTTCTTGCTACGCGCTGCGGGAATCAATAGTCAGGCAGAGTACGACGCCTCAGGTTTTGAAGCAGACAAGTACGTCAATCTGACGCCACTCGACTTTCAAACGAGAGCCCTGGCCAAAGGCTACAGACGCAACTACCGGGACCTCACTGTTGCTGAAATGATAGAAAGGCTGACCCCTGAGATTGTTGCTCAGTACCTGCCTTTCGCTCAGTGGTCCAAGGAAGACTATCCAAAGATTCAAGATTTTCTTACGAACCACTCTGACCGATTCGCAACGGGAGCATACGCCACGGCATTCCGGAAGTTGGCGTGCCTTTACGACCGCGCGACATACGGTTGGGAGTGACAACTACGCTGCTCGTCATTTGCCCCATGGAGGGTCAAGCACCGCGATAAAGTGCAAAGGGGTTCTCCGGTCATTCAAAAAACGATTGCTTCCTGGACGTACACGAAATCATTACCGCCACGCCGAGCTATACCCTTTCAGATGTTCAACATTTCTTCCAGAAATCAACATCTGGAAAAGGGGTAAGCATGGCTGTAATTGGATACGCGCGGGTCAGCACCTGCGAACAATCACTCGACCTTCAGCTAGACGCGCTGAAACAGGCCGGGGCGACCAACACCTATGAAGACAAGGCGAGCGGCAAAACGGCCGAAAGACCAGAACTCGCCCAGTGCCTGAAAGCGCTGCGAGAAGGCGACACGTTGGTCGTGTGGCGACTAGACCGGTTGGGGCGCAACTTGCAGGACCTCGTCCGCATAGTCAACGACCTGGAAAAGCGCGGCATCAAGTTCAAGTCCCTGAAGGAATCTATCGATACTGGGAGCCCTTCCGGCAAACTTGGATTTCATATGTTTGCAGCGCTGGCCGAGTTCGAACGTGAAGTTATCAGGGAGCGAACCATGGCGGGCTTGGCGGCAGCGCGAGCGCGGGGCCGCAAAGGTGGACGCCCACAGCTCCTTGACGTCAAACAGCAGCGAGCTGCTTTGGCGATGATGAAGGACCGAGAAATGTCTGTTGCTGAAATCGGTCGCCACTTCGGTGTGTCCCGGTCTACGCTGTACAGCCTGCAGGCTGCGAGCCACAGGTCGATACTGTAGCGCCAGCAACCCGATGGCCTGCTGACCCCCTGAACCTCTTTGTTGAAGCGGTACATGGGGCTCGCAGGTGGGGGCGTTGACCAGCGATTCACTATTGCAGCGTCCAAGCCTCTTGAGCCGAAAACATCCGGCGCTGCCAAGTATTGACGGCGATTTCACTCCAGTAGACGTACTTGCCCACCCGTACGGATGGCGGAAAAGTACCGGCGTTAACCATGTTCTCCAACGTACGGGGCGAAATATTCAGGCGCTCGCACAGGTCTGCCTTGGTGAGCAGGGCTACCACCTGGGCGTTTGGGAAAGGGGTATCGGAGGCTGCATGTACCGCAGGGACTCGAGCCATGTTGCATTGACGAATGTGTTGTGGGATTGAGTATAAGAAAACGGAGGGGGGATAATTTGACGCGACACGCAGATGCAAACTTTGTCTGCCCAGCCAGAGATTTGTGGCATACTCCGCGTGCTGTCCGGTTCTGACGTTTTTCTGCCAGTGCTGACAGCGAGCCGCTGCGCTTGACTGCGCTCACGTGCGGTTAAGTGCTTGATAAATTGGACTGTTGCGTTTGGCTGCGCGGCGATTATTGGGCTGGAGCCCATTGAAAATCCGCGTGTCGGTGGTTCGATTCCGCCCCAGGCCACCAAAATTCTTCGTTCCGCAAGGCGTATCGATTCTGCGGAGCAACAAAAAAGACCTCTTCGCGAGGTCTTTTTTCATTTCCGGCCACGTCTTCCTGACACCCTCCAGTTGCCGGAGCGCCGCTCCAGCTGCCGATCTGTGGCGGAACGTCGCAGACACAAAAATTGTCCCAGAATCTCTTGACGCGCCGCAGCTTAGGGTATACCTAGCGCGGCAAACTGCGCCAAACTGTCGCAGGTCTCGGTATAGTGACTCAACGCTATCAAGCGGCAAGCACAAGGAGATTCTCCATGGCACTCGTTGGCACCGGTCACCACCACTTCCATTTCCACGCTTTCGACGGCATCAGCCGCAAGACGCGGTTGACGTGGTTGCGCAATGCCGCTGCGCTGACGTGCCTGATGGCGCTGATCGCGACCATGTGGGTGGGCGGCAATTTGTCGGCCCTGATGCACACGCCGATCGTGAACGGCGTGACCCCGCTGGCGGCGGTCATGACCCTGGCCTGCTCGTTCATGGCCGTGAGCCTGCTGGGTCTCATCGCAGCCGGGTTCTTCCAGTTCCGCATGGAGCAGCTGGACGCCCCGACCGCCTGAGTATCCCGCGCATCACTCCCTAGACGGAGGCTTCGGCCTCCGTTTTTGTTTGCCCGCGACGGCCGCACCTTCTTGGTTGCGGCCGTTTTGCTTCTGGGCCACCTCGGCGTGATCCCGATGTTGACTCATTTGTTTCAACTGAGTAGTTTACGAAACAGTTGAACCAATTATCGCGATCTCGATGACTTTCGAAGGGCTCATGCAGACGTTGCGCGACCGCGCAGCAGATCTGTCGCCACAGTTGCAGCGTGCCGCCATGCTGCTGGAAACCCACCAGCACGACATCGCGCTGCTTTCCATGCGCGATCTGGCGCGGCGCTGCGACCTGCCGCCGGCTACGTTCTCGCGCCTTGCACGGGCGCTGGGTTTTGAAGACTTTGCAGCGCTGCGCGACATCTGCGTGAATCACCTGCGCCAGCAGGCGGACGGCTTTGCCGGCCGGGCCAGCACGTTACAGGGTACCGATGCGGCGGGTGCGTCCGATGCCGAGCGCATCGGCACCGCCATCGGCGCGCACGTGCAATCGGCGTTCTCTCCGACCAATCTGGTTGCGCTAGAAGCTGCCGCTGACGCGTTGTGTTCCGCACGCCGCGTCTATCTGCTCGGCGCGCGCAGCTGCCTCGCGCTCACGCATGCGTTTGGTTATGCCGCACAGCTGTTCGACGACAAGGTCACGCTGTGCAGCGGCGCGGGCAACACGCTGGCCGATCCGCTGCGTTTTAGCGGGGAGGCCGATGTCGTCATCGCCGTCACGTTCGACCCATACACGCGCGAGGTGATCGAGGCGATGCAGTACGCGCATGCGCGCGGCGCGCGCCTCGTCTATGTGACCGACAGCGCGATCGCGCCCGGCGCAGAGCTGGCATGGCAGCAGCTGGTCGCGCCGGTGGCGATCCCGTCGTTCTTCCATTCGCTGGCTGCGCCGCTGGCGCTGCTCGATGCGCTGCTGATGACGTGGTTCCGCCGCGCCGGCCCCACCGCGCTCGCCCACCTGGCCGACAGCGACGCCCAACTCAAGCAGCAACAAGCCTACGTACGCAGCGCCCGCCGCAGTGAAGCGGCTATCGCCCATCCCGCGCCCGTCCTCCCCACCCAACGCTGACACTCCCCGACCGACCATGACACCGTCCACCACCGCCGTCTTCCATCGCGACCCGCGCAAGACGCTGCCCACCGCCATCGGCGGCGAAGGCATGACCCTCATTGATTCCGACGGCAAGCGCTATCTGGATGCCTGCGGCGGTGCTGCCGTCTCTTGCCTCGGCCACGGGCATCCGCGTGTGGTCGAGGCCATCTGCAAGCAGGTGCGCGCGCTGGCCTATGCGCACACGTCGTTCTTCACGACGGATGTGGCCGAGGAGCTCGCCGCACGCCTGACCGCCGCAGCACCGGGCGATCTCGATCACGTGTACTTCGTCTCCGGTGGCTCGGAAGCCATCGAGGCCGCACTGAAACTCGCGCGCCAATACTTCGTCGAGATCGGCCAGCCGCAGCGCCAGCTCTTCATCGCGCGTCGCCAGAGCTATCACGGCAACACGCTCGGTGCGCTGGCGATTGGCGGCAACGCATGGCGCCGGGAGCCCTTCCTGCCGCTGCTGGTGCCCGCGCATCACGTCTCGCCGTGCTTCGCTTACCGCGAGCGCCTCGACGGCGAGACCGACGGGCAATACGTGCAGCGCCTGGCAGATGAACTGGACGCGAAGATTGTCGAGCTGGGTTCTGAAAACGTCGCCGCGTTTGTCGCCGAGACGGTGGTCGGTGCCACGGCCGGTGCGGTGCCGCCGGTGGCTGATTACTTCCGCCGCATCCGCTCGGTGTGCGACCGCCACGGCGTGCTGTTGCTGCTGGACGAGGTGATGTCCGGCATGGGCCGCACGGGCACTCTCTTTGCCTACGAAGAAGATGGCGTGGTGCCCGACATGGTGGCCATTGCCAAGGGCCTGGGCGGCGGGTATCAGCCAATCGGCGCGACGCTGGTGAGCCGCCGCATCTATGACGCCATCACGCGCGGCAGCGGTTTCTTCCAGCATGGTCACACCTACATCGGCCACGCCACGGCATGCGCGGCTGCACTGGAAGTGCAGAAGGTGATTGCCGAAGAGAACCTGCTCGCCAACGTGCAGGCGCGCGGCGAGCAACTGCGCACCGCACTGCGTGCCCGCTTTGCCGACCACGCCCACGTGGGCGATGTGCGTGGCCGCGGGTTGTTCGTTGGTGTCGAGCTTGTTGCCGACCGCGCCACCAAGGCACCGCTACCGCCCGCGCACAAGACGCATGCACGCGTGAAGGCTGAAGCCATGCAGCGCGGCCTGATGGTGTATCCGATGGGCGGCACGATCGACGGCCAGCGCGGTGACCACATCCTGCTCGCGCCGCCGTTCATCGCCACCGCGCAGGACATCGACGCCATCGTCGAACGCCTGGGCGACGCCGTGGATGCCGCCACCGCCCACGCACCGGAGGCCGTGTGGTGAACCAAGCAAGCCAGCCCATCGCCATCGCCGTTGCGCCCAATGGCGCACGCAAGACACACGTCGATCACCCCGCGCTGCCGATCACGCCCGACGAACTGGCCGCCTGCGCGCGCCAGTGCGTCGAGGCCGGCGCCGCAATGCTGCATCTGCATGTGCGCCGCCCCGATGGCACGCACAGCCTGGAGCCGGACCATTACCGCCCGGCCATCGCCGCCGTGCAGCAGGCCGTGGGCGATGCACTGGTCCTCCAGATCACCACGGAAGCGGTCGGCATCTACACGCCGGAACAACAGATGGCATCGGTGCGGGCCTTGCAGCCGGAGGCCATCTCCGCCGCGCTGCGCGAGCTGGCGCCCGATGCTGCGCACGAAGCGGAAGCCGCGCGCTTCTTTGGCGAGCTTGCCGCGGCGCGCACGGCCATCCAGTACATCCTGTATTCCGCCGATGACGTGGTGCGCTACCGCGACCTGCGTGCGCGCGGCGTGTTGCCCGAGACTCCGCACTGGGTGCTGTTCGTGCTCGGCCGCTACTCGGCGGGGCAGCGCTCGGACCCGTCGGATCTGCTGCCGTTCCTGCAAGCCTGGGCCGACGGCGGCGAGGTCACAGCCAACGTGCCGTGGGCGATGTGTGCGTTCGGCCCGCGTGAAGCCGAATGCGCGCTCGCGGCAGCCCTGCTCGGCGGCCATGCCCGCCTGGGCTTCGAGAACAACATGATGCTGCCCGATGGCAGCACCGCGCCCGACAACGCGGCGCTCATCACCCATCTGCGAGGCCACCTCGACGCACTGCATCGCCCGCTGGCCAGCGCCGCAGAACTGCGCGCCTGGTTCGGCCGCTAGGGCTCTGCGCATTCATCACCACGAAGCCACCACACAGACGGCCACACATAAGGCCGCGTCACACAACCATTGGAGGAAGTATGCGTTTGACCACCCGGTGTATCCGGTCCATCCCGCTGGCGCTGGCTAGCCTGTTCGCCGTTGGTGCGCAGGCGCAGGCGCTCGACGGCACGCTCAAGAAGATCCAGGACAGCAACACCATCCTGATCGGCGTGCGCGAATCGTCGATTCCGTTTTCGTACCGCGACAGCCAGAACAAGATCATCGGTTTCTCGGCGGACCTGTGCTCGCACGTGATCGACGCGGTCAAGCAGAAGACGGGCAAGCCCAACCTGCAGGTGCAGCAGATTCCGGTCACCTCGCAGAACCGCACGTCGCTCGTGCAGAACGGCTCGGTGGATCTGGAGTGCGGCGTGACCACGCACCTGAAATCGCGCGAGCAACAGACGGCGTTCTCGACCACCTTCTTCATTGCCGGCACGCGCCTGCTGACGGGCGTGAACTCGGGCGTGAAGGATTTCCCGGACCTGGCAGGCAAGTCGGTCATCACCAACGCGGGTACCACGTCGGAGCGCATCCTGCGCAAGATGAACGACGAGAAGAAGATGAACATGAACGTCATCAGCGGCAAAGACTATGGCGAATCCTTCCTCACGCTGCAAAGCGGCCGCGTGGCGGCGTTCATGATGGATGACGTGCTGCTGGCCGGCGCACGCACACTCGCACAGAAGCCCACCGACTGGGTCGTGACCGGCACGCCGCAGTCGTTCGAGGCGTACGGCTTCATGCTGCGCAAGGATGATCCGCAGTTCAAGAAGCTGGTGGACGACACGCTCACCGGCGTCATGAAGAGCGGCGAGATCCATACGCTCTACGCCAAGTGGTTCGAGAAACCGGTGCCGCCCAAAAGCCTGAACTTCAACTTCAAGATGAGCGATCAGTTGAAGGCGCTGTACGCCAACCCGAACGACACGCCGTTCGAGTAAGAGGACAGGCCCACGTCAGATGGCTCAAGCAACCGCGCGGGCCAGCGCCGCGTGGTCCGGTTGCAGCATGCGGGCCGCCAGCAAGTGCTGTGCGGCCCAGTGGCCGGTTTCTGCGGCGCCATCCGTCCAGGGGCTGCCGAGGTAGTCTCCCGCCAGGACGACGCGGCGATCACGCCCAAGCGTATTGCGGTAGGCAGCAACCGCACGTGCGCGGCCCACGGGTGAGCGCGGCTCGGCCGCCTCCCAGCGCTGCAGATGTGTCGACACCGCGGCCCGGTCGATGCCAGGCAGGTGCGCGGCCATCGCCTCCACGACAAAGCGCACCAGCGCTGTATCGCTCAAATGCCCGGCCTCTGCCGCTGCCCGCTCGCCCAGCATCGCGCAGACGATCGGGCCATCGCCGGGCGCCTTCCCTTGCTGAAACGTGAGTGCAGCCAGCGGACTGCCTTCCACCGGCGCAAACAGCGCGCCGTACACCGGCTGGAACACCTTGGGCGCCGACCAGGACGGCGGGAGCCCCAGTGCCACATGCACACTCGGTGCGTAGCGTGCGTCCAGCACCGCAGATTCTCCAAGCCTGGTCTGTGGCAACCATGCGCGTGCGACATGCGCCGGCACGGCAAGCACCGCGCCATCGGCATCGAGCCATTCCCCGTTCACGCACAGGCGTACGCCTTCCAACGTTTCGCTGACTTGCTCCACATTCGCGCCGTAACGCACGTCGAGCGCTGACGCCATCGCACGCGGCAAGGCTTGCCAGCCACCATCGGCCGTCAGCGTATCAGCACCGTTGAAGGCCGTGAGCGCACCCAGCAGCGCGCGTGACGTGCCGGCCAGCCGATGAAAGTACAGACCGTGGACCATCGGCTCGAAAAAGTAGCGCGCGGCCGCCTCGCCGAACACGCGTGTGCTCCAGGCCTGCGCATCCTCGTCGTCCAACGCGGCAAGGCTGGCGTAGTGGCTGGGGTCGACGCCGCGTACCTCGCGCGCGGTTGCGAGGCCGCCGCGCAGCATCTGCCAGGTCTCGCCCCAGGTGAGCTGGCCGCTGGTGCCGAGCGTCCATGGGCGCTTGCTGTGCACCGCATGGAACACCGGCCCGCGCTGCATGGCCGCCACCGCCGAAGTCTTGCGCAGGCGCGAGGCCAGCCCAGCCTCCTGCAGCAATGGCAGCACGTAGCGATAGCGCGATGACACGAACTGCGCGCCGCACTCGATGGTCTGGCCGTGAAAGGGCACGCTGCGGATGCGCCCACCAGGCGAGCGTGCCGCTTCCAGCACGGTGACCGAGCAGCCGGCCCGCTGCAGATGGCGCGCGGCATTGAGCCCGGCAATGCCCGCACCCACAACGATGAAATGTCGCATGGCAAGGAAGAAGGGGATGACGGCGCCTACAATACCGGCCGGCTGCGCACCCTACACAGCCTGTCAGTTTTTGCCCCAAGGACGCCACCATGCCCAAGACCACCCGCGCGCACTGGATCGAAGCCGGTTTCGAGTTGCTCGACATCGAAGGGGCTGTCGGCATTTCTGCGGAGCGCCTCGCCCGCCGCCTGAACGTGACGCGCGGCGCGTTCTACCACCACTTCACCAGCCGCGACGACTACGTGCGCAGCCTGCTTGCCGAGTGGGAGCGCACCTACACCGGCAGCATCCTCTCGCTCATCCAGCCCGACGACACCGCCGAGACCCTGCTCATGCGCTACCTCGATGTCGCCGCATCAATGCACCCGCAGCGCGAAGTCGCCATCCGCGCCTGGGCGATGCGCGAGCCGCTGGTGGCCGACACCATGCAGCGTGTGGACGCCCTGCGGCTGGCCTTCGCCACCTCGCTGTGCAGCCTCGATGGCGGCGCACCGGGCGACGCTGCGTTCTGGGGCCGCATCGCGCACCTGTGCTTTATCGGCGCGCAGCAAACCACGGCACGCCCCGATCCCGAGGCGTTCCGTGCGTTCTTCCTGAAGTTGTTTGCAATGTCGCAGCGGCTGGCCGCGCTGGCCGAGCCGAGTTGAGCTGAGTCTCTCTAGATGCCGGCCTGCGTGACCGCCTCGATGCGCGCCACGTGCACGGCCTGCTTGATGTGCGCCGGGTTGTCGGCATAGCGTTTGGCAACGGCGCCGGCATCGATGGACGATGCAGCCTGCAACGCTTGCAGCAGGCGCTCCGTTTGCGGATAGGCGCGATCCTCAAACCCCAGCCGGCCACGGGCATCCGCCTCGCACGCCTGCAGTGCCAGACGGAAACGCTCGGGCTTGCGCAATGCATCGCAGCGTTCCAGCAGGCGCACCAGTGCCGTCGCATCAAAGCCGTCGCTGCGGTGGATGTTGCCGTGCTCGCGTGCAACGACCAATGCCAGTTCCCGGCAATCCGTCGGCACACGCAGGCGTTGGCAGACCACGTCGATCATCGGCACGCTGCGTTCTTCGTGGCCGATGTGGCGCGGCAGGATATCGTCGGGCGTGGTGCCCTTGCCGAGGTCATGCACCAGCGCGGCAAAGCGCACGGGCAGCGGCGCGCCCATGGCGGCGGCGGTCTCGATCACCATCATGGTGTGCACGCCGGTGTCGACCTCGGGGTGGTAGTCGGCACGCTGCGGCACACCCCACAGCCGATCGAGTTCGGGCAGCAGACGCACCAGCGCACCGCAATCGCGCAACACAGCAAACATGCGTTGCGGGTGCGCCTCCATCAGCCCGCGGGCGATTTCCTGCCACACGCGCTCGGGGACCAGTGCATCCACCTCGCCAGCCTGCACCATGCGCTGCATCAGCGCGTTGGTCTCGGGCGCAACGTGGAAGTCGGCAAAGCGTGCAGCAAAGCGCGCCAGCCGGAGGATGCGCACCGGGTCTTCCACGAACGCATCCGACACATGCCGGAACGTGCGCGCGGCCAGGTCGGCCTGTCCGCCATAGGGATCAATGACTGGGCCAACCAGCGCACCGTCTTCCGCCACGCGCTGCGCCATCGCGTTGATGGTCAGGTCACGGCGGATCAGGTCGTCTTCGAGTTTGACGTCGGGCGCGTAGTAGACCGAGAAGCCCTTGTAGCCGGCCGCCGTCTTGCGCTCGGTGCGGGCGAGCGCGTACTCGGCCTGCGTGCGCGGGTGCAGGAAGACCGGGAAATCCTTGCCGACGGCGCGAAAGCCGCGTGCCTCCAGGTCTTCCGGCGTGGCACCAACAACCACGTAGTCGCGATCCTGCACGGGCAGCCCGAGCAGCGCATCACGAATCGCACCGCCCACGGCATACACCTCCAACCCATGCGTGGCTGGATCGACGATCGCCTCAGTCTGTGCTGCGCGCTCCGTCATTGATTGGCGGCGACCAGTGTTTCCTCATCCAGCGCGGTGCGGTACGGCTCATCGTCGGCGATGAAGTCGTTCTCAGCGCGTGCGCCGTCAATCCACTCCTGCATGGCGGGCAGGTTGAGAATGTGGTCTGCATAGGCCTTGGCGGCTTCGGGCAGGCGCACGCCGTACGTGGCAAAGCGGCTGACCACCGGCGCATAGAACGCGTCTGCCACCGTGAAGTGGCCGAACAGGAACGGGCCTTCCGATGCGTACTTCTGGCGCAGCTCGGTCCACATCTGCGCGATGCGGTCGATGTCGCGCTGCACGGCAACGTTCCAGCCCATGCCGGGCAGCACGGCCGTCACGTTCATCGGCATGTTGCTGCGCAGGTTGCCGAAGCTGGAGTGCATCTCGGCGCAGACTGAACGGGCGTGCGCGCGGGCCTTCGGGTCCGCCGGCCACAGTTGCGCACGCGGAAAGCGCTCGGCCAGCGTCTCGCAGATGGCGAGCGAATCCCACACGGTCATGTCGCCGTCCACCAGCACCGGCACGCGGCCAGCCGGCGAGTAGCGGCGGATTTCGGTGGAAAACCCTTCAACAAACAGACGCACGCGAATCTCTTCGAACGGAATGCCGGCCTGCTTGGCCAGCAGCCACGGGCGTAGCGACCACGACGAATAGTTCTTGTTGCCGATGACCAGTTTCATGATTCCCGTCCTTGGAGAGTGCACTGCAATTATTGTGGGAGTTCGCGTATGTCACGCCGACGCACCAGAACGCTCTTGTGTTTGGCGATGGAGAATGGGGCTGCAGCGTGGGGCGAACGAGTCATTCTAGCCCTGCGCTGCAGCGCGACAAAATGAAACGGATTGGCTACGGTTGTTAGCTGGCCTCACAAACGCGGCGCACCGCGTGAGGCTTCGCTAACGATGTGCCCGGGCGCGTGCCGCGCTCAATCCAGAATTGGGGTCGAATCCGGCCAGCGCTGGCACCATCACGGCCTCCATGCCGAGCGGGTGGATACCGAGCTCCGGTGCGACCGGCTCCGCGCTGACATTGTCGACCCGCATGGAATCGAGGTTGTCGCGCGAGATGGGTGCGCCGGGCAGGTGCTCGAACAGCGCCGCCTGCATGCGGCCCAGGCCCTCCGGCAGCGGCACGATCCAGCGACGGTGGCCGCTGGCGCGTCCGGCAAAACGCATCAGCTCGGCCAGCGTGTAGACGCGCGGGCCGACCAGTGGATACGCGCGCCGGATGGTGGTCGCATTGTCGAGCGCGTTGACGAAGGCCGCCGCCACATCGTCGACGTAGACAGGCTGGAAGCGCGCATCGGCACAGGCCAGCGGCACGAACGGCGCCATGCGCTGCATGCGCGCGAACAGATTGAGAAAGTGATCCTGCGGGCCGAACACAACGGATGGGCGAAACACCGTCCAGTCCAGCTCACTGTTCATCACCACGCGTTCACCATCGCCCTTGCTGCGCAGATACATCGACGGGCCGGCGGGATCAGCGCCCAGCGCGCTCATGTGCAGCAGCCGGTCTACGCCGTGCCGGCGGCAAGCGGCGACGATGCGACGCGGCAATTCAACGTGCACGCGCTGGAACGCGGGGCCGTAGGGCATCGCACGCTCGTCCTGCAGCACGCCGACGAGGTTGATGACGGCGCAGTGTTTGCCGCCGCGTTCAGTGAGCGCCAGGAATAGCGCGTCGAGAGCGTCATCGGCGTAGATGTCGGCATCCATCACATCCACGCGCGGCAGCAATGTCAGGTTGTGCGCCCGAGCGGATTCGGCATCGCGCGTGGGCACGATCACGCGGCCTTCGGGCAGGCCGGGCGCGGCAAAGGTCTCGGTCACCAGCCGCGAGAGCAACTGTGTGCCGATAAAACCGGTGCCACCAAAAACGAGCAGATTGGAGGTGTGCATGATGCATCTCCAAGACGGGGGGAGAGGGACAGAGGGGGCTCCACCACAATACATCCCGAAAGCGACCGCCCCCAAGGCGCAACAGTGCGATGTGCTGCGTGCGGCACCGTTGTGACCGTCAGAACGCCCGCCCCAATGCAAAACGCCCGCATTGCTGCGGGCGTTTTATGACGATGTCGTCGCTTGTTGGCGTCGCTCGTTTGCGTGGCTTATGGCAAGTCGTCCGGCGTCACCGCCTCCGGCCCGACTTTGCCCAGGCGGTCCTTCAAGGACTGCGGGCGGCCGGTCATCAACGCGCTGTAGTACGTGGCGTTGGACAGCACGTTCTTCACATACGTGCGCGTCTCGTTGAAGGGAATCGTCTCGGCGAAGATCGCACCTTCCACCGGACGCGTGAGCGTCGAACGCCAGCGTTTCGGGCGGCCAGGGCCGGCGTTGTAGCCGGCAGTCGCCAGCGTCATCGAGCTATCGAGATCCGTCAGGATCATCGACAGATAGCTCGTGCCCAGCAGCACGTTGGTATCGATGTCGCTCATCTGCGAGGGGCGGAACCCCGGCAGGCCGATCTTCTTGGCCACGCGCTTGGCCGTTTCCGGCATCACCTGCATCAGGCCCGAGGCGCCCACCGACGAGCGCGCATCCATGATGAAGCGCGACTCCTGGCGGATCAGGCCGTAGGCCCAGGCGATGTCCAGACCAACGGCTTCGGCGTTGCGCTGCACCACGTTGAGGAACGGCGTGGGGAAGCGCAGCGAGAAGTCATGCTCGGCGCGAGTCTTGTCGGCCGAGTTGACGGTGCGATCGAGCAGGCCGAGCTTGCGGCCGTATTCCGCCGCGGCGATCAGCTCGCGGTCGCTCATGTTGCGCAGCTCCCAGTTCCACTCCCGGTTGCCTTCGAAGCGCAGGTTCAGGTCATACAGACGCTTGGCACGACCGAAGCCCGGGTGGTTGCGGCCCATCGGGTCGATCTCGGCATCGGTCACGGTGGTCTTTGGCGGCACCGTGATGCGCTGGCCGAGTTCTTCCTGCGCCAGTTGGCCGTAGAAGTTGAACTGCCCGGCGATCGACTGGAACTGCTTGTTGGCGTCGTCGTTACGATTGTCTGCCTTGAGCGCACGGCCGTACCAGTACGTCCAGGCCGGATCACGATCGCGCAGGGTGGGGCGCATCTTGTCGATGGCTTGGCGCACCATCTTCCAATCGCCCGCGCGCAGGGCGGTGCGTACGCGCCATTCCTGCGAATCGTCCGACAGCCACGCATCGCCGCCCAGCGTCAGTTGGCGACGGTAGGCATCGAGCGCATCCGGCGTTTGCTTCTTGGCCGCGTACTGGCCGATCACGCCCCAGCCCGCGCCTTGCTCTTCACGGGAGAGGCTGCCGCTCTGCGACATCAGATACGCCGTGGCCTGCGACGGATCATTGCGCGCCATGCGGGTGACGTTGGCCAGCGTATCGTTGTCGACGCGATCGCCCTGAGACAGCACCGCCGCGATACGCGACGCCTGCGTCACCAGGTTCTGCTCCAGCGACAGCCGGGCCGCAAAGGCAACGTCCGCACGCGTGAACTGGTTCGATTGCGCCAGATACCCGATCAGATCGATACAGCCTTCACCGTAGCCCTTCGGATCGGACAGCGTGTTGCGCGCATCGGCGGCCACGTTCTGACCCTTCATGGCGCGCGACAGCAGGGCATAGCACTCGACCTGCGTGTCGTCCTTGAGCACGAACTTCGGATACTCGACGTCGAAGGTGGCCCAGTCGCGCTTCTTGCCGAGCACCAGCAGCCAGTCGTTGCGCAAACGGTCGGCAATCGCCTCGCCCTGGTAGCGTTGCAGGAACGGGCGGATCTCATCGTCCGGCGCATCGGTGCGCGCATAGCCGCTCGCATCAAAGAGCTGCGGCTTGATACGGAAATACTGCACGTAGGATTGGATCGGGTAGTCGGACAGGCTGTCGGCCAACTCCCACGCGCGCGACACGTCATTGCGACGTGCGGCATTGCGCAACTCGACAAAGGCGTCATCCGGATTGGCCGGAATGCCTTGCGGCGCCTGGCGCTTGGCTGGCCCGGCCAACACAATCGGACTCAGCGGACCCACCGCGCCGATGCCGATCACCCCTGCAAAAGCCAGCGCCACTGCGCGATATACTGCCTTGCCCTTCAATGCCATCTCCTACCCCGTCCCATCACTGTTAGGTCGCTGAATTATCCCATGTCAGCCTTAGGGAACCCGCACGATCCGGCCAACCCCACTACGCCGATCGAATCCCGCCGCACACTGCGCGCCATGCTGCTCGACGCGCGCGCTGCGCTGCCGGACCGCGTTGCCCATGACGCCGCACTGGCGCACCACCTGGCCGACCTGCTGCGCACGCTGCCCGTCAAACGCCTGGCCGCCTACTGGCCAACGCAGGGCGAATTCGATGCGTTGACCGTGCTGGGCCACTGGTTGACGACGGATGCCACGCGCCACGCACTGCTGCCCGTGGTGACTGACAAGCTTTCGCCCTTGCAGTTTCGGCGATGGACGCCCGATTGTGAAATGGCGACGGGCGCGTACAACATCCCCATCCCCCGCTCGGGTGAGATGGAAACGCCCGATGCCTTGCTGATTCCTTGCGTCGGCTTTGATGCGCAGCGCTATCGCATCGGCTACGGTGGCGGCTTCTACGACCGCACGCTCGCCGCGCTGCACGCCGCCGGCCATCGTCCACACACCATTGGCGTGGCATTCGAGGTGAACCGGGTGGAATCCATCGCGCCGCAACCGCACGACATCGCGCTCGATTGCATCGTCACCGAGCGTGGCGTCTTTTAACTCTCCCGCAGGAACGCCTATGTCCCATACGTTGAAGACCGTTGCCGACCTCGAAGCCGTGTACGGTACGCCGAACCCGCGCTCCGTCCTGAAAGAGATCAACCACCTGAACGAGCACTACCGCGCGTTCGTGGAGGCCTCGCCGTTCATCGTGCTGTCGTCGGTGGGGGCAGCGGGCACGGATGCCTCGCCCAAGGGCGATGCGCCGGGTTTTGTGCGCATTCTTGATGCGCGCACGCTGGTGATTCCCGATCGGCCGGGCAACAACCGCATCGACAACCTGCGCAACATCGTGGAAGACGGGCGCGTGTCGGTGCTCTTCATCGTGCCGGGCGCAGGCGAAACGCTGCGCGTGAACGGCACGGCCACGATTTCGACCGATCCTGAGTTGCTCGCCGCATCTGCCGTGCAAGGCAAGCTGCCGCGCAGCGTGATCATCGTGAATGTGCAAACGGTGTACTTCCACTGCTCGAAGGCGGTGGTGCGCTCAAAACTGTGGGAGCGCGGCGCGCAGGAGACAAAACCCGCGCTGCCCACCGCAGGCAAGATCCTGCAGCACATCAGCGGCGGCACGTTTGATGGAGAAGCCTACGACCGTGAACTGCCCGAGCGGCTGAAGACGACGCTGTATTGAGCGCGTTCAGCGCTTGGCCGTCTTCTTGGCGGCGGCAGTCTTGGCAGTGACTTTCTTGGCGGCGACCTTCTTGGTCGCCGTTGTCTTTGTGGCGGCGCGTTTCGGCTTGGCCGCTTTCGCATTTGCCTCGCGCAGCGCAGCTTCAATCGCCAGTCGCACCCAATCGCGCAGCGGCTGGCCGCCATCCAGCGCATCGGCCGGCGTGCTCAGGTACCCCTTCATGCTGATGGTGCGACCCTCACGGTCGTAGCTGAACGGCACCGACTTTTCCGCAAGAAAGCGCGCCCGCGTGGCGTCATCCACGCGCAGGTAGCAGGTGCTGTCGATCACCAGCGCGAAGACAATGTCGTCGTAATACAGCGCTGCGCCGCCGAACATGCGGCGGGCGCGGATCTCGCCGATCTGCGCGGCGAGCGGTCGGAGTTCGTCAAGCAGCCAGGCGACCAGCGGATCAGGTGCGGCTGCCATGACGATCTCCTTCTTCTCTCGTTGCTTACAGACCGAGGCGCTGCCAGATGGCGCGCGTGGCGCCGGCCGCGTTGAGCGTGTAGAAGTGCAGCCCCGGCGCGCCACCTTGCAGCAGGCGATCGCACAGTGCCGTCACCACGTCCAGGCCGAAGGCGCGAATCGATTCGCGATCGTCGCCAAAGCTCTCCAGACGCTTGGCCACCCAACGCGGAATCTCGGCGCCGCACATCTCGGAAAAGCGCATCAGCTGCGACGAATTCGTGATCGGCATGATGCCGGGCACGATGGGCACGTCCACGCCCAGTTTGTGCGCGTCGGCAACAAACTGGAAGTACGCATCCGCATTGAAGAAGTACTGCGTGATGGCAGAGTTGGCGCCAGCCTTCACCTTGCGCGCGAAGTTGTCCAGATCGTGCTTGGGCGAACGCGCCTGCGGGTGGTACTCCGGATACGCCGCGACCTCGATGTGGAAGGCGTCGCCGGTTTCCTGGCGGATGAATTCGACCAGCTCATTGGCGAAGCGGAATTCACCGATCTCGCCCATGCCCGAGGGCATGTCGCCGCGCAGCGCGACGATGCGGCGGATGCCGTTCTCGCGATACGTGTTGAGGATGGCGCGGATGCTCTCGCGCGACGAGCCCACGCACGACAGGTGCGGTGCGGCCTCGATGCCTTCGCGCTGGATTTCCACCACGGCATCGAGCGTGCCCTGCTGCGTGGTGCCGCCTGCGCCGAAGGTCACGGAAATGAAACGCGGCTTGAGCGGCGAGAGCTGTGCACGCGTGTTGCGCAGCTTCTCGGCACCTTCCGCCGTCTTGGGCGGGAAGAATTCGAAACTGAATTGACGATCGTTCATGGAAGACCCATTAACGGCGCTCGCCCAGCAGCAAGCTGGACAGCAGCCACGAGATCACGCTGTACAGCACGGAGCCCAGCAGCGCCGAGCCAAAGCTGGCCACCTGGAAGCCCGACAGCACGTTGCCGACAAACATGAACAGCAGCGCGTTGATGATGAAGATGAACAGCCCGAGCGTGAGGATCGTCACCGGCAGGGTGAGGATGACCAGGATCGGACGGATCAGCGTATTGACGAGACCCAGCACAAGCGCCGCAATCAGCGCGGAGGTGAAACCGGCGACGTGGATGCCTTTGAGCAGATAGGCGACAAGGAGCAACGCCAGCGCGTTGATGACCCAGACAGCGAGCAGTCTCATGGGGAGTCCTCGGGTTGAATGCCGGCGGCGGGGTGCCGCCGGCAGGTACAGCTTAGTAGCGGTAGTGGTCAGCCTTGTACGGGCCTTGCTTGCTCACGCCAATGTACGCGGCTTGCTGATCCGTCAACTCGGTCAGCTGCGCATTCAGCTTCTTCAACTGCAGGCGCGCGACCTTCTCGTCCAGATGCTTAGGCAGCGTGTACACGCCCACCGGGTACTTGTTCGAGCCCTTCTGCGCTTCGGTCCACAGCTCGATCTGGGCGATGGTCTGGTTGGCGAACGAGCTGCTCATCACGTACGACGGGTGGCCCGTGGCGCAACCCAGGTTCACCAGGCGGCCCTTGGCGAGGATGATGATCTTCTTGCCGTCCGGGAAGATCACGTGATCGACCTGCGGCTTGATCTCTTCCCACTGGTACTTCTCGATCGAGGCGATGTCGATCTCGTTATCGAAGTGGCCGATGTTGCAGACGATGGCCTGGTCCTTCATCTTGGCCATGTGGTCGTGCGTGATGACGTGGTAGTTGCCCGTGCAGGTCACGAAAATGTCGCCGTGCTCGGCAGCGTAGTCCATGGTGACCACGCGGTAGCCTTCCATGGCGGCCTGCAGTGCGCAGATCGGGTCGATTTCCGTCACCCACACTTGCGCCGACAGCGCGCGCAGCGCCTGGGCCGAACCCTTGCCCACGTCACCGTAGCCGGCCACGATTGCCACCTTGCCGGCGATCATCACATCGGTCGCGCGCTTGATGCCGTCGACCAGCGATTCACGGCAGCCGTACAGGTTGTCGAACTTGCTCTTGGTGACCGAGTCGTTCACGTTGATGGCCGGGAAGCGCAGTTCGCCGCGCTGGGCCATCTGGTACAGGCGGTGCACGCCCGTGGTGGTTTCTTCGGTCACGCCCTTGATGGCGTCGAGGTTGCGGCTGTAGAAGGTCGCGTCCTTCGCCAGCTTTTCCTTGATGGCCGCGAACAGGTACGTCTCTTCTTCGCTGGTCGGCTTGGAGATGACGGAAGCATCCTTCTCAGCCTTGGCGCCCAGGTGCAGCAGCACCGTCGCGTCGCCGCCATCGTCCAGGATCATGTTGGGCGTGCCGCCGTCGGCCCATTCGAAGATGCGGTGGGTGAAGTCCCAGTATTCCTTGAGCGATTCGCCCTTGTACGCAAATACCGGCGTGCCCGACACGGCAATCGCCGCAGCAGCGTGGTCCTGCGTCGAGAAGATGTTGCACGAGGCCCAGCGCACGTCGGCGCCGAGTGCCTTGAGCGTCTCGATCAGCACGGCGGTCTGGATGGTCATGTGCAGCGAGCCGGCAATACGCGCGCCCTTGAGCGGCTGGCTGGCGGCAAACTCGTCGCGAATCGCCATCAGGCCGGGCATCTCGGTCTCGGCAATGGCGATTTCCTTGCGGCCCCAGTCGGCCAGCTTGATGTCGGCGACGAGGTAGTCGTTCTTGAGGTCGGTCACAGCGTTCATTGGATCACTCCGAAAAGATGGGGGTGACCGCACGCTGGAGAGATAACTGCTGAGTCGGAGCGCCCACGCGCTTCAATGCGCCGGACCCCGGATAGATGCGTTCTCGCCATCGTGTCAGCCACGATACTGCGAGCGCCGTTTGAACTTCCGAGCCTGGCGGTCGGGGCAGTGCCCGCCCGTTGCAACGCTCCTCGGAATGGGCTGGATTGTAGCGGATTCAGTGCCGGTGCGGCAGGTCAACACGCGCTTGCCGTGTGATGCATGAGGCCACCGGCAAATGAAAACGAGGCCGGTCAAGGCTTTCGCCCGGACCGGCCTCGCTTTCAGCGTCGCGATTTCGCCACCTTGGCCGTCAACGACGGCCCCGTGAGGCGATCAACCTTTCCTGTACTCGGGTGGGCTGGCAAAGCGATGATCGTCGCCCGATTTGTCATCGCCCGGGAATGCATTCGGGCCTTCCGCTGGGGACGGCTTGCTCTTCTTGTTCGGGTCGTACAGCTCAAACACGGCGGTACCAATCACACCAACATTGCTGGCCGCCCCGTTCTTGCTGTTGGCCGCGTAGGCGTCGTCCACCTCAGCAAAACGGAACGCAGCCACTTCCTTCCGGCTCTTGCGGAATCCTTCCACCTGCAGGGTTTCACCCGGCTTCAGAACATAGCCGTTGTTTCGGATGCTGCCTGCCCGGCCGTTCATCACGTCCAGGCCATCCACCGTGGTGACGATTTCGTAGATGGTCTGCTTCGAGTAATTCTGATACTGCAGCACATAGCGTTCACCTTTCTTACCTTGCAGGTGACCGTTCGCGCCATCCAGGTAAATCGACCACGGCTCGTTTCCGTCACGAAGCACGGTCAATCCGATCCGGCCTTTGGCGAGCATGATTTCGCGGACGGCTCGGCCTTCTCCGCTGGCCTCCGAGTACGACAGCGTGTGCTGAATCACCGGCTCGCTGCTCACACGCCGAAGATCGACCGTTTGCAGGCGCGATTCAATCCCTTCGCCCCACTGCGTGCCGAGTTGCGCGGAATCCGCGCGCTTGTCCAACGCTACGGGTTGTTGGGCGCATCCGGCGACAACCATCGCGCACAAGGCCGCCATGAGGCTGGCCAACATCCATCGCATTCTGTTCAGTTTCATGGCTTCGCATTCAATTGCGGTGCTCAATAGCCGCCGGCGCATTGGGTGGCCGGGCCTCGGCTGCATTATCCACGGCCAAAACCGGCGCCACGTTACTGAATCAACACAAACGCCAATCATGGAAGACGCGCGCTTCAGTGATCCAACAGCATGTTCAACATCCGCTGCGGATTCGCCAGAAAATCCCGCGTCACCTGAAAGTGCTCGGTCTCCTCATAGGCGATGCGCCGGATGCCGTCACCATCGCACTGATAGATCCACGCATCGGGATACGCCATCAAGATCGGCGAGTGCGTGGCGATGACGAACTGGCTCTCTGCTTTCACCAGGTCGTGCAGACGCGTGAGCACCGCCAGTTGCCGCTGCGGCGAAAGCGCGGCCTCGGGTTCGTCGAGCAGGTACAGGCCGTTGGGACCGAAGCGGTTCATCAGCAGCGCGAGGAACGACTCGCCATGCGATTGCGCGTGCAGTGACTTGCCGCCGTACGAATCGATCACGCGTCCGCCGAGGCCGGGCTCGTCATCCATCTGCTGGATGTTGGTGGCCACGTTGAAGAAGCTCTCGGCGCGCAGGAAGAACTCGGTGCGCGGCTTCCGGAAGCCTCGAGCGATGCGCAAATGGGCGTGCAGTTCGGAGTGCGACGCATGCGTGCTGAAGCGGAAGTTGCGCGAGCCGCCTTCAGCGTTGAAGCCCAGCGCCACGGCCATCGCTTCCATGAGCGTTGATTTGCCGGAGCCGTTCTCGCCAACCAGGAAAGTGACCTTGGGGTGCAGCTCCAGCGTATCGAGCGCGCGCACGGCGGGCAGGCTGAACGGATACGCATCGAAGGTGGTGATGGTGTCGCGCCGCAGCGTGACGTGGCTGACGAACTGGCCGGTAAGCATGGTCGGCAGGGCAAATGGACGATGCCCGCATCGTATCGCGCGTAGCGTGCAGCACACAGCACTGTCAATGCGCTGTCACACGCCAACCTTGCGATCGGGTTAGGAAGCGGCGCACCCGCATCACAGACGTGCAACACGCGGGCACCAGAGTGCCGGGCATCGTTCAGGGAGCCAACGATGCACAACCATAAACTCACGAAGTACGCCGCCGCCGCGGCAGTTGCACTGGCCATGGCTGCGTGCGGCAGCGACGGCACATCCACGGCCGGCACGGCCGAGCCCGATGCCGGCAAGCCGACCACCCCGTCCACCGGACCGACCAAGAACGTCGTGTTCTTCCTGGGCGACGGCATGGGTCTGACCACCATGACCGCCGCGCGCATCTACAAGGTGGGCGAAGACGGCGAGCTGACCATGGACACGCTGCCGGAAACCGGCTTCGTGCGTACCTTCTCGAACAACGCACAGGTGACCGACTCGGCGCCGTCGATGTCGGCCTACATGACCGGCGTGAAGATGAACAACGAGGTCATCTCCATGTCGCCGGACACCAGCGCCTATGACGCGGGCGGCAAGGACTACCTGTCGGGCGCCGACAGCACCTGCCCGAGCGGCAACGGCAAGCCCGTCACCACGCTGCTCGAACTGATGAAGGCCGCAGGCTACGGCACGGGCGTGGTCACCACCACGCGCATCACGCACGCCACGCCGGCCGCCACGTACGCGCACATCTGCCACCGCGACGGTGAGAACACCATCGCCGCACAACTCACGCCGGGCGGCGCAGGCTACAACGCTGCGCTGGGCGACGGCGTGGACGTGATCTTCGGCGGCGGCCGCAAGCACTTCCTGTCGAGCAAGAACGACGGCGGTGTGCGCACCGACGGCCGCGACCTCACGAAGGATCTGCAGAAGGCCGGCTACAGCTATGCCAGCACCCGTGCGCAGTTCGATGCACTGTCGGCCAGCAGCAAGAAGGTCGTCGGCCTGTTCACCAGCAGCCACATGTCGTACGACCTGGACCGCAACCCGGCTGATGAGCCGAGCCTGGGCGAGATGACCAACAAGGCCATCGACGTGCTCGCCGCCAAGAAGAAGGGCTTCTTCCTGATGGTGGAAGGCGGCCGCATCGACCACGCGCTGCACGAAACCACCGCCCGCAAGGCACTGCAGGACACGGTGGCGTTCGACTCGGCCATTCGCGGCGCGATCGACAAGCTCAACACGATCGACCCGGGCCTGAAGAACACGCTGATCGTCGTGACGGCTGACCACGACCACACGCTGGTGCTCAACGGCTACGCCAAGCGCACGGGCCCGAGCAGCGACGCCAACCCTGGCGTGCTCGGCCTGCTGAAGAACTACGTGACGGGCGCCAACGCTGTCGACTCCACCGGCGCGCCGTTCACCATCATCGGCTTTGGTACCGGCGAGAGCCGCAAGCCCAACCGCGGCGCGCTGACGGATGCTGACGTCTACGCCCCGACGTACCACCAGGAAGCTGTCATCCCGGTCGCACCAGGCGGCGAGACGCACGGCGGCACCGATGTCTTCATCGGCGCACGCGGCCTGGGCGCCGAGCGCTTTACCGGCACGATGGACAACACCGAGGTCTTCGGCCTCATCAAGCAGGCCGTGGGTCTGTAAGAGGGAGCGGGCAAATCATGAACAAGCAATCGAACCGCATCATTCGCGCGAGCCTGTTGGCGCTGGCCGCCGGTGCCTGTGCCCAAGCGCACGCCGCTGGTGAAGCCAAGAACGTGATCTTCTTCCTGGGCGACGGCATGGGCCCGACCACCGTCACCGCCACGCGCATCTACAAGGTGGGCGAGAGCGGCAAGCTGACGATGGAAACGCTCAAGCGCACGGCGCGCATCAAGACGTATTCCAACGATGCGCAGACCACCGACAGCGCCCCGTCGATGTCGGCCTACATGACCGGCGTGAAGATGAACAACGAAGTCATCTCCATGTCGCAGGACACCAAGGCCAGCGATGCCACCGGCAAGGGCTATGTGACGGGCTCCGATAGCACCTGCCCCGCAGGCAACGGCACGCCCGCCACCACGCTGCTGGAGCTGGCCAAGGCAGCTGGCAAGTCGGTGGGCGCCGTCACCACCACGCGCCTGACGCACGCCACGCCGGCTGCCACGTACTCGCACATCTGCCACCGCGATGGCGAAAACCAAATCGCCGCACAAGGCACGCCGGGCAATGCGCTGTTCAACGCCGCGCTCAAGGATGGTGTGGACGTGCTGCTCGGTGGCGGCCGCCGCCACTACCTGCCGCAGGGCACCGCCGGCAGCAAGCGCACGGACACCACCGACCTGATCGGCCAGTTCACGGCAGCCAACTACAAGTACGTGAGCACCGGCACGCAATTGGCGGCGGTCGACCCGGCCAGCACCACCAAGCTGCTCGGCCTGTTCAACCTGGACCACATGAACTACGAGCTGGACCGCAAGAAGAACAATGTGGACGAACCCAGCCTGGCGGACATGACCGAGAAGGCCGTGCGCGTGCTGCAGAAGAACGGCAAGGGCTACTTCCTGATGGTGGAAGGCGGCCGCATCGACCACGCGCTGCACGGCACCAACGCCAAGCGCGCACTGGAAGATGCCGGTGCGTTTGACGAAGCCATCAAGCGCGCGCTGTCGATTGCGGATCTGTCCAACACGCTGATCGTCGTGACGGCCGACCACGACCACACGATGACGATCAACGGTTACCCGCGCAAGGGCAACCCGATCCTGGGTGTGTCGAACGACATCAAGACGGGTCAGCCGCAACTGGCCGCCGACGGCCTGCCGTACACCACGCTGGTGTTCGGCAACGGCGGCACGCCGCGCAAGGCCACGCGTGACAACGTGGCCGGTATCGACACGACGGCGGATGACTACTTGCAGGAAGTGGGCGTGCAGCTCGGCACGCCTGGTTCGGAAACGCACGGCGGCGGGGATGTGATGCTGTTCTCCTCTGGTCCGGGCAGCGCACCGCTGAAGGGCACGCTGGACAACACGAAAGTGTTCGGCGTGGTCAAGACGGCCATGGGCCTCTGATCCTGGCGTTTCCATTGACGCGCATGCCGAGGCAATCGGCATGCGCTTTTTTCGTTTTGGCTTTCCCGACTTCGCATTCGTATGACCCGATCTGCCCGCCTTCTGTTTTCGTTTGCGCTGGCCGCGCTCGCTGCCACTGCACAGGCCGCCGGCCCGGCTGCATCCGTGCCGCTCACTGCGCTACGTGTTGAACACCAACTGTCATCGCTCGGCACCGACGGCATCCAGCGCGACATGCGCTTTGCCGAGCGCGTCTACCGCCAGGGCGACCGCGTGTGGATCGCGCGTGAACTGCCGCCGGCCTCTACCCACGCCGAGCATGACGCCACCAACACCCACGCCGGCCACAAGCACGCCGACACCGACACCGCCCCGCGCTGGATCGAACGCGACGCCAAGGGCGCACTGACCGTGCGCGTGGTGAGCGAATCGCAGCAGAAGAACTACAACGTGCTGCCCGCCGAGTATTCCAACATCGGCTTCGACGGCTCGTGGGCAACGGCATACCACCTGCTCGACCCGGCCGCGCTCAAGGGCATGCGCGCAGAAGGCCCGGTGCGCAACGGCGTGCAGACCTACCGCTCGGCCCAGGGCGAGCGCACCGTCACGGTGGAATGGGATGTGGCCGGCCAGTATCCGCGCCGCGTGGAATCGCGCAACGCCAGCGGCTCGCAGCGCAAGCTCACGCGCGTGACGGCGCTGCCCGCCCCGGCCGCTGCACCGTGGGTACGTGCCCAGCGCTTTGCCGCCGCCGACTACACCGACCTGATGGATTGAACGCCCCCGCGCCGGACGGCAAGTCCCGACGCGGACTCTCCAGGCGCCGGTGCTGACTCCCCGGAAACCAGTGCTGGCTTGTTAGGAGCTGATGCCGGCTCCCTGGCAACCGGCACTGGCGCCTTAAGAGTTGATGCTGACTCCCTGGAAACCGGCGCTGGCTCCTTAGGAACGGATGCCGACTCTCTGGAAACTACTGGCGGCTCTCCGAGACCCGCTGCTGACTCTCCAAGAGCCGGCACTGACTCTCCGAGACGCGATCCCGGCTTCCGGAGCGTCATCGCCACGTCCCTGGGCCTCGGTCATGGTGCGCGGCACCACGCACGCCGATCCGGCTGCGATGGCGCTATAGTGCGAGCAACCCCCAACGCCGCTTGCACACGTCCCCCGCCATGACAATCACTGACCCGACTCTTGCCGCGTTTGCCGCCCCCGCCTCGCACGTGCCGCGCGTACTCACCATCGCCGGTTCGGACAGCGGCGGCGGCGCGGGCATCCAGGCCGACCTGAAGACGTTTGCGGCGCTCGGCTGCTACGGCATGTCGGCCATCACGGCCATCACCGCGCAGAACACGCTGGGCGTGACGGCGGTGGAATCGCTCACGCCGGACATCGTCGCCGCGCAGATCGATGCCGTGGCAGGCGACATCGGCGTGGACGCCGCCAAAACCGGCATGCTGGGCACGCCACAGGTGGTGGAAGCCATCCTCTCGGCGCTGGACCGCCACCCGATCGCCAACCTCGTCGTCGATCCGGTCATGGTCAGCACCAGCGGCGCGCAGCTCGGCACCGATGCCACCGTGCAGGCCATGGCGAAATGGCTGTTCCCGCGCGCGCTGATCGTCACGCCCAACCTGCCGGAAGCGAGCGCGCTGCTCGGCCGCGACATCCGCACGGCCGACGACATGCTGCCGGCCGCGCGCGATCTGCTGGCGCTGGGCCCGCGTGCGGTGCTGCTCAAGGGCGGGCATCTGGCGGATGTGGCTACCGCCGGTGAAGACGGCGTGCTGCAAGACGTGCTCGTCACCGCCGACGGCACCGAGCGCGTCTACGCGCACACCTACATCGACACGCCGCACACGCACGGTACGGGTTGCACGTTGTCCGCTGCCATTGCCGCGCACCTCGCGCGTGGCGACACGCTGGAAGCCGCCATCGAGGCTGCGCTCGACTACTTGCTGCACGCCATCGGCGCGGGGCGTCACCTGGCGCTGGGGCGCGGGGCCGGCCCGCTCAACCACGGCTTTGCGCCGCGTCCGCTGGCTGCACCGCGCGCGCTGGAAGTGGACATCGACGAAGACTGATCCAAAGGAGCTGCCATGACGCGTCTGCCGATCAAGAGGATCCGCATGCTTCCCATGGCCGCGTTGTGCGGGCTGCTGGCCGCCTGCAACGCGAGCCTTGTCAGTGACTTCGGCAGCAACTTTTCGATTGGCGGCACGATCAGCGGGCTACCAGGCGGCCAGTCCATCGTGCTGCTCAACAACGGCCGCGACAGCCAGACCGTCGCGGCAAACGGCAGGTTCGTGTTTGGCGGGCTGGTACCGTTCAACGGCAGCTATCTGGTGACGATCAGCGCGCAGCCGGCGTCGGCCAACTGCACGGTGACCAACGCCAGCGGCACGGCCACCAATGATGTGAACAACGTGCAGGTGACCTGCGTGCCGCGTTAGGCGACCCACGCCGACCAAGAAAAAGCGCGGATCACGGTCCGCGCTTTTTCGTTGGAGCTCGCCGACTCAAGCCGATGCGCCGGCCTGTTCCTTCGTCCACTTTTCCATACGCCGATTCATCTCTTCAGGCGACACATCTTCCACGTGGGTGGACACGGTCCACACGTGGCCGAACGGGTCTTTGAGCGTGCCGGAGCGGTCGCCATAGAACTGATCCACCACGGGGCGGACTTCCGTGCCGCCAGCCTTGAGCGCGTTGGCAAACACGGCATCGACGTTGGGCACGTAGATCATCAGCCCGACGGATGTTGCCTGCAGCGTATCGGGGCTGGCACAAACCATGTTCGGGGCCTCGTCCGACAACATGATGGGGGAATCGCCAATGCGGATTTCAGCGTGCGCGATGGTGCCGTTGGGGCCATCCATGCGAAGCAGTTCGGTGGCACCGAAGGCCTGCTTGTAGAAATCGAGCGCGCGTGCGGCGCCTTTGATGCTCAGGTACGGGGTGACGCTGTGGTAACCCTCGGGAATGGGCTTGACCGCCATGTCTGTCTCCTGCAGCGTGAATGAGGATGCGCCGCCCCGGCAACGACCGGGGCAGCGCACGAACAGGATAGGACAGTGAGATGGCGCTTGTGGGGCAATCATGGGACGCAAACTGCGTTGCGCAACCCTTGCGTGACATCAGGCGCGCACGTGCGCCGCGAACGTCGCTTGCAGCGCCTGTACCGCCGCCGGCACATCGTCGGCCTGCGTGATGGCACGCACCACGGCCACGCAGCCGACACCGGATTCCAGCACACGCGGCATTGCCGCTAGATCGATCCCGCCTATCGCCACCAGCGGGGGCGCCGGCACGCGTGTGCGCATGGCGGCCGCGTAGGCGAACAACCGGCCCAGGCCCTGCGGCACGGTCGGCATGGTCTTGGTGGGCGTGGCAAACACGGCGCCCAGCGCGAGGTAGCTCGGGTTCAGCGGAGCGACGCGCAGCATCTCGGCAAAGCCGTGCGTGCTGATGCCGAGTCGCAAACCCGCCGAGCGGATCGCGACCAAGTCTGCGTCGTCAATATCTTCCTGACCGAGGTGAATGCCGTAGATGCCGCTGCTCGCCACCTGGGCATGCACGTCGAGCGCGACTTGCCAGTGGTCGTTGATGAACAGGCGCGTGTCGCTACCGCGTGCGGCGGCTTCTGCGCGGCGCACCTGGTCAGCTACGGCTTGTGCGTCATCCGACTTGAAGCGCAACTGCACGGTCGGCACCTTGAGCGCGACGAGGCGTGCGATCCATTCCGCATCCGGCACCACGGCGTAGATGCCGAGCTGCGTCGGGCACGGTGCGAAGGCGAGGTCCGCTGCGGTCGGGCACGGCAACGCAGGTTCGAGCACGCGGGGCAGGGCGTTGAAGCGAGTGGGCCACGCCAGCGCATCGGCATTCGCTTCGGCGATCCACGCGCGGGCCACGCACAGTGCATCGCGCGGCTCGAACGCCAGCGCGAGTGCCGCGCCGAAGATGGCGACAAAGCGTGCGTCGAGCGCATCGCCGTGCGCCACCGACATGAAGCGATACGTACCGAGGCGGTCGTGCACGGTGTCGATGCGTTCGGCACCGCGCGTCTCGCTGAGTACGACAGCAGCGCCAGCCACGCGGGCGCGGTCGGCCTGTGCAGCATCGGTGGTCAGCAGGACTGTGGTGGCCGTGGTCGCTTCATCGGCGCGGTCGGTCACGCTCCACGCGTGCGGGGCGCGGCCTAAGGCTTCGGTGTGGCGATCGACGATCTGCGCAGCGAGGGCAGCCGCTTCCGGCCACGCGGCGGAAAAACGCAGGGACGACATGCTCATGCGCTTTTCTCTTCTGCATGCCAGAAGGGCAAACCCACCACGGGGGTGCTGGCTTGCGCCACATCGCGCTCGGGCATCGGGCCGGACAGACGTGCGAGGCGGCCAGCCTGCGTGGCCATCGCGAACGCCTGCGCCATCGCCACCGGATCACCGGCTTGCGCGACAGCGGTGTTGAGCAGCACGGCGTCGTAGCCCCACTCCATCACCTGCGTGGCGTGCGACGGCACACCCAGGCCCGCATCGACGATGAGCGGCACGTTGGGTAGGCGTTCGCGCAGCAGGCGCAGGCCGTACGGGTTGGTGGGCCCACGGCCGGTGCCGATGGGTGCGGCCCACGGCATCAGCGCCTGGCAGCCGACGTCGAGCAGGCGGCGGCACAGCACGAGGTCTTCGGTGCAATACGGCAGCACCTTGAAACCATCTTTGATGAGGCGTTCGGCCGCTGCGGGCAGCGCGAGCGTGTCGGGCTGCAGCGTGTAGTCGTCGCCGATGACTTCGAGCTTGATCCAGTCCGTCTCGAACACTTCGCGCGACATCTGCGCGAGGGTGTAGGCCTCGTCGGCGGAATAGCAGCCAGCTGTATTTGGCAGCACAGGCACGTCGAGTTCGCGCAGCATTTTCCAGAAGCCGGCACCGCCTTCTGGTGAGCCCGCGCTCTGGCGGCGCAATGCGACGGTCAGCATGGCCGGGTTGGAGACACGCACCGCGTCTTCCAGCGATTGCGGCGATGGATAACGCGCGGTGCCGAGCAGCAGGCGCGAGGCGAAGGTCTCGTCGTACAAGCGCAGCGGATCGGCCACGGTGGAAAGATTGGTTGTCGACATCAAAAACTCCTAGCCGCCCACAACAGGCTGCACGAGTGCAATGCGATCGCCTGTGTTGAGCGCGTGCTGCGCGTGGCGCGCCTTGGGCACGAAATCGCCGTTCACGGAGGCAGCAAACGGCGGCGCGATCTGCAGTTGCGACGCAGCCGCGCCAATGGCGTCGGCCAGCGTGCTGCCGGCAGGCAGTGCGAGCGACAGGTCGTTGAGGGTGACGTTCAGCGTCATGACAAAACAGGTTCAGGCGATGCAGCAGGGGCGAACAGCTCGGGCCATTCACTGTCGTTCGCATCAATGGCACGGCCGTCCAGCAGATCACGCGCAACCGCCACCGCAGCTTGGGTGACGGCGGGCGCGATCATGTAGCCGTGCCGGTACAGGCCATTCACCGACAGCGTGCCAGCGCCGTCCCAGCGAAGGGCCGGGCGATGATCGGGCAGGGTCGGGCGGCACTGCGTGTTCAGTTCCAGCACGCGCGCCTCGCCAAAGGCGGGGTGCACGGCGTAGGCCGCCGACAGCAACTCCAGCGTGGAGCGCACGCTGGCCGGCGACATGTCGTCGGATTCGATCTCGGTCGCGCCGATCACGTAGACGTTGCCCGGCTTGGGCGCGATGTACAGCGGATAGCGCGGATGCAGCATGCGCACCGGCCGCGTGAGCGACACATCGGGCGCATGAATGCGCGCCACCTCACCGCGCAGACCGCGCAGACGCGGCCATTGGGGCTTGGCACCAAGGCCACGGCAGTCGAGCACGAGACGTGCGCCAAGGCCGTTCGCCGCGAGTGCTTCCGGGCGCGGATCAGCGACTTCCGTGTTCCAGCGCAGTTGCACACCGAACGCTTCCAGTTCCGTCGCCAGCGCACCGAGCAAGGTGCGGTTATCGAGCTGGCCTTCGCCCGCCAGATACAGCCCCTGCGTGAAGCGTTGCGCAAGCAGCGGTTCCAATGCGGCGATGCCGGCGGCGTCTACCGCGCGCAAATCTGCGGCAACGCGCTCGGCCGGCGCGGCAGCACGCACGTGGTTGGCAAACAGCGATGCCTCACCACGGTCGGCCGCATGCCACACGACCAACGTGCCAGCCTCTTGGAAGAACACCGGCGTACGCAGCTTCGGCAGCCAGTCGCGCCACAGCGCCAGGCTAGCCAACCCCAAGTCGACGACAAAACGATCCGCCACGGCAGCTTCGGCCAGCGGCGCCAGCATGGCTGCCGCCACGTACGCAGCAGCACTGCTGCCGTCGCGCGCGCCGCGCTCCACCACGGCAATGCGCGCTGCCGGCACGCCGGCCTGCACGAGTTGCCAGGCACACAGGCGGCCAGCGAGGCCGCCACCGAGGATCGTTACGTCGAACGGAGTGGGAGTTGGCATTTCGCCTGCTGGATTAGCTGTAGATCTTGCTGCCCGTCTTGCGGAACTCGATCGACTTCTCTTCCATGCCCTGGGTTGCAGCAGTGGTGTTGGCGTCGAGCGAAGCCGCGTAGTCACGCACTTCCTGCGTGATCTTCATCGAGCAGAACTTCGGACCGCACATCGAGCAGAAGTGCGCAATCTTCGCGCCTTCAGCCGGCAGCGTCTCGTCGTGGAAGGCACGTGCCTTTTCCGGGTCGAGGCCGAGGTTGAACTGGTCTTCCCAGCGGAACTCGAAGCGTGCCTTGGACAGCGCGTTGTCACGCAGCTGCGCGCCCGGCCAGCCCTTCGCCAAGTCCGCTGCATGTGCAGCGATCTTGTAGGTGATGATGCCTTCGCGCACGTCTTCCTTGTCGGGCAGACCCAGGTGTTCCTTGGGCGTGACGTAGCAGAGCATGGCCGTGCCGTACCAACCGATGTTGGCCGCGCCAATGCCGCTGGTGATGTGGTCGTAGCCGGGGGCGATGTCCGTCACCAGCGGGCCGAGCGTGTAGAACGGGGCTTCGAAGCAGTGCTTCAGCTCTTCGTCCATGTTGGCTTGCACGCGCTGCAGCGGCACGTGGCCCGGGCCTTCGATCATCACCTGCACGTCGTGCTCCCACGCCTTCTTGGTGAGTTCACCCAGCGTGTGCAGCTCGCCGAACTGCGCGGCGTCGTTCGAGTCGGCAATGCAACCCGGGCGCAGGCCATCACCCAGGCTGAACGACACGTCGTACGCCTTCATGATTTCGCAGATCTCGTCGAAGTGCGTGTACAGGAAGTTTTCCTTGTGATGCGCCAGGCACCACTTGGCCATGATCGAACCACCGCGCGAGACGATGCCCGTGATGCGGTCGGCCGTGAGCGGCACATAACGCAGCAGCACGCCGGCGTGGATGGTGAAGTAGTCCACGCCTTGCTCGGCCTGCTCGATCAGCGTGTCGCGGAACATCTCCCACGTCAGGTCTTCGGCCACGCCGCCGGTCTTGTCCAGCGCCTGGTAGATGGGCACCGTGCCGATGGGCACCGGCGAGTTGCGCAGAATCCATTCACGCGTTTCGTGAATGTGCTTGCCGGTAGACAAGTCCATGATCGTGTCGGCGCCCCAGCGGATCGCCCACACCATCTTTTCCACTTCCTCCGCCAGCGACGAGGTGACCGCCGAATTGCCGAGGTTGCCGTTGATCTTCACGCGGAAGTTGCGGCCGATGGCCATCGGCTCCAGTTCCGTGTGGTTGATGTTGGCGGGGATGATCGCGCGGCCGGCGGCGATTTCTGCGCGCACGAATTCCGGCGTGATGTCTTCGGGGCGCTGCGGCAGGTTCGCGCCGTACGAGAAGCCCGGATGCTGCTTGAGCAGTTGGCGGTACTCGGGCTTGTCTTGCAGCGCCTGCAGGTTCAGCGATTCGCGCAGCGCGACGTATTCCATTTCCGGCGTGATGATGCCGCGACGCGCGTAGTGCATCTGGCTCACGTTGGCGCCCGGCTTGGCGCGGCGCGGGTTCGTCAGCTGTGCAAAGCGCAGGTGGGCCGTAGCCGGGTCATTGGCACGCGTGCGGCCGTATTCGGACGACAGCCCCGAGAGGATTTCCGTATCACCGCGCTCGTCGATCCACTTGGCGCGCAGCGGGGCGAGGCCAGCCTTCAGGTCGATGTGCACGTCCGGGTCGGAGTACGGGCCCGAGGTGTCGTACACGGGCACCGGCGGGTTCAGCATTTCGCCCTTATCGGTGCGCGTGGCGGTCTGCTTGATGGTGCGCATCGGCACGCGGATGTCCGGGCGGCTGCCGGCGATGTAGGTCTTGCTGGAAGCGGGATACGCGAATTTCTGATCGAGCTCGGACTGCAGCGAGTCGAACGATGCGGCGGGGGCGTTTTTGGCTTGGGGCATGGTCTCGTCCTGGATTCTGTGGCCTGGTGGAGCAGGCTGTGGACGAAACCGGGAGAGGTGGCGCGATCAGTGAGGGTGATCTGCCAGAGACTACGCGGTGTTCTGAAACTTCCCACGCCGGTACGAACCGGATCGGGTGCGAAGGGACTCTCTCAGCCGCACGGCCCATCCGTACGGCACCCCTGTTTCATCCAACGAGGCTGAATTTAAGCACAGGGCTGCCAGCGTTGCCAGCACGAATTCCCCTCAGGTGACGATTGGCCGGTCATTTCAGTCCTGACCGGCGTGCAATGTGCGGCAACCCGCACGGACTCCACCTGCCTTGATCTGGCGCAATCCGCCGATGTTTCACCTATGCGACGCTCGAACCCATTTTCTATTGCATTGCGGCAAACGCCGCGGGGAGTTGTCATGCTGGAGCGTCGTTTCACACTTGCGGGGCGCAGCCTCGTGCCCATCGTGCAGGGCGGGATGGGCGTGGGTATTTCGGCGCACCGGCTGGCTGGTGCCGTGGCGCGCGAAGGCGGCGTGGGCACCATCGCCAGCATCGACTTGCGGCATCACCACGCGGACCTCGTGGCCGCCACGGAAAAGTCGCATGACAAGGACGCCATCAACGCCGCCAACCTCGTCGCGCTGGACCGCGAGATCCGTGCCGCGCGCGAAGGCAGCCAGGGCAACGGCCTGATCGCCGTGAATGTGATGAAGGCGGTGGAATCGCACCCCGCGCTGGTACGGCAGGCGTGTGAGAGCGGCGCGGATGCGATCGTCATGGGCGCGGGGCTGCCGCTCGATCTGCCGGAGATGACGGCGGCGTATCCGAAGGTGGCGCTCATTCCGATTCTTTCCGACTCGCGCGGCGTGGGCGTCGTGCTCAAGCGGTGGATGAGGAAGGCGCGCTTGCCGGATGCGGTGGTGATCGAACACCCGACGCACGCCGGTGGGCACCTGGGCGCGGCGTGCATCGAAGATTTACGCGACGAGCGGTTCTCCTTCGCGCGCGTGCTGGATGAATGCCGTGAACTGTTCATCAAGCTGGGACTGGCGGCGGAGCAGATCCCGATCATCCTGGCCGGCGGCATTGATTCGCATGCCAAGGTGAAGCATTGGCTCGACAAGGGCGCTGCGGCCGTGCAGCTCGGCACGGCGTTTGCCGTGACCGAAGAGGGCGATGCACACGAGCGCTTCAAACGCGTGCTGACCGGCGCCGAACAGGGCGATATCGGCGAGTTCGTCAGCGTGGCAGGGTTGCCGGCGCGGGCGGTGATGACGCCTTGGTTGTCGCGTTATCTCTCACGTGAGAGCGCACTGCAGGCCAAGGCCAAGGTGCGCGATTGCCTGCAGGGCTTCGATTGCCTGCAGACGTGCGGGCTGCGGGATGGCATCGGCAAAGTGGGGCAGTTCTGCATCGACCTGAAGCTGGCGCAGGCGCTGCGGGGGGATGTGGAGCGGGGGCTGTTCTTCCGCGGTGCAGGCAAGCTGCCGTTTGGGGAGGCCATTCGGCCGGTGCGTGAGTTGATGCACTACCTGCTGACGGGGGAGAAACCGGTACTCACGGCGTCTGAAACGCACGCGGAAGCCGCCACCGCCGTATAGAAACCTGCCTCCAGCCGCGCAAACCATCGGTGGTCTACCATGGGTTCACAACAAACGTGACACTCCAGGAGACCCCCAATGCCCACCGAGGCCACGCACCGCGTCTTCAACCAGGTCCCGGACCTGACCGGCTTCAACCCCTTCACGTCCGACACCACGCTGCAAGGCGCACTCGAACGCCTGGGTGGCGGTTGGAACGCCAGCGCGCTGCAAGTCTTCGGTGACCAGCTCGGCGCCCCCGAGACCTTGCGGTGGGCCACCGAAGCCAACACGTACCACCCCGAACTCCACACCCACAGCCGCACCGGCGAGCGCATCGACGCCATCCGCTTCGACCCCGCCTGGCACGCGCTGCTCGGCCTGATGCGCAGCCAGTGCCTGCAGGCCCTGCCGTTTGCCGAGCCGCGCCCCGGCGCCTGGGCCGCGCGCACGGCGGGCTATTACATGCAGGCGCAGATCGAATCCGGCACCCTGTGCCCGGCCACGATGACCTTCGCCAGCATCCCCGTGTTGCAGAAAGAGGCCACGCTGTTTGCCGACCTGGGGCCCCGCCTCTACGCCCGCGAACACGATGCGCGCGATCTGCCGTGGCGCCAGAAAACCGCCATCCTCATCGGCATGGGCATGACCGAAAAGCAGGGCGGCTCGGACGTGCGCAGCAACACCACGGTGGCGACACCCCTGCGCGGCGAGGGGCGCGGCGCGACATACGCCATCACCGGGCACAAGTGGTTCTTCTCGGCGCCGATGTGCGATGCGCACTTGGTGGTCGCGCGCATGGGCGCGGAAGATGGCCCGCTGTCGTGCTTCTTCGTGCCGCGCTTCCGTGACGACGGTAGCAAGAACCCGATCCAGATCCAGCGCCTGAAAGACAAACTCGGCAATCGCTCGAACGCCAGCAGCGAAGTGGAGTTCCGCGGCGCGGAGGGCATCCTCATCGGCGAAGAGGGGCGCGGCATTCCGACCATCATCGAAATGGCGACCCACACGCGGCTCGACTGCGTGATCGGCAGCGCAGGCATCCTGCGCCACGCGCTGATGCAGGCGCTACACCACGCGCGGCACCGCATGGCGTTCGGCCGCCTGCTGGCCGATCAGCCGCTCATGCGCAACGTGCTGGCCGACCTCGCACTCGAATCACAAGCCGCGACCCTGCTGATGATGGAACTGGGCAGCGCCTTCGAGCGTGCGGATGCCGACCCGCTGGCGGCCGCCTGGAAACGCATCGTCACACCCGCCGCCAAGTTCTGGGTCTGCAAACGCGCCATCGAAGCCACGGGCGAGGCGATGGAAGTCTGGGGCGGCAACGGCTATGTGGAAGAGGGGCCGATGGCGCGCCTGTACCGCGAGGCGCCGGTCAACTCCATCTGGGAAGGCTCGGGCAACGTGATGTGCCTGGACGTGCTGCGCGCCATCGCCCGCACGCCGGACGACGCGCTGCGCCTGGTGCACGACATCGGCGAGCGCGCGCAAGGGCACCGTGCCGTACGCGCCGAACTGGCCGCACTGCAGGCGATGCTGCATCAGCCGGGCGACATCCAGGAGACCTCCGCCCGCCGCATCGCCCAGGGGCTGGCACTCACCGCGCAGGCCGCGCTGATGCTGTCCCACGCTCACCCCGACGACGCAGAGCGCTTCATCGCCAGCCGCTTCCATCATCAACATGGCCGCGTGTTCGGCACGTTGGATGGGCACGCGCAGGAATTGGGCGCCGTGCTGCAGCGCGCGTGGCCCGTGTGAAGACCCGGGGAAGACAAAACCGGTGAAAGCGGGATGAAAGTCCGCATCGCCTAGGGTAGCTGGGCCGCGCGCCCACGCCCGGCATAAAAAGAACAAACAGGAGACATCCCCCGTGCCGCACCCGACCCGCGCCTTGCTCGCGGCCGGCCTGGCGTTGTGCGCTTTCCAGGCGTTGGCTGCATCCCCCGTACTCGACCGCATCCGCGACACCGGCACCGTCCGGCTGGCCTATCGCGAGAACTCCGTGCCGTTCTCCTACCTCGATGCCGGCAAACCGGTGGGGTACTCGATCGACCTGTGCGCACGGCTGGTCGACGCGATCAAGGTGGCGGTCAAGCGGCCCGACCTGAAGGCGCTGAAGGTGGAATACGTGGCCGTGACGCCCGCCACACGCATCGCCGCCGTCACCGAAGGCAAGGCGGATCTGGAATGCGGCTCCACCAACAACACGCGCGAGCGGCGTGAAAAGGTAGCGTTCACTATCCCGCATTACATTGCCAGTAGCCGCATGCTGGTGAAGACCAGCGCGGGCATCCACCGTTGGGAAGACCTCAACAACAAGACGGTGGTGTCCACACGTGGCAGCACCAACGGCGGGCAGATCCGTGCGATGGCCGATGCGCGCGTGCTCAAGGTCAACCTGATCGAGGCCAAGGACCACGCCGAGGCCTTCGGCATGGTGGCGGCTGGCAAGGCTGACGCCTTTGCGATGGACGACGTGCTGCTCTATGGCTTTCGGGCCACCTCGCCCAACCCGGCGGACTATGCGGTGGTCGGCTCCAACTTGGCGGTGGCGCCGTACGCGATCATGCTGGGCAAGGACGATGCCGAGTTCAAGAAGGTGATCGACCTGGCGATGTCGCGCACGATCCTCGATGGCGAAGCAGAAAAGCTCTACAAGAAGTGGTTCCAGCAGCCCATTCCGCCCAACGGCGTGCATCTGGACATCCCGATGAGCTTCCTGCTGCGCGACTCGTTCAAGTTCCCGACTGACAAGGTGGCGGACTGACGCAACACCCGGGATCCATGCACCGCGAAGGTGCTTGAGGGTATACCCGCAATCAGGCCATAATGCGCGCCCATGGCGGCGCGTGACATTGCTTCACGTTTTGGCATTCCCCGGGGGAGTGACGGCGCGCAAGCCGGTTCTGCGCAATCGGCTCGGCCCTGCTGGGCAAACGATTGCGAAGATTGCAGCGCCGACAGGGCAACGGCGCAGCAAGTCGTGCCATTAGAGCCCTAACTCTCTCCTAGGACCTTTGACGATGCTGTTCCCTGCGCGCACGTGGCTGCTGGCCGCGCTTGCCGTTCCTGCGGCGTTCTTTGCTGTTTCCGCTTCCAACGCAGTGGCTTCCACCCCAACGCTCGATCGCATCCGCGATTCCGGCACGGTGCGCGTGGCCTACCGTGAAGACTCCATCCCGTTCTCGTACCTCGACGGCACCAAGCCGGTCGGCTACACGATCGACATCTGCTCGCGGCTGATCGATTCGCTGCGCACGTCGCTCAAGCGCCCGGACCTGAAGGTGCAGTACATGCCGGTGACGGCCGCCACCCGTATGGACGTGATCACCTCGGGCAAGGCCGACATGGAATGCGGCTCGACCAACAACTCGCCGGATCGCCGCGAGAAGGTGGCCTTCACCATTCCGCACTACATCACCAAGGGGCGCATGCTGGTCAAGGCGAACTCGGGCATTCAGCAGTGGGAAGACCTGAACGGCAAGACGGTGGTGGCGGCGCGTGGGTCGACCAATGCGGAGCTGGCACGCAAGCTCAATGAGAGCGGCATGACGATGCGGGTGGTGGATGCCAACGATCTGCGTAGCGCCTTCGCCATGCTGGCTGATGGCCGTGCCAATGCGTTTGCGGGTGATGACATCCTGCTCTCGGGCATGCGTGCCACGGCCAAGAACCCGGCGGACTTCACGGTGGCCGGCAAGACGCAGCTGGTGTCGTCGTACGCGATCATGCTCAGCAAGCAGGATCCGGAGTTCAAGAAGATGATCGACCAGTCGATGACGCGGCTGATCGTGGATGGCGAGGTGCCGAAGCTTTACAAGAAGTGGTTTCAGCAGCCGATTCCGCCGAATGGCGTGAATCTGGAAGTGCCGATGAGCTATTTGCTGCGGGACTCGTTCAATACGCCGACTGATAGCGCTGGTAACTGATCCGAGCGGGGATGGATGTTGTTGGTTCATCCTTGTTTCATCCCCTGCCGGGGCTGACTCACTTTCTTTGTCTTGCCAAAGAAAGTAAGCAAAGAAAGGCGCGCCCGAGATGGCGACCCCCTCCTTGAATTTCTGTCGCAGGGAGGGAAGGGAGGCAAACTCGCTGCGCTCAGACAGCCTCCCTTCTTTTTCCTCCCTGCAACAGAAATTCAAGGCGCCATCTAGGGCAAGGTACGGCCACACCAACGGTGTGCGTGAGTTAGCGCCAAGGCATGTTCTGTTGCTTAGTGCACCGCGGCCGCCGTGGTTTGCGCAGAAGTCCCTGCCGCTACATTCAGCGTCGGGCGTCCGCCCTGGCGGATCAAGTCCGCCGCACGCTCGGCAATCATGATGATCGGGGCGTTGGTGTTACCACCAATCAGCGTGGGCATGACCGAGCCGTCGACGACGCGCAGGCCGCTCACGCCACGCACACGCAGTTCCGGATCCACCACGGCCATCGCATCGTCGGCGCTGCCCATCTTGCAGGTGCCTACCGGGTGATAGATGGTGTCTGCGTGCTGGCGGATCAGTGCGCGCACGGCTTCGTCGTCGGAGCCATCTCCTCGAATCCCACTCGAATACAGTTCACGCCCGCCCAGCTCGGCCAGCGGCTGCTGCGCGAAGATGCGCTTCACCGCGCGGAAGCCTGCCAGCATGCCGTTCATGTCGTCCGGGTCGGACAGGAACTTCGGATCGATGAGCGGTGCATCGCGCGTATCGGTTGTCGCCAGGCGCACCTCGCCGCGGCTCTTCGGGCGCAGCACGCACACGTGGCATGAATAGCCGTGGCCGTAGTTGAACGTGCGGTTGTGGTTGTCGGCCATGGCGACCACGAAGTGCAGTTGCAAATCGGGTTCGGCCAGATCGGGGCGGCTCTTGATGAAGCCGCCGGCCTCGGCAAAATTGGTGGCGATCATGCCGCGCCGCTCGCGGCGATAGCGCAGGATCTCGCCCAGCATGTGCACGCTGCCGCGCAGTGAATAGCCGATCAAGTCCAGGTTGAAGGTCTTCTTGTGCAGGATGATGTCGAGGTGGTCTTGCAGGTTCTGGCCGACACCGGGCAGGTCCTGCACGACCGGGATGCCGAGTGAGCGCAGGTGCTCGGCCGGGCCCACGCCCGAGGCCATCAGCAACTGCGGCGAGCCGAACGCGCCAGAAGACACGATCACCTCGCGCCGCGCCTGCAGGGTCTCGGTGCGGCCACCGCGATCCACCACCACGCCCGTCGCGCGCTTGCCTTCGAACACGATGCGCAGCGCCTGCGTGTCGGGCAGCACCGTCAATTGGCGGCGGCCACGGTTGTAGGTGGTGTCCGTCTTGTCGCCACCGTGCAGATAGGCGCGTGCAGCGTTCCAGCGCTCGCCGTTGTATTGCGTGACTTGGTACGGGCCTACGCCTTCCTGGTCGGGGCCGTTGAAATCGTCGTTGCAGCGGTAGCCGGCGGCGGCGGCGGCATCGACAAAGCGGCGGGCGATCGGGTTGCCGGTGCGCAGGTCGCTCACGTGCAGCGGGCCGGTGCCGCCGTGCAGTGCGTCGTCATCGCGGCCGGCAAAGCGTTCGTTGCCTTCCGAACGTTTGAAGTAGGGCAGCACGTCGTTCCAGCCCCAGCCGGTGCAGCCGAGCGCGGCCCAGTGGTCGTAGTCGTTGTGCGTGCCGCGGATGTAGATCATCGCGTTGAGCGACGAGCTGCCGCCCAGCCCGCGCCCACGCGGCTGGTAGCCCTGGCGCCCGCCCAGGCCGGGCTGGGGCACGGTCTCAAACCCGTAGTTGCGCTTGTTCTTGAACGGCAGCGATGCGGCACACCCCGCCGGCACCCACACCGAGAAGTGGTGGTCATGCGGCCCGGCTTCGAGCAGGGCAACCGTCACATCCGGGTCTTCTGTCAGGCGAGCAGCCAGCGCGCAACCGGCCGAGCCGGCGCCGACGATGACGTAGTCGAAGGTGAGCGAATCGTTGGCCATGGGTGTCTCCGGATGTGTTTTTTATTGGGCGAGCGCCGCCGCCGGCTGGCTGCCGGTCACGAACTCACATCCTAGGCGCCACGGGTTGTTTCAAACGGTCGGGCTAACCCGCATTAGAGGCATCGTTCGATGTCACGCAGCAAAATCGACAGCGACTGGGCCGACAGGCCTGCCGCACTTGGCAATGCGGCATGCTGCATCGCGATATTCCACGGCCGATGTGCGGCTGCCCTGGCGACTGCGAGGGCGCCATGCCGCACACGGTGCGGCCGTATCAGGGCTTCGCAAGGCGACCCGGGCGACCATACTCCTTTGCAATTGCACCCACCCTTGCCAGGAGCATCACCATGCAACCTGCCGACCTGCCCGCCCCGCACCTGCTGCGCATGCAGCAAACCTTTGAGGCCATGCGCGCCGCCCACCAGACCGACATGCTGCCCGCGTGGCCCGTGCGCCGCGACCGGCTGGAGCGCCTCAAGCGCCTCGTCATGGACAACCGTGATGCCATCGTCCAGGCCGTCAGCGCAGACTTCGGCAACCGCTCGCGGCAGGAAACCGAGTTGCTGGAAATCTTCCCGAGCGTGGACGGCATCAAGCACGCGCTGTCGCATGGCAAGCGCTGGATGCGCGTGCAGCGGCGCGGCGTGAGCCTGTGGTTCCGGCCCGCCAGCACGCGGCTGATTCCGCAGCCGCTGGGCGTGGCGGGCATCGTCGTGCCGTGGAACTACCCGATCTATCTGACCATCGGGCCGCTCGTCTCTGCACTCACCGCGGGCAACCGGGCGATGGTGAAGCTCTCGGAATACACGCCGCGCTTCTCCGCGCTGTTTGCCGATCTGGTCGAGCGCCACTTTGCCGCCGATGAAGTGCGCGTCATCAATGGCGATGCCGCCGTGGCCGAGGCGTTCTCGCGGCTGCCGTTCGACCATCTGTTGTTTACGGGCTCGACCAACGTTGGCCACCACGTCATGCGTGCGGCGGCAGACAACCTCACGCCGGTGACGCTGGAACTGGGCGGCAAGTCGCCCACCATCATCGGGCCCGATGCGGACTTTGATCGCGCGGTGGAACGCACGCTGGTCGGCAAGCTGCTCAATGCGGGGCAGACCTGCGTGGCACCCGACTACGTGCTGCTGCCCGCCGGCACCGAGCAACGCTTTATCGAAGCTGCACGCAAGCTGGTCGGCAAGATGTACCCCAACATGGCGAGCAACCGCGACTACACGACGATCATCAGCCCGCGCCACTTCCAGCGCATGACCAGCCTGGCCGACGAGGCGCGCGAGCAGGGCGCCCAGGTACTGCCGCTCACCAATACCGCGCCCAGCGCAGACACGCGGCAATTCCCGCCTGCGCTCATCACCGGCGGCACCGACGCGATGCGCGTCATGCAGGAAGAGATCTTCGGCCCGCTGCTGCCGCTGGTGCCGTACCGCACGCTGGGTGAAGCGATCGACTACATCAACGCCCGCCCGCGTCCGCTGGCGCTGTACCTGTTCGAGCGCAACGGCAGCACCGTTGACCGCGTGATGGCCAGCACCATTGCCGGCGGCGTGTGCATCAATGAGACGCTGTTGCACGTGGCGCAGGACGACTTGCCGTTTGGCGGCGTGGGCGCCAGCGGCATGGGCGCGTATCACGGCATCCACGGGTTCGAGCGGTTCTCGAAGATGAAGCCGGTGTTCAAGCAAGCGAAGCTCAACGGGCTGGGCATGTTCCGCGCGCCGTACGGCAAGACGTTCGACTCGATGATGAAGCTGCTGATGCGCTGATCAGGACATCCACATCGGCGCGATGGAGGTGGCCAGCAGCACGCCCAACACCGCATTGAGCACACGCCACTGGCGCGGCGTCTTTAGCAGCCGCGCCAGCACAATGCCCGCCGCGCACCACAGCGACAGCGATGCGAGTGCCGCCAGCCCGAAGGTCGCGCCCAACAGCATCGCCAGTTTTAGCGGGCCGTTCGCCAGCATCGCAAACGAGGCCGCCGCGCCCAGCGCCATCGCCCAGCCCTTCGGGTTCAGCCACAGCAGGCACGCACCGCCGAGCAGCGTGGTGGGCACGGTGGCGTTGGCGTTCAGGTTGGGCGGCCCGCTACGCGCCACCTTCCACGCGAGCCAGAGCAGGTAGGCGGAACCCGCTGCCTTCATCACCAGCAGCAGCCCTGGCGCGGCCAGCAGCAATCCGGCCAAGCCCGCCGAAGCACCCGCCGCCAGCGAGGCCAGCCCCACGGCAATCCCCACCATCAACGGAATCGAGCGCCGAAACCCGAACTGCGAGCCTGATGCCGTCGCCAGCGTGGTGGCACCGCCCGGTGACACCGTCGACACCACGGCAAACAGCACGAGCGGCGCAATAGAGGGAAGCAGGTCGGCTGGCATGAAGGCACCCGGGGCGCGTGATGGACGCCCCACTGTAGAGCGCCGCAAACCATTAGCAAATCGAAGGTTTTTGATGTCATGCATTAGCACCTAGAATGCATCGATGGCCAAGAACCTCGACATCACCCTCGTCCGCACCTTCGTTGCCGTGGCGGAAAACGCCAGCATGACGGTGGCGGCCAATGCGCTGCACCTCACGCAGGGCGCCGTCAGCCAGCAGATCAAGCGGCTCGAAGACGCCTTCGAATGCCGCCTGTTCGAGCGCGACGGCCGACGGCTTGAACTCACTCACGCGGGTGAGCGCTTCCTCGGCCGCGCCAAGCGCCTGCTCGCGCTCAACGATGAAGTCTGGGCCGACATGGCCGCACGCCCGTTGCAGGGTCCGGTGCGCCTGGGCGTGCCGTATGACCTGGTCGGCACGATCTTGCCGCCCATCTTCAAGGCGTTTACCGAGGCGTGGCCGTCGGTGGAGCTGACCATCGTGTGTGGCACATCACCCGAGCTGGCCGAGGGCATCGCGCGCGGCGAACTGGACGTCGCGGTGGTCGAAGCCCCGGTGGACGAAGCCACCGGTGAATGCCTGTGCGTGGAGCGCCTGGTATGGGTGGGCGCACGCGGCGGCAACGTGCATGCGAAGCGGCCACTGCCCCTGTCGATGGTGGATGAGAGCTGCGCCTTCCGCGCCCGTGTGCTCAAGGTGCTGGGCGAGCACGGCATTGAATGGCGCACGGTGTTTGAGAGCGGCAATATCGAAGCGACCACCGCGACAGTGCGTACCGGGTTGGCTGTCACGGCGTGGCTCACGCCAACGGTGCCAGCGGATCTGGACATCATCGGGCCCGAAGCCGGCCTGCCCGAACTGCCGATGTTTGCAATCAGCCTGCTATTGCCCGCTCAGGGCGCGAGTGCAGCGGCGCAGGCGCTGGGGCAATGTATTCGTGAAGGGTTCTCTACGCGGCACCGGGTCGGAGAGCGGCGCGTGATCGGAACCGGTTGGGATCGCGCGGCCTGATCGGCCAGCAGTTACACGCCGCCGCCCTCGATCTGCACGCGCCCATTCGGCGTGTCGAGCACGAGCGTCAATGCAGGCTGCGCCGCATCGGCAAATGCGACATACCGATTCTCCGGGCAGGCTGCATCCCAGCCCAATCCATCCAGCTTTGCGCGAATGGCGGCCATCTCCGGATGGGCGAGTTGGAATTGGTTCAGGTGGAGGCCGACATCCTGCATGTTGTCGACGGGGCTATTACCTCCGGCCCAGTCGATCATGGCCGGCAGGCATCCACCGGCTTCCGCCTCACCATCCTTGCGGTGGAAGAAGTGCCATCGCAGACCACCGCGAGACACCTCAAGCAGCTCATGTTGCGGTGACTCGATCGCGTTGCGTGCCAAACCGGGAAGGCTGGCAACCCAGCCAAACAACAGGGGCGCGTCTTCCAGCTTGCCTTCCTGCATGAGGCGGTCCAGCGCAAACCAGCGGGTCCGGTTTGGCGCGGGTGCTTCCGGGTCAATGGCAATGAATTCGAGGAAGATGCCCGGCGCAATCCGCGTCACCAGGTTGTGCGTTCCCATCAAGGGATGCTTGCCTCCGGCTGGCAGCTTCACGCCGAACCTCTGCAAGGCATACGCGTGCGCCTGGTCGAGAGATTGCGCTGCGAAGGCGATGTGGTCGATCTTCAAGACAGCTCCCGTTGGACTGCGTCAGAAATCTGCGGGGCTCAGGATGCCACAGGGCACTGCATGGCGTTCTTGGGTAGTCGTTTTGGCTGGTGGCTTGTTACCGGCATCCCCGCCCGTCTCTGGGATACGTCCTTCTGGTTCCATAGGGGCTCGGCTTCGACGCAGAAGTCCCGCGCAGAAGTTTGCGGCCAATTCCGATAGTGATAGCCAATGCCATTGGCTAAGTTGCGGTCTCCGTCCCCTTAGTGGGTCAACTCAACCTATACCACCAAGTGGTATAGTTAATGAGCCGCACCATGACGCCATCCGTACAGCGTGTATTCAAAACGAAGTGGTTTAGCAAAGCAGCGAAAACCGCTGGTATCCATGACATCGACCTGTGTCGCGCGGCAAAGCAGTTGATGCAAGGCATGGGGGACGACCTGGGCGGCAACGTCTGGAAGAAGCGCCTGGACCAAAACCGCAGACGCGGCATCGTCGTCAACAAGATCGGCCATTCCTGGTTCTTTGTCTTCCTGTTCGCCAAGAGTGACCGCGACAACATCGATGGCCGGGAACTGAAGGCATTCCGGAAGCTGGCCGCTGATTTTGGTGGGCTTCGCGATGCAGAAGTGGACTCGTTGATCGCGCTAAAAGAGTTGGTGGAGATTTGCCATGACTAAGACACGTTTCAAGAGCGATGCCGCCGCAGCCATCCACAGCGCCGCGTCCGGTCTGCATCGCGCCAAGCTCATCGACAAGACAACCATGCGCGAGTACGACGAACTCTGTCTCGAGCCCGTGCCTGAGTTCGATGCACAGGCAATCGCGCGTATCCGCAAATCGGTCAACGTCAGCCAGAGTGTGTTTGCTGCCTATCTCAACACCACAACGTCGACGGTGCGGCAGTGGGAGCAGGGTGACAAGAAACCCAGTGGTATCGCGGCGCGCCTGCTGCAGCTTGTGCAGAAGCACGGGCTGGCAGTGTTCTCCTGATCAGCGTCTCCACACAAACAAAAACCCCGCCAACCGGCGGGGTCCCCCAAATCCTTTCGAGCCTGCAAGCGAATCAAGCCTGCGGCGCAGCCCCATCTTCCGGAGCAGCCTCGGCACCGTCGGCCTTGGCTTCGTCTTTCTTCTCCACCATCTCTTCCAGTGCGCCCGCGCCCTTGAAGCCGGCAATGGCGGCGATGCCCTTGGTCAACAGACCAGCATCCGGATCGACTTTTTCAGCGGCTTCAACGGCGGCGACGGCGCCGGCGATCTTGCCCACTTCATCCAACAGTCCCATGGTCACCTCCGCATGTTTGAACAGGGAGAGCCATCTTCCCACCGGCAAGTGACAGAAGCGCAAACAAAGTTAAAAATTTTCGCGCGCTGTCGTTTGCGTCGACCGGGCGTCACGCAGCGCGCGTTCGCTTACTCGGTTTCCGCGCCGGCCGGGGTCACAACCAGGGCGGCCAGTCGTGCCCGTGCGCTATCGGTAATCGCTGCCGATTGGCGCGTGGCGACGTCGATCTGCACGATCACCGACTGCGAGGTCGCAGCGCAGCGGCCGTTCTGGAAGATGGCCTGCTCAAGCTTGACCGAGCTGCGCCCGATGTGCGCGACGCGCGTACCGATCTGCACCGAGCCAGGCCAGAGGATCTCGTTGCGGAAGTCGAGCACAAGCTGGGCGATGACGAACTCGCAGCCGGGTGCGGCCAGCGGGTTGTCCGGGTTGAAGAGCAGTTCAACGCGGCCGGTTTCCAGGTAGGTGGCGAAGACGGCGTTGTTGATGTGGCCCTGGCGGTCGGTGTCGCCGTAGCGGAGCTTGTCGGTGGCCTGCAGGGGGAAGTCGTTGAGCAGCGGGAGGGTCATTGTGGTGTTCGAAACGGCCAAGGGTGCGTGCATTGTGCCGGGCTTTGCGCGGCGCTGCCTTACCCCAGCGCTCGCACCGACGTGCAGATCGCCCGCGCCGATTGCAGCAGCGCCGGCCCCAGCTTGTTTTCCATCTCCTCCGGCGTCCAACGCCCGGTGGGCGCGACGAGGTGAATCGCCCCCAGCGCCCGCCCGTTGCCGCTCACGATGGGCGCGGCGATGGTCATGTCGCCGAGGAACAGTTCTTCGCGGTTGATGGCGTAGCCGCGCTGGCGGGTTTCGCGCAGCGTTTCCATGATGTCGGCCACCTCGGTGCGAGTGTGCATGGTGTGCGCAACGCGGTGCGATTTCTCGACAATGGCCTGTGCCTCGGGCACGGGCAATGCGGCCAGGTAGGCGCGGCCCGATGCCGTGCAGTACATCGGGATGCGGCTGCCGATGGGCATGTGCACCGGCACGAAATGCGCGCTCACGAAGCGGGCCACGTACACCATCTCGTCCTGATCAGGCTCGGTCAGGCAGGAGGTTTCCGTGGTCACCTTGGTCAGTTCGGAGAGGAACGGGTTGGCCACGTCGATGAGCGTGTCGGCGGCCAGGTAGTTGAAGCCGATCTTCATGACCGCCGGGGTGAGCTGGTAGCGGCGCGTCTGCGGGTGCTTGCGCAGGTAGCCGAGCTGCTCCAGCGTGTAGACCATGCGCTGCGCCGAGCTTTTATTGATGCCCACAGCGGCGGCCACTTCGGCAATCGTCATGGTGCGGCGCTGCGCGTTGAAGGCGCCCAGCACGGCCAGCCCTTTCTCCAGCGACTGGTTGAACAGCAGGTTGGGCGCGTCGTCGGTGTCAGTCATGGAAGTGGCGCCTGAGTGGCTTGCTAGCGAGCTTGGAACGCCTAAAGAATCGCATATCGATTCATGTGCGTCGACTAGTGGTTTTCCATAATTATAGGTCGATGCAACACGCTCGAATATTGGCACACGCATTGCATAAGGCTGAACCGGACCCCGTCGATTCACGTTCGGGGTGCGTCTTCTTTTCGTTGCTTGGAGGGTTGCCATGTCTGTTGTCACCACTTTCCGTCGCGCCGCACTCGTTCTGTGCATGCTCGGCACCGCATCGTTCGCCTGGGCGCAAGGTAGTAGCGCACACACCTACAACGTGGGCGCCACGGCCACGGGCGTGCCGTTCACCTTTCTGGATGTGAAGACGAATTCCATCCAGGGGATGATGGTCGACACCGTCACCGCCGTGGGCAAAGCCGGCGGCTTTAGCGTGAACGTGCAGCAGACGGTGTTCTCGGCGCTCATCCCGTCGCTCACGTCCAACAAGATCGACATCATCTCGGCGGCGATGTTGAAGACGCCGGCACGTGCGCAGGTGGTGGACTTTTCCGACCCGGTGTACTCGTACGGCGAGGGTCTGATCGTCAAGGCAGACGATGCCAAGAACTACGCCACGCTCGATGACCTGAAAGGCGAGGTGGTGGGCGCGCAGGTGGGCACGGTGTTCCTCGACATGCTCAACAAGAAGGGCATCTTCAAGGAAGTGCGCAGCTACGACTCGGTGGCCGACATGACGCGCGACCTGGCGCTGGGCCGCATCAAGGCCGGCCTGGGCGATCAGCCCATCATCGCGTACCAGATCCGCCAGAAAACCTTCGAGGGCGTGAAGCTCGCGCCCAACTACAAACCCGCCAACGTGGGCGATGTGTGCCTGGTGGTGCGCAAGGGCGATACCGAAACGCTCACCCGCATCAACAAGGCCATCGCCAAGATCAAGGCCGACGGCACGCTGGACGCCATCGTGAAGAAGTGGGGCATCTGATTCCAGACCGGTGATGCGCCATGAGTGTCGCAACGTTCATTGAACACGCGCAGGAGTTCCTGCCGATTCTGCTGCAAGGGGCGGTGGTCACGGTGCAGGTGACCGTGCTGTCGTTCCTGCTCAGCAGTGTGATTGGTCTGGCGCTGGCGCTGATGCGCTTGTCGCCCATCAAGGCCGTATCGACGGCGGGGGCGACCATCGTCAACGTCATTCGCGGGCTGCCGATCATCGTGCAGCTCTTCTACATCTACTTTGTGCTGCCGGACATCGGCATTCAGCTCAGCGCGTTCCAGGCGGGCGTGATCGGGCTGGGCATTGCGTATTCCGCGTACCAGGCCGAGAACTTCCGCGCCGGCATCGAGGCCGTGGACCCCGGTCAGCGCGAAGCCGCTGAAGCCATGGGCATGCGCGGCGCGCTCATCATGCGGCGCGTGATCCTGCCGCAGGCGTTTCGCATTGCGCTGCCGCCGTATGGCAACACGCTGGTGATGATGCTCAAGGATTCATCGCTGGTGTCCACCATCACGGTGGCGGAGATGACGCGTGCGGGGCAGCTCATTGCCTCGTCCACGTTCCAGAACATGACGGTCTACACGCTGGTGGCGCTGCTGTATCTGGTGATGAGCCTGCCGCTGGTGTACTGCCTGCGCCGGCTTGAGCACCGCATGGGCGCGGGGAGGGCCAAGCGATGATCGAGATCCGCGATCTGCAGAAGCACTTTGGGGACCACCACGTGCTGCGTGGCGTGAGCCTGCACGTGGACAAGGGCGAGGTCGTCTGCCTGATCGGCCCATCGGGCTCGGGCAAGTCGACCGTCCTGCGTTGCATCAACGGGCTGGAGTCGTACGACGGCGGCGAGATCCGCGCCTTTGGCGAACGCGTCGATCGCAACAGCAAAGCCATCCACACGCTGCGCAGCCGCATGGGCATGGTGTTCCAGCGCTTCAATCTGTTCCCGCACCGCAGCGTGCTGGAGAACGTGATGGAAGGCCCCGTCTACGTGAAAGGTGAGCGGCCCGACGCGGCGCGTGCCAAGGCGATGACGTTGCTGGAGAAGGTGGGCCTGGCCGCCAAGGCGCAGGCGTTTCCGAACCAGCTCTCCGGCGGTCAGCAGCAGCGTGTGGCGATTGCCCGCGCACTGGCGATGGAGCCCGAGGCGATGCTGTTTGACGAGCCCACCTCCGCACTCGACCCGGAACTCGTCGGCGATGTGCTGGAGGTGATGCGCGCACTCGCCCGTGAAGGCATGACGATGATCGTCGTCACGCACGAGATGGGCTTTGCGCGCGAGGTGGCTGACCGCGTGTGCTTTCTGCACAGCGGCACCATCGTCGAAGAGGGGCCGTCAGCACAGGTGCTGGGCGCGCCGCGCCAGCCGCGTACGCAAGACTTCCTGCGCCGCGTGCTGCACAAGCCTGCGGACGATGTGGCCAATTCGCCGGCCGGAGACCTCGTGCCATGACGCTGCCGCAACTCGACATCACCGTTGGTGGCGAGCCGCTGCCACCGTCGCTGTGGGCGGCCACTGCACCGGCCGCACCACCCACACCACCGTTGCTGGATTCGACCAGCACCGACGTGCTCGTCATCGGCGGTGGCTACACGGGGCTCTCCACCGCGCTGCATCTGGCCGAACGCGGCACGCAGGTCACCGTGCTGGAAGCCAATGATCCAGGCTGGGGTGCGTCCGGGCGCAATGGCGGGCAGGTCAACCCGACGCTCAAGCACGACCCCGATGAACTGGTGAGCCTGTTTGGTGCCGCGCGCGCCGAGCCGCTGATCGACGCCGTCTCGCGCTCCGCCGATCTGGTGTTCGATCTGATCGACCGGCACCAGATCGACTGCCAGCCGGTGCGCGCAGGGTGGCTGCAGCTCTCGTATTCGGACAAAGCCGTACCTGCGCTGCATGCCCGCGCCCGGCAGTGGGAGAGGCGCGGCGTACCGGTGGAAATGCTCGACCGCGCGGCCGTCGCCAAACGGGTCGGCACCGAGGCGTTTGCAGGCGCGTGGCTTGACGGCCGTGCTGGTGCCATTCAGCCGATGGGGTATGCGCGTGGGTTGGTGCGTGCCGCACAACAAGCGGGCGCTGTCGTGCACGGGCACACTACCGTCACCGCCCTGGAGCGGCAGGGCACGCAGTGGATCGCCACCACCAGCACGGGCGCCCTGGTGCGCGCCCAGCGCGTGGTGATCGCCACCAACGGCTACACCGGCCCGCTGTGGCCCGGGTTGGCACAGACGGTGCTTTCTGCCAACAGCTTCATCGTCGCGACCAAGCCGCTCAGAGCGGCGGATGCGCAAGCCATCCTGGCGCGCGGCGAGACCGCTTCCACCTCGCAACGGCTGCTGCTGTACTTCCGCAAAGACGCAGCCGGGCGCCTGCTGATGGGTGGACGCGGCTTCTTCACCGAGCCGCGCAACGCGCAGGATTTTGCACACCTCGAACGCTCACTGGAGTTGTTGTTTCCGCAGTTGGGGCCGCTGGAGTACGAGTACCGCTGGGCAGGGCGCATCGCCATCACGCGGGACTTCATGCCGCACATTCACGAACCCGCGCCGGGCGTGACGATGGCGCTTGGCTGCAACGGACGCGGCATTGCGCTGTGCACCAGCCTAGGCCAGCACATTGCTGCGCGGCTGTCGGGCAGCGGCGAGGCGTTTCCGTACCCCGTGTCGCCCATCACGCCGATCCCGCTGCATGGGCTGCAGCGCTTCTACATTGCAGCCGGCGTGGCGTGGTACAGCCTGCTCGACAAATTTGGCGGGTGATGGGGCGGCTGACGGCTGTCACAACCGGGCGGTGCAGCATGGTCTAGGATGAAGGCACCTCTCGTCACATCCCAAGGACACGCCATGCTGCTTCGCCGCCTTCCTGCCCGCCGTGTTGCCCTCGCCCTGACGGGCGCCGCGCTGCTTGCCGCAGCCACGCCGTCGTTCGCGTATTTCCGCAATGTGCTGGCCAGCACCATCATCGGGTCGATGAGCGAGACGGAGGTGAAGTCGTTCACCAAGGCCATCGGCAGTGCGCTGGTCAACACCGCCGACAACACGCCCGCGCAATGGACGTGGCCCGCCAAGGGCAGGCAACCGGCTATCGAGGCCACCATCACGCCGCTGGAGAGCAAGACCGACGCCGGCCAAGCGTGCCGACGCCTGCAGAGCGAACTGACACGCGGCTCCAGCAAGGAGCAGTGGACAGCCTGGCTGTGCAAGCAGCCGAGCGGGGAATGGAAGCTGCGCCGCCTGGCGCAGTAAGCCCCCAGCAAGCGCTTGCGCTAACGCGTCAGCACTGCCACAGGAACTTCACCTGCCCCGCGTGGCTGGCGCATTGGAAGAGGTAGGCGCAGCCGCCGCCGAAGTTCATGGCGGTGTGCGCGTCGGGGCCTTCCTCCAACTGCGCGGCTAAGTGCATGGGGGCACCGCAGGCCGGGCAGCCAGGGGTCTCATCCGCCTGCAGCCATGACGGGGCACCGTGCAGTTGGCCGATCACCTGGCGGCCGGGTTGGCCGGTGCGCTCGCACCATAGTCGGCGGGCGGTTTCGTAGTCTTCCGCATCTTGTGTTTCCGTGCGTGCGCCGTTCGTGGTTTCGCGCAGGGTCAGGCCCTCGGCGGGCGGCTCGGCCAGCGTGAGGGCACCCGCCGGGACAAACACGGCGAGGTTGCCACCTTCGTTTGGGTCCCACTCGTCACAACAGCCGGGGTCGTTCTGGCACATGAACACCAGCAACAACCCGGCCGGATGCTCGGCCGTGGCCTCCACACCAATCTGCCCCTGAAACTGCATCGGCTGCTCGCACGCGGCGCAACACGGCCACGTGAAGGGCGCATCGGCCGGCACCAGCGGGCGCCCGCCAAAGTGGGTCTGCGCGGCATGTTCGTCGGGGGCAGGGGCGTTCAAGAGCAGCGTCACCATGGCAATTCCTCTCAGGTGGGATGAAGGAAGACAGGCCGGCCGAATCGGTGGGTATTGTGCCGCGCGCATATGACGCTGTGACACAACATTCGTGGTGATTGACGGCCTATGGGGCATCTAAGTCTGGCTGGGCAGACTGCGGTGGAATCCCCCAACTCTCGAATCCCCGCCTCGCATATGCACGCCGCATCACACCCGGGCCGGCGCAACACGGTGCCCGAAGTCACCGCACTGTTCTGGATCATCAAGATGATGTCCACCACGGTGGGTGCGGCTGCGGCCGATGCGCTCAACCTCGGCTGGCAGTTCGGGCTGGGCGGCACCACCGTCGTCACGGGCGCGCTGTTTGCGGCAGCGTTGATGGGGCAACTCCGCTCGCACCGCTATCTGCCGTGGCTGTACTGGATCACGGTACTGCTGGCGAGCGTGTTCGGCACGCTCGTTGTGGATCTGCTGATTGCGCGTGCTGGCTTGCCGACGGGGGCATCGACCGTGGTGCTGTCGGTGGCCCTGCTTGCCACGCTTGTGCTCTGGCACCGCCGCGAGGGCACGCTCGCCCTCGATGCCGTCGACACCCCCGTGCGCGAGCGCTTCTACTGGCTCGCGGTGCTGCTGGCCTTTGCGCTGGGCACCGCAGGCGGCGACTGGCTGATCGAAAGCCTGCGCCTGGGCTACGCACAATCAGCCCTGGGTTTTGGTGTGCTGGTTGCGGTGGCGGCCATGGCGCGCTTCGGCTTTGGCGCGGGCGCTGCCCCCATGTTCTGGTGGGCATTCGTGCTGACGCGCCCGCTGGGCGCCGCCTGCCGCGACCTGCTCGCCCAGCCCGAGGCCAACGGCGGCCTGGGCCTGAGCACCGGCGCCGTCAACGCGCTCTTCCTGGCGGTGGTCGTGGGGCTCGTGGCCTACCTGTCGGCGCTGGAGCACACGGCGGACACCACACACGATTCTTCGGTTTCACAAGGATAGGGACACCCTCATGACCACATCCCGCACCCTCCCCAACAAACTGCCCGAGATCACGCTGGCGTTCTGGATCATGAAGATCTGCGCCACCACCCTGGGCGAAACCGCCGGCGACCTGCTCTCGATGACGCTCAAGGTTGGCTACGCAGCCAGTTCGATGCTGCTGCTCGGCATCTTCTTCATCACGCTGGGCGCGCAGTTGCGCAGCAAGACGTACAACCCGCTGCTGTACTGGGCGGTGATCCTCTCGACCAGCACGGCCGGCACCACGCTGTCGGACTTCATGGACCGCACGCTAGGCCTGGGCTACGCCACCGGCTCGACCATTCTCGCCAGCCTGCTGTGTGCGGTGCTCGTCTACTGGAAGCTGAGCCAGAAATCGCTGTCGATCGCGAACGTGCGCAGCGGCAAGCAGGAGCTGCTGTACTGGGGTGCCATCCTCGTGTCCAACACGTTGGGTACGGCGCTGGGGGATTTCCTGGCGGATTCGTCGGGGCTGGGTTTTGCGGGCGGGGCGCTGCTGATTGCCAGCGTGATTGCACTGATCGTGGCGGCGTATTATCTGACCGGCATCTCGCGCGTGGCGCTGTTCTGGATGGCCTTCGTGCTGACACGGCCGCTGGGCGCCACGGGCGGTGACCTGCTGACCAAGCCGATCAGCGCGGGCGGCATGAACCTGGGCACGGCGGGCGCATCACTGGTACTACTCGCGATCCTGCTCATCACCATCGGCTATACGAGCTGGCAGGCGCGGCGCGATGCCATGCAATCCGCTTGAGCCACCACCAGAAACCGAATGCGCGTTCTCCTTGTTGAAGACGATCCGATGATCGGCGCGGCCGTGGATGCCGCGCTGCGCGACGCCGCCTATGCGGTGGACTGGGTGCGCAACGGCCAGACCGCGCTGGACGTGGTCGCGCATCAACACTACGACGTGCTGCTGCTCGACCTCGGCCTGCCGGGCAAGGACGGCCATGCCGTGCTCAACGCGCTGCGCGCCCGCGACAACCCGGTGCCGGTGCTGATCCTGACCGCGCGCGATGCCGTGAATGAGCGCGTGCGCGGCCTGGACGGCGGCGCGGATGACTACATCCTCAAGCCCTTCGAAATGGTCGAGCTGCTGGCCCGCATGCGCGCGGTGCTGCGCCGCAAGGGCGGAGCCGCCAGCCCGGTGCTGACCAACGGCATGCTCACGCTCGACCCGGCCGCGCACGAGGCGCGCATGGGTGATGGCGAAGCGGTGCGCCTGTCGGCGCGCGAGTTTGCGTTGTTGCAGGCGCTCATGCTGCGCCCAGGTGCCATCCTCTCGCGCTCGGAACTGGAAGAGCGCATCTATGGATGGGGCCACGAGGTGGCGAGCAACGCGGTCGAATTCCTCATCCACGCGCTGCGCAAGAAGCTCGGTGCGGAGGCCATCAAGAACATCAGGGGCGTGGGATGGATGGTGTCCAAGGGTGGGTGAGGGCATCACTGCAGCGACGGCTGTCGCTGTGGCTGTCCATCATCATCATCGGCGTGGCGGTGCTCGCGGGCGGCTTTGCGTTCGTCTCCGCCTTTAGCGAGGCGCATGAACTGCAGGACGACGTGCTGCGCCAAGTGGGCGCGATGTTCGACCCCGAGCATCTGCCCGCGCCGCCCGCGAGTCCCAAAAGCGCGCCACCCGTTTCCGATCAGGAAGCCCGCGTGATCGTGCAGATGCTGCCCGGCCCGGATGGCACCGTTGCGGCCGGCACACCTGCGCCGCGTCTGGCATTTCCACCTGACCTGGTGGACGGCATGCAGACCGCGCACGCCGGCAAGCGCGAATACCGCGTATGGGTACGCACCCTCGACAACGGCCAGCGCATTGCCGTGGCGCAGGAAACCGCCGTGCGCGACGAAACCGCACGCGACAGCGCCATCCGCACGCTGATGCCGTTCCTGATCCTGGCGCCGATCCTGCTGCTGGCGGTGGCCGACGTGCTGCGCAAGATGTTCGCGCCCATCAAGCGCCTCGCGCACGAGGTGGACCAGCGCGACGAGCGCCAACTGCACGCCATTGCGCCCGAAGCTGTACCCGACGAGGTACGCCCGTTCGTGGTGGCCATCAACCGGCTTCTGGCACGCGTGGGGCAATCGATGGAAGCGCAGCATCGCTTCGTGGCCGATGCCGCGCACGAGTTGCGCACGCCGCTCACGGCGTTGTCGCTGCAGGCCGAACGGCTGGGGCAGGCACCGATGTCGGCCGATGCCCAGGAGCGACTGGCCACGCTGCGCCAAGGCATCGAGCGCAGCCGCGGGCTGCTCGAACAGTTGCTCACGCTCGCCCGCGCACAGGAGGCCACCGGCGTGCCGGAGAGCACCGTCTCCGTCCAGCGCATCTTCCGCAGCGTGCTCGAAGACCTGATGCCGCTGGCCGAAGCCAAGCGATTGGACCTGGGCGTGACCACCCAAGCCGATGCCCACGTGCATGCCAACGAGCTCGACCTCTTTGTCGTGGTGCGCAACCTGGTGGACAACGCCATCCGCTACACGCCGGAGGGCGGCAGCATCGACCTGTCGATCGCCACCGAAGCGCGCGTGGCGTCGATTGCCGTGCAGGACAGCGGCCCCGGTATCCCCGCCGATGAACGTGTGCGCGTGTTTGATCCGTTCTACCGTGTGCTGGGCAATGAGGCGACCGGCTCGGGGCTTGGGCTATCGATCGTGAGCACGGTGGTGCAGCGGTTGGGTGGAGAGGTGGTGCTGGAGGATGCAAACACCCCTACGGGTGGGCTGCGAGTGACTGTGCGGCTACCGTTGGCTGGATAGCACACCCCACTTCGGCAGTCCGGCCAAGGCGGGCACCTCGTGCGAAGATCGGCAGCTTCTCAGCCTGCCGTCTACTCCGTCGCCCAGATGCCGCCTACACAGCACCGCTATCACTTTCCGAATCTGCTGGAAGCGTTCTGCATTCTTCTCGTGCTCTATTTCACGGAGTACTTCATGGACGCGCTCATCTGGAAGTTCGGCCGAGACGCCGGACTTGAGCGCATCAGCATTCAGAGTATCGGACGGGTGCTGGCCTGCGGGCTCGTGTTCACCGTCCTGCTGCATCACGCCAAGCGAACCTACCGCGATCTCTTTCATGAAAGCACAAGCTCATGGAAGGCCGCGCTCGGATTGTTTTCCGTACCCATCCTGCTGCTGACGCCGGGGCTGCTGCTGGTCGAAACGCTGATCCAGATCGTCGTGGTGCACTTCTTCCCAATGAGCCAGTCGATGATCGACATGTTTCGGGAGATGAGCACCGGTGGGCTGGGCGCGATCGTGTTGGTATGCCTGATTGCCCCCATCGTCGAAGAGATGCTGTTCCGCGGCATCATCCTGCGCAGCTTTCTGCAGCAGTACCCGTCTGGCGTCGCCATCGTGCATTCGGCGGCGGTGTTCGGGCTGGCGCATCTGAACGTGTATCAGTTTGTCGGCGCGTTCGTGACTGGCTTGCTGCTGGGCAAGCTTTATGAGCGCACGCGCTCGCTGCTGCCATGCATCCTCGTTCACGGGTTCTACAACACGGGTTGCACCATCCTCGCCTACCAATACGCGCCCAATGAGTGGTCTGCGACGTCTGACCTTTCGCTGCCGTGGACTGTGTTTGCCGTCCTCAGCGGCGGCGCGGGTGCGTGGCTGCTCTACAAGCTCATCGCACCCCGTGCCGCATCAGGCGCAGAGCCACAAGCCTAACGGGCCGCCCACTGCGAGCGGCCCGCTTTGGCATGGTTACCGGCGCGCGGCGCGAAACACCACCGCCAACCCCAGGAGAATCATCCCCATGCCCATCATCGCCACCAATGCAAGACGATGGCCCAGCACCACATCGTCAAGCAGCGCCGTTACCACTGGCACGAGGTAGAACAGGCTCGTCACGTTGACAAGGTTGCCGCGCTGCATGAGTCGGTAGAACAGCAGTTGCGCCCCCACTGACATGACCACGCCCATCCACAGTAAGGCGACGATGCCGGGCATGCTGGGTACGAAGGCGCTGGGCATCGGCTGCGCGAGCAGGAAAACCGCGCACAGCACCAGACTCACCGCGTTCTGCAACGACAGCACATCGATAGGTGCCTGGCCCAGGCGCTTCTGCCAGATCGCTCCCACCGTCATGCTGGCCAGCGACGCCAGCGCGTAGCCGAGGCCCGCCATCGGCACCTGCTGCGCGTTGGCACAACCCACGACAAGCGCGAGCCCGCCCAGTGCCAGCACGAGCCCCGCCATGCGTCGCGCAGACCAAGCGCGCTCCGTTGCCAACAGCGTCAGCAACGGCTGCACACCGAGCAACGTAGCCAGCAGCCCCGGCGTCAGCCCACGGTCAAGCGACAGCAGATAGCAGATCGCATAGCCACCGGTCAGCAGCGCACCGGTGCCCGCGACCTGCCACCGTGTGCCCGGCGCAGGCCACCACCGCCCGCGCCAAACGCCCAGCCCCGCCAGCACCAGCGAGGCCAGCGCGAACCGCCCCACCAGAAACGCGAACGCCGGGACATGCTGCACCCCGATCTCCGCAAAGATTGCACCGCTGCTCCACAGCAGCACGAATAACACCGTCGCGCCGGACCCTGCCAGCGCGGCTTGCATTGAAGGCATACCACTCACCTGTCGAAAAGGAATGTCGGGTTCCGGCGCGCAGGCGTGCGCCTGCCTCGGGTTCAAGCCCGAGCCTGGATCAGGTCAACCGGAAACGAAGCGGCTGGAAGTCAGCCGAGAGCGGGCAGAGGTGGCGGCGGCTGTGCGCCGATCACGTCGTAGCCCGACGAGACGACAGGAGGCGGGAAGGGCCCTGGCTGCACGCACACGTCTTCCATGCGGGCGCGTTGGCCGGCAGCGAAGAAGGTGGCGTGAAGTCGGGACATGGATGCGAAGAATCGGAATTTGCCGAAGGCGTTGCAGCAGGTTAGCGAGGTTGGCCGCACCACGCAAGTGACATGCGGCCTTCGCGCAGAGTCAGCCCGCCGCGTGGGGCGACTGCAGATACACCTCGTGCCACAGGCTGACCTTGCCTGCGTCGTCAAAGCGCAGCAGAAGCATGGCTTCGAACTGGTCGACCGCACCGTGGGTGCGCGTGACCGATGCGCGCATGCCGAGCACCACGCCGGCGGCGTCCGCTACGGTCTGCGTCACCTTGTAGTCGATCGAGGCGATGGCGTGCTTGAAGCCATCGAGAAACGTCTTGTAGTTCACGTAGTTGGCATCGTAATGCCGCCCGTTTGCGAACACGGTGAACTGCGGTGCAAAGCGTTCAGCAATGACGGCCTCGGTGAGCACCGTGTCGTGCCGCAGATGCGCGCGGTTCCAGTCGAGCAGGGCGTGCGCGTGCTGGAGGTTGCGTTCAGCTTGCGTTGTCATGGGTGGGGAACGGGAGAACGTCGTCTTACTTCAGGTAGGACTTGATCACCTGCATCACGGCGTCGAAGTCCTCCTGACGCTGCGCCTCGGTCGGCTCCTTGACCACGTGATCCATCAGGTGGCCCTCGAGAACCGCCGCCATCAGCCCGTTGACCGCACCGCGAATGGCTGCGATCTGCTGCAGGATGGCCGTGCAATCCCCCTCTTCGCCGAGTTGTTTTTCCAGTGCAGTCGCCTGCCCCTGGATGCGCCGCACACGCGCCAGCAGCTTGGCTTTGTCGCGGATGGTATGGGCCATGAGTCGGAAGATTGAGGTGGGTGAAGGACGTGAGAGGGTAGCATCAATATACTAGGGGGGAGTATAGTTCGCTCTCCTGAGTTCACCACCGGCTATCGATCCATGACCGCGTTCGCCACCCTCCTGCAGCAAGGCAATGCCTGGCTGTTCGTCCCCAGCGCCATTCTGCTGGGCGCATTGCATGGTCTGGAGCCGGGGCACTCCAAGACGATGATGGCGGCGTTTATCGTCGCCATCCGGGGCACACTCTCGCAAGCGGTGCTGCTGGGGTTGTCGGCCACCGTGTCGCACACCGCGGTGGTGTGGGCAGTGGCCATGGCGGGGCTGTACTTTGGCCGCAACTGGAATCCGGAGGCGACGGAGCCGTATTTCCAGGTGGCCTCCGCCGTGCTGATCGTCGTCGTGGCGGGTTGGATGATGTGGCGCACGTGGCGCAGCGCCCGCGCATCGCATGACCATCACCACGATCATGATCACGACGAGATCAAGCGCATCGATACCGGCCACGGTACCGTCCGGCTGGAAGTGTTCGAAGACGGTGTACCGCCGCGCTTCCGGCTGGTGCAGGAAGATGCACATCACGGCACACACGGCCACGCGTGGTCAGCCGACCAGGTGGACGTGGTGACCGAGCGGCCCGATGGCACCCGGCAAGCCTTCAGTTTTGTGCAGCGCGATGGTTTTCTCGAATCGGAGCAGACCATTCCCGAACCGCATGCTTTCACGGCCCGCCTGTCACTCGGGCACGCGCACCACCGGCACGACTACGACGTCGACTTCATCGAGCACGACCACGCACATGCTGCGCATGACCACGGCGGGCTGGACGTGTCTTCCGGCGGCTACGAAGACGCGCACGAGCGCGCGCACGCCAACGACATCCGCCGCCGCTTTGCCAACCGCGAGGTGACGACCGGCCAGATCATCATATTCGGCCTGACTGGCGGGCTGGTGCCATGCCCGGCATCCATCACGGTGCTGCTGCTGTGCCTGCAGCTCAAGCAGATCACCCTGGGCGCGGCGCTGGTGCTGTGTTTCAGCATCGGTCTGGCGTTGACGATGGTCGCCTCGGGCGCGCTCGCGGCGCTGAGCGTGAAGCACGTGTCACGGCGCTGGAGCGGTTTTGGTGAGTTCGCGCGCAAGGCGCCGTACTTCTCGGGTGGGCTGATCGCGCTTGTCGGCCTGTACGTGGGCTGGCAGGGGATGCAAGGGGTGATGCAGCTGACGTGAGCGCCGCGTGTGGGGCGTGCGCGGGGCGTGTGTGGGGTTACGCGCACGTTTGACCGATGCTGCATCCACTGCGGCATGGCCTGCGTATCTGTGCATACCGGTTGGTGCAAAAGATTTCTCGTGCAAGCCGTGTCAGGTTTGCTCTGATGCCGCGACCAACAGGGGAGGTCGATGCCATCCGGTAACGATCCGTCGGACTGCCATCCACAGATGGCGCACGCTCAATCATGAGGAGTTCACCATGCACACCACCCGTTCCTTCGCACGCACCCGCCGTCTGTCACTCGCCTTGCTGGCCACGCTGACGGCCTCCGCCGCCCTGTTTGCGGCGCAACCCGCTGCAGCCGCCCGCAGCTTCGACCCCTATACCCAAGGACAGAGCCGCCTGGACAAGGTGGACGCCTACACGCAAGGGCAGAAGCAGGACAAGGCGGATCCGTTCACGCAAGGCGCGGATCGCCAGGCCGATACCTACGGCTATCTGTCGTGGAGGCGCGACCGCTTCGATCCGTACGCGCAAGGCGCCGACCAGCAGCGCGCCGGCACACAGGGTGCGCTTGCATGGAACCGTGATTCCACCTACCCCAGCACCCCGCAAGGCGCACGCGCATGAGCCGTGCTGCCGACGTAGGAAGGGCACACCCATGCCGGTGGCCCTTCTCGTCCGTCATCCCACATCAACGCGCCAGCGTCGCGCCTTCCTCGACGATCATCTCGTAGAGCGCACGCGCCGCCGGCGACAACTGCGCCGCCCTGCGCGTCACGAGCACCAGCGTGCGCGAGACCTGCGGCTCGACCAGCTCAATCGTCCGGATCATCGGGTACGCGTTCTTCTGGATCGCGAGCCGTGGCACCACCGCCGCACCCAGCCCTTCGGCCACGAGCCCCAGCGCTGTGGAGCTGCGCTGGACTTCGTAGAACGAATGCAGTGTCACACCGCTGTTCTTGAGTGCACCCTCAAGCAGGCTGCGGTTGCCGCTCACCTCGCCGGCAAAGATCAGCGGATGCGGTTGCAGTGCCTCCCAGCGGATGCGCCGTCGCTTCGCAAGCGGATGATCGTCGCGGCAGATCAGCACGTAGGGGTCGCTCGTAAGCGGCACGCTGGTGAGTTCAGGATGCTGATCGCCCGCAATGCTGATGCCGAACTCCGCCTCACGACGCAGCACCGCCTGCAACACCGATGCAGAGGCATGATCGAGAATCTTCACGCGATCGTGCGGCCGGTGCGCAGAGAACGCCCGCAGGATGCGCGGCAGATACTGCACGCCCACCGTCGGCACGCAGGCAATCGTGATGTCTCCACGCTGGCTCAGGCCGGTCTCGCGAATTTCCGTCAGCGCGTCAGACAGCTCGTTCAACAACCGGCGCGCCTGCGGCAGAAAGCGCTGGCCGATTTCCGTGAGTTCCGTCCGGCGTGTCGTGCGCTCAATCAGCGCAACGCCAAGGAAGGCCTCCAGCTTGCGCAGCCGTTGCGTGATCGCCGTCTGCGTCACGTGGAGCGTGTCGGCGGCCTGCGTAAAGCTGCCACACTCCGCAATCGCCACGAATGCCTGCACACCGAGCGTATCGATCTTCATCAGATAAATGAATCAATGAGAACAATGAATTCATTTTACTGATCCAGCGGGAAACCACAGAATGCAGCCAATCGATCACAACCCCGGCAAGGAGAACCGTGATGACAACGCAACACGATTGGAGCGCGAAGCAATACGTTCAGTTTGAAGAAGAGCGCACACGGCCCGCCCGGGACTTGCTCGCCGCTGTGCCGCAAACGCCCATCCACAGTGCCGTCGACATCGGTTGCGGGCCGGGCAACTCGACCGAGGCGTTGATGGCACGTGTGCCCGGCGCGGTAGTCCACGGGATCGACAGCTCGGCCGACATGATCGACGCTGCCCGCAAGCGCCTGCCCGATGTGCGCTTTGATGTCGCTGACATTGCCACGTGGGATGAACCCGGTGCGGTCGACCTGATCCTCGCGAACGCCGTGCTGCAGTGGCTGCCCGCGCACGACACGCTGCTGCCGAAGCTGATCGGCAAACTGACGCAGGGGGGCCACCTTGCGATCCAGATGCCCGACAACCTGGACGAACCCACGCACCGCCTGATGCGCGAAGTGGCCGCTGCCGGCCCGTGGGCCGCAAAGCTCAAAGGGGTAGAGCGGACCGAGCGGTTCGACCCGCGCCATTACTACGCGCTGCTGTCACCGCTGTGCACACGCGTGGATGTGTGGCGCACCACGTACTACCACCCGCTGCGTGGTGGCGCGGATGCGGTGGTGGAATGGTTGAAGGGCACGGGGCTGCGGCCGTTCCTCGCCGCGCTGAACGATGACGAACGCAGCGCCTTCCTCACGCGCTATCGTGACGCGATCGCACAGGCGTATCCGGCGCAAGAGGACGGCACCGTCCTGCTGCCGTTCCCGCGCCTGTTCATCGTGGCGACGCGCAAATAGGTACTGCGGCCCCCATGAAAAAAGCCCGTCGGCATATACCGACGGGCTTTTTCGTCTGACCTGCGCGGCGATTAGCGCGACGGGTTCAGCAACAGGTTCATGTGACGGTTTACATCCTTGTACAGCAGGTAGCGGAAGCGGCCAGGGCCACCCGAATAGCAGGCCTGCGGGCAGAACGCGCGCAGCCACATGAAGTCGCCTGCTTCCACCTCGACCCAGTCCTGGTTCAGGCGATAGACCGCCTTGCCTTCGAGCACGTACAAGCCATGCTCCATGACGTGCGTCTCGGCAAACGGAATCACGCCGCCCGGCTCGAACGTCACGATATTCACGTGCATGTCGTGGCGCATGTCGCTCATGTCGACAAAGCGCGTCGTCACCCAAGCGCCGTTGGTGCCCGGCATCGGGATCGGCTCGACGTCCTGCTCGTTGGTCACGAAGGCTTCCGGCAGCGGAATGCCATCGACCACCTGGTAGTGCTTGCGGATCCAGTGGAAGCGCACAGCCGCATCGCTCACGTTGTGCAGCGTCCAGTCCGCGCCCGGCGGAATGAATGCGTAGCCGCCCGGCTTGAGCGTGTGCTTCTTGCCTTGCAGCGTCAGCTCGGCTTCGCCTTCAACGACGAACAGCACGGCTTCGGCGTTCTTGTCCTGCTCGGGCTTGTCGCTGCCGCCGCCCGGGTTCACTTCAACGATGTACTGCGAGAAGGTTTCCGCAAACCCCGACAGCGGGCGGGCGATCACCCACAGGCGCGTGTTCGTCCAGAACGGCAGCCAGCTCGTGACGATGTCGCGCATCACCCCCTTGGGGATCACCGCGTACGCCTCGGTGAACATCGCGCGATCGGTCAGCAGATCGGTCTGCGGCGGGTGGCCGCCATGCGGCGCGTAATACGTGGTCTTAGACATAAAGCATCCAGCAATGGGTTGGTCCCGACGCATGACACGGTTCACTTCCGTACGCGGGCGGCGTTGACGATAGCGAAGTCGCCCACGATCGACCAATTAAATGTTGCGATGCCATTCATTCGATTTCCCACTACCTGCCGGCGCCCGCGCGCCTCAACTTCAGGCCAACATGAGCTCCAGGTTCTGCACCGCTGCACCTGAGGCACCTTTGCCCAGGTTGTCGAACACCGCCGTCAGCAGGATCTGACCGTGGTCGTTGCTGAACACGCCCAGGCGGATGTCGTTGGTGCCGTTGAGTGCCTGCGGGTCCAGATGCGGCAACGCGGACGACACCTGCAGCGGCATCACCTCCACATGCTGTGCCCCGGCGTAGTGACCGGCCAGGCACGCATGCAACCCAGCCGCATCAACGCCCGGCGCCAGCAGGCGCAATTCCAGTGGCACCGTCAGCACAATGCCCTGGCGATACGCGCCATACGCGGGCACGAACATCGGCCGCTGCGAGAGCCCGGCGTGCTGCTGGATTTCCGGCGTGTGCTTGTGCGCCAGGCCAAGCCCGTACACCTGGAACGGCAGCGCGTTGGCGGCCTCGAGGCCTTCGTAGGCTTGCACCGCCGCACGCCCGCCGCCGGAGTAGCCCGACACGGCGTGGATGCTGATCGGGTAGTCCGTCGGCACCAGGCCCGCCTGCACCAGCGGGCGCAGCAACGCGATCGCGCCGGTCGGGTAGCAGCCCGGGTTCGTCACGCGTGATGCCGTTGCAACACGCTGCGCCTGTCCCGCGCTCATCTCCGGAAACCCATACGTCCAGCCCGGCGTGGTGCGATGTGCGGAGCTGGCATCGATCACGCGTACGTCCGGGTTGACGATGGACGCCACCGCTTCGCGCGCGGCCGCATCCGGCAGACACAGGATGGCGATATCGCAGGCGTTGATGGCCTCGGCACGGCGTTGCGCATCTTTGCGGGCATCAGCCGGCAGTGTCAGCAGTTGCAGATCTGTGCGGCCGCGCAGGCGCTCATGAATCTGCAGGCCAGTGGTGCCTTGGTCGCCGTCGATGAAGATCAGGGGTGCAGCCATGCTGGTGTCCTCCAGTACAGAAATGCGGTGCGTGCAAAACGATGCGGGAGTCGCTATCTTCACGGCATGCGTTGCCTATGAAAAGTTGAATTTCACAACGCTCATCTTCAGTTTTTCTGAACTGGAAGCCCGCCATGAGAGAGATCAGCCTGGACCGCCTGCGCACCCTGGTGGAGGTGGCCGACCGCGGCTCGTTTGCCGATGCCGCACGCGCGTTGCACCTAGCGCCGCCCACAGTCAGCCTGCACATTGCCGAGCTGGAGGGCCGCGTGGGTGCGCCGCTGCTGTCGCGCAAGCGCGGGCAGGTTCGCCCCTCGGCGATCGGGGAGGTGATGGTTGAGCGCGCGCGCCGCCTGCTGGCGGATGCGGAGCAGGCACTGGACGATATCCAGCGCCAAGTGCAGGGCTTGAGCGGGCGCGTGCGGCTGGGCGCATCCACCGGCGCCATCGCGCATCTGCTGCCGCAGGCGCTGGAGGTGCTGCGGCAGGATCATCCGGGCATCGACGTGCAGGTGGCGGTGCTGACCTCGCAGGAGACGCTCACGCGGCTGGCCGACGGTGCGCTCGATATCGGGCTGGTGGCGCTGCCGCAATCGCAGGTAGCGGCGCAGGGGACAAAACTTGCAATCAAGCCGTGGCGGCGCGACCCGGTCATGGCGTTTCTGCCGGCGCACTGGCACAGCCCCGCACGTGTCACGCCGGCGTGGCTGGCAGGGCAGCCGCTCATCCTCAACGACACCACCACACGGCTCTCGCGCCTGACGGCGGAGTGGTTTGCCACCGACGGCCACCACCCCACGCCGCGCATCCAGCTCAACTACAACGATGCGATCAAGAGCCTGGTGGCAGCGGGCTACGGCGCCACGCTGCTGCCACACGAAGCGGCCACGCCCGTGCCGGATGCGCGCATCGTCATGCGGCCGCTGCGGCCAGCGTTGTGGCGCCAGCTTGGCATCGCACATCGGGCGGGGCACATCGAACGCGCCACGCAGCATGTGCTCGACGTGCTGTGGGGCATGCGTGCGCGGTAGGGCAGTGTTCGGGCTGGGCCTCAGCCGAGCAGGTATTCGCGCGTGAGTTGCCGCGCCCGGTGCAGGCGGCTCTTCACTGCCGCACGGGATTCGTTCAACTGATCGGCAATTTCGCCGATGGTCATCTCGTTCAGGTCGCGCAGCACGATGATCTCGCGATAGTGCGCGGGCAAAGATTCCAGCGCGGCGGCCACGTCGTGCCGCAGGTCATCGACGGGCAGGCGCGCGAGCCACGCTTCCACCTTGTCGTCATCCCACGGGTCGGTCGAAAGCGCCTTGCGCGCCATGCGATGACACTCGCGGCGCACGATGGCGAACAGCCAGCTGGAGAACGCCGCCGCCGCGCGCAGCGAACCCACCTTGCGTGACAGCACCAGTAGGCTCTCCTGCACGGCGTCATCCACGTCGGAGATCAGGCAGTTGCGCTGCGCATAGCGGCGGATGTCGGGCTGGCAGACGGCCAGCAGGCGCTCGATGGCCGATACGTCACCCGCGCGGGCGGCATCGAGCAGCGGTTGGTGACGGACAAGGTCCATGGCGTCAGTCGCGCGGGTTACCGCTTGGGTGGTTGCAGCCGGCGGCCGACCAGCGCACACGCCGGGCAGAAGCCCACCACACCGGTCAGGCCAAACCCGGCGCCGGCGGCGGCCAGCAACCAGTTCCAGGGCGCAGCCGCCAGGGCTAGGCCACCAACAACGACGGCCAATGCCAGCACGATGCGCACGGCACGCTCCCAGTTCGGCACGTTCTTCACATACAGGGCAGATTTCAGAAACGACATGATGTTCTCCAAAGGGGTCGGACGAAAGGTGAGGACAGTCCTCGCCCCTAAGAGGCGCCGTTTGCCCGAACGGATTCGCGCCCCTCAAAAAAAAATCTGCGCCGCACCCGTACGGCAGGCGCATGATGGCCGCCGTTGTATGCGCGTCACGCAAATTCGGGTTGACTTCGCCAGTTGCGATAACTATCTTAAGATATGTTTTTAGACATAGTGCGGCGTCAACATCACCCGGGCGATCCCCGCCACGGAGACAAGCGCCCTCTCTTTGTTTTCTCCGCTTTCTCCGTTCTCTCCCATGCCCCTACTTGAATCCAAGCGCGAGCGGCATCTGCTCTGGCTGCTCGCGCTCACGCAGTTCACCGTCATCATGGATTTCATGGTGATGATGCCACTCGGTCCGCAGATCATGCATACGTTTGGCATCGGCCCGGCGGCGTTCGCCACGGCGGTGTCGGTGTATTCGCTGTGCTCCGGCGCCTCGGGCCTGCTGGCCGCCACGTACACCGATCGCTTTGACCGGCGCCGCCTGCTGCTGACCGTCTACGGCCTGTTCACGCTGGCCAACCTGGCCTGCGCGCTATCGGGCAGCTACAGCATGCTGCTGTTTGCGCGCGCGTTTGCGGGGCTCACAGGCGGCGTGCTGGGTTCGCTCGTGCTCGCCATCCTGTCGGATGTGATTCCGCCCGCGCGGCGTGGCGCGGCCACCGGCGTGGTGATGTCGTCGTTTGCACTGGCAGCCATGGCCGGCGTGCCGGTGGGCATCGCGCTGGGGGCACACCTCGGCTGGACGGCGCCGTTCTTCCTGCTGACCGTGTTGACCGCGCTGACGTGGCTGGGCGCGCGGCACACCATCCCGCCGCTGACCGAACACCTGAGCAATACTCACCAGACACCCGGCCAGATCCTCGCGGGCCTGTGGCAGTTGCTGAGCAACCCGCGCCATCTGCGCGCGTTCCTGCTGACCTTCGTGATGATGGGCTCGCACATGCTGGTGATCCCGTTCATCTCGCCGGTGCTGGTGGCCAACCATGGCATCGCGCCACAGGATCTATCGTGGCTCTACGTGGCGGGCGGCGCGGCGTCGTTCTTCAGTTCGCGCGCCGTGGGCAAGCTGGCTGACCGCTATGGCCGTCGCCGTGTGTTTGTGGGGGCGGCACTGCTGGCGTTCATCCCTGTGCTGGTGATGACGCATCTGCCGGACTGGCCCTTCATTGGCCTGCTGCTGTTCTTCCCGTGCTTCATGGTGGTCCTCTCCAGCCGCATGGTGCCCATGCAGGCGCTAATGACCACCGTGCCCGACGCGAAGGTGCGCGGCGCGTTCCTCTCCGCCAACAGCGCGGTGATGTCAGTCGGCACGGGGGCGGGCGCGTGGATTGGCGGGCTGCTGCTGTCCACCAGCGCGGGTGGTCACATCGATGGCTATGGGCTCAACGGCTGGCTGGCCGTGGCGGCGGGGCTGTTCTGCGTGTTCTGGGTGAGCCAGGTGAAGGGGTCGGATGCGCATGGCGATCCATCACTGGCGGCATCCTCCGGCGCGTCGGGTCCACAGGCCGTTCCGCAAGCCCCGCGAGCGGAGAAAGTCTGAGCGTTATTCGGCTTCCACCACCGTCTTCAGCTTCACCAGGTCACGCTGCACCCATTCGGCATCGGCCTCGAACTGCGCATCGTCCATGCCGGGCAGTTGAAACAGCGTGAGTGAAACGGTGGTGCCGGCGCCGTTGCGTACCACGCGCAGCGGCACATAGATGACGGTGTCATCCGGCAAGCGTACCCAGTGGTCGGCAATGCCAAACGTGTTGGGCGGGCTGAAACGGATGAACACATTGCCCTGCGGCGCATCGGCAATCCACTCGTCGGGCGCCGCACCCGAGCCCTGCGTGCTGGGCGCCAGGCCGGTCGACAAACCCGTCGCCCAGGTGGGGTAGTTCAGCGGCTCGGCCAGGAAGGCGGCCACATCGTCAAAGTGGCGCTCGATGTTGATGCTGAGTGTGCGAACGGGATGCATGCAGGCTCCAGGGCGGGGCACCGTCAGGCGAGAGCCGTGCCGGTCGCTGGAGTATAGGCGGCAGGGCATCCGTCCTGCATCGGCCCACGATTGGCGTCGGTGACACCCTTTAAGCCGGCAGCTTGCGAAAGCTGATCGCCAGCCGATTCCATGCGTTGATGGTGGACACCAGCAGCGTCAGGTCGACCAGCTCGGCATCGGAAAACTGGGCGCGCACGGCCTGCCATACGTCGTCCGGCACGCGGGTTTCCGCAACGAGGGTGACGGCCTCTGTCCATGCCAGCGCGGCGCGTTCGCGGTCGGTAAAGAAAGGCGTTTCTTCCCAGACGGAAACGGTGGCCAGACGGCGGTTGTCTTCACCGCATTTGCGCGCATCGCTGGCATGCAGGTCGACGCAGTAGGCGCAACCGTTGATCTGCGAAGCGCGCAGGCGCACGAGTTCGGTCAGCGGCTTTTCCAGGGTGCTCTTGCTCAGCGCTTTTTCCAGACCCATCACCGCCTGGATGGCGGCGGGATTGGCTGTGTAGAAGTCGAGGCGAGGTTCCATGATCGGGCTCCGGTACGGGGTGACAGGCGCCAGATTAGGGGTTCGAGTGGCCCGGCAAAAGCACCACTCTCGGCGAGTTTCAGGTAGCCAGTTTGCCGAGTACCTGTGCCAGCCGGGCCAGGCCGGCGTCGATCTCCGCCACGTTCACATCGCCGTAGCCAATCAGCAGCCCGGGCGGCGGCGGCCGCGCGGCGTGCATCTTGGTCGTGCCGTACAGGCCCACGCCCACGCTTTCGGCCAGTTTCAGCACGGCAGGCTCCTGCAACGGCGCGCGCAACTGCGCCGCCATGTGAATACCTGCTGCCGACGGCAACGGTGTCATCCACGGCGCCAACGGCCCGCGCAGGTGCCGCAGCAGGGCATCGCGCCGCGCGGCATATTCCTTGTGCATACGGCGCAGGTATTTGCCGAAATCGCCGTCGAGCATGAACTTGGCAAGCGCGGCCTGCATGAGCGATTCGCTATGCCAGTCGGCCACCTGCTTGGCGCGCCGCAGCGGCGTCAGCAGTGAAGCCGGCGGCACCACATAGCCGATGCGCAGCTCCGGAAAGATCGTCTTGGAGAACGTGCCCACGTAGGCCACGCTGCCGGTCGCGTCCAGGCTCTTGAGCGATTCCATCGGCCGGCCGTCGAAGCGGAACTCGCTGTCGTAGTCGTCTTCCAGGATGAGCGCGTCGTGGCGCTGCGCCCAATCGAGCAGTTGCGCACGGCGCGCGAGGCTCATAGGCATGCCCAGCGGAAACTGGTGCGACGGCGTGACGTAGACGAGCTTGGCCTGCGGTGGCAACGCGTCCACCACCAGGCCCTCGGCGTCCACCGGCACGGGCACCACGTTGGCGCCCAGCGCTTGCAGCGCAATGCGCGCGGGTGGATAGCCCGGGTCTTCAATGGCCACCGTGTCGCCCGGTCGCACCAGCACGCGGGCAATCAGATCGATGGCCTGCTGCGCGCCCTGCGTGACAACGACATCGCCCCACGCACAGACCACGGCGCGGCTGAAAGCGAGGTAGCGCGAGATCGCCAGGCGCAGCGTCTGGTCACCGGCCGGGTCGTGATATGCGCCGCGCCCGCGTGCCTGCAGACGCAGCCCATGCGCCACGCAGCTGCGCCACTTGTCGAACGGGAACAGGCGCTTCTCGGTCACGCCACCCACGAAGTCGTAGACGATGCTCGGGCGCGGCATGGGCAGCACGTCGGGCACGTCGTTCCACAGCGTGGCGAAAGTACGTGCGGTCGGTGCCGGTGCGGCAATCTGCTCGGCTGACGACCGCTGCGGCGTACGCCCTGCCAGCCCCTGCGTTGCCTCGGCGACAAACGTGCCGGAACCGGCGCGTGAACGCAGGTAGCCCTCGGCAATGAGGCGCTCGAATACATCGAGCGTGGTCTTGCGCGACACGCCAATCTGCAGCGCGAGATCGCGCGTGGAAGGCAGCCGCTCGCCAGGCGCAAGGCGGCCGTCGAGGATGGCGGTGCGCAACTGGCGGTAGAGCTGGCCGGCAAGGTCATGCCGGCCGTGGATCGTCAAATGGACATCCATCGTGGACGCAGGAAGCGTTGGGCTGCGCCATTCTACGAAAGCCGCTAAAGACTGGCGCAATCGCCCCGTAGGACATCAACGCTGTCGAAGCCTACTGACATGCAGAGCGGCCGTGCATTGCCTTGCGGAGGCGAGGCGGTTCTACCCGCCAGAACACCTCCCCGCGCGCAACCCGCCCACCAGCGCAACTCAGCGCTTTCTAAGAAAAGCGCCAACCGCCTGCGCCGAATTCACCTGAGCGTCATCGTCTATCACCAAGATTCGGCCGCGCAAACGTTTCAGCTGTACACGAGCTACCCACACCGCATGGGTGGCCGGAAGCATTTGCCCGACCTCATCACCTCGACTGGAAACCACGATGCTCTCAACCAAGAAGACGCTGCTCGCGATTGCTGTGCCTGTGTGCCTGTCCCTCGGCCTGTACGCGTGCGGCGGCAGCGACGACACCCAGACTGCCGGCCCCGACACCGCACCGGCCAACCCGACGCCCACCAACCCAACCACACCGACCCCGCCCGCCAAGCCGCAAGGCGTGTGGACGACGGGCGACCTGCACGTGCACACAGCCGAATCGGTCGATGCCGTCACGCCGCTGGCGACCGTGCTCGACCACGCATTCAACCTCAACAGCCTGGACTGGATGGCGGTGTCGAACCACCTGCGCCCGTCGCCGCGCGATGCCACGGGCGCCACGCTGCCGGGCGGTTCGATTGCCGCATCGGCGGGTATCGCGCAGTACGAGATGCCGGCCATTGCGCAGGCACAAGCCGCCGGCAAGTACACGGGCAAGCTGATCTTCTCGGCCACCGAGTGGGACATGCCGACGCACGACCACTTGAACGTCGGCATCTTCGAGGGCACCGACAAGCTGCAGACGTCTGCCAAGGGCCTGAACAAGTTCGAGTACTTCTTCACGCAGCAGGCCGCCTCGCTGTTCAACCCGAACGATGTGGCGGCATGGCAGCAGGAAGGCCCGCGCGCCGGCAGCACGCACGCCGATGTGGTGAACGCCTTCAACTGGCTCAAGACGAACTACCCGAACACCAGCTACGGCCTGATCAACCACCCGTCGCGCAACCCGGGCAAGTACACGGTGGCGGACTTCCGCCAGTTCAACGACACCGCACCCGACATCATGTTCGGCATCGAGGGCATGGTCGGCAACCAGATGGAGCCCGATCGCGGCGGCTACAACAGCGCCTACATCGACGCCAACCTGCCCAACCGCACCTACGGGGGTGTCGACTACGTGGTCGCGCAAGTCGGTGGCGTCTGGGATGCCCTGCTGGGCGAAGGCCGCCGCGTCTGGAACTTTGCAGATTCCGACCACCACTTCCAGGTAGACGCCACGCAGCAGTTCAGCAGCGGCTACTACCCCGGCGAATACGCCAAGACCTACATTTGGCTGCCGGGCACCAGCACCGACCTGAAGACACTGCTGGGCGCCATGCGCTCGGGCAAGTCGTTCGGCGTGTTTGGCGATCTCATCAACGCGCTGGATTTCCACGCCGACAACGCCACCGCCTCGGCTGACATGGGCGGCATGCTCACCGCAAAGGCCGGCGACAAGGTGACGATCACCATCCGCTTCAAGAGCCCCGATCACAACAACTACGAGTACCCGCTGGGCAGCGGCTTCAAGGCCAACATGCGCCCGGTGGTCGACCACGTTGACCTGATCGCCGGTGACGTTGGCCCCAAGGCCGCCCCCGGCACGCCCGCGTATGCGAAGGCCACCAACGACTCCACCAAGGTCGTTGCCACCTTCACCAAGGCGGACTGGAAGGTCGATGCCGACGGCTACAACAGCGTCACGTACACCACCACGGCCACCAAGAACCAGTACTTCCGCCTGCGCGGCACCAACCTCGGCATGAACGTGTCGGGCGAGACCAGCAACGGCAACCCGCTGCCTGACCAGAAGACGGTGGTGACGGAAAACGTGGCGCGCTTCAACGCCATCAATGACCGCAACTACAACGATCTGTGGTTCTACTCGAACCCGGTGTTCGTGTCGGTGCAGTAAGGCCGGTGTCGAGGCAGCAACGGCAGCAACTCAAGCGGCGGCCGGCGCCCCGGCCCGCCGCAGCCACACCGTCACCGCCAGCCCCGCGCCACCCGGCCCGGGCGCCAGCGCAATCTGCCCACCCATGCGATCGACGATCTGCCGCACGATCGCCAGGCCCAGGCCGCTGCCCTGGGTCTGCGTGTTGCCCAAGCGCGTGAAGCGCTCGAACACGCGTGCGTACGCCTCGGGCGGAATGCCGGGCCCGTTGTCGGTCACGGTCAGCATGGCCCAGCCGTAGTCGGCCGACACCTGCACGGTGACGTGGCCGCCTTCCTGCGTGTAGCGCACGGCGTTGTCCACCAGGTTGAACAGCAGGGCTGCAACCAGCGTGCGGTTGCCCAAGGTCCAGACCGGCTGTTCTGCCGACTCCATTCCCAGATCGATGCGGCGACCATCCGCCAGCAATGCGAGGTCTTCGAGCACGGTGCGCGCCACCTGCAGGAGTTCGACCGTTTCGCTGGTGGCGGCCGAGGCTTCGGCCTGCGAGAGCAACAGCAGATCGTTGATGAGATCGGCCAGATTGCGCGTGCTGGTGCGCGCGGCCTTCAGCACCTCGTGCAGTGCACCGTCGGCGTTGGTTTGCGCGGCCACCTGCATCTGCGTGTCGAGAATCGCCAGCGGCGTGCGCATCTGGTGTGCGGCATCGGCAATGAAGCGCTTCTGCGTGAGCGCGTTGTCGGCAATGCGCTGCAGGTACTGATTGAACGCACCGGCAATCGGCTGCAGTTCGCGCTGCAGGCCCTCGGGATCGAGCGGTGCCAGATCGGTGGGCGCGCGCGCCGACACGTTGCCGGCCAACCGCAGAATCGGCCGCAACTCCAGCGTCAGGCCGATCAGGATCATCGCCAGCGCCAGCCCCACGAGCGCCAACTGGCGCAAGGTGGCGGGCCACCACAACTGCCGGATCATTGCGTCGCGGCCGTTCGTGGTTTGCGCCACGCGCGTGACAACGCGCTCCGTGCGTCCGGCGTCGTACATGGTGCGCACCACGGCGGCCACGTGCACGGGCTGGCCTTCCAGCGTATCGGTGTAGGTGCCGGTATCGGCCAAGCCCGCGGCATCAAAGGCAGGGCGCGTGCCGAAATCCAGCCGCCCCGCCAGCAGGCGGCCATGCTCGGTGCTGACCTGATAGGCAATCTGGTCACGCACGGGGGTCTCGGGCGCGGCGAACACCGCCAACGCAGCCGGCGGCACCGACACGCGCAGGCGGCCTTCGTCCCATTCGATCTGGCCGCTGATCATCTGCGCGGCGGTATCGAGCGCGTGGTAGTGCACGAGATCGGCGTTGTGGCGTGCGGCCGCCAGGTCCAGCCAGGCATCGGCCGCTACGTAGACGACCAGCGGCAATGCCAGCCACAGCACCAGCCGCGCGCGCAGGCTACGCGCGCGTGAGGTGGACGGTGCTGCCGCCCGTACCGCGGGTTGCTCAGGAGGGTTGGGCTGAAGCATCGCGCAGCAGGTAACCGAGGCCGCGCAGCGTGACGATGGTGGCGGCGGAATGCTCCAGCTTCTTGCGCAGGCGGTGGATGTAGATTTCGATGGCTTCGGGGCTGGCTTCGTCGTCCAGGCCAAACACACCATTGACCAGCGCCGGTTTGGACACCGTGCGCCCGAGCTTGAGCATGAGGATTTCCAGCACGGTGTGCTCGCGCGCGGGTAGCACCAGAGGCTGGCCGGCCAGCGCAAAGGTACGGCTGCCCGTGTGGTAGGTCAGGTCACCACAATGCAGCTCGACGGATTGATCGGGCGTGCTGCGCCGCACCAACACCTGGATGCGCGCGATCAGCTCGCGGATCTCAAACGGCTTGACGAGGTAGTCGTCTGCACCGGCGCCCAGGCAGGCAACCTTGTCGTCAATGCCGCCGCTGGCGGTCAGGATCAGCACCGGCACAGCGTTGCGGCGACCGCGCAAACGTTGCAATACACCTTGCCCCGACAATGTCGGCAACTGCAGGTCAAGCAGCACCACGTCGTAGTGTTGCGTGAGCAACAGTGTGTCGGCGGATTCACCATCCGCGGCGTGGTCCACCGTAAAGTGCGCGCGACGCAGGGCTTCGGACAGCCAGTGCGCCAGCGGGGCGTTGTCTTCGATCAGGAGCAGCTTCATACGAAGGCGACGCGTCCGGAAAATGAAAGCGATTTGTGGGTTGCCGCTTCCTAGAATGGTGACGGCTGCCTACGCGCGCCGGATGCGTCACTCACCAAATCCGGATAGCGCGATACGATATCTACAAAAGAGCCGGAGACAACTCAATGGGTGTTTTTACCTGCAGGGGTGCCCGCACACGCGGCCCCCGGGGCTGGATCACGCCGTTGCTCGCTGCCTGCCTCGCGCTGGCGGCTACGCACGCCTTGGCGCAAGACCCCACGCGCCTGACCATCATGGTCAGCGGCACCGCCAAGATGATCTACCTGCCCGCCACATTGGCACAACGCCTGGGCTACTTCCGCGATGAAGGGCTGGAGGTGGAACTGCTCTCGCAGCCCGCCGGCGTGGATGCCGAGAGCGAACTGCTGACCGGCTTCGCGCAAGGCGTGGTCGGCTTCTATGATCACACGATCGACCTGCAGGCCAAGGGCAAGGAGGTGCGCGCCATTGTGATCTTCAGCCAGGTGCCGGGCGAGGCGGAGGTGGTTTCCACGCGGCTGCCCGCCACGGTGGAATCGATGCGCGATCTGCGCGGCCGCACGTTGGGCGTGACGGGCCTGGGTTCGTCCACCAGCTTTCTTACGCGCTACCTGATGGCGCAGCAGGGCCTGTCTGCGGGGGACTACACCATGCTGCCGGTCGGCGCGGAACACAGCTTCGTCAAAGCGCTGCGCAGCGGCCGTATCGATGCCGGCATGACCACCGACCCGACCGTCTCGCGTCTGGTGCGCAACGGCGAGGCCCGCGTGCTGCTCGATCTGCGCACGCTCGAAGGCACGCGTGCCGCGCTGGGCGGCCCGTACCCGGCGGCGTGCCTGTACCTGCAGACCGAATGGCTTGAAGCGCATCCGGAACTGGCCACCAAACTGGCCCGCGCTTTCGTGCGGACCTTGCGCTACATGCACACGCACAACGCGGAGGACATTGCCGCGCGCATGCCGGCTGAATTCCGCCGCGAACATCCTGAGCTCTACGTCAAAACGCTTGCCGCCGCCTTGCCCACCTTCAGCGCCGACGGACGCATGCCGGACGACGGCCCACCCACCGTCCTGCGCGTCCTTGCCGCCAGCAATGCCAACGCGCGCGACAAGCACATCGATCTCTCGCGCACCTATACCAACAAGTTTGTCGATCAGGTGCGCGAGCGCTGAACGCTTCGATTAGAAGCGGGTGCGCATACCCAGGCCAAACTCAGTCTGGCTGTTGTGGCCGTTGGTCGAGCCCACGATGTACTGATCCTTCAGCTTCATGTAGTCAGCCGCCACGTAGAACTCCGTGCGCTTGGACACGTGATAGAAGACCGAACCGTACAGCGTGCTCTTGCGGCCGCTGCCCGAAGCCGTGGCGCCAGTCACATCGGCATAGGCGTTGAGCGTGTTGCCGCCCGAGCTGAAGGCGGCGTTGTTGGCCTTCATGATCTGATAGCCGATTTCGTAATCGAAGGCACCTTGCGGAGCGATCTTCAGCGACACGGTGTAGGCGTTGTCGCTGCGGTTGCCAATCGCGGCCGGCTGCTCGCCGGTGTAGTGGAAGTAGCCCGCGTTGATGCGGAAGATGTCGATGATCACGTTGCCGCCGATCGAGTACGAGCGATCGGTAAAGCCGTTGACCTTGGCTTGCTGCGCGAAGCCTGCCAGGTGGAAGTTGTCACCGTTGTAGCCCAGGGCGAGCGACTCGGTGGTGCCTTGCGAGAACTGGCCCGGCACGCCGCCAAACTGATAGGCCAGGCCCGTGAAGAAGCGGCCATCCCACAGCTTCTTCCACACCACGCCGTTGTTCAGGCGCGTGCCCGTGGCGCTGCCTGCGTAGAAGATCAGTTGCTTGAAGTTGTTGACGTTGGTGTAGCCGCCTTCGTCCAGCGTGACGCTGGCGCTGGTGTACGGGTCGCCGTAGATGCCCGACACATCGCGCGCAATCGCGTTCTGGCGGCCGAAGGTCAGCTTGCCCAGCGATTCGCTCGAGAAGCCCACCCAGGCGTCGCGGTTGAACAGCACGCCCGGGGTGTCCATGTTGCCGGTGGGCGTTTCAAATTCGGATTCCAGCTTGAAGATGGCCGACGTGCCGCCGCCCAGGTCTTCCTTGCCGGTCAGGCCCCAGCGGCTGCCCGAGAACCAGGGCACCTGGAAGCCGGTGGTACGCGCGCCGGCTGCGTTGGTGTTGTTGACGGTGCTGATGGTGGTATCGATCAGGCCATAGAGCGTCACGTTCGACGCTTGGGCGTGGGCGCCGGTGGCAGCCAGGGTGGCCGCGGCGGCCGCAGTCGCCGCCAGGGCGAACTTGATACGGGACATTGAAGTCTCCTTCCTTTGTGGGTAATTGGGTGCCCGGTCGTGATGCCGGCTTCGGATGACGCGCAGCGAGCAGATGGTCAGGCTGCCCGATGCAATCGCTGGGCGAGCGTAGAGGGGGCCACCTTTCTGGAGCCTTTCGCGTCGGCACCGATGCAACGCTAGGGTCTGCCCGCATTGGAATGCCGCTCGTACTGCCCAGCAGAACATGCCGGCTGGCCGAGCGCGTTGTTGCGTGGCCCGTTGCAACCCATTGCAGTCGTGGAAACCCGGTACGCGGTAGAGTGTGGCGTTGCTCCAACCCAACCCCAACAGACTCTCCCCATGCATCCGTCCCAAATGACCGGCCTGCAATTGCTGCAGGCCATGTCGCGCGGTGAGCTGCCGCGCGCGTCCATCAGCGAAACCATCCCGATGTCGATGGACGCCATCGAACCCGGCGTCGTGCATTTCGGTGCGCAGGCTGACAAGCGCCACCTCAATCCGCTGGGTGGCGTGCACGGCGGCTTTGCAGCCACGGTGCTCGATTCGGTGACGGGTTGCGCCGTGCACTCCATGCTCGAAGCCGGCGTCGGCTATGGCACGGTCGACCTGAACGTGAAGATGGTGAAGGCGGTGCCCGTGGATACGCCGCTGGTGGCTGTTGGCCGCGTGCTGCATGTCTCGCGCACGATCGGCGTGTCGGAAGGCACGCTCAAGACGCAGGACGGCACGCTGCTGGCGCATGCCACGGCAACGTGTGTCATTCGCCGTCCGTAACTCGATTCATCCGGAGCACTTGATGTCTGAACCGCTGCAAACCCTGTCTGCCAAAACCACCGCGCTGGTGCTGATCGACCTGCAACGCGGCATCCTGCCGTTTGCGCAGGGGCCGCACTCGCCCGAGCAGGTATTGGGAGCCTCAGCCCGTCTGGCCAAGCGCTTTCGCGAACTGGGCGCGCCCGTGGTGCTGGTGCGTGTGGGCTGGGCGCCGGACTACGCAGATGCACCGCGCCAACCCGTCGACCGCCCGGCACCCACCGTGCCCGGCGGCCTGCCGCCGCAATGGTGGGAGCAACCCGCCGAGCTGGAAGTGGCACCCACCGACATCCAGATCACCAAACGGCAGTGGGGCGCGTTCTACGGCACCGAGCTGGACCTGCAACTGCGCCGACGCGGCATCACCACCATCGTGCTGGGCGGCATTTCAACGCATGTGGGAGTCGAATCAACGGCGCGCGCCGCATGGGAGCACGGCTATGCGCTGGTGCTGGCCGAAGATGCGATGAGCTCGAACGATGCCGCGCTGCATCGCTCTTCTGTGGAGAACGTCTTCCCGCGCCTGGGCCGTGTACGCAGCACCGAAACCATCCTCGCGGCGCTGACGGCCTGAGCGTTCAGGCGCCGTCCTCCACCGGCACGTACAGCACCACCCGCAGCCGCGGGTCTTCCATCACCGGCAAGCCGATGTAGTCGTAGCGGACGATCTTGCCGTCAGGCGTGCGGATCAGCTTGTGCTCCGCACGCTGGGCACGCACCTCGTGCTGGCGCCACCAGGTATCAAACTCACGGCTCTCGGTGCGCAGGCGGTCGACCAGCGCCACGAGCACGGGGTCGTCCGCATGCGGGTCGTACACCGCCCGGAACTTCGCCAGCATGCGGCGCGCCTCGTTCTCCCATTCGACAAAGCGCTCGCGCGCGTTGGCGTACAGGAACATATAGACCAGCGAGTTGCGATCTTCCTGCGGCATCGTGCCGAAATCCATGAAGAGCTGCGTGGTCGCGTCGTTCCAGCACAGCAGCTCGGTGCGGTAGCTGCGCACGTGGGCGGGCAGGACCATGCCGGCAACGGCCCGGCGCAAGACATCGGGCACCGCTTCCGCCTGTGCGTGCCCGACCGTCCCAACCCCGGGCCCCGTGAAGGCCGCTTCCGCGCGCGCCAGCCCACGCATGTGCGCACGCTCATCCGGCGACAGCCTCAGCGCCCGGCCGATCGCCTCGATGGTCGCCACCGAAGGCCGCACGTCGCGCCCCTGCTCGATACGCACATACCAGTCGATGCTGATATTGGCGAGCTGCGCAACTTCCTCCCGGCGCAGCCCGGCGGTACGGCGGCGCCCGGTGCCCTCGGGCAGCCCCACATCCTGCGGGCGCAGGTGACTGCGGCGGCTGCGCAGGAACTCGCCCAGCTCGCTACGGGGCGCGGCGGGGAGGGGAGCCAGATCAGCAGTGAAATCGTCCATGGCGACATTACATACGACGGCACGTATCGATGGGAGGGACAGCGCAATCCTAGGTTAATCCTAGCTCTGAATCGAATCGGCACCGGCGCCTACGCTGCGTCCATCCCTCTTTCCGGAGCCGATCGTGACCCACGCTTCCTCTGTTTCTCCCGCATCAGAACCCCGCCGTTGGCTCGCCTTCGGTGTGATGGTGACTGCGCAATTCATGTTCATCGTCGATGCGTTCATCGCCAATGTGGCGATCCCGAGCATCCGCACGAGCCTGCATGCCACGCCCGCGCAACTGGAAGCCGTGCTGGCGGTGTACCAGCTCGGCTATGCGATTCTGCTCATCACGGGCGGCCGCCTGGGCGATCTGTTCGGCCGCCGTCGCGTGTTCCTGCTGGGCCTCATCGCCTTTACCGCCACCTCGGCCGGCTGCGGGCTGGCGGGCAGTGCGGCAGCGCTCATTGCGTGGCGCTTTGCGCAGGGCCTCTCTGCCGCGATGATGGTGCCGCAGGTGCTGGCAAGCGTGCAGGCGCTCTTTACCGGCGCCGAACGCGACCGTGCGCTGTCGATCTTCGGACTGGTGATGGGCACCGGCGGCGCGGCCGGGTTGCTGGTGGGTGGCGCGCTCACCAGTGCAGACATCGCCGGGCTGGGCTGGCGTGCCGCGTTCCTGATCAACCTGCCGGTGGGGTTGGTGGCGGCGGTGCTGGGCTGGCGCTGGATTCCACGCCCGACAGCGGCCGCCGCCGAGGTCCACCTCGACAAGGCCGGCGTAGCGTGGATGGCCATCAGCGTGGCGGCCGTGCTCGTGCCGCTGCTGTTCGGCCGCGAACTGCACTGGCCGGTGTGGAGCCTGGTCTTGCTCGTCGTCGGCCTGCTCGGCATGGCGACGTTCCAGCAGCTCGAGGCGCGCGTCGACCGTGCGGGTGGCACGCCGTTGCTGCCGCCGGCGCTGCTGCAACATCGCGCCTTCATGACGGGCCTGACGGCGTCTGGGCTGCACTACATCAGCATGATGGCGTTCTTCCTGGTGCTGACGCTGTACCTGCAGAACGGGCGCCAGCTGTCTGCGCTGCGCATGGGCATGGTTATTCTGCCGCTGGCCATTGCGTTTCTCGTCACGTCGCGCGTGGCCAATGCGCTGGTGCGGCGTTACGGCATCCGGTCGCTGCTGGGCGGTCTCGGCCTGATGGCAATGGGGCTGCTGGTGTTGCTGTCGGGCTTCGGCACCACGTGGGCGCACCCGATCGCGCCCAGCATGACGCGCATCAGCATCGCCCTGGCCCTGCATGGCGCGGGGCAGGGACTGGTCATCGTCCCGCTGATCGGCCTGATCCTGACCGGCGTGCCGCGTACGCAGGCCGGCGCAGCAGCGGGGCTGTTGATCACGGCGCAGCAACTGGCCGGCGCGCTGGGCGTGGCGTGTATCGGTGGGCTGTATTTCACCTTTGCCGCCGATGGCACCGTGACCGGCATGACGCACGGCACGATGGCCGGATGCATCGCGATGCTGGTGGCGCTGGGTGCGGCGGCAACCGGCTTCATGCAGCTGGGTGCGCGGCAACGGCAACTGGCGGCGGCCGGTGTGGCAAGCCCGGCCTGAGTTCCCGCCTTTCGATACTGCATTCCATACCAAGGAGAGCGACACAAACGCGCCGCAGTGCATTGATCGGCCCAGGTGGGGGTTCCACACTCCCGCGCGATGCGCTTTGCATCGTCCGCATTCCGCTCCCGCATGGCCACCGTTTCTCTGCTTCGCACCGCATCGTCGGCAACGCCCGCCGCAGCGCCTTCCGTCTCCCTGACCCGTCGCCTCGTTGCGGAGGGGCTTGGCACGGCTTTGCTGATCGCCGTGGTGATTGGCACGGGCATCCACGCGAGTCGCCTCTCCGGCGGCGATGCCACATGGACGCTGCTGGCGCAATCGCTGGCGGGTGGGGCAGGGCTGTGCGCGTTGCTGACGGCGTTCGGGCCGGTATCGGGTGCACACCTGAACCCGGCGGTCACACTGTCGGCGCTGGTGCAGGGGCGCCTGCATTGGCGCGAAGCGCTGGCGTATGCGGTTGCCCAGGCATTGGGCGCCGTGCTCGGCGTGATGGCAGCGCATGCGATGTACGGCATGCCGGCGCTGTCAGCAGGCACCCACGCGGCAACCGGCCCCGCGCTGCGGTGGAGCGAGGCCTTGGCAACGTTCGGGTTGATCGGGGTGGGCATCGCCTGCGGCCGTCATGCGCCGAAGCAGTTGCCACTGGTCGTCGCCACCTACATCGCCGCTGGGTATTGGTTCACCGCATCGTCTTCGCTGGCCAACCCGGCGCTGGCCCTGGCCTGCGCGCTGACCGACGGCCCCTCAGGCATCCGCCCCGGTGATGTGCTTGGCTACATGCTGGCGCAACTGGTCGGTGCACTGGTAGCGACACCGCTGTTTGGTTGGCTGATGGGCGCCAGCGCCGCAAAAGCATCGCCCGCCACCGAGACATCGACACCGCCACTGCCGCTGTCGGCCAGCCGCCGCACCGTCTGACGCGCGGCGCTCAGTGAATCTGAGATAGCCCGTTGGTGCGGGCGAACTGAAAAAGGTCAGTCTCGCGCGCCAAGCCCAGCTTGCGCAGCGCGGCCGTCTTCTGGGTGCTGACGGTCTTGACGCTCGAACCGAGCTTACGCGCAATCTCCGACACGGCCATGCCGCCAGCATACAGGCGCACAACCTCACGCTCGCGCGCGCTCAGGGCCTCGAAAACGTTGCGTACGTTGGGATTGAGACCACTCTCTTCCAGGATGCTCGGGCTGTAGTAGTGCACACCACGCGCAGCTGCCGCGATGGCGTGGCCGACATAGACCAGGTCATCGCTCTTGCTCACGATGGCAGCCACGCCAAGCTGCCGCATGCTGCGCAACAGGGCCGGGTTGTGGACCATCGTGCAGACCACGATCGCCCGCTTCGGATGCTGCTTGCGCAGACGTGCAAGCAACGACATGCCGTCGAATGCCGGGTCCCCGTTCATGCGGTAGTCCGTGACGATGACATCGCAGTCGATATGCTCGAGCACCTGCATCAACTCATGGCCATCGTGCGCCTGCGCAACGACGCGCTGCTGCGGGAACTGCGCGATGGCGGCCGTCAGCCCCATCAGGATCACAGGATGATCGTCTGCCGCCACGATCGATAAGAATGGGGACATGGCGTGCAATCAGGTAAGCGCTGGCTGCGCGGGCGCTTGGAGGCACCGCGGCCCATCGCCGATCAGGGCGCGGCATTGGCGCGGCGCGGCGAAGAAGAAGCAATCGATCTGCGGGCGCAGCAGAAGGGAGGAGATCGGAGCCGTCATGGAGTGGGGAGGACCGGCAAAAGAGTGCCGGTAACCATACCCACGCGCGATACCCAATGGGATCAGACTTTTCTTACTTTGGGTGCCCCGTAACCTTTCGGGGCAGAAGCCGTTTCAATCAGGGCTGCATGAAACTGAACGAGACAGCAGCACGCGCCAATCAAGCAGCCGCCTGCACGTGCGCCAGAAACGCCGTGGTCGACAAGGGCGCCGCCCACAGATACCCCTGCCCAGTCGCACACCCCAGCGCGCGCAAGGTCTGGCGCTGCGCGTCGGTTTCCACCCCTTCGGCAATGCACTCCAGGTGCAGCGTGCGCGCCAGCTCGATCATGGTGCGGCAGATCACGCCGCGCTGGCTGGTCTGGTTGACGGCGGCCGTGAACGAGCGGTCGACCTTGAGGATGGTAAAGGGCAGGTCCGCCAGCAGCTTGAGGGTGGCAATGCCTACACCAAAATCGTCGATGGCCAGCGGATGGCCAAGCAGACGCAGGCGGTTGAGCGCGATGGTCAGCTGCGCGGCATCCGGCACCGGTGAATCTTCGGTGAGTTCCAGACTGATGGAGGCTGGTGCAATGCCGGCCTCCCGCACGATGGATTCGATCCGCTCGATGGTGCCCGGACGGCTGAGCGTTTGCGCGGAGGCGTTCACGCCAATCGGCACCGGATGCGCGTGCGCGGCCAGCACGTGCTGTACACGCACGCAGTGCTCCAGCACGTGGAAAAACAGGCCATCGGCCAGCCCCAGTGCCTCCAGGCGCGGCACAAATGCGGCAGGCGACACGCGCCCATGCACCGGATGGATCCACCGGCACAACGCCTCGGCGCCGACAATCTGATCGCTGGCGAGATCGTGCTGCGGTTGCAAGACCACGTCGATCTGCTCGGGCGTCTCGTTGATCAGCGCGGCAAGCTCGTCGTCGGAAAACTGCGGCGCGCCAAGCGGCGCGGCGGGCGCGGGATTGCGTTCGCGCGCGGCGGCGTCTTCCAGCAACGGCAGTACGTGTGCGGGGCGCAGCGGCTTCTGCACGCCATGCGTGTGGGTCAGGCCAATGGCATCGGCCAGGCTCACGTGCGACTCGACGATGGGCGCATCCATGGCGCTGACCCACGCCCATACGGGCGCCTGCCGGGGGAACACCTTGCCGCCGCGCAGCAGCAGTTGCTCCATCAGTTGGGGGCCGTTCATGCCGGGCATGTCGATGTCGCACAGGACAAGGTCGACATGACAGAGCTGGAGCAGGTAAAGCGCCTCGCGGCCATCGCAAGCGGTCAGGATCTGCTGCACGCCCAGGGTGTGGAGCAGTTGCCTTGCAGCGGCACGTTGCACGGGGTGGTCGTCCACCACCAGCACGGCGAGTTGTGCGAAACCTTCCATCGACCAGTCCTTCTTGTTGTAGGTATGAGGCGGAGGGCGCATCCCGTTTTGCGCCGTGCTGCATCCGCTGCGTGCCGTCATTGAAGCACTGCGCGCGCCCCTTGTCAGTCGGCGACGCCAGAAAAAACAAAGCCCGCGCAGCTTTTCAACTGCGCGGGCCTTGAGCGATTCCCCCAACCTTTTGAGCTTCCGACATCCGGTGTCGACGGTGTCGGGATGTCAGAAATCGTGCCTTAAAAAAATGAAGCCCGCAACAGGGGCGGGCTCAAAAGGGGGGGAGTGCTCTCTAAAGAGAGAGCAAGGTGAAGTTTAGTGGAGGGGTCCCCATCGGACTGTCCGGATGCCGCCGAATCGCTTGTAGGACAAAAACTGACGCAGTTTCGCGGTGTTAGAAGCACAAAGCGCGCGGTTACGCACACATTGGAGACTCTTGCGTGACCCAGGCGACGCTTTCAATGGTGCTGTCCGACACACGACCCTTCGGCTGGAAGGGCGACTTAAAGCAGGCGATTGAAAAAAGTGCTCGTTGCGATCAGGCAACGCCCAGAGGTTTGGGGGCAGGAAAACAGCGTAGCCGGAATCGGCCAAGAGGCAAGGCGACCGCGAGGAACAGCACTCGGACGCGCAAAAGAAAAAAGCCCGAGCACCAGGTGCTCGGGCCACAATCCACCAAGGAGGGTGGAGGAGACAGTTCCTACTATAGCGAATGATTTGCTGCGTTGCAATAAGGTAGAACTACTTAATGCAGCAAGCGTTGCCAAGGCGCCACGCTCGCGAAAACGATTGCAAGGGCAACGGGATGACGCAACGCAACAAAACAAGGCGGCGCGCCCGGAAGTGCATCACTCCCGTGGCGCGCCGCGCGCAGTTTCCGAAGATTTGGCGAAAGTATCCGCTTACTTTTTAGGCAGCATTAAAACGCCGACAGGATCGCGCCCTTGAACTGCGTATCGATGAACTTGCGCACCTCTTCCGACTGGTAGGCGTGCACCAGCGTCTTCACCCACGGCTGGTTCTTGTCTTTCTCACGCACGGCGATCAGGTTGGCGTACGGGCCTTGGCGGTCTTCCAGCGCAATCGCGTCCTTGGTGGGCGACAGGTTGTTCTTGACCGCGTAGTCCGTGTTGATGGAAGCGGCGTCCAAGTCATCCAGCGAGCGCGGCAGTTGGGCCGAATCCAGCTCGATCAGCTTGATCTTCTTCGGGTTCTCGACCACGTCGCGCGGGGTGGCGTTGTTGCCGTTCGTGCCCGCACCGGCCTTGAGCTTGATCACGCCGGCCTTCTGCAGCAGGAGCAGCGCGCGGTTGCCGTTGGACGGATCGCTCTGGATACCGACCTTGGCGCCCTCCTTGAGCTCGGCAAACGACTTCACTTTCTTCGAGTAGAAGCCCATCGGTGCCACGTAGGTCAGGCCGACGTTGACGATCTTGTAGTTGCGCGCCTTGATCTGGCTGTCGAGGAAGGGCTGGTGCTGGAAGCCGTTGGCGTCCAGGTCACCGGCGTCGAGCGCGGGGTTGGGCTGGGCGTAGTCGTTGAACTCGATGATCTTGACGTCCAGGCCGTCCTTTTTGGCGACCTTCTGCACGACTTCCCAGATTTGCGCATCGGGGCCGCTCATGGTGCCGAGCTTGACCTGCTTGGTGTCGGCGTTGGCGGCAGCAGACAGGGTGGCGGCAGCGGCAAAGGCGATGGCCGGTACGGCCACGCGCGCAAGGCGGGAGAACAGAGACATGGAGAAACCTCGTCGATTTTGTCGTGGATACGTGAACGAAAGCCGCCCGCGGGTAGCGGGCGGTGTGTAACGTGATCCTGTCATAGAGACGCCGACGGCCGAACGATAATTTCGGCATGTCGATATGCCGGGCAACGGTGCAAAACCAAGCACCATGCCGGTTTGCGGCGAGCAGTGATACAGCAGCTGGGCTACTCGGTCTCATCCACCTCGACGGGCGGCGGCTCGGCGGCGGGCAGGGCGACGACGAAGCACGCGCCGCCATCGGCGGGCTTTTCGACCCAGATGCGGCCGTTGTGCGCGCTGACGATGGCCTCGCATACGGCCAGGCCCAGGCCAACGCCGGTGGTGGCCGACTCCTTCTCGCCGCGCGTGAACTTCTCGAAGATGATCCGCTCGGCGCCGGCCGGCACACCGGGGCCGTGGTCGCGCACCTGCAGGCGCAGTTCCTGGCCGCGCTTCTCGTCTTGCACGATGGCCGCGGAGATGTGCACCTCGGTACCGGCCGGCGCAAACTTGCCGGCGTTCTCCAACAGGTTGGACAGCACGCGCTCCATGAGCGGGCCGTCGCAGCGCACCAGCGGCAGCTCGGCCATGTCGTCCACCACCACGCGGTGATCGGGCAGGGGAATGGCCTGCAGCGCCGCGCCGATCAGTTCTTCAATCGACTGCCACTCCAGCCGCAGCTTGACCTCGCGGTTCTGCAGGCGGGCCATGTCGAGCAGGTTGGTGACCATCGTGCGCATGCGCTGCGCCTGCTGGCCGATGGCAGCGGCAGCTTCCGCCTGCAGCGGCGAAAGTGGTGGCTGATTGGGCTGCGGGCGCGTGAGCGTCTCGGCCATCCCCACCAGCCCGGTCAGCGGCGTGCGCAAGTCGTGCGACACCGCCGCCAGCAGTGAATTGCGCAGCCGCTCCGATTCAATGCGCACCAGCGCGTCCTGCGCGATCTCCACGTAGTGCACACGCTCGATGGCGATGGCGATGAGCGTGGCGCAGGCGTCGATCTGGCGGCGGTTGTCGGGCTGGGCCAGCACCTGGAAAGCTTCGGGCTCGACTGCCAGCACACCGCGAATCGCCATCGGCGCCTTCAGCGGCAGATACAGCACCGAGCCCGAGGGCAGCGTGTGGGTGCCGGTGCCCGCAGGCTGGCCGTGCTGATACGTCCAATCGGCCAGCACGCGGTCGAGGTTGGGCATGCCCGAGGGTGCCGCATTGGACACCCCGGACACCGCAGCGGCGCCCTCCGGCTTGGCGATCTGCGGTGCGCCCAGCCGGCCATCCAGCCCAACGAAGAAGAACGCGCAACGCCCACCAAACGTTGCGTTGACGAAGCGCCCACCAATGCTGACGATCTGGTCCAGCGTAAGCGCGGCAGACAGCTCGCGTGCCGCCTCATACAGAGCACGTGCGGCAGCCTCGCGTTGCACGGCAACTTCAGCCTGTTCACGCAGGCCCGCCGTGAGCTGCCCCACCAGCAAACCCACCGCCAGCATCACGGCGAAGGTCAGCAGGTATTGCACGTCGCTCACGGCAAACGACCAGCGCGGCGGCACGAAGAAGAAATCGAACAACGCCACCGACAGCACCGACGCCAGCGCCGCCGGCCCGCGCCCGTGGCGCATCGCCACCGCCACCACGGCGGCCAGAAACAGCATGACGATGTTGGCCAGGTCAAACACCGGGCGCACCAGGCTGGAGAGCGCGGTGGCAATCCCCACGTACACCCCCGCGGCCAGGTAACCCGGTGTCAACCAACCGGGTTGGGCATCCGCCGCACGCTCGACCTCGGTGCGGACATCCGCACGCCCGAACGCCGCCGCCTTGGGCGTGAGCTGGATGCGCGCCGGATCAGCCGCCGCGCGAATCACATCCACCTCCGGGCAATGCCGCGCGAGCGCCTCGGCAAAGTCGCCGCTGGGCAGACGGCGCTCCAGCCCGATGGCGAGGCGCAGCGCCACAACCACGGCACGCGGCGAGCGCCAGCGCCTCTCCGGCGGCCGCCCGATCACCGCCTTGGTGATGTTGTGACGGCGGATGTAGCCCGTGATGGCCTCGATCGCGTTCGTGCCGGCTAGCGTCTCCACCTTCGCACCCGCATCTTCGGCCAGCTTGAGCAGCGCGTGCAGGCGCTCGGTACGGCCGTCGGCGGCGCGCAGATGCGGCATCACCACGGCCACGGCGTGCCAGTCGCATTCGAGCTGCGCAGACAGGCGTGCTGCGCTGCGAATCACCTGTTCGCTGTCGCCCTGCGGGTCCAGGCACGCGACGATGGTCTCGCGGGTGCGCCAGACGTTTTCGATGCGGCGGGCGCGGCGGTAGGCCTGCACGTCGTCGTCCACGCGGTCGGCGGTGCGGCGCAGGGCCAACTCGCGCAGGGCAATGAGGTTGCCCTTGCGGAAGAAATTGCGCGCCGCGTGCTGGGCCTGCTCGGGCATGTAGACCTTGCCCTCGGCCAGGCGGCGCAGCAGTTCATCGGCGGGCAGGTCGACGAGGATGACTTCATTGGCGCTGTCGAACACCGCGTCGGGCACGGTTTCCCATACGCGGATGCCGGTGATGCTGCCCACCGCCTCGTTCAGGCTGTCGAGGTGCTGGACGTTGACGGTGGTCCAGACGTCGATGCCGGCAGCGAGCAGGTCTTCGATGTCTTGCCAGCGCTTGGGGTGGCGTGAGCCTGCCACGTTGGAGTGCGCAAGCTCGTCGACGAGGATGAGGGCGGGCTTGCGGGCCAGCGCGGCGTCCAGGTCGAACTCGGGGAGGGCGCGGCCCTTGTATTCGATCTGACGGGTGGGGAGGTGTTCCAGGTCGGCGACCAGCGCGGCGGTTTCTGATCGGCCGTGGGTTTCGACCAGGCCGATGATGACGTCGATGCCTTGTGCACGTGCCGCCTTTGCTGCGGACAGCATGGCGTAGGTTTTCCCCACCCCTGCGGAGGCGCCGAAGTAGATGCGCAGCTTGCCGCGGGAGGCGTGCTCCTTGTTGGATTGGAGTTCGGCCAGGAGGGCGTCGGGATTAGGGCGCTGGTCGGCTGTCATGCGGTTCATTTTGTAGGTTTGGGCCTTGGTGGTCCATCCCCTGTTTCATCCCCTGCCGGGGCTGACTCACTTTCTTTGTCTTGCCAAAGAAAGTAAGCAAAGAAAGGCGCGCCCGATGCGGCGACAGACTCCTTGAATTTATGTCGCAAGGAGGGGAAGGGAAAAACTCGCTGCGCTCAGACAGTTTCCCTTCCTTTTTCCTCCTTGCAACAGAAATTCAAGGCGCCGCATAGGGCAGGAACGTCAAACGACAAAAACCAAACCGTTGGTTCACTTGCGTTGCCGGTTGTGAACCAACGGTTTGGCCGTTCTTGCCCTTGATGGCGCCTTGAATTTTTGTAAGCGGGCGGAAAAAAGACGGGGAACTGTCTGAGCGCAGCGAGTTTTCCCCGTCTCCGCACGGTTACAAAAATTCAAGGGGGTGTCGCCATCTCGGGCGCGCCTTTCTTTGCTTACTTTCTTTGGCAAGACAAAGAAAGTGAGTCGGGCCCGGCAGGGCACGAAATAGGGGACGTACCACCAAGACCCGACTCAAAAAACGCTCACTTCAAATCATCCAGCGCCAGGTTGAGCTCCAGCACATTGACGGTCGGCTCCCCAAACAGGCCCAGGATCGGCCCCTTGGTGTTTTCAGCCACGACCTTCTTCACGGTCTCGACCGGCATGTTGCGCGCCTTCGCCACGCGCTCGACTTGGTACGCAGCAGCAGCCGGGCTGATATGCGGGTCCAGGCCGCTACCCGAAGCTGTCACAAGGTCAGCCGGAATCGGCGCCGTATTCGTCGGGTCCGCTTCCTTGAGCGCAGCAATCCGCGCCTTGGCTGCATCCGTCAACGCCGGGTTGCTCGGGCCGAGGTTGGAACCGCCCGAAGCCTGCGCGTTGTACGGGTTGGGCGAGGTGGCCGAGATGCGCCCCCAGAAATACTGCGGCGTATCAAAGTTCTGCCCGATCAGCGACGAGCCCACGGGCTTGCCATGACGCTCGATGATCGAGCCCCCGGCCTGCGCCGGAAACAGCCCCTTGCCGATGCCCGTCACCACCACCGGATACAGCACGCCGGTAATCAGCGACAGGCCAACGAAGACCACCAGCGCCGCGCGCAGCAGCCCACCTTGTTGCGGCACGTCGGGCTGCACAGGTTGCGTTGTTGTGGTTGCCATGAATGCACTCCTTGCTTACACCCAGCCCATTGCGGCCAGGAACATGTCGATGATCTTGATGCCCGGGAAGGGCAGCAGCAGACCGCCCAGGCCGTAGATCAAGAGGTTGCGGCGCAGCAGCGTGGCTGCCCCCAGCGCGCGGTACTTCACGCCCTTCAGTGCCAGCGGAATCAGGAACACGATGATCAGCGCGTTGAAGATCACCGCGCTCATCACGGCCGATGCGGGCGTGGCCAGATGCATCACGTTCAGCGCTGCCAGCTGCGGATACGTCGTCGCAAACGCGGCCGGAATGATGGCGAAGTACTTCGCCACATCGTTGGCGATCGAGAACGTGGTCAGCGAGCCGCGCGTCATCAGCATCTGCTTGCCGATCTCGACAATCTGAATCAGCTTGGTCGGGCTGGAATCCAGGTCGACCATGTTGCCGGCCTCTTTGGCGGCCTGCGTGCCGCTGTTCATCGCGACGGCCACGTCGGCTTGCGCAAGCGCGGGCGCATCGTTGGTGCCGTCACCGGTCATGGCGACGAGGCGGCCTTGCGCCTGCTGCTCGCGGATGAGCGCGAGCTTGGTCTCGGGCGTGGCTTCGGCGATGAAGTCATCGACGCCGGCTTCAGCGGCGATGGACGCAGCGGTCAGGCGGTTGTCGCCGGTGATCATCACCGTCTTGATGCCCATCTGACGCAGCTCGGCAAAGCGCTCGCGGATACCGGCCTTCACGATGTCCTTCAGCTCCACCACGCCGAGCACGCGGTCGTTGTCGGACACCACCAGCGGCGTGCCGCCTTGGCGCGCCACATCATCCACAGCGGTGGACACGGCTTCCGGAAACTTGCCGGCCAGCAGCGTCACGTGCGTGCGGATGGCATCGGCTGCGCCCTTGCGGATCTGGCGCGCCTCACCGTTCTGGCCCACGTTGATGCCGCTCATACGCGTTTGCGCAGAGAAGGCGACATACACGGGTTGCGTCTTCGCCAGTGCGGCTTCATCGATGGACGCTTCGCCCAGGTTGCGTGCGAGCGTGACGATGCTGCGGCCTTCCGGCGTTTCATCGGCCAGCGACGACAGCCATGCCGCTTCGGCCAACTGCTTGGCCGTCACACCCGGTGCGGGAATGAAGCGCGAAGCCTGACGGTTACCGTGCGTGATGGTGCCGGTCTTGTCGAGCAGCAGCACATCCACGTCACCCGCGGCTTCCACCGCGCGGCCCGAGGTGGCGATCACGTTGGCCTGCATCATGCGGCTCATGCCCGCCACGCCAATCGCCGAGAGCAACCCACCGATGGTCGTCGGGATCAGGCACACCAGCAGCGCGACGAGCACGGTAATCGTGATCGGCGAGCCAGCCTTCATCGCGTCCACCGAGAACAGCGAGTACGGCAGCAACGTGACGGTGGCCAGCATCAGGATGATGGTCAGGCTCACCAGCAGGATCGTCAGCGCGAGCTCGTTGGGGGTCTTCTGGCGCTTGGCGCCTTCCACCATCGAGATCATGCGATCGAGGAAGCTCTCGCCCGGGTTAGCGGTGATGCGCACGACGATCCAGTCCGACAGCACGCGCGTGCCGCCCGTCACCGACGAGAAGTCACCGCCCGACTCACGGATGACCGGAGCCGATTCGCCCGTGATGGCGCTTTCATCCACCGAGGCCACGCCTTCGATCACCTCGCCGTCGCCGGGGACCATGTCGCCGGCTTCGATGAGGACGATGTCGTCACGGCGCAGCGCGGTGGCGGCGCGGGCTTCCACGCGGTCGCGGCGGCGCGCATCCGACAACACCTTCGCTTGCACCGTGGTCTTGATGCCGCGCAGCGATGCGGCCTGCTGCTTGCTGCGGCCCTCGGCCAGTGCTTCGGCAAAGTTGGCAAACAGCACGGTGAACCACAGCCACACCGACACGGCGAGGATGAAGCCCGCCGGGGCCTCGGCCTGGCCACGCAGGGCCATGATCCAGAGGATGGTGGTGAGAATGCTGCCGATGTAGACGACAAACATCACCGGGTTCTTGGCCTGCGCACGCGGCGAGAGCTTGCGGAAGCTGTCAACGATGGCCGGCTTGACCAGCGCCATCGAGAACATCGACAGCTTGCGCACCTCCTTGGCCGACAGCGGCTGATGGCCGCCGCCATGGTGCGTAGTGGTAGTGCGGGCCGCAGCGCCGCCGGTAGCGCCAGCCTCGGCGCCATCCAGCCTGTGCTGAACGGTGCGCACGACAGGATCGGAATCAGGGTAACGGATAGCCATAAGGCACCTGTTGATATGAGTGGACTGCGCGCTTTAGCGTGCGAGATGTTCCGCAATGGGGCCGAGCGCCAGCGCCGGGATGTAGGTGAGCGCACCCACCAGCAGCACCGAGCCGATCAGCAGCACGACAAAGAGGGGCCCGTGCGTGGGCAGCGTGCCAACCGTCACCGGCAGGCGCTTCTTGGCGGCAAACGTGCCTGCCATCGCCAGCACCGGAACGATGATCCAAAAGCGGCCCAGCCACATGGCAATGCCCAGCGCCACGTTGTAGAACGGCGTGTTGGCCGACAGCCCCGCAAACGCGCTGCCGTTGTTGTTGGCGGCCGACGAGAAGGCGTACAGCACTTCAGAGAAGCCATGCGTGCCGGGGTTGAAGATGCCCGCCTTGCCACCCGCAGCCAGCACGGCAACGGCGGTGCCCACGAGCACCAGCAGCGGCGTGACGAGAATGGCGATGGACGTCATCTTCATCTCGAACACCTCGATCTTCTTGCCGAGGTATTCCGGCGTGCGGCCGATCATCAGACCTGCGATGAACACAGCCAGGATGGCGTACACCAGCATGCCGTACAGGCCCGAGCCCACACCGCCAAACACCACTTCGCCCAGCTGCATCAGGAACATCGGCACGAAGCCACCCAGCGCAGTCAGCGAGTCATGCATGGCATTGACCGCACCGCAGGACGCTGAGGTGGTGATGGTCACGAACAGCGACGTTGCCACGACGCCAAAGCGCGATTCCTTGCCTTCCATGTTGCCGATGGCCTGGTCGATGCCCAGGTTGGCCAGCATGGGGTTGGCATGCATTTCCGACCACATCTCGAAGACGGCCAGCACCACAAACAGCACCGTCATGGCCGCCAACACGGCCCAGCCCTGACGACGATCCCCCACCATGCCGCCAAACGTGAAGCACAGCGCCGCCGGGATGATGAAGATGGCCAGCATCTGCACGAAGTTCGTCAGCGCATTCGGGTTCTCGTACGGGTGCGCCGAGTTGGCGTTGAAGAGGCCGCCACCGTTGGTGCCGAGCATCTTGATCGCCTCTTGCGAAGCAACCGGGCCCATCGGCAGGGTCTGCGTTTGCGTGGTGGCCTTCTCGGTCACGGGGTTGCCCTGGGCATCCTTGAGCGGCTGGCCGCTGGCGTCCATCTTCGGGTTGTCATACGTGGTGGCCGTGACGGTGGTCACGTCCTTGTACGCATCGAAGTTCTGGATCACGCCCTGGCTCACGAAGAACACCGACACGATGATCGACAGCGGCAGCAGCACGTACACCGTAGCGCGCGTGAAATCGACCCAGAAGTTGCCGATGGTCTTGGCCGAATGGCGTGCAAAGCCGCGGATGAGCGCAATCACCACCGCAATGCCCGTGGCGGCCGACAGGAAGTTCTGCACCGCCAGCCCGAGCATCTGCGTGAGATAGCTCATCGTGCTTTCGCCCGAATAGCCTTGCCAGTTGGTGTTGGTGACAAAGCTGACCGCCGTGTTGAACGACGAATCCGGCGTGACCGCACCAAAGCTCTGCGGGTTCAACGGCAGCCACTGCTGCAGGCGCTGCAGCGCATACACCGCCAGCGCACCCAGCACGTTGACGACGATGACGGCCACCGCATAGCGCTTCCAGCCCATCTCCGCCTGCGGATTGACGCCGGCAATGCGATAGAAGAAGCGCTCGATAGGACCGAGCCAGTGGGTGCGCGAAGGCTTGTCGCCAAACACGCCGGCCATGTAAGTGCCGAGCGGCCTGGCCAGGACCAGCAGCACGACCAGGTAGATCGCCAGCTGGAGGAGGAACGCATTCATGGTGTGCCTCGCATTGTTGTTAGAAGCGTTCGGGCCACAGCAGGGCCACGAACAAATAGACGAGCAAGGCCACCGTGATGGCCCCGGACAACACGTAGAGCCAGGTCATTGCTGTTTCTCCATTGCGTGCGTGGTGGGCTGGTTTTTGGTGGCAAGCCGGCCAGAGAGGGCGAGCAATCCGCCCACTGCCAAGGCCAGCACCGCGAGGCCGGCGAGATAAACGAAGTCCATATGCGCTCCCCTTTCCTTCAGGTCGTGGTTGTCAGAACGTCTTGGTCACGGCGAGCAGGGCGGTCGCCTTGCCCATGTAGCTGCCTCGTGTATTGGTGTAGGCCAGACGCGATGCATTGGTGTCGATGTAGCTCAAGGAAGCTGTCCAGCCCGAACCAAAATCCTTCGTTACGCCCACTTTCCAGTCGGCATATGACGTGCGCACCACTTGGTGCGGCACCTGCTGATAACCCACGTGCAGGTTCAGCGTCAGGCCCCAGAAACCGGTGTCGAAATTGCCCGACAGGTCGAAGTACTGGCTGTGGTGGCTATCGGCAAAACCGAACAGGTTGGAGAACGCGTGCGAGTACTTGAACGCCACCGGGCCATAGCCGATCTGTGCATAGCCTTCGGTGGTGTGCGGGCGGGTGTACCCGTCGGGGTAGCTGCCCGGGTAGTAGTACTGCAGCACGCCCACGTCGATAGGGACGTCCTTCATCAGCTCGGTCTTGTAGCCGCCGTAGAAGTCCATCTCGATGGGGGCGGACACGTTGGGGTTGGAATCCCCCAGCCAGCTGATCGACGAGTTCCAGTTGCCGACGTAGAAGCCCTCGGGCAGCACGCCGCCCGGAATGGCGTAATCAACGCCGCCCTGGATGGCCGGCTTGTTGTTGGTTTGCATGATCCCGCGATAGCGGTACTGGCTGGCCAGCGTGACGTTGGCCGTCAGCGGGCTGGCGGGTGCCGCGGCCGGTGCCGGGGCCGCATCGTTGGACTGCGCAAAAGCGGCCGCGCTGGAGAGCGCTGCGGCACACATGACAACGCCACCGATGACGGTGGCGCGCAAAGAAACCTGCTTGGCTTGCATGGACCTTTCCCTTGTTGTTTTAGGTGCCGCCCGGCCCGGCGCTCAAGCGCCCGACTGGAACCGGATGCGGCGTGCACGCGGGCTCCCGTCAGTGGGCCTGCGTGCAGTGCAACATTAGGGAAAGGGGGTAAAAACGGGGTAAAGGTTGGGGGAGGGGTAAACGCGGTGTAAAAATGGGCCGCTGGGTTAGCAGCCCGCTCGAAACCGGCCGGCTTTGGCTGAACATGGTCAACCAAAGCCGGCCCAAAGCACTGTTCAGAGCTTCTGCCAGATTTGCGAGAAGCTAGAAATTTTATGAACGCCGTTCACGCTTTCACTACGGATTGATTCAGGAAGATCATCGGGATCACCGTGAAGAACATGGATGCTGCCCAATGCATCGTCATAGAAGGCGAATCCCAAACGGTCCATCGCCTCGATTGCAAACGTCCAGAAAGAGTTGTCGAAGGCAGGCCTATCTAGGCTAAGGCACTTGATACCCTCAACGTCATTCCCGATCACGTTGGCTACGTCCGCGATCTTGTCTGGCGGGAACGCAACCTCAAGCCCCGAGACCTTGACCCAGTATTCCGTACCGCCCCAGAAACTCAATAACGGGCGCTTCGACAAGCTTCGAAGCGAATTTACGATCTCGCGAAGGCGTGCAGACCGGCGATTCGCTGAGGGCGGTGCTTGATCAGTAGTTCACTTGTTGCGACACATATGTCAGTATTCAGACATGGAACTCCGTAACGAACTTGCCAAACTGCATCACCACCACGGCCGCATTTCATCGCGCCGTGGTTCGTTACGTCCATAGCACTGAAAGCGGGGGCCAACCGGTCCTGCTTCAGGCAACACGAAACCAAGGCGCCATAGGCGCCTTTTTTTATTTCTTAAGGAGAATGAACATGACAATGCTTCGCGGAACCCGCTTCGTCGTAGGCAAAGAAGCCTGCCAAATCCGGATGCTTGAGAACCGTTTCCGGAGCTACCTTCATTGATTGCGGTGCAGAGGAGGTGATCGTGCCCGCCCTGTGGTCTCAAGACACGTTCGTCGAGAAAGCAGGCGGAAGCGAAATCATCGATCAGATGTGGGTCTTCCCCGACAAGAAGGGGCGTTCGTGTTGCCTGATTCCGGAAGCAACCGCGCTCTTCCAAGAGCAAAGCAAGCAATTGCTCAGTGGCAGACCCGAGCGTCGATTGTTCTACATCGCACGCTGCTACAGATATGAGCGGCCTCAGGCGGGGCGATACCGCGAGTTCACGCAACTCGGTTTCGAATGCCTTTCCGCAGATCCAGAACGCGCAGCTGCCGATAGCCGGAAAATCGCCACAGGATTCTTCGATTCGTTGGGGCTTCGTTATCAGTTCGATGAGGCTGCTCGAAGAGGTCTTAGCTACTATCTCAACGGGCAGGGATTCGAAATGCGCTGCAAGGAGCTTGGAGCGCAGCAGCAGGTAGCCGGCGGTGGCGCGTATCGGGAAGGGGCAGGCTTTGGCATTGGTGTCGAACGACTGTTACTGGCCATGCTTGCCCAACGATTGATGGAATGAGGCCAACCCGTCGATCAAATATGGAAATTTGAGCCGCCTCGCGCGAGTGTTTGTTGTCGCGCGAGGCGGGGGGCCAGCGTGGTCGCGGCCTTCGCGCCCAACAACACGGTGTGCGCGTTCGGCCGAGCGCTGATCGTCATTCCTGTGTTGATGACGTTGATTGCCGGTGCCGGAGCGCTAATGCTCACCCACGGCGGTCACACGGCCTGCATTTGGCTGGAACTGAACCAGCTAGGAAGTGGCCGTACGATGTCGGCTCAATGGAGCCGGGCACAGTAGAGCGTGGAAATACTGTTCGATACATGTTGGCTACCGTTGGTTGGACACGGAGAGCTTCTGCCCGCGATACTTTTTAGAGAGGCGAGTTGCGACGATCCAAGAGGGAATCAATGCAACAATCAGAACACCCAAGGCGTCAGGGCCCGCCCCCCATCCAATCACGAATGCAGCGGCGAGACTAAGCCAGTTGTACACAGATGCACCGTTCACGGTTGGTCGCCCACTCACTCTATCGATAAGTCGCCCAATCTCGTAAAGAATCCAAGCCAGAATCGGTAGTAAGAAAATTAGAATCGATCCGATCAGCTGCCAATTGGCTTTCATTGTCTGTGCACGGTTTAGGGTCTTTGTGGATCAAATGTTGTGCGTCACTTCTTGGTTGCTAAGCCGACCACCTGAAACTCATCACGGGATATCAAGACGATGATTTCGACGCTTGTAGGAGTGCACGCCATTTCCTCCAAGCAACGACTCGGCCAGCAATACCACCAACGACGATGCTGCCCAGATAGACGAGATGCTCATTCAGAGACAGCTCGGACAGCACAGTATTCAGCAAGACGAATGCAAGGCCCAGGCAAACGACACAGCCCACGAGACCATAGATTCTCGAGTCAACCAACTGGGCGCCCTGAATGTATGAGGTGGAGTGCCCTTTGGCTTCATAGATAAGGGTCGTTCCGCATTGGATGCAGTTCACGCTGGTTGCGGAATTTTGGGTATTGCATGCTGGACAGAACATGTGGCTCCAGAGCGATCATGGTTTGAAGTGACATACGGTCTACGTTACGGTTGTGACCCGTCGATGAGGTTATCCGGATTGAACTGTGGATGACCCACACGCCCTCCTTGCTACTTCTGCACCCAAACCCCGCCAGTTTTCACGGGAGACTGGCTCACCACAACCTTCGTGCAGGTCCACTTGCCGAACTTCGTTTCGGCGGTCGCCCCGATCGGGTAGGCACCCGAAACACCGTCAACAGCCGCGGCTTCCTGTAGGAGGCAAAGCGCGTCCAGCGCGGGGTAGCCCCACGACACAGGTGTCGGAGACATCGCCAGCGCTGCCGCCGTGAAGGAGGCAACGACAACCATCGCTGCGAGTTTTCTGTAATTGCTCATGGTTGCCTCCTTGCTCTGTTAACACGGCACCTTAAAGCCGGATTTCGATATAGGCAAACACACCGTAATCCGGATACCCGTCGATGGAAGTTCAGCACCCTAGTGAAGGTCTTCCTGATTCACCACATCCATCCCATCCCAAACCGTCAGCGCCGTATACGCCCCCTCCGCATAATCCAAACACGTCCACAGGTATTCCGCCTGCCGCGTCTCATCCATCGCGCGGAAATGCTCGAACCCACTGGCGTGCAGCATGCTCAAAAACGCCCGTAGCTTTGAAAGCTTGTCGAACAACTCAGCATGCGCTTGATAGCGGCGAATATCGGGAATGGCTTGGGGGTCTGTCATGGCGATGTCTCCGTCGAATTGAGGAAACTCGCCACCCGGGGGGAGGGTGGGCGAGCACTGACAAGGTTGGAACCCGAGTACCGTCACTCGATCGGCGCGAAGCCGTCCCTGCCAGGCTCGCCCATAAAGGGGGAGCGGCCACGGGAGATTGACGACAAGGACCTATGCTCGGTCCCTGCCGGACGATACCGAGGGTTCCAATCCTCGGCCGCTTTCTCTCATGGCACGAAAGCGGCACCCGGAGTCTACGAGGCCGCTTTTAACTGAAGCAATGGTTTGCGAGACAAATCAGAGTTTGCTGATGCGCCTGACACGTGTGCGGCGCTGCGTCCCGCAGGCATAAGGCGCGCATTATCGCGCAGCAAACAGTTCAGCCTGAAATTCAGGGACAGAACGCACCCCTGCAGCAAAACCCACACACAAACTTTTGAACGACTGTGCGGCGCACCCAGAACCATGGACAATCCCCCTCGAATCCCGTCCCGCAAACCTGCAGCTTAGGCATGACAGAAAAAAATCCCTCGGAGACCGCTCGGCACGCCCTCAAGCTGCTGGCCTCACGCAGGTTGCTTCCCACGCCAGACAACTTTGCATCGATCTACTACGAAATCGCGGGCAACAAGCCCAGCCTCCACGCCCACGAAGCGGAGCGGATGGCCCTGGTGCGGGAGTTGTGCGAACAGCTCGCACGCACGGTTGAGTACTGTTTGCCGGCGCTGGGCGATGACAACACCACGATCGGCCCCTCGGCGCGGGTACTGATCAAGGCCTGCCGGTCTGAATCGGAAACCCTTGGCAGCCTGAACAACAAACTGGCGACGTTCAACCAGCGGCTGTCGCTGGCGGCGGCAGATCAGAACGAGATCCGCAAGTCGTTGCTGAATCTGCTGCAGCTCGTGTTTGAGAACATTGGCGAGCTATCGCTCGATGACCGCTGGCTGCGCGGGCAGATCGAGGCCTTGATGAAGGCCAGCGAGGCCCCCGTGAGCCTGCGCCGGCTGGAAGACGTGCGGCGGCGCCTCAAAGAGGTGATCCAGAAGCAGGGCGCGCTGAAGGCGAAGTCGCTTGAAGCCCAGGAAGAAATGAAGTGGCTGCTGGCGTCTTTCCTGGAGCGGCTGTCCTCGGCGGCGGAAAGCTCGGGCGAGCACCATCGCCACATGGAGGCGTGCATCAAGAAGATCGAATCGGCCCGCACGATCTCCGATATTGCGCCCGTGATCCAAGACGCGCTGGCGGCCACGCGTTGGATGTCGTTGGTTTCTGCACGCCATCACGAAGAACTGTCGGCGATGAAGAAGCGGGCCGAAGAGGCCGCGGCGGAAGTGGCGCGGCTGCATCAGGCGCTCGACCTGGCGTCCGCCTCTGCGCGCCATGACCTGCTGACCGGCGCGCTCAACCGCAAGGGCCTGGAAGAAGCGCTGGCGCGCGAGGTTGCCCGCGCCGCGCATCTGAAATCTGCGCTGTCCATCGCCTTCATCGACATCGACAACTTCAAGTCGATCAACGATGCGCATGGGCATAGCTTTGGCGACGATGCCCTGTCGCATCTGGCCCAGGTCGCGCGCGAAGCGATGCGCCCCCAAGACACGCTCGCACGCTTTGGCGGTGAGGAGTTCGTCATCCTGATGCCCGACACGTGCCTGGAAGACGGCGTGCAAGCCATCGTGCGGCTTCAGCGCGCGTTGACGCAGCGCTTCTTTGTTGCCGGCAATACGCGGCTCTTCGTTACGTTTTCTGCAGGTGTGGCAGAACTCGGCAAGGATGAGGCGCCCATGGATGCAATCCAGCGGGCTGATCGTGCCATGTACGAGGCCAAGCGTACGGGGAAGAACAAGGTTGTTGGTGCGTGAGGTGGTGTGCGGGATAGGGCGTGGCTGATGTCTCGCATGTCGCAAACTCGCCGATAGCGGTCAGCGAGCGTGCCAGCGGCGACCAGCCGCTATCACCCCTTAGGAGACCGTCGAGTCGCTCGGAAGCCGACGCTCAGTGAAACTACTTTTCGGTCCGGCTCCATAGCCAGGAAGCTCCCAGCGCGTACAACTTCAACGCATGATGCGGGACGCCCCTGTATGCCATATACAAGGGTACACCGCTGCCCTGCAAGATCAATTGAAGCTCAGCAAGCTTGTGCGGTTCGATGCGATATCGTTGATGACGAGCTGTGGGGGCTGATCGAACCATAACTTCCACCGCCCAAACCGCGACGCAAGCGATACCCTGGGCGTCTGCCGCCGGTCGCGTTGCTGGATGGCACGGAAAACCTGACACCCCCGGCGGCCCGCGTTCGCTCCGAACGCGGGATCAGTTTCGCTGCCGCGACACCTTCGGCGCCTGGCGTACGAACGCGTTCGCCGCCGCTTCTTCGAGCATCCATCTTCCCATTGCGTCATACGACACCGGCATCAGGCTGTTGTTGCGTGTGCCGTTCGCGTCGACCGACGCGGCCGGGCGTTCGTCCTTGCCGCGCGCATTGACGGCCGCGCGCACGAGCGTCCAGCGCAGCGACGCGAACGCGCCGTTGCCGAGCGCGTCGACGACGGCCTGCAATTCGGCCGCGCCTCGGCCGATCCGGCCGGGCACGTGCGAAAAGAACCGGATCGCGCGACTCGGCGGTTCACCCGGCGGCGCTGTCAACAGCGTATTGACCACGACGATGCGGTCGACATCCGCTGCACGCATCGACGCGTTGACCGCGTCCATATTCGCGGAAAGCCGCGAGGATGGATCGTCGCTCGTCGGCGTGACGCCGAGCGCGGTGAGCACCGCGTCGGTGCCGGCGAATGCATCGGTGAGCGCGGCGCGGTCCGCAAGCGAACGGACGACGGCGACGCGGCAGCCGGCCGGCACGTCGGCGATCCGCTCGGGCCTGGAACGGACGATGGCGGTGAAACGGATGCCCTCGGCGCGGCAGATGCGCAGGATGGCTTGGCCGAGGCCGCCCGCTGCGCCGATCACCGCGACATGACGCGGGAGGCGGGGCGGCGGGCTGGAGGGTGGATTCGTCATGAGCGTAATGGAGGCTGCGGACTTACGCCACGGTCGCATCGGGCACGTCGACGATGACGTCCGACGTCGCGATCGCGACGCACGGCAGCGTGTAGCCGTTGGCTTTTTCCTCGCGGCTCAGGCCCGGCCATTCGATCGTGTAGCGGACGGTGCCGCTGACGATCCGGGAGAAGCAGCTTCGGCAGGTGCCGTTGCGGCACGAGCGCGGCAGCGACACACCAGCGAAGCCAGCGGCTTCAAGCAGTGTCAGCGATTCCGGCGCGTCGAAGCTGACGCCGAGCGGTTCGATGCGGACGCGGTGGGATGGGTCGGTTTCGGTCATGCGGCGTGCAAAGGCCGACGGGCGGGTGACAACGCGAAGCGGCAAGGATAACTGAAACGGCGAGTGCGTCAGGCCGCATCTGTGCCCATCGAAATAAGGAGTTTCACGTCCGTGAAATCGCGCGTCTGACTGGCGGGGCGGGGGGCACGCTGCACAAGGAACTGAGCAAGCTGGCCGCGGCGGGAATTTTGAGCCGGGATCGGCAAGGCAACAGAGTGTCTATCGCGCAAATAGGGCTTCCGATTTACGAGGAACTGGCGAGCATCATGCGCAAGACTTCCGGTCTTGCCGACGTGCTCGCCGAGGCTCTGATCCCGTGTTCCGATCAGATCGACGCCGCATTCGTTTTCGGTTCCGTCGCCCGTGGTCAGGAAGTCGCGGACAGCGACGTCGACGTGATGGTGATCGGTCCGATCGGCTTTGCGGCCGTTGTCGGGCTGCTCTATGCCGCCCAAAGGGCCTTGGGGCGCGAGACCAACCCCAGGGTTCTGTCTTCGGGCGAATGGCGGGCGGCCTTCACTCGGCAAGATGCATTCGTGATGAATGTCGTTCAGAAACCCAAGATTTTCCCGATCGGTAGCGACCATGACCGCGACGAACGAATTGCCGAGCAACACTCCACTAATGCCCGACACGGGCGATACGCATCCACTCTCCATACCGTCTCTCCAAGCGTTGCCCTGCATGAGAGGGCACCTTTGTCTTGGTGAATGTCGACGATTTGCGCGCCGGGATCTAGCGACCGCTCGTGGCCGATAGCGTTCAGTGACTGCGCCACCTACGACCGGCACGGTCCAACGCTTCAGAGACAATCAACGCGCTGCGTGTGGGGCGGCCGATTTAGCGCCATCCGGCCGTCATGGACGGACCGCACCCACCGTCCCCGTTTTTTCCAGGATTCGTTGATGTCACGCACGAAAACGCAATGCGTCCACGACTAGCGAGAACGCCGGAGAAGGCTGCCGCCGACTCGGGTAGTAGAGGTGGTACCCGGCAAACTTCGGGCACCAGTCTTCTAAAACGCGGACCAGCCGCCCGGCGCTGATGTGAGACATGACTTCGTCTTCAGGAAGAAGGACGACGCCCAAGCCGGCGAGCGCCGCGTCCACTTGCGGGGGTGTGGTGTTGAAAACGAGCGGGCCGTCGACGCGGACGTTGATCTTGCGGCCGCGCCGTTCGAAGTCCCAAACGTACAGGCCGCCGGAGGTCGGCATGCGCTGATTGATGCAACGATGCTCCGTCAGATCCCGAGGAAGCTTCGGCGCGGGATGGGCCGCGAAATACGCGGGTGACGCAACCACCGCCAGGCGTAATGCTGGCCCGATCGGGATGGCGATCATGTCCTTGTCTATGGTGTTGCCCATGCGCACGCCGGCATCGAAGCGGTCGGCCACGATGTCTCGGAACCCGTAGTTGACGTCGAACTCCACCTTGATGTCTGGGTAATCCTGCAGCAAGGGCGTGAGCCGGGGCAGCAGAATGCTCTGCAGCACGTGATCGCCGCAGGTGATGCGGACCGTGCCGGCCGGCTTGTCCCGCAGCGCCGTCAATGCATCGAGCTCGGATTCAATCTCGTCGAAGCGCTGCCCAATCGCCTGCATCAGACGTTCGCCGGCGGCCGTCGTTGACACGCTGCGCGTTGTTCTGGTCAACAGGCGGATCTGGAGCCGCTCCTCCAGCCCGCGGATGGATTGGCTCAACGCGGATTGAGTCACCCCGAGACTCGCTGCGGCACGCGTAAAGCTGCCCTCGCGCGCAACGGTCACGAAGCCCAGCAGATCGTTCAGATTCCTCCTCGCCACGGTCCCATCCTCCGATTCATTAGCTTATCTACTAGATGTATTCAGGATTCATTATCTAGTGGCGGGCGCAGGTGGTCACCATAATTTGGGGCATGACCCAAGCACCATCGACCCTCACACCCCAACTCGACAGCCGGCCGCTCCCAGCCGCATCGCCTGCGATTGCTCCTGCCAGCCGCGGCCAACAGAGCCACTGGAGTGGCGTGTTCGCCATGGCGCTGTGCGTCTTTGCATTGATCGCATCGGAGTTCATGCCGGTCAGCCTGCTCACGCCCATCGCGACGGACCTGCACGTCAGCGAGGGTGTGGCCGGTCAAGGGATCGCCGTGTCCGGCGCCTTTGCTGTCTTGACTAGCCTTCTGCTTCCGGCGCTAGCGCGGCAGACGGATCGCAAGACCATCCTGCTGTGGATGACCGCTTTCATGGCCGTGTCCGGTGCGCTCATCGCTTTGGCGCACAGCCTCGTGATGTACATGATCGGCCGCGTGCTCATCGGGGTGTCCGTCGGTGGCTTCTGGTCCATGTCAGCCGCGACGGCCATCCGGCTGGTACCCGCACCGAAGGTCCCGCGCGCACTGGCGATCTTCAACGGCGGCAGTGCGCTTGCCACGGTGATCGCCGCACCGCTGGGCAGCTTCATCGGCTCGCTGGTCGGATGGCGTGGTGCCTTCTTCGGTCTTGTGCCTGTCGCGGCGCTCGCCTTCGCCTGGCAATGGGCGAGCCTGCCATCGATGCGGGCAGACGCACCGGCTCCCGGATCCCGCAACGCATTGCGCCTGCTGGCGGATCCGCTGGTACTGCTGGGGATGGCGGCGGTCGGCCTATTTTTCATGGGGCAGTTCGCGCTCTTCACATTTGTGCGCCCCTTCCTGGAAACGACGACCCACGCAAACGCCTCGACGCTTTCGCTGGTGCTGCTCGCGATGGGGGTCGCGGGCTTCATTGGCACCACCATCATCGGTTGGTTCCTCTCTCGCAGTCTGTACCGCACCCTGATCGCCATTCCACTCGCAATGGCGGCCGTCGCCGTGGCGCTGGTTCTGTACGGAGAACAGACTGGCGCCGCTGTTGGCCTGCTGGCCGTGTGGGGGTTGCTCGGGACTGCCGCGCCCGTCGGCTGGTGGAGCTGGCTGGCAACGACGCTGCCGAAAAGCGCCGAAGCGGGCGGCGGGCTGATGGTGGCCGTGGTCCAGTTGGCGATCGCACTGGGTTCGACGGTCGGAGGCGTGCTGTTAGATGCCAGCGGCTATACCGCTACCTTCGGCTTCAGTGCACTCCTCTTGGTGGCTGCGTCGGCCCTGGCATTGACCACGGCGCATCGCAGTCGCCGGGTAGCGTGATGACCTAGTTCAAAGGAACCTACATGGATTTCTCGAATTCTCGCCGCCGTGCGCTGCAAAACGCCTTGGCTCTCGGAGCGGCCGCCGTGACGGCCGCGCCCGCACTCGCCGGCGATCGCAAACATTCAACCGGAGTACACATGGAACCGACGGGTCGATGGGACAAGGTGTTCGCGCAAAACGACCGCGTGATGCATCGCAAGGTGACGTTCAAGAACCGATTCGGGATCGTTCTCGCCGGCGACCTGTACCGGCCGAAGCGTCCTGGCGTCGGCAGGCTGCCGGCTCTGGTGCTGAGCGGTCCGTTCGGTGCGGTGAAGGAACAATCGTCGGGCCTCTACGCCCAGACGCTCGCGGAACGCGGCTTTGTCACGCTCGCGTTCGATCCCTCGTTTACTGGCGAGAGCGGTGGCGAGGTGCGCAACGTGGCATCGCCGGACATCTTCACAGAAGACTTCAGCGCCGCGGTCGATTACCTGGGTCTGCTGCCGGATGTGGACCGCGAGCGCATCGGCGCCATGGCGATCTGCGGCCTGAGCGGCATGGCGCTGACGGCCGCAAGCGGCGATTCGCGGATCAAGGCGGTGGCTACGGCTTCGATGTACGACATGTCGCGCAGCATGAGCCGCAGCTACAAAGACGGCTACACCCTCGAACAACGGCATCAGGTGATCGACTACCTGAGCCAACAACGCTGGATCGATGCGGAGAAAGGGACGTTTGCGCTGGGCTTTCACGAAGTGCCCTTCGACGCCAACGGCCAGTTGCTGAAAGGCGACCGCGTGCTGCCAGAAAAGCTGCCGGCCAATCCCGACCCCGTGCTGGCCGCGTTCTTCGACTACTACCGCACGCCGCGGGGCTTCCATCCCCGCTCGATCAACTCCACGACGGCGTGGACGGCCACGACGCCGATGTCGTTCTTCGAGTTCCCACTGGCGGCAAACATCGCGATGGTCGCGCCACGGCCGATCATGCTGGTGGCCGGCGCAAATGCCCACTCGAGGTACTACTCGGAAGATGCCTACAAGGCAGCATCCGGCCCGAAAGAGTTCGTGATCGTCCCGGACGCGGACCACGTCGACCTTTACGACCGACTCGAAAAGATTCCCTTCGACAGGTTGGAAGCCTTCTTCAGGCAGAACCTGAAGCAGGCGTGACACTAAGGAGCAGCCATGGAACTGAAACGGGTAGGAACGCAACCCTCCATCAAGGGCCCCGCTGAGTGGTTCACCGGCAGCGTGAGGATTGATCCCTTGAGCAATCCTCCGCTGCCCGCTCGTCACTCGTGCGCCGCTGTGACCTTTGAACCGGGCGCGCGCACCAACTGGCACACCCATCCGCTCGGGCAAACACTCATCGTCACGGCAGGATGCGGCTGGACGCAGTGCGAAGGCGAAGAGAAGGTGGAGATCCGGGCTGGCGACGTGATCTGGTGCCCGCCGAATCACAAGCACTGGCACGGCGCCACTTCGACGACAGCAATGACGCACATCGCGGTTCAGGAGGCACTCGACGGCAAGGCAGTGGAATGGCTGGAACCTGTTTCCGATGAACAGTATTTGGAAGGCGAGCCGTGATCAGAGACAAGCGCATCAACGCACCTGCGAACCGCCGTTGGTTGATGGGGCAATATGCTGGCCGCCCCGAATCTTCAACGGCGCCAGTTGCGCCTTGCAATCCGGAGGGAGTCGACTAGGGGACGGCATCCGTCACCGCTTCACGCTTGCCACACCGCATACCCTTCCTCGCGCAAGCCGATCGCCAGCTCCACTTCCATCTCCCGTGCCGCTTCGTAAGGCATCGGGTTGAAGCACTCGTACAGCTCCGGCATCAGGCGCAAGCCATACTCCCGCACAAACCGGTTCGATTTCAGCCCCGCCTTGTGTTTGTCAAAGCGCACGTCCGGCGACTGTCCTGTCATGCCCACATAAACGCAAGGCTTGTCGCCGAGGTAATCGGGATTCGCTTTCACAAAGCGCGCTTCGGCCAGCACTTGCCGCGAGAGTTCGACAACGTAGACGTGGTGGTGGTGACGTGGCATTGAAGAAGTCTTCGACAGCGAAGAAGCAGCCGGTGAGCATAGATCGTAGCGCTCGGGCACGGCTTCGACTACTGCAAGCCAAGCGTCGGGGCCGGGGGCGCCCGTAAGGCAACGCTCGACCGCGCAACGCTTTGATGGCCGCTCTCAAGCTGAAATCGGTCAGTCGCTCAGGCGCGGGGCAGGATCAGGGCGCACACCCCCCGGCGTTGCCGCAACGCACGTCCATACAGCCACTTCAAACGCCACATGCCGCATCAGGTGGCGTGTAGAGTCACCGCACTCCGCCCACGACCTACGCGACACGCCATGACTACATCGCGCCTTCCCGCCGCGCCCAGCCATCTGGTGCTTGAACACGGCCTGCCTGCGTTTGGCATGTATGAGGGGATCGTGGAACAGTTGGACTGGCAGCCGCTGCAAACCACGCTTTACCAGCGGCTGACCCGCAAGCTGCATCACAAGCGTTGGCAATATGCCGCGATTGCGCATCCGGATTACTTCATCGGTGCGGCGATTGTTGATGTGGGTTGGACTGGCACAGCGTTCGCCTATCTGTTCGACCGGCAACGCCGCGAAGTTGTTGGTGCGACCAGTGCGAATGGATTGCCGGGTCTGTCCGCAAAGGTGGAAGACCGCGCCTTTGGTCATGCGTCTTTCACGGCCGGGCGTTGCCGCATGGCCTTCCAACGCAAAGGCGATCGCCTGACCCTGACCATTCAGTCACCCAAGCTGCGGCTGGCCGCAGACATCGAACTGGCGGGCATGCCGCCGGTGCTGGCATCCATTGCCCCCGCCAATTGGCTTGCACACTCGACGCACAAGAGCGGCGGGCTGCAGGTCAGTGGCACTGCAGATTGCCCGGACAAACGCTATGGGCTGGATGGCGCCGTGGCCTCGCTGGATTACTCGAACGGCCTGCTGGCGCGGGAAACGCATTGGCGCTGGGCCAGCGCGCACAGTCGTGACATGGGCTTCAACCTGCAGCAAGGTTATATGGCGGATGCCGAGAACGCCGTGTGGCTGCACGGCAAGCTGATCCGCGTCGGCGCGGTCGAATTTGATTTCGATGCCAAGCAGCCGCTGCAACCGTGGCACGTCCGCAGTGCCAATCGCCTGGTCGACCTGACATTCACGCCGGAAGGCGCGCGCAGCGAAAACAAAAACCTGCTCATCGCCGCCAGCCGTTATATCCAGCCCATCGGCCATTTTGATGGCGAGATCGTGGATCCGGACACGGGCATCCGGCATGCCGTGCAAGGGCTGCCCGGCGTGACGGAAGACCACACCTCGCGCTGGTGAGGGCGCAGATTCGCTTCAGCGCGCAAACCGCTCTACAACACCGCGCCACAACGCGTCCCGCTCTGCGCCCAGGTGGGCACCGCTCGCATCGCCTGATGCGTCCTGCCCCACCGCAAGGTGGACCATGGTCAGCTTGGATTGCGGATCCACGTAGATGGCTTGTCCGTGGATGCCCAGCAGCACGGACCGCCGTGCCTCTCCCGGGAGGAGCCAGACCTGAAAGCCGTAGCCGTAGTAGCGGCTACCGTGATAGACCATCTGCCCGGGGCGAAACGGCTCCGGTTGGCGCGATGCGTCCGTCATGTTCAACAGGAAGTCGCGCGGCACCACTTGCCGACCCTGCACCACGCCATCGTCGGCAAGCATGGCCCCAAGACGGGCGTAGTCGCGCGCCGTTGCGTTGAAGCCGCCTTGCGCAAACGCCGATCCATCGGATTGGCGCACCAGATAGGTCGCCTTGGATTGCGCACCCATCGGCTTCCATAGCTTTTCATCCACGAAGTCGCACAGGCTGCGTTGCGTGGCGGCCTGGAGCACCAAGCTCAGTACTTCGGTTTGCGCTCCCGCGTAGTTGAAACGCGTACCCGGCGGATCGGCACGCTCGCTCACCTGTGCGGCTGCCGCAAGCACCCCTTGCTTAGCGGCCGTGCCGAGGAATCGCGCCCGATCATCCGTGGGGGTGTAGTCCTCCACATACTTTGCGCCGGAGGCCATGCGCAGCAGATCGACAATGCGCGTTGCACCGTACAGGGTGCCGGCAAGCCCGGGCACGTATTGGTCAACGCGATCCTCCAGCGCGTGCAGGCTGCCGTCCTCCAGTGCCTTGCCGATCACGAGCGCCACCAGCGTCTTGGCCATCGAGTTGGACAGCATGCGCATGTCTTGCGTGCGGTCGTAGCCGTAGTGTTCCGCCAGGAGGGTGCCGTCTTGAACGATCAGAACGGCGGTCGCGCGCTGATGCTGCATGTAGTCCGCCAGCGTGTAGTCACCACCACGAAAGCGATACCGGAAGTCGGCATCCTTGTCGGCGATCTTGAGTGGCACCGGTTTGTCAGCCGGTGCAAGCTCGCAGGACGGTGAGAGCCGATCCATGCCGCTAAAGGAACCCACGATGTAAGGGGCTTCGTGGATGCGCGTCGCGCTTGGCGCCAACGGATACCCTTGCTTCTGGCCCAGCAGGTCTTCATCGGGCGATGCCGTAGCGATGCTGCAGGCGAGCAGCCCGCATGCAGCGGCATAGCGTTGGCGTGTCTTCATGAATGGAGCGGAGATTGGTTTGCCGGGCGCGTGAAGAGCAGACGCTATTGCGCGAGGAACTTCACGATCGCGCTCACGGTAGCTTGCGGCTGTTCTTCCATCAACCAATGCCCGGCATTGGGAACCACCAGCTCTTGCACATTGGTGGCGGCATTGCGCATGACGATCGCCTCGTTCGGGCCGAAGGACTTTTCACCGCCGATGGCCAGCACCGGCATGGTCAGCTTGGTCGCGAGCGATTTCTGGTTGTCTTCCGCGTCTTGCGGAATCGACAGGAACTGCGCGAACGCAGAGTGCATGGCACCGGGCTTCGCATAAAGGCGCGCATAGTGCACGCGCGTTGCCTCGTCGATCTTCGTGCGGTCTCCGGCAAACTCGTTCCAGAACCGATCCAGATAGATCCGCTCACGGCCTTTCACCAGACGCTCCGCATCGGGGCCGCCAAACGAGAAGTGCCAGAGGGCAGGCGAGCGGACGATCTGTTCCCACGGGGGGACGCCCGGCACCGGCGCATCCATCACGACCAGCCGTGTCGTCTTGTCCGGATAGCGTGCCGCATAGGCGAAGGCAACCATGGTGCCGATGTCGTGGCCGACCACGTCGGCCTGATCGATGTTCAGGTGCGTCAGCACAGCCCGGATGTCGCCCGCCTGCGTGCGTTTGTCGTAGCCGCCATCAGGGTGCGACGACAACCCCATGCCACGCAGATCCGGAACCACCACGGTATGGGTGCGTGCCAGCTCGGTGGCCAGCGGCGCCCACATGTCGCCCGTGTCGCCAAAACCGTGCAGCAAGACCACCGCCGGCCCGCTGCCGCACACCCGCACAAACAAGGTCGCCCCGTCAGTCTGCATGTTCTGGTGGCGACAACCTGGCGGATACGGCTTCACCTGCGCCTGCACAACGGGCGTCATGGCCAGCAAGAGTGCAATGGCTGCAAACAGTTTTCGCATGGTGTGTTCTCTGGGGAGGAAGCCGGTCTCGATCGGGACACGGCACGCTGACTCTGCTCGGGCCGTATGACAGTGCGCTACGCAAACCTCACCAAGCGTAGTACGCGCCGTGCGTGGTGCAAGGACGAAAGAGAGGGGGGTTGCCGTGTTCAAAGCGGAATCGATATTCACATGCCCGATCGAGCGACTTGCCCCATAGCGGGTTTATAGGTTTACCTCTTTATGTATACAGATAGTAGTAATAGATAACGGTGGATAAGTTCTGTGGATAGGTGCCAAAAGCGCTTTTGCATCAATGGCTTGCAGAACGGACAACCCATCGGGCAGTGTGTGCTGTTGCGTGGATGAGTTCGGGCAATCGCACCAGGCACGGTCGCCATGGGTGGAAGTTGTTCCTGCGCTGTGGACACGCTAACCCCGGAGAGCCAACACGCTTTTCCCTGGTGTTATTCACAGGTGGGGGGGGTGTCCACAAGGAGGGGCGGCAAACGGCCGTGATGCGCTAGACGCGGCCTCGTATCGAAGGAAGCGAGACGCTCTGTCCGGCGTGCGTTCCTTCTCTTGATTCAATCTCGGGGAAGGTCGCTTCATCGCACAGCCGCGATTCTCGTATCCCACGCAGATCTCGCGAGGTAGTTGGGCTGGGAAAGGTTACGAGCCAGGATGACCAACAAATCGCGCCATGGACAGATCCGCGATATACGACCCGTCCGGCAGCCGTATGCGCTTCTCGAACCGTCCCTCTTCCACGAATCCAAAGCGCTTGTACAAGGCAATGGCACGAGCGTTCGTCGCCCTGACTCGAAGCTCAACCTTTTCGATGCGGGGATGGCTTTCCGCCCACGCCATCAGTTCGGTCATGAGCGCAGTGCCGACCCCGCGTTCTAGGTGACCCGGGTGGACGACGATTGTGAGACTGAAGACGTGAGAGAGCGCGATGAGCGTCATCGGCTCCAGAAACGCGTGCCCGATCACAGCGCCCTCGTGCTCTGCCACGAGGTACAGCCCGTCTTGCTCAAGCAGCGCGATCTTTTGTTCGAATGCCTCAACCTGCAGCTCGTGAGGCTGTGACACCAGGAGCCCCGGGGTGAGTGCGGTGGCCTTTTCAGCGGTGCACAACGTGGCGGCATCGGCCTGGCTTGCTCTTCGAATGCTGGTTCGTCCCGTCATGGTGGTCTGAGGCTAAGGGCGGCTATCCAAAGAACGAAATGTTATCCCCACAAGTTGCCCACAGCGGTTATCCACAACAGCTGTCCACAGGGGTGTTTCAGATCTGCAAAGGTTTTGACGCGAAACGCGCGCCCCTTGCCGGCACGCTGGTCGCAAGACTTGGCAGCACAACCTGTGGCGCGACTTTTGCATCGCGCACGGCGGCTTTGCCAAGTCCCGTTTTGAATGTGCGATACTGATACCGGGTTCACCCATATGGGGTGGCACCCGTTTGCTGCGGTTTCCAACCACGCAAGCCGCAGCGATCTGCTGTCGTGCATGTACCGGCCATCAAGCGTTGGGCCGGAACACATCAAGGCGCCATGCACGTGAAAGAGCCCACGACTCAAAGGGGCGCTGCATGCAACTCACATCCAAGCCATCGAGCAGGGCGACGTCTCTTTGCCGCGCGCTGCCCGGCGGCGCCATCAGCCAGGCGACCGGCAGTTCCGGTTTGCACGCAGTGCTGTGGAATCCACGCTAACGCACCAGGAGAACAACCATGCGCATGCTCATGAACGTGCGAATCCCGCACGAGCCCTTCAATACCTACGTGCGCGACGGCTCCATCGCCGAGTTGATCCCGCGCGTGATGGAGGCGATCAAACCCGAAGCCGCTTACTTCACCGAACAGGCTGGTGGGCGCGGTGCGGTGCTCATCGTCAACCTGGATGCGCCCTCGCAGATTCCCGCACTCGCCGAGCCGTGGTTCCTGCTGTTCAACGCCGATTGTGAGTTCCGTGTGGTGATGAGCGCGGAGGATTTGCAGAAGGCGGGGTTGGCGGGGATTGGGGAGAAGTGGAAGTAAGCGGAGGAGGAATCGGGTCGGTACACTCATCGCGCCCCGACGACATCCAGCCAGCAAAATTGTCACAGACAGACGTGCGCCAGGAACTTGCCGGCGTACGGCGGACTCCCTTTTGTCATCCCCATTCATAGAGAGTCCGTCATGCGCAGCACCCTTGCTTGCGGAAAGCATCTGTTCACCGCGCTCGTCCTGTTGCTGGCCTGCGCCGGCGCGACGGCCAGCGAGCTGCGTCATTTTCTCTACACCGGCTCGGATGAGCTGACCAAGATCGAGCCGCTGCTGCAACGCTCTGACATTGAGGGCGTGCAGATCGTCTATAGCTGGAAGTCGCTGGAGCCTGAGCCGGGCCGCTACGACTTCTCCGGCATCGAGCGCGATCTTGCGTATCTGCAGCAACGCAAGAAGCAACTGTTCGTCCAGGTACAGGATCGTTTCTTCTTGCCCACTGCGCGCCATATCCCCTCGTATCTGCTGACCGACCCTGCGTATGGCGGCGGACTGGTGCGTCAATCCGACGACTCTGAAGTCAACCCAGGTGGCAGCGGGTGGGTGGCACAGCAATGGAATCCGGCATTGCGTCAGCGCTTCCAGGCACTGCTGACCGCGCTGGCCAAGCAGTTCGACGGCCGCATCCTGGGGATCAATCTGCCGGAAACCGCCATCGACATCGATCGCAAGCGTGACAAGACGCGCTTCAGTTGCGATGGGTACTTCAACGCCACGCTGGAGAACATGCGCTTCGCTCGGCAGCAGTTCCATCGCTCCGCCGTCGTGCAGTACGTCAACTTCTGGCCGTGTGAATGGGACAACGATCACCAGTACATGTCCCGCACGTTTGCCACTGCTGCGCAGGAAGGCATCGGCCTTGGCGGGCCGGACATCGTCCCCTGGAAGAAAGCGCAGATGAAGAACGCCTATCCGTTCTTCCATCAATACAAAGGCAAGCTGCCGCTGGTGGCGATGGCGGTGCAGGAGCCCACGCTGCGCTACGTCAACCCCAAGACCGGCAAACCATTCACACGCGACCAGTTCGTGAGCTTTGCCAAGGACTATCTGGGGGTGGATGTGATTTTCTGGTCGGTGGATTCGCCTTGGCTCAGGCGGTAGTGTGCGGGCTAGGGCCAGTGCTCCGGTGCACTCCGCCTGGCGCAGGCCAATGCCGATGGCACGCTGTCGTATATCAACTACCTGCCGCAGTAACGATCCCTCGTACGCGGCGTTGCCCAACGTTGCGTCGTTGACCGGGCCGGAGTGCGTCTGCGGCCCGTTTTTATTGGCGCGCTGCCATGCGATCGGACCGTCAACGCAGCAAGGGTGTAACGATGCGTTCAAGCCGTTCGGTCGTCCACGCGGGTTCACGCGAGTCCCAACCGTTGTCGGCCAGCAGGCCATTGCGGTCGATCGTGAAGTTGACCGGAATCCGCCACACCCGACCATAGCCGCCCGCATAGGCGCTGCCGAGCAGCCCCACCGGAAAACTCCAGGCCGCTGCCATTTCACGCACTTCAGGCAATGAGGCCGGCTCATCCAGGCTGAAGCCGAGAACGCGCAGGCCCCGGTCTGCATGCTTTGCCGCGTAGTCGGAAAGCAAGGGCAGTTCTTGATGGCACGGGCCGCACCATGTCGCCCAGAAGGTCAGGATCACGACGTGGCCACGCAGGTCTTCGGTGGAGATGCTGTGCCCGTCGATCGTGCGCAGCACCAGCGCAGGCGCTGGCCGCCCGACTTCAAGGCTTGCCGCCTGGGCATCGTGAGATGGACTGCCCAGTCCGGCACCCAGCGCCGCCGCACCGGCCGCCTGCAGCCACGCGCGCCGCGACCATGCTCGATCAGAATGCATAGCTGGCTCCGACCGTGCCCGACCAACGCGGGAAGAGTTGATACCCCTGCAGGTTGCTGTAGAGCGCCTTCTGCAGGAACGCATAGATCTGCACGTTATGCGCCACGCTCACCGTCACACCCGGCGACAGGTAGACCACCGTCCCGGCGGTGTTGGTGGTATCGGCCAGCGCGCCTTTGTCAGCGTTCTTGCGCGTCACGTTGAACTGCAGCTGCGGCACGATGTGCGGGTTGGCCTCGTAGCGCACGCCAAAGCTCATGGTGGCAAGGTTGCCCGGACGGAAATCCGCCCCAGTCTCGTTCAAACGCTGGTGCACGGCGGCCTGGAATTGGCCGTTGATGAAGGCATCGAAGTCCTGGCTGACGGGCTGGTAGTAGTAGGCACCCAGGATCACATCGGTACTGCCTGTGCCGGGCTGCAGGCTGGTATCCAGTGCCTGCACGCCCGCCGCGTTCGGGCCGCTGTTGAAGAACACCGGGTTGCGCCCGACGGTGTTGCCAGTCAGCACGTTCTGCCCGCCGTAGCGGCCCGTCGGCAGCTTGATGCCCAGTTGCACGCCCAGGTTGTGCGTGGGCAGAAAGCCCTGATAGCTTGTGATCAGTTTGATGTCGCCCAAGCCGCTGGCGGTGGCGCCGCTCAGGTTGTCCGGCGTGAGCTGATCCGACGTGACCGCGCCGTAAGTGGTATGGCTGCGGTCCACATACGGCACGATCGCGCTGAAGTTCCAGCTGCTGTTTGGGCTGTAGTGGATGCCGAGATTGATGTAGCGGTTGATGGTCTGGCGCTCGACCTCCTGGTTGCCGCCCGCGTCATTGATGCTGGCGGCCTGTGCCGGCGTGACTGCGTGGGTGCCACTGCGCAGCTGGTTCTGCGGGAGGTAGGTGTAGTCGAAGCTGATGCGCCAGCCCGGGATGGCCGAATAGCCCATCGCGGCATCGGTGCTGAGCGAGCAGCCGCAGGTGGCGCAGGCATGCGCCGCAATGGGTGCAAACATGCCGGTGGCGCACGCGAGCAGTGCCGCGCACCGGAGCATATTGGATGGTGTTGTCATGGGTGTTCCTCACGCTGATAGGTACGTGCGCGCCCTGATCAATAGTAGGTGCGTCGCACGGCGTCTTGTCTGAAAACGGCTCGAGCCGGGTGCGAGTGCGCGGTGCAGTCGCTGCCCTGGTTTGACGTGGTCAGAGGAGGAAGGGTGAGTCGCGCGGCCGCCCGGTATGGCGCGCCTGATGCGCAGCCAGACGACCGGGTTCCGCGGGCCATGCCGTGGCATGGATGGGTGCCGGCTCCACCATCGGCGCAAGGGTTGTCGGCACCAGCACCTGGTCTGCCAACAGATCGCAGTAGCCGCAGGCCGCGTGGTGGTGGCCGGCTGGCATCTCATGCCCGATGGGCAGGGCGGTGCTGGCAGCGGCAGATGGTTTGGCTTCACAAAGCGGCGCAGCCTGCTCGAACGCCTGCAGCGCTTGCGCCTCCAGCGCCTGGCTCACCATTGGCACAAACAGCACGAGCACCATCGCCACCAGGCCAAGCCAGGCGGTCAGTCTTTTGCGGGTGCGGGCGAAATGCATGGTGACCAGTAAGGCTGCCGGGCGTCCCTGTGCGGACAACGCCAGCATGTGCGGATGCGAGGTATTACACCGCAAAACAGCATCGGTATCCAGATCGGCGGCAGGGGGGTGTTGCCTGCCGTTTTGCCCCAGGCGTGCTGCCGATCCGCATCCGGCCGAAGCGTGCGGCCAGGCGTGCTTTTTCGAGACCTTGCTTGTCGAGGCAATGGCTAATTCCGCGCTGGCGGCAAACCGTCGCACCGCGTGAACAACGTCTGGATATGACAAGAGCCGCATCGCGCGGCTCTTGTTCAGGGGAACGACGTGAGCGGCGTCTTACGCCCCGGCAGCCCCGTCGCCTTCCTGCGCTTCACGCTCTTCGCGTTCCTCCCGCTCTTCACGGGGCAGGGTCAGCATGCCGGTGTTGTACACGTATTCGTACACCTCGCCGTAGCGGCCCCATTCGATGCCGATCTTGAGCACGCGTTCGGCTTCCTCGGGCTTGAGGTAGGCCTCCAGCTCGCGCAGGACCTGCTCTTCGCGAATCTCGCCGTCTTCGTTGGCTTCCAGCTCGGCACGGATGTGCGAGGCCAGGGCCACCTGTTCGAGCAGCTTCTGGCCGAACAGCACCTTGCGCTCGGGCGGTTCGGTTTCCATGTAGGTCTTGCCGAACGGCGTAACGATGATGTCGCCGCGCTCGATCGTGGCGAGCTGCAGCAGGGCCAGCGCTTCGCAGGCGGGCAGCAGGTCGTCGTCGGTCACGCCGGCTTCTTCGGCCAGGTGCGGCAAGTCTGCGCGGCCATTGAATGGGGCTTCGACCAGCAAGTCGAGAAGCGCCTCCATCTGGCCGATCTCGGCTTCCGGCAGGCGGTAGGCGAGTTGCTGCGCAGCAGACTCGGCGCCCACGTGCACACCCACGCGCTCGGGCGAGGTCATCAGGCCGTACACCTCGTCGATGAGGTTGCGCACAGCGGCGGAATCGCGGTTGCGCGGGCGCGGGAAGGGCACACGCACTTCGGCGCGGATGCGCCCTGGGTCGCTGGAGAGGATGACGATGCGGTCCGCCATCATCACCGCCTCTTCAATGTTGTGCGAGACGATCAGGATGGCCTTGATCTTGGTGCGGCGATCTTCCCACAGGTCGAGCATTTCGTCGCGCAGGTTCTCGCCGGTCAGCACGTCGAGTGCGGAGAACGCTTCGTCCATCAGCAGCAGATCGGGCTCGGTGACGAGCGCGCGCGCAATGCCCACGCGCTGGCGCATGCCGCCCGAGAGTTCGCGCGGCAGGGCGCTGTTGAAGCCCGACAGGCCGATCAGGTCGATGGCCTGTTCGGCGCGCTCTTCACGGTCAGCCTTGGGCACGCCTTGCGCTTCCAAACCGAGTTCCACGTTCTGCTGCACGGTCAGCCACGGGAACAGCGCAAACGACTGGAACACCATCGCGATGCCCTGCACCGGGCCGGAATACTCGCGGCCACGGAACAGCACCTGGCCGCGGTCGGCACGCACCAGGCCCGCCATGATGCGCAGCAGGGTCGACTTGCCCGAGCCGGACTTGCCCAGCATGGCGACGATCTCGCCCTCGCGGATGTTGATATCCAAACCCTCGAGCACCGAGCGGTCGGTGTGGTCTGCGGTGCGGAAGATTTTCGAGACGCCGCGCAGCTCGATGACAGATTCGCCGTTGGTGGCCATGTTGATGCTCTCTGCTAGGTAGTCGGATTACAAGCGCGTCGGCTTACAGGCGGGTGCGCTCTTGCGCGATGTCATACAGGCGGTTCCACAGCAGCCGGTTGAAGCCGACCACGAACAGGCTCATCACCACAATGCCCAGCGCAATGCGCGGGAAGTCACCCTTCGATGTCATCTCGGCGATGTAGCTGCCCAGGCCCGTGGCCACCAGCGTGCGGTCGCCCCACGTGACGTATTCGGAGACGATGCTGGCGTTCCACGAACCGCCGGCAGCCGTCACCAGGCCCGTGAGCAGGTTGGGGAACACCGCCGGGATCAGGAAGCGCTTCCACAGCAGCCAGCCGCGCAGACCGAAGTTGCGCGCGGCCAGCCGCAACTCGGTCGGGATGCCCGTCGCGCCGGCAATCACGTTGAACAGGATGTACCACTGCGTGCCGAAAATCATCAGCGGAGAGAGCCAGATTTCCGGGTTGAGCGAAAAGCGCGCGATGAGCATCACCGCCAGCGGGAACATCAGGTTGGCCGGGAAGGCCGCCATGAACTGCGCCACCGGCTGCGCGATGCGCGCCACGTTCGGGTTCAGGCCGATGCGGATGCCGATCGGCACCCAGATCAGCGCGGCCAGCGCGATCAGCAGGATCACGCGCGTCATGGTCAGGAAGCCAAGCCACAGCACGTGGCCCACTTCAGCCCAGCCCACCTCGGAACGCACGAACTGCAGGATGTGCACGACGGCGGCCAATGCGGCCAGGATGATGATGACGTCGGCCACGCGGTTCCACCACGGGAAGCGCGCAAAGCCGTTGCTGTTGCTGGCCGTGGGCCGGGTGCGCTCGGCGCCCCAGGAGAGCGTGCGCTCGGCCAGCGCGGCGGTGCGCTCCAGCAGCGCCTTGACCCACTCGGAGCGGCGCAGCAAGTCCAGCAGCCACGATTGCGGCTCGCGCTCAGAGGACATCGCATCGAAGCGGAAGCGGTCTGCCCAGGCCACCAGCGGACGGAACAGCAATTGGTCGTACAGCAGAATGCCGATCAGCATCGTCAGGATCGCCCAGCCGATTGCGGCCAAGTTCTGCTGCTGGATCGCCAGCGAGATGTACGACCCGATGCCCGGCAGCTTGATGTCGTGGCCCGACACGGAAATCGCTTCCGATGCCACCACGAAGAACCAGCCGCCCGACATCGACATCATCATGTTCCACAGCAGGCCCGGCATGGCGAACGGCACTTCCAGGCGCCAGAAGCGCTGCCACTTCGACAGGCGGAACACCGTGGCCGCCTCTTCCAGGTCGGTCGGGATGGTGCGAAACGATTGGTACAGCGAGAACGCCATGTTCCACGCCTGCGACGTGAAGATGGCGAAGATGGCCGCGCATTCCACGCCCACCAGGTTGCCCGGGAACAGCGCAATGAAGCCCGTGACGGTAATCGACAGGAAACCCAGCACCGGAATCGATTGCAGGATGTCCAGCGCCGGCACCATCACCTTCTCGGCCGTGCGGTTCTTGGATGCAATGGCGGCAAACGCAAACGAGAATGCCAGCGACGCACCCAGCGCCAGCAGCATGCGGATGCTGGTGCGCAGCAGGTAGTAGGGCAGTTGCGCCACGTCCAGGCTGACGTCCAGCTGTGTCTCGCCGGGCGTGTACGGCACGTTCATCTGCTTGGCGGCAAACGCCACGAGCACGATGGCGGCCAGGATGATGGGCAGCAGCGCCAGGTCAAAGCGGTTGGGCGGCGCCGTCAGCAGGTTGCCGATGTTGACGCCAAAATTGGCACCGAAGGGGCCCCGGACGGTGGTTTCGTTGTCGTTTTGCTGCATCTTGAATGACCGGGACAAATCGCTGAACAAGTCGCGCTGACGGAAGTCACGTGGCCCGCTGTCTGGACCAAGGCGCGATACGTGGCGTGGGTGGCAGGGCGCGGCGCTTGGCACCCGGCGGCAAGCCGCCTAGTTTACCTTGCGTAACGCCCGATCTCGCCGTGCGGTTGTCAGTCTGCCTACGTCACATTCCAGAAATGTGACAGAGATGCGACAACGTTGGTTTGTCATCTTCCTTCCAACATCCTGCCCGCCGCCTGCCCTGGAGCCGCGCCATGTCCGCCATCGCACAAGTGATCGTTACCGTACAGGGCCGTGTGCAGGGCGTGGGCTATCGGGCGGCGTGTGCCGACATGGCCCGTGCACTGGGCCTGCGGGGGTGGGTGCGCAACCGTCGCGATGGGGCGGTCGAGGCCTTCCTGGCCGGCCCCGAAGCCCATGTGCTGCGCATGCGCGAATGGATGTGGGAGGGGCCCGCCGGTGCCCACGTCACCGAACTGGACGTCGCTCCGGGCACCAACGAGGCCTTGGTGCCGGGGTTCGAGATCCGACCAACGGTGTAGACCATACCGCCAGGTCCTTGCCGCGCCAGTCCCTACATCCGCAATCAACGGAAACAAACGCGACACGAAACCGTCACCTACGGCCTCGGGGCGGCTCCTAGAATCGAGCACTCCCCCAGCCCCGCCTTGGTGACCCCCATGTCGCATCCCCTTACCGTGCAACCCGGCGCCGTGCCCGCGCGCTTTCGCAACGCCGGCATTGCGCTGTTTCTGCTGATCCTGGCGGCCGGTGCCGCCTACGTGATCAGCCACCTGGTGTCCGACCTGGAAAGCGTGGCCGCCAGTTCGGTGTTTCCGTTTGTCCTGCTTGGCATTGCACTGGTGATCGCGCTGGGCTTTGAGTTCGTCAACGGCTTCCACGACACGGCCAATGCGGTGGCCACGGTCATCTATACGCATTCGCTGTCGCCGCACTTGGCGGTGGTGTGGTCGGGCCTGTGGAATTTTGCCGGGGTGCTGACCTCCAGCGGCGCGGTGGCGTTCGGCATCCTGCAACTGCTGCCGGTGGAGCTGATCCTGCAGGTGGGCAGCCATTCGGGCTTTGCGATGGTGTTTGCGCTGCTGATCGCGGCCATCATCTGGAACCTGGCGACGTGGTACCTGGGGCTGCCGTCGTCCAGCTCGCACACGCTCATCGGTTCGATCATCGGCGTGGGGCTGATGAACCAGCTCCTGCGCGGCGCCAATGGTACCAGCGGGGTGGATTGGAGCCAGGCGCTGGGGGTGGGCAAGGCCCTGCTGTTCTCGCCCATCATCGGTTTTCTGCTGGCGGCGCTGCTTCTGCTGCTGCTCAAGGCGCTGGTGCGCGTGCCGGCGCTCTATGCCGAGCCCGAGGGCAACCAGCCGCCGCCATTCTGGATTCGCGCGCTGCTCATCCTCACCTGCACGGGCGTGTCGTTCGCGCACGGCTCCAATGACGGACAGAAGGGCATGGGCCTGATCATGCTGATCCTGATCGGCACGGTGCCCACCGTCTACGCGCTCAACCGCGCCGTGACGCCGGCCGAAACGCAAACCTTCCTGGCCGTGTCGCATCAGGCTTCGGCCGCCTTCGGCAGGTACGCCAACGGTGTGGCGCCGTCGGCCAACCCGCGTGCGGATGTGCAGACCTACGTGCAGTCGCGCACGCTCACGCCAGCCACGCTGCCCGCCGTGCAGGCACTGACGGACACCATTGCCGCCCAGGTCGGCCAGACGGGCTCAATGGCCAGCGTGCCACAGAACGAGGTGGATAACGTCCGCAACAACATGTACCTGGTCTCCGAGACCATCCGCTTGCTCAAGAAGAATGGCCAACCCGCCATCAGCAAGGACGACCAAGCCATCATCGACAACTACAAACAGCAGCTCGACCACGCCACCAAGTTCATCCCCACGTGGGTGAAGGTGGCCGTGGCCATTGCGCTGGGCCTGGGCACGATGGTCGGCTGGAAGCGCATCGTCATCACGGTGGGCGAGAAGATCGGCAAGCAGCACCTGACGTACGGGCAGGGCGCCTCGGCCGAGCTGGTGGCGATGGCGACGATTGGTGCGGCCGATGCGTATGGCCTGCCGGTGTCGACCACGCATGTGCTGTCGTCGGGCGTGGCGGGCACGATGGCCGCCAACGGTTCGGGGCTGCAGTGGAATACCGTGCGCAGCCTGCTGCTGGCATGGGTGCTGACGCTGCCGGCGTCGATCGTGCTGGCCGGCGCGCTGTACTGGGTGTTCAAGGCAATCTTCTGAACCCGCACAGCGCGCGGTGATACCGGTGCCTCAATAGACGTTCGGGACGATCATCTCGTCGGGCACCGGGTGACGGATGTATTCCGCGTGGTGCACGCGCTCGGGCAGCACCACCGGCGGGTGCGGCACCGGATGATATGGCACCTGGCTGAGCAGGTGGTCGATGCAGTTCAGGCGCGCGCGCTTTTTGTCATCGGCCAGCACCACCCACCACGGCGATTCGGGAATGTGCGAACGCTCCAGCATCGCTTCCTTGGTGCGCGTGTAGTCTTCCCAGCGGCGGCGGCTTTCCAGATCCATGGGGCTCAGCTTCCACTGCTTGAGCGGATCGTCGATGCGGCTCTGGAATCGCACTTCCTGCTCTTCGTCCGTCACCGAGAACCAGTACTTGACGATCTGGATGCCGGAGCGCACGAGCATCTTTTCGAACTCGGGCACGGAGCGGAAGAACTCTTCGTATTCGTCGTCGGTGCAGAAGCCCATCACGCGCTCGACACCGGCGCGGTTGTACCAGCTGCGGTCGAACAGGACGATCTCCCCAGCGGCGGGCAGGTGCGCCACGTAGCGCTGGAAATACCACTGCGTACGTTCACGGTTGGTGGGGGCGGGCAGGGCGGCCACGCGGCACACGCGCGGGTTCAGGCGCTGGGTGATGCGCTTGATGGCGCCACCCTTGCCGGCGGCGTCGCGCCCTTCAAAGATCACCACCAGCCGGTGCCCGGTCTCGATCACCCAGTCCTGCAGCTTGACCAGCTCGCCCTGCAGGCGGAACAGCTCGCGGAAGTACATGCGTCGGGTCTCGCGAGACTCTTCGCTGATGCTCTCGCCGCCGAGCAGGTGGTCGTCGATTTCCATTTCCAGCTCCTCGTCCAGGGTGTCGAGGAGGTCTTCCTGCAGCCGCGCCTGTCGCGCTGCGTCGCGTTCGCTCATGATGTCCTGCTCCTGCCGTCCTACTGCCAACTGAATGAGGCACGCCGCCCGGGGGCGACGCATGTTCAAGCATACGCCCGAGTAGGTAGCACACCCATGTGGCATGGCAGTGACATGGGGCCGCGGTGCTTAGCTTGTCTGGGCTTCGAGCGTGAACTTGGCGGCGCTGTCCTGGCCGAGCAGGCGGACCAGCGTAGGCATGGCTTCTTCCAGCTGCGCCTTGAGTGTCCACGGCGGGTTGACGATGAACATGCCGCTGCCGTGCAAGCCCAGGCCGCCGGCCACCGGTTGCTTCACGGTGAGCGTTACGTGCAGCCAGTCGCTTCCTCCGAGCCGCTTCAACTGCGCGGGCAGTTGCACCGATTCGCGCCGTTGCACCTGCGGATACCACACCGCATACATGCCGGTGGCAAAGCGCTGCAGGCTGTCCTGCAGGGCCTGCACGGTGCGCGCGTAGTCCCGCTTGTCTTCGAACGAGGGGTCGATCAGCACTACCGCGCGGCGCGGCGGCGGGGGCAGGATCGCCTTGATGCCGGCAAAGCCGTCGCCGTCATACAGCATGACCCGGCGGCCGGCACCGCGGAAGTTGTTGGACAGCACCTTGATCTCGGTGCTGTGCAGCTCGAACAGGCGCAGGCGATCGGCATCGCGCAGCATCTGCCACGCCAGCCACGGCGATCCGGGGTAGTGCTTGAGATCGCCCTTCGGATTCAGCTCGCGCACCTGGTCGAGGTAGGCGTCAAGCAATGCGGGCATCGGCTCACCCGCGGCGGCGGCGCGCCACAGCGGGCCGATGCCGGTCTCGAACTCGGCCTTCTTCTGCGCCCACTCGTGGTCCAGCGCGTAGAGGCCGGCGCCGGAGTGCGTGTCGATGTACCAGAACGGCTTGTCCTTCTGCGTCAGGTAGTCGAGCAACTGCGTCACGACGGCGTGCTTGAGGACATCGGCATGGTTGCCGGCGTGAAAGGCGTGGCGATAACTGAGCATGGACAGGCCAAGTGCGTCAGAAAGCTCAGGCGCACGGGCGGCGGTAACAAGGGTAAGGCGCGAATGCTACCACCGCGCGGGATGTGTCCCCAGCGGCACGGCAGGCAGCGCCCAATGCGGCGGCGTGTCGGAAAGCTGGCCTGCGTGGCGTATCGCCGTCAGCGTGCCAAAGCCGGACGGCGTGGTCTCCAGATAGGCGCCGACATCTTCGTAGCGCGGGTCCGGCACATCGAAGCCATTCGCCACGCGACCGAGGCTGCGCAGCCAGCGCCCGGTCTGTGCGAGCGACACGCGTACGTGCCAGCTTCCGCCTTCGGTCATGCGGCGCGCGAGGGCGGTCATCGCACCGGCTGCCATCAGATAGCCCGCGCCATGGTCCAGTGCTTGGGCGGGTAGGGGGTGCGGCTTGTCCTTGCCCGCCGCTTCCGCTTCCGCCCAGTTGAAGCCGCTTGCGGTCTGCACAAGCGAATCAAATCCGCGCCGATTCGCCCACGGCCCCTCGTAGCCGTACGCGCACAGGCTCACGTAGACGATGCCGGGGCGCAGTGCGGCGGCCTGTTCGGGACTGAACTCCAACGCGGCCAGCCCGCCGGGGCGATAGCCCTGCACGAAGATATCGGCGTCACGCAGCAGCGCGCGTAGTTGCTCTGCACTGGCGGCGTCACGCAAATCGAGCTGCGCGGAGCGCTTGCCACGCCCGGTGTCGATCACCAGCGGCGGAATCGCGGGCAGGTGTGGTCCGGTCACCAGCAGCACATCGGCGCCATGGGCGGCCAGCGTGCGGCCGCATACCGGGCCGGCAATCACCCGCGTGAGGTCCAGCACGCGCACGCCGGACAGCGGCCTGCCATCGGCGTGGGCGGGCAGGGGCTGCGGCGGTGCGTCGCCAATGCGCTCAATGGTCATTAGCGGCTGGCCAGCCACGGCGATGCCCTGCGGATGGCGGTCCCACTCTCCAAACGTGCGCGCGGCAGTGACGACCATGCCGACCTGCGCAGCAGCTTCCTCAAACGCTTCGGCCTTCCACTGGCCCAACGCAGCGGCCACGGCATCACGGTCGTACGCGCAGCCAAGCAGCTTGAGCACGCCATCACGGTGATGCGGGAAGTTGGTGTGCAGGCGCACCCAGCGGCCATCGCCGCAGTGGTACAGCCCGGCAATCTTGTCCCACGGTTCGGGCGGCAGTTGACCGTCGATACGGAAGTAGCGCTCGGAGCGGAACTCCAGTGCGGCGTGACGCATGTCCACCGACACGGTCTGCTTGCGCCCGGTGCGCAGCGTATCCACCTGCGCGGCCGCCAACGCCGAAGCGGCGATGGCGCTCTGCGCCAGCGTGTTCACCGCAAAGGACGAAGGCAGCGCAGCGGCGCCCGTCAACGTCACGCGCGACAGCGCATCGGCGGGCTGGCCGAGCGTGCTCCACAGTTGGGCGAGGGCTTCAGTCGAGGTCGTGGTCTGCATGGAAGGATCAACCGCACCAGCAACAAGTGACGACATGACAGGACTCCGCAGAAAGAGGGTGCACGCATTACAGTCCTGCGGTGGCAATAGCGTCAACATTGACTAGACTGATCAACCTCGATCGCCCGACCACGCTTGCGATGACCCAGTACCTCGATGCCGCTGAAGCTGCGCAGCGCCTGAACATCTCGCGCCCAACACTGTACGCCTACGTGAGCCGCGGGCTGCTGGCCGCCTACCCATCGCCCGACGGTCGCGGCAGCCGCTATCGCGAAGCCGACGTGACGCGCCTGGCCGATCAGCGTGCGGGTGGCCGCCGCCCGCGCCAGGTGGTGCGCCACGCGCTGGACTGGGGCCTGCCGGTCATGGAATCGGCCATCACGCTCATCGACAACGGGCGGCTGTTCTATCGCGGCACACCGGCATTGGAGCTGGCGGAACACGCCACGCTGGAAGCCGTTGCCGCGTGGCTCTGGCAATGCGATGAAGCGGCGGCGTTTGATGCGCCTGCGCCCGTGTTGCCGAAGAGCTGGTACGCGGCGCTGGCCTCCTTGGCAGATGCCGACATCCGCCAGCGCTGCATGGCGCTGTGCACGCTCGCGCTGCCAGCGTTGGACGAAGCCGCATGGCGTCAGGACGCCGCGCGCACGGCACGCGATGCCGGTGCCCTGCTGCGCGTGGTGTTTGCCACCATGCTGGGCCGCAAGCCCGATGCCGTGCCCGTGCATCTGCAATGCCAGCAGGCCTGGAACGTCGACGCGCGCGCCGCCGAGGCCATCCGCGTCGCACTGGTGCTCTGCGCCGATCACGAACTCAATGCGTCGAGCTTTGCGGCACGTGTGGTGGCATCAACGGGGGCAAGTCTTGGTGCGGTAGTCAGCGCTGGGCTGGCTGCACTCACCGGTGGCCTGCACGGAGGCACCACGGCACGCGTGGAGGCGTTGCTGAGCGAGCTGGAAGGGGAGCGGTCGATAGGCATCGCCGTGCGCCGTCGGCTTGATCGCGGCGATGCACTGCCGGGCTTTGGCCACCCGCTGTATCGCAAGGCCGACCCACGGGCGAATGCCATTCTGGCCCAGTTGCCGATGACGGGGGCAGTGCGCAAGCGCCTGCAGTCGGTGGTCGACGCCGTGGCCGATCTGACCGGCGATGGGCCTTCTTTGGACTTTGCGTTGGTGGCCACCCGGCGTGTGCTCGGGCTGCCGGAGGGTGCGGGCTTCGGCCTGTTCGCGGCGGGACGCACGGCCGGCTGGATCGCGCACGCGCTGGAGCAGCGCACCGCGGGGCAGTTGATCCGCCCGCGCGCGGCTTACGTGGGGCCGATGCCAGCCGCGCCGGAAGCACCGGCGGGCCGCATCATTCGCATCAAGTAACGACGACCGCGACCGCGGCCTCAGGCCTGCGGAATCTCGATCTTCACTTCCAGCACTTCCAGGTTGTCCTGGCGCTCGAGGTTGACCTTGATGTCGTCGTTGCCGATCTTCACGTACTTCGAAATCACGGCCACCAGCTCGCGCTGCAGCGCGGGCAGGTAGTCAGCCGGCGCACCGCTGGCGGTGCGTTCATGGGCGAGGATGATCTGCAGGCGTTCCTTGGCGACGCTTGCAGTCTTCTTCTTTTCTCCCAGCAGGAAAGACAGAATCGACATGGGTAAGCGTCTCCTTTACTTGCCGCCGCCGCCAAACAGGCGTTGCAGAAAACCGGGCTTGTTGTATTCCACGTAGCGCAGCTCCTTCTCCTTGCCCAGGAAGCGGTCGATCACGTCGTGGTACGCATTGGCCACGTCGGTGCCTTCCAGGTGGATGGCGGGCAGGCCCTGGTTGGAGGCTTGCAGCACAGCTTCCGATTCCGGAATCACGCCGATCAGCTTGATACGCAGGATTTCCTGAATATCGGAGAGCGACAGCATCTCGCCTTCGGACACACGCTTCGGGTTGTAGCGCGTAAGCAGCAGGTGCTCCTTGATCGGCTCCTTGCTTTGCTCCGCACGGCGCGACTTCGACGACAGGATGCCCAAGATGCGGTCCGAATCACGCACCGACGACACTTCCGGGTTCGTCACGACGATGGCCTCGTCGGCAAAGTACATCGCCATCAGCGCGCCCGATTCGATACCGGCGGGCGAATCGCAGACGATGTATTCGAAGCCCATTTCCTTCAGGCCTTCGATCACCTTCTCGACGCCGTCACGCGTGAGCGCGTCTTTGTCGCGCGTTTGCGAGGCGGGGAGGATGAACAGGTTCTCGCACTTCTTGTCCTTGATGAGGGCCTGGTTCAGGTTGGCCTCACCGTGGATCACGTTGATCAGGTCATACACCACGCGACGCTCGCAACCCATGATGAGGTCGAGGTTGCGCAGGCCGACGTCGAAGTCGATGACGGCGGTCTTGTGGCCGCGCAGCGCGAGGCCCGCGGAAAACGCCGCGCTGGTGGTCGTCTTGCCGACGCCGCCCTTGCCGGAAGTGACTACGATGATCTTGGTCATGGCTCGTATATCTGTAGGTTAAATCGCTCGGCGCACAGGGTGCGTCACTTCATCCGCAACGGTTCAAAAACCAGCGTGTTGTCCGTAAGCCGGACCTGCGCAGGCTTGCTGGCGTAGGCGTCCGGCCACGGGGTTTCGCCGGTGCGGTAGATGCCGGCGATGGAAATCAATTGGGGCTCCAGGCACGTGCAGAAGATGCGTGCATCCAGGTTGCCCTTGACGCCTGCCAGCGCACGACCGCGCAGCGAGGCATACACGTAGATGTTGCCCTCGGCGATCACCTCGGCGCCGTCGCTCACGATGTCCAGCACCACCAGGTCGCCACGCGCATAGATGCGCTGGCCGGAACGCAGCGGGCGGTCAATGACCATCGTGCCGGGCTGCATGGCCACGGCATCGACGGGGGGAGCGGAAGGGGCGGGGGCTGCGGCCTCAGGCGACGGCACTTCGGCGGCTTGGGCATGCTCGGGCGCGTCCTGGCCATCCTTCGCATCCTTTTCGCCGCGCGGGCGACGGCTGTGGCTGTCGAGCAGCGGCAAGCCAAAGGCCTGTGCCCAGTCGGCCTGCTCGGGGCTGGCCACCACACCGATCGCGCGGGCGCGCAACGTGGTGAGGGTCTCCACCAGACGGTCGATGGGGAGGCGTTCGTCCTCGGCCAGGCGGCGCACGTCGATGGCGATCACGTCGTTGGAGAAGAACTCCGGCGTGTCGGCAAAGCGTCGCGTGAGCTCGGCGGCCAGGGCGTCCATGTCGGCGGTGCGCGGCGACAGCAGCAGGGCATCGACGGAGCCGCTGCGGATCTCGAACAGCGGCACTTTCTTCTGGGACATAGAACGGCTACGCGGAAAAATGGGCTCATTCTAACGTTGTTGACGAAACGTCCCGAAATTTTTGACCCCGCCGATCCCCCATCCGGCGGAGATCCGCAGCTGGCGCATGTCTTCGGCCGTAAGGTTCACGCTGATTTGTCACCTGCCGGTCACAGCTTCGTCACGCACCCTTCCGATACTCCCTGGCTTCGAGAGCCCGACCAGCCCCCCGGCCCAGTCAGCAGTTCTCTCGCTTGCTTTCGTTTGTCACGCAAACGATCGCGTACGCGCCTCTAGCTGTTCCTCAAGCAGTCCGTAGTCCGCTGTTCGCAGTTCGCATACCAAAAAAGAACCTTCAGGGAGAAGTTCATGCGAGTCCGACCGTTGTACTCGGCGGCGTTGCCGCTTGCTGCGTTGTTATCGCTGTCACTGGCTGCCTGCGGTGGCGGTGACGATAACCCCACCAACAACGCCGGCACTGGTGGCAACCCCACGCCGGCCGCCGCTGCACCCACCGGCACCAAGGCCACGCTGGCCGTGCTGGAAACCACCGACCTGCACACCAACGTGCTGTCGTACGACTACTTCAAGCTGGCCGCTGACAGCTCGCTCGGTTTCGAGCGCGTGTCGACGCTCATCAGCCAAGCACGGTCGCAGTATCCGAACACGCTGCTGCTGGACAACGGCGACACCATCCAGGGCACCGCGCTGTCGGACTACCAGGCCATGGTGAGCCCCGTCACGTGCGGCCAGACGCTGGCGATCTACAAGGTGATGAACGCCGCCAAGTACGACGGTGGCGGCATCGGCAACCACGAGTTCAACTACGGCTTGCCGTACCTGTCGCAGGTCACGGGCAATACGTTCAACGTGACCGGCATGCCGGACCCGTCTGCGCAGACCAAATGCGCGGGCCCGAACTTCCCGCAAGTGCTGGCCAACGTGATGAGCGCGAAGACCAACGCGCCGCTGTTCCAGCCGTACACCATCATCACCAAGACGGTGACGGCCACGGCGCCGGACGGCAGCACTGTCAGCGCGCCGGTCAAGGTCGGCATCATCAGCTTCACGCCGCCTGCCATCACGAGTTGGGACAAACGCTGGCTCGACGGCAAGGTCTACACCGTCGGCATCAAGGAAACCGCCGCCAAGTACATCCCCGAGATGCGCGCGAAGGGTGCCGACCTGGTGGTCGCCATCTCGCACGGCGGGCTGGACAACTCGGCCTATTCGCCGACGATGGAAAACGGCAGCTGGTGGCTGTCGACCGTGCCGGGCATCGATGCGATGCTGATCGGCCACTCGCACCAGCTCTTCCCGGATGCAAAGAGCACGGTCTATCAGTTCAACCTGCCGGGTGTGGACAAAGCAGCCGGCACCGTGAACGGCGTGCCGACGGTGATGGCCAACTACTGGGGCAAGCACCTGGGCGTGATCAAGCTGAGCCTCTCGTATAACGGCACGAACTGGGTCGTCGACAAGACGCAGACCACGGTGGAAGCGCGTTCGATCCAGAACGCCGACAAGACCTACGTGGCTGCTGACCCGGCCGTCTCCGCTGCGATTGCCACCGAACACCAGGCAACGATCAACTACGTGAAGACGCCGGTGGGCAGCACCGACTTCAACATGAACACGTACTTTGCCGATGTGGGTGACCCGGGCGCGATCGAGATCGTCAACCAGGCGCAGGCCAAGTATGTGTCGGACTACGTCCAGGCCAACCTGCCGCAGTACGCTTCGCTGCCGGTGCTGTCGGTCAGCGCGCCGTTCAAGAGCGGCTTTGGTGGCGGCACGGACTTCACCGATGTGGCAGCCGGCCCGCTGGCGATCAACAACGCAGCCGACCTGTACCTGTACCCGAACACGGTCTATGCCGTGAAGGTGGCAGGCGCCGACATCAAGAACTGGCTGGAAACGGCGGCGAAGCGTTTTAACACCATCGACCCGACACAAGCGACGGTGCAGAAACTGGTGAGCACGTTCCCGGGCTACAACTTCGACATGTTTACCGACCCGAACCTGACGTACGAGATTGACGTTACGCAACCGCTCGGCAGCCGCATCAAGAATCTGCAGTACAAGGGGGCGCCGATCGATCCGGCAGGTCAGTTCATCGTGGCCACCAACAACTACCGCGCAAGCGGCGGCGGCAACTTCCCCGGTCTGGATGGCAGCAAGACCATCTATGCATCACCGGATGCCAACCGCGATGTGCTGATCAGCTACATCAAGAAGATCGGCAGCGTGCAGCGTGCAACCAATGGCTCGCAACGCAGCTGGCGCTTCACGAAACTAGCGACGTCGTCCGCAACGGTGGTGTTCTCGTCGGCAGCCGGCAAGCTGACGTCTGCCGCCGCCGCAAACATCAACGGCATCACGCTGTATCAGGCAGATGACGGCACCAACAAGGGTCTGTCGCTGTACCAGATCGATCTGACGCAATAAGCAGGAGCCAACCATGCCTTCTCTTCGTTCCGCATGGGCTGGTGCACCGGCCATCGAAACCCCGCGCCAGTCGGTGCCGATGCTCACGGTGGCCGCCGCGTTGGCGATCATCGTGGCCTTGGGCGGTTGGCTGTCGCACGCGCGACAGGCACCCACCGTTGACGCCACGCAACTGGAATCGTGGCGCGCGATGGTCGTGCAGGCGATGGAGCCCGAAGCACTGCGTCAGTTGCGGCAGTTGGCGCGCAGTGGTTCGGTGCCGGCGCAGTCGGCGCTGGGTGAAGCGTTGCTCAGCGCGCACGACGGCTCGTTGCGTAACGAAGGGATGCGCTGGCTAGAGACAGCGGCGCAACCGGCCAATGGTGTCCCCGGTGATGTGTATGCGCAGCTCTCGCTTGGCAAGGCGCTGCTGCTGGGCACGGGGGGCGTGGCGCGTGACTATCCACGCGCGCTCCGCCTTCTGCGCCAGGCTGCAGACAAGGGCGATGCTGCTGCCGCGTACTACCTCGGCGTGATGTATCGCAGTGGTTACGGCACGGGCATCGACACAGTGCAGGCGGCGCATTGGTTTGACCGCGCCGCGCAGCACGGCATTCCGGGCGCGATGTTCATGCTGGCCAATGCCTACCGGGACGGCGATGGCGTGCCGCACGATGAAGCCCGTGCCCTGGCGTTGTATCAGGACGCTGCCGAGCACGAATTGCCCGAAGCCGTGCAAGCCCTGGCGATGGCGTATCAGAACGGTGAGCTCGGCCTCAAGCGCGATGACGCCGCGTATCACCAGCAGTGGATCGAAACGGCGCACGCGCTCAAGCACCCGGCGTTGGCGCCGTAACAACGCCGTATCGTTGTCTCAGTAAAGCCCGCGGGTCTGGGCGTGCAAGCGCACCAGACCCAGCAGGGCATCGATCTGCGGTGTCGGCACACCCACATGCTGGCCGATCTCCCGCACCGATGCCACCAGTGCATCGATCTCCAGCGGGCCACGTCCAGCCTCCGCATCCTGCAGCATCGACGTCTTGAACGCACCTAGTTGGCGCGTCACTGCGCTGCGCTCTTCACCACTTTGTGCGATGGGACAGCCGATGCGCGCACCAATCGCCTTCGCTTCTTCCATCACGGCCAGACAGAACGCTGAGACCAGCGGATCGTCGAGCATGCGATCGCACGTGGCACCGGTCAGCACCGACACCGGGTTCATCGTCATGTTGCCCCACAGCTTGAACCAGATGTCGCGCTGGATGGCGTCGCTACGCTCGATCTGCAGGCCGGCGCGTTCGAACAGCGTGCCGATCGTTTCCAGCCGCAATGACGATCCACCCGCCGGCTCACCCAGAATCAATCGCTTGCCGAACCCATGACGTACATGGCCCGGTGCAGACGTTGAACACGTCAGATGCACGACGCAGCCGAGCACGTTCCTTGTCGGAATCGCTTCGGCAATCCGGCCGTGCGGATCAACCGACTGCAAGCGCAGCCCTTCCAGCGGACCGGGTCGATCGAAGAACCACCACGGCACGCCGTTCATGGCCACCACCACGCAGGTATCCGGGCCGATGAGGGGTCCGATGGTTTGCGCGACGCTTTCCATGGCAGGCGCCTTGACGGCAACGATCACGACGTCCTGCACACCGAGCGCCGTCGCCTCGTTGTTCGCCTGAACGGGGGCGGTGCGTGTGATGCCGTCCTCCGTCAATCGCAGGCCTTCGGTCTGCAACGCCTGCAGCGTCGCGCCGCGTGCCAGCACGCTGATGGATTCGCCCGCCAGCGCGAGCTTCGCGCCCAGATACCCGCCGACAGCGCCGGCGCCCACGATGCAGATGCGTGTCATGTGCTTGGAAGAGGGGAAAAGAATCAGGAACGGTAGGACGGGTCGATGCGATCAATGGTGCGGGTGAGTGCCGCAAACACGTCTTCGCCCGCGCCGAAGTTCGGGTTGAACTGCAAGGAGTCGCGCGTGCAATTGCGCGCAATCGCCTCGGGAATCTCCAGAACAGGGCCCATCGATGTGGAAGCCAGTTGGATCTCGCAAGCGCGGTTGAGCAGCCACAGCACGGCAAACGCCCGCGCAATCGAATCGCCCCACGCAAGCAGGCCGTGGTTGCGCAGGATCACCGCAGGCTTGTCGCCGATGTTCTGCACCAGGCGCGGGCCTTCATCGGCATGCACAGTGATGCCCTCGAAGTCGTGGTACGCCACCTTGCCGTGTAATTGCGCAGCGTAGAAGTTGCTGATCGACAGGCCGTCACGTGCGCAGGCCACGGCCATGCCAGCGGTGGTGTGCGTGTGCATGACGCAATGCGCGCCCGGAATACCGGCATGGATGGCCGCATGCACCGTAAAGCCAGCCGGATTGACCGGCCAGTCGGGCTGACCCGCTGCGCGCTGCGCGTTGCCTTGCAGATCGATCTTCACGAGATTCGATGCGCAAACCTCGGCATACGTCAGGCCGAACGGGTTGATGAGGAAATGCGGGCCGCCATCCTCGCTGGTGCCGTCTTCAAGCGGCAGGCGCAGGGTGATGTGGTTGTAGATCAGCTCGGTCCAGCCGAGGTGAGCAAAGATGCGGTAGCACGCTGCCAGCTTCACGCGTGCGACCCATTCACGCGGGCCGCACCAGGCGGGGCGATGGGCCTGGATGTCCGATCCGGCATCGGGATTCAGCGAAAGCACCGTCATGACCTGTCTCCTGGTCGTGGCGCTGGTCGGATTGCCGGCGCCTGGTTGCTTCACATGTTAATTAATTTGTGGCAAACGTCAAATCCCCTACCGCTCACTGCTAAGGCAGTTGATTGCGCAGGACCACCATCCACTGCATGACCGAGTTTGTGTAAGGGTCCACCTGATTGGCGTCGTTCAACTCGGTGATGCTCATGGAGGCGGATTGCTGCACATTGCCGCCAATCGACTTGACCTCGTGGCGAACCGGATCCAGCTCGACGACCAGATCGCAGTGCATGGGGGTCATACCCGAGCGAATCTCTGCCGGATCCGTCATGAAGCGGTCAGCGCCACGTGCGGTGCAGATCAGGTCGCCAGGGCGCGGTACGGCGGGTGTGCGTTCGAGTACGAAGGCGGGATGCCGGAGCAGGTGGTCGCGCGCGTCGGTCACGTATTCGGCGTGAGTAGCACCTGTGAGGAACTGGTTGTTCTGCAGACCCGCCTTGCGCATGATCCACGAGATGAACACCGCAGACCACGCCCACCCGCCGGTGGTCAGTTGCTGGCAGGTCGGTGTCTTGCCGACGATGGCCCAATAGCGCTTGGCCAGCACGCAGCCACGCGCAGTTGCCTCACCACCGGTGCCATCGGGATAGCGCAGGCACGGTATGGGTGACGGGGCGACAGCGGCGGTAGCTTGCGGCTTCGATAGCGGCGGCCTACCGGTGCCGGCCTCTTCATCGGACGGTACAGGCGTTGGATCGTCCTGCGTCAGCCAGTGACCTTGCGGTTGATCAGGAAAACCGCCTCCCGTCACGCAATACGTATCGTCACGCCCCACACGCACCACCTGACGGCCCCAGCGATCCCATTCGGTCAGCGCAATCTCAATCATCTTCTGGCGCGATGTGGCACCGGGCGTCGTCTGCACGACTTCGTTGTCGGGTAGCGGTTCGGCTTGCGGACGCGCAGGCGGTGTCGTACAGCCGGCAATCCAGACGACGGGGGCAGCGAGAAGAATCGGAAGCGCGATGCGCAGAACGCGCTGGAAGGGGCGGAGCATGTGTGGGAGGGGCAGATCAGGCCTGACGGGGAGACAGGCCCTCCGACGTGGTACGCCAGCGCTGCGGGCTGGTCACGCATGCATTGGCATGCCACGTCGTTGGCGGGAAACCAGACAGGCTGGTTCACACGCCAAGGTCGTCATCGCATTAGGCGCGATTACGCATTTACGGCGTCCTTGAACTTCTGGCCGGCCTTGAACTTGACGGTCTTGGCAGCTTCCACCTTGATTTCTTCGCCGGTGCGCGGGTTGCGAGCCATACGCTCGGCACGCTCGCCCTGGCTGAAGGTACCAAAGCCGATCAGGCTGACCGCATCGCCCTTGCCAACGGATTCCATGATGGCCGCGAGCGTCACGTTCAGTGCCTGCTCTGCCTTGGCCTTGGTCAGACCGTCTACGCCGCTGGCGATGGCGTCGATCAGTTCGGTTTTCGTCATTGCTTGACTCCCTTCAAGAGTAGATAAAACACACATCGGAGCCTCCGGGGGGCGGCTCCAAGGGCGACATGATACCGGCATGCGCTTGCCGCCGGCATGTGAGCTTTGTAACGGCACATGCCACGCAGGTTCCGTAAACCCGCATGGTGCCTGCCTTGCGAGGCGGGGCCATCACACTAGGATCGACACATTGCGTTTTGCTTTGGGACTGGTTTGCTCGTCGTTGATAGGAGCGACGTACGTCGATCGATGGGTTTACCTTTTTCTTTATGTATACAGATAGTAGTAGTAGATAACGGTGGATATCTCCTGTGGATAACTGGAAAAAGCGCTTTGTGCTCAATGACTTGCCGAAAGCAAAACCACTTGCACAGTGTGTGCCCTGAGGTGGATGACTTGCGGGTTTCGCCAGACCCCCTGTCGGCAACCCCGTCACTTGTGCCCACACCATCGACAGGGCAGCCACAGACAGCCCACATCCTTTGCCGGTAGTTATCCACAGCGGCAGGCCGGGTTATCCACACGCGTTGTCCACATCGGTTATCCACATGGGGGGTGCATGGGTTGCGGCACGTGTCGAGTTGCCATGCTTTTGGTGTAGGCTCACGGCTTCGCTGATCGACGTTTTCTGTTCTTGCCTCAACGCCTTATGACACGCACGTCCCCTGATGCCACGCCGGCCCTGGCTGAGTCCTCGCCCGCGCCGGAAGCCCCGGCCAAACTGCGCCGCCGTGATCGCATCGAGGTGCGTGAATCGAGCGTGCACGGGCGCGGTGTCTATGCCACCGCATCGATCGCCAAGAACAAGAAGATCATCGAATACAAGGGCGAGCACATTTCGTGGAAGGAGGCGCTGCGCCGCCATCCGCACGACCCGACCGACCCGAATCACACGTTCTACTTCAGCCTGGAAGACGGCAGCGTGATCGACGCCAAGTTTGGCGGCAACCGCGCGCGCTGGATCAACCATTCTTGCAAGCCGAACTGCGAGGCACGTGAGAAGGACGGCCGCGTCTTCATTCACGCGCTGCGCGATATCGAACCTGGCGAAGAGCTGTTCTACGACTACGGCCTTGTCATCGAAGGCCGCCAGACCAAGGCGCTGCGGGAACAATTTGCGTGCCGTTGCGGCGCCAAGAAGTGCCGCGGCACGATGCTGGCCCGGCCTGAGAAAACCAAGAAGAAGTAAGCCGAAGGTCCGTCGCTCAAACGGATTCGTCCGCTAACGGTAAGCGCAAGACGAAGCGCATCACGCGGCAGCCGTCGCGTGCGATGGCGTCATCAATGGCGACCGTGCCGCCGTGCAGGCGCACGATGTCGTGCACGATGGCCAGGCCCAGCCCGCTGCCTTGGGGCTGACCCGGCAGGTGGTCCGCATCGCCGCGGAAGAAGCGCTGGAACACCTCGCCACGGCGCTCGTGCGGAATGCCCGGGCCGTTGTCTTCCACGCTCACCACACCCCACCAGCGCGAAGCGGCGTCGGCTTCCATGCCAGCGCGCAAAGTGATGCGCCCCCCAGTCGGCACGTACTTGATGGCGTTGTCGAGCAGGTTGTTGATCGCTTCGCGCAGCAGCACAGCATTGGCCAATACCGGCGCCTGCAATGAACCCGGCGAAGCGGCTTCCTGTGGCCAGGCCTCGAAGCCAAGATCCAACCCGCGGGCCAGCGCACGCGGTACCCACTGCGCGCCGGTATCAAACGCGAGAGATACCAAGTCCACCCGCATTGGTGGCCCCAGTTGATCGAGCGTCCTGCCAGGCTCGGCGCGCGCCAGGGTCAACAACTGGTTGGATAGACGGACTGCACGGTTGGCCCCCGACTGCAGTTCGAGCAACGCGGGCCGAGCCTCTTCCAATGTCTTGGCATCGACGGCGCGATCGGCATGCAGCTTCAATGCCGTGAGCGGTGTACGCAACTGGTGCGCAGCATCGGCGATGAAGGTGCGCTGCGCTTCCAGGGCATCGCGCAGGCGAGCGAGCAGTGCGTTCATCGCGTTGATGAGCGGCTGCAATTCAGCCGGCACGCGTTGCGCGGAGTCCGGCGGCAGTGGCGTCACCGATTGCGCGCTCTGCTTGTTGAGCGTGTCGGCCAGCGTTTGCAGCGGCTGCAGCTCTTCCTTGAGCACCAGCGAGAGGATCAGGCCGCCAACCGCGAGCAGCACGATCAGCGGAATCGACACCGATAGCAGCACTTCCTTGGCCGCGGTGTCGCGGTGGTCGAGCAGTTCAGCGACTTCCACGACGATGCCGTCTTCGGGTTGTCCGGCATCGGGGGATGTGGCCGGGTTCAGCGCGGGGGCTGTCTGCGCCTGCGTGGGGGCGAGGGCGGGGCGCGTGACGTCGTCTTCCGGGTCTGGCGGCGCGGGTTGGCGCGGCGAGTGAGCCTTGGGGGTTTCAGCGCTGACACCTGGCACCAGCAGGTGGACGGCGCGCACCTGTTTGCCGTCGACCCAGCTATAGAATACCCGTGCATCGCCAATGCGGACCTGGCCTGAGCCATAGCCGAGTACCGTGTCGCGTCCGGCCAGCGTGCCGTTGGGTCCGGCGATACGCCAGAAGACACGGTCTTCGCCACCGTTCTGTACGAGCGTCTGGGCGGTCAACTCGATGTCGTACAGCTTGGCCGCCGGCACATGCGGACCGGCAATGCGGATCTGTTCCGCCAACGCATTGGCCTCGCTCACGAGCGCGCGGTCGAACACCTGCGTGGTGTAGTGCGCCGCCAGCCAATACGACAGTGCACCGGTGCCGACCACCAGACCGAACAGCGGGGTCGCCAGCGCGCGCAGCAGGTGCAGGCGCAGGCTGACGGCGATGTTGGCGGACGCCCCCGTTGCTGGAGCAGCCGAATCGCGAGCGGCAGCGGGACGGTGGCGCTTGAACATGAGAGGAGGACTAGGCCGCCGCGCCGCGTGCCTGCAGCAGATAACCGAAGCCGCGCACGGTGACGATCTCGGCGTCGGAATGTTCAATCTTGCGGCGCACGCGGTGCACGTAGACCTCGATGGCCGTATCGCCCACCACGTCGTGGCTGGCTTCACCAATGGCATGGCCGAAGCTGGCCAGGTGGTCCTGCAACTGCACCTTGCTGACCACGCGACCCTGCCGCAGCATCAGCAGCTCCAGCACGGCAAACTCGCGCGGCGACAGTTCCAGCGGTGCCGCTTCGACAAAGATGCGCCGCTCGACGCCACTCATGCGCAGCCGGCCGACCAGGATGTCCGGGCGTGCGATCGGTTCGGCTGGGTCCCCACGCCGGCGCAACAGGGCCTGCACGCGGGCCACCAGTTCGAGCATTTCGAAGGGCTTGAGCAGGTAATCGTCCGCACCGGCATTCAGACCGTTCACCTTGTCGAGCAGGCCGTCGCGCGCTGTGAGAATCAGCACCGGCGTGGCACGGTCACGTGTTCGAAATTGCGACAGCAGCGTCATGCCGTCGATGCCCGGCAAGCCAAGATCGAGAATCACCAGATCGTGCGTCTGTTTGGCGAGCTGCTCGGCGGCAAACACACCGTCATGCACCGTGTACACGCGATGTCCGGCCTGGGTGAGGCCGGCGTGGATAGCGCTGGCAATGGCGCGGTCGTCTTCAATCAGCAGGATGCGCATGGAATGGGCCTGGATGCGGCGGTCCCTAAATCGGAATGGAGTGGGGCGATGGAGCGCACAGAAAAGGGCAATCTGCACGGATGGCGCAGCGCTACAATGCGCGGATGACCGATGCCCTGCTCACCATCACCGACCTGGAGGCCGCCATCAACTTTTGGCGCGCCCGTTCGCCCGCCGAAGGCGAGGAATTGCGGCTGTGTGCCGAGGCGTCGGCACTGGCCAAGCCGTATGCGCTGATGATTGTACAAGGCGCCACCCGCATCGCCCCTGAGCAACTGGGCGACAAGGCGCGGGCGGCGTTTGAGGCGTGGCGCGCCGCAGTGGGCGCGTAGCTCGGGACTCGGCTGGCGTTATTTCGCGCCGGTGCTCTTCGCGGCCAGCTCGATGAAGCGCGCGAGATCGGCGTCACGGTGCGTGAGCCCGTTCGCATCATGCGTAGACAAGGTGATGTCCACGCGATTCCACACGTTGAACCACTCCGGGTGATGGTTCATCTGCTCGGCTTTGATCGCCACGCGCGTCATGAAGCCGAACGCGGCGTTGAAATCGGCAAAGGTGAAGGTCTTCTGGATCGCGTCGCGGTCGCTCTGCAGTGTCCAGCCGGGCACTTCGGCGAATAGCGCTTTGCGTTGGTCGTCGTTCAGGGTCGGCATCATGGTCTTCAGCGAAGTTCAGGTGTGAATGCGCGCAGTATAGTCAGCGCTCAAATATCCGCTGTGTCTGCCCAACCTTCGCGGTTGCCGACGTTCAGCACCAGATCCCCCTCCACGACATCGCCCGCACCGATGGTCGGCAGCGCGGCGAGTTCTTCATACAGCGGCGTGAAGTCCGGGCGCGTGGCGTCGAACAATTGCTCGAAGCTGTCGATGGTGAAGTAGGTCTTCTGGAACGTGTCGATGCGGTAGCGCGTGCGCATGATGCGGCGCACATCAAAGCCGATGCGGTTCGGGCTCGCCGAATCCAGCGCATATACCGATTCGCTCTTGCTCGACACAATGCCTGCGCCGTAGATGCGCAGGCCGGCCGGCGTGCGGATCAGGCCAAACTCCACCGTGTACCAGTACAGGCGCGCCAGCATGTCGAGCTGGCCCAGTCGGGCCGCCTTCAGACCGCCCTTGCCGTAGGCTTCCATGTAGTCGGCAAAGATCGGGTTAATCAGCAGCGGCACGTGGCCGAAGATGTCGTGAAAGCAGTCAGGCTCTTGCAGGTAATCGAGCTGATCCGGGCGGCGCATCCACCAGCTGGCGGGGAAGCGGCGATTGGCCAGGTGATCGAAGAACACTTCGTCCGGCACCAGACCCGGCACGGCAACGATCTGCCAGCCGGTGGCGCGCATCAGCGTTTCGTTGAGCTGGTCGAACGACGGCACGGCGTCGCGGCTCATGCCCAGCGTCGACAGGCCTTGCAGGAACTCATCGCACACGCGGCCAGGCAGCAGCGCTTCCTGACGGTCATACAGGGTGCGCCAAGTGGCATGATCGGCAGTGGTGTAGCGGTGCACCGGCTGCTGCATGGTGAAATCAGCACGCAGCGTCTGGCCGTCGAGGCCTTCAGCAAATTGTTCGCGCAGCTTGTCGGTCAGGGTGCCGTTGAAGCCGGCCGGGGCCGCGTTTTGGGCAGCGTCGGGGGCGGTGGTTGCGATGTCCATTTGTGATGTCGATCTTGTCCAATCAGAGTCCGGCCAGTGTATTGGGGAGGCCACGCGGATTGGCCGCAAAACCGGCTTCCGTTGCACGTGGTTTGCAGATTTCATGCAAAATATCGGGTATCAACGCAGGAGATTTGCATGATTTCCCTGGATAACTTCGATCTGGCCCTGCTGGCAGCCCTTCAGCGCGATGGCCGTGCGACCCACCAGCAGCTTTCGGAGCAGGTGCACTTGTCGGCCAGCCAAGTTGGGCGGCGCCTGGCGCGCCTCGAATCCGAAGGGGTGATCGAGGGCTATCGGGTGGTGCTGTCGCCGACCGGGCTGGGGCTGGGCGTGACGGTATTCGCCAGCGTCAAGCTCGCCCACCACGGCGATGCCATCGTCGAGCGCTTTCACGAAGAGATCAGCCTGCTCGATGCCGTGCAGGAGTGCTACTCGGTGGCTGGGGATGCCGATTACATGCTGCGCGTGGTGGTGCCGGATCTGCCTGCGCTGTCGGAGTTTGTGATGCGCAAGCTGATGCGCGTGCCGGGTGTGGATAACGTCCGTTCCAATATTGTGCTGACGGCGCTTAAGCGCGATGGTGCGCTGCCACTATCCCACCTTGGTGGGTAGATTCGCGCCTTGCGCCTGGGTGCGCGGCGTGTCACGCTGCAACCCGACAATCACTTTGCTGCAGTTGAATTGCCTGTCTTGGGCGGGAGACCACGATGGTTGAGGGAAACACCACGCATCCAGCGCACGCGCTGGCGCATCTTGCGGGCGGCTACGGCATGCCGGCACGGGTTCGTGCGTGGTGGGTGGCTGCAGCCATCGCGGGTGTTACCTACGGCGGCATGCTGACCATGGTGGCCGTGGACGTGCCGCCCGGCACGCCGCTGGCCGGTCGGATCGCCCTGCAGCCGCTGTGGAAGATGCTGATGGCGCTGCTGCTGGCGCGTGCCGCCGCGCTGCACGAGGTGCCGCGCGAGCGCCGCTGGTTGATCGGCGCCATGATGTTCTCTGCGCTGGGTGATCTGTGGCTGGCGTTGCCGGGCTTTGCGTTCTCGTTCATTGCGGGCTTGAGCAGCTTCCTGGTGGCGCACCTGTGCTACCTGCGTGTGCTGGTCGGGCTGCGCGGGGCATCGTCGCCGCTTCGCTTGCTCGGGGTCGGGGCCATGATTGGCGTGGCCATCGGCATGCTGGTCTGGTACTGGCCCGGCCTGGGCGAGATGAAGGGCCCGGTCATTGTCTATATGGTGGTGTTGTCGTCGATGGTGTGCGCGGCCTTGCTGGCGCGCCTGCCGGGGCCGCTCACGGCTTGGGGCGCACTCGCTTTTGCGGCCTCCGACGCGATGATCGGCATCAGCGTGTTCGTCTTTCCGTTCACCGACCACGAGCTGGCGATCTGGTGGAGCTACGCCGGCGCCCAGCTTCTCATCAGCGCTGGGCTGCTGACGCGCCGCACGCCACCGCCACCGCGCCAGGTTGTTCCAGCGTAAGTCGGGGCAATCAACGCAGTCTGCCCATCCCCGTTCCCATCCGCTGCAGGAGCCCCCGATGCTGCAGACTCTCGACGCCGCCACCACGGCGGTCCGCCTGCCTTACGCTGCGCTGGCCGATGCCATTGCCCAGGTGCTGCGCGATGCGCGTGCCGGCAAGGCCCAGGCACCTGCGCGGCTGGTGATGCCGGTGCCCGGCCCGGGCAGCCTGTTGCTGATGCCCGCGTCCAATGCCGACATCGCCATCACCAAGATGATCACCGTGCACCCGCACAACCCGGCGCGCAGCCTGCCGGCCATCCACGGCGAGGTGGTGGTGATGGATGCCCAGACCGGCGTGCGCCGCCTGCTGCTGGATGGCCCGACCGTGACGGCGCACCGCACGGCAGCTGTGTCATTGCTGGCTGCACGCCTGCTGGCGCCGGAGCCGGCGGGGGATCTGCTGTTGATTGGTGCTGGCGCCCAGGCGCGGGCGCACCTGGAGGCCTTCCGCTTCGGGCTGGGCACGCGGCGCGTGACCATCATGGCGCGCACGGCAGACAGTGCCGAGGCGCTCGCCGTTTATGCGCGCCAGCTCGGCATGGACGCGACGGCCGTGGCCGGTGGTGATGCGACGGGTGTGGCGCAAGCCGCCCGCGCGGTGCTGCCGCAAACGCCGCTGGTCATTACCGCGACGCCCTCGGCACAGCCGGTCTTGCCCGATCTGGCTGAGCCGGGCCACCTCGACGGCTATGCCTGGGGCCCGCATCACTTCATCGCGGCGGTTGGCGCGTTCCGGCCCGACATGGCGGAACTGCCGCCGCGCCTGTGTGTGCAGGCCGCGGCGTCCAATCGTCTCTATGCAGACACGCTGGTCGATCTGGAAGTTGAAGCCGGTGATCTGCTGCAGGCGGGGGTGCCGTGGTCGCGTGTGCGGCCGTTACAACAGTGCGTCGATGCGCCGCAAGACACGCTCACGCAGGCGGCGCCGGTGCTGCCCGTTGTCTTCAAGAGTGTCGGCAGCGCGCTGTGGGATCTGGCCGCGTGCGTGCTGGCGCTGTCCAAGTCCAAACCTGTTTAAAAAATGAGCATGTGCTGAAGACGCCCGCTGCAGGCCGGTTTGGTGTGGTGCTTATAACAGGAAACCTCTAGAAAAAGGGTTCTGGCCAGGGCAATCACACGGGATAATGGCCGTCCCTTCCGCCTGGGAGGAGACTTAGAACGCACCAGCAAACGTTCCAATCGCGTTTGCCCTGGATGCGTCTCAACAGGAGCACATACAGAGATGGCCTATAAAAAAGCACTGGCGGCCGCCGCCGGGATGATCCTCGCCACCGCCGCGCACGCACAAGCCGCCGGCAGCAACATCGTCAGCATGGGCTGGTTCCGCGTCATGCCGAACAGCTCGAGCGACCCGCTGTTCATCAAGAGCGTGGGCGGTGCGCCGTTCAACCAATCGGTGCCCAACACCGGCGCCAAGATTCAAGAAGCCGATACCGTCGGCCTCGCCTTCACGCACTTCTTCACCGACAACTTCGCGGTGGAACTTGTGGGTGGCATTCCCCCGCGCCACAAGATCGAAGGCACGGGCTCGTTCTCGGGCTACGGTGAAATCGGCTCGGCCAAGCAGTGGAGCCCGGCCGTGCTGGCCAAGTGGTACTTCTTCAACGCCGACACCAAGCTGCGCCCGTACGTTGGCGTGGGTCTGAACTACACGTGGTTCTCTGACGAGAAGATCACCAACAGCGCGTTCCAGAACCAAGTACTGGGCCGTGGTATTCCGGGCAGCACGAGCACGGTGTCGACCGACAGCTCGCTCAACCCGGTGCTGAACGTGGGCGCAACCTACGCGATCACCAAGGACTGGTTCGTTGGCCTGTCGGTGTCGTACTTGCCGCTCAAGACCACCGCCACGATCGACACCAAGCTCGGCCCTGCAGCTGGCGGTGCCCACGTTGTGAGCGAAGCGAAGATCAAGATCAACCCGGTCGTGACCTATTTGAACGTCGGCTATCGTTTCTAAGCCACGTTTGCGCTAACAAAAAGGCGTGCCACTGGGGCACGCCTTTTTGCTTTGGGCGTTCGGTGTCTTATGCCACGGCCTTGACCGGGTAGCCGGCCTGTTCGATGGCCGCCTTCACGGCATCGGTGGCGGCGCCGCTGGTGACGGCCACGGTCTGCTTGGACAGATCGACTTGCACGCTGGCGGCGGCATCCACCTGTTGCACCGCACGGGTGACGGCAGACACACAATGGCCGCAGCTCATACCTTCCACAGAAAACGTCGTCATGGTTCGGGCTCCTGAATCGAAAGAAAGGAGGGGAGAGGAAATCACGCTGCAGTATGAACCTTCCTACCATGGGAAGCGCAAGCGTAAGATGAGGGCTTGACCTTACCAAGATGGGAAGGTCTAGGCTGATGTTATCTCCCCTGAAACGGACGCTTCCATGACTGCCGCCAGCCCCGTCGCTGAACTTGACGACGCTTCAACTGACCTCGACATCAGCGGGATGACCTGTGCCGCCTGCGCGGGCCGGGTAGAACGTGCCCTGCGCGCCGTGCCTGGCGTGACCGAAGCCAGCGTGAACCTCGCGACCGAACGTGCCCGCGTGCACGGCGGGGCGACCCGTGATGCGCTGGTTGCTGCCGTGACCGCTGCCGGTTACGAGGCACGTGTTGCGGCGGACGAAACCGCCGCGCCCGTCGCCACCGAAACGGATTTCTGGGACGGTGCCGGCCCCGTGTGGATTGCCGCCGCGCTGTCCGTGCCGCTGGTGCTGCCGATGATCGCCGGCTGGTTTGGTGCCGAGTGGATGCTGCCCGCCTGGGTCCAGTGGCTGCTGGCGACGCCGGTGCAGTTCGTGATCGGCGCGCGTTTCTACAAGTCGGGCTGGAAGGCCGCGCGTGCGGGGGCCGGCAATATGGATTTGCTGGTCGCGCTCGGCACGTCGGCGGCGTACGGCCTGTCGTTGTGGTTGTGGTGGCGCGCCGGTGCGGATGCGATGCCGCATCTCTACTTCGAGAGCGCCGCAGTGGTCATCACGCTGGTGCGCCTGGGCAAGTGGCTGGAAGTGCGCGCCAAGCGCCAGACCGCACAAGCCATCCGCGCCCTGCAGGCGCTGCGCCCGGACACCGCCCGCGTGCGCGGCGTTGATGGCACGCTACGTGACACGCCCGTCGCGAAGGTGCGTGTGGGCGACGTGGTGTCGGTGCGCGCAGGGGAGCGCATCCCCGTGGATGCGGTGGTGCTCGAAGGTGCCAGCCATGTCGATGAATCCATGCTGACCGGCGAGAGCCTGCCCGTGCCCAAGCGCGAAGGCGACCGCGTGACGGCCGGCGCCATCGCCACCGACGGCGTGCTGCTGGTGCGCACCATCGCCATCGGCGCGGACACCATGCTCTCGCGCATCATCCGCCTCGTTGAAGACGCGCAGGCTGCCAAGCCGCCGATCCAGCAACTGGTGGATCGTGTGAGCGCGATCTTCGTACCGGCGGTGCTGGTGGCGGCAGTGCTTACGCTGGCCGGTTGGGCGATCACCGGGGCAGAGTGGGAGACGGCCATCGTCAATGCGGTGGCGGTGCTGGTGATCGCCTGCCCGTGTGCATTGGGCTTGGCGACGCCATCGGCCATCATGGCGGGCACCGGCGCGGGCGCACGGCGCGGCATCCTGATTGCCGATGCGCAGGCACTGGAGCGCGCGCAGCAAGTGGACTTCGTTGTGTTCGACAAGACCGGCACGCTTACCGTTGGCCAGCCGCGTGTGACGGCGGTGGAGGCCGCGCCTAGTGTGGATGCCGATGCGCTGCTCGATCAACTCGCCGCGCTGCAAGCCGAGAACACCCACCCACTTGCACATGCCACGCGTGCGTACGCGGTTGAGCAGGGGCGCTCGATCACGCCCGCACAATCGCCCGAAGTGCTGGCCGGACGCGGCACGCGCGGCATCGTGAATGGTGCGTCGCTGCAACTCGGTAACGCGCGCTGGATGGACGAACTGGGGCTCGACCGCAGCGCACTGCAGGCCCGTGCCGACGCCCTGGAGGCGCAAGGCAACACCGTCTCGTGGCTCGCACAGAGCGGCGAAGGTGGCGTGCAACTGCGTGGCCTGATTGCGTTTGGCGATGCGCTCAAGCCCGGTGCCAAGGCGGCGGTGGCTGCGCTGCAGGCCCGCGGTGTGCGCACCGCGCTGGTGACTGGAGACAACGCAGGCGCCGCACGCACGGTGGCGGCTGCACTCGGCATCGACGAAGTGGCCGCGCAAGTGCTGCCGCAAGACAAGGCGGCACGCGTGACGGCCTGGCAGCAGAGCGGCCACGTAGTCGCGATGGTGGGCGATGGCATCAACGATGCGCCCGCGCTGGCTGCGGCCGACGTCGGCATCGCCATGGCCACCGGCACGGACGTCGCCATGCAGGCCGCCGGCATCACCCTCATGCGGGGCGAGCCGCGCCTGGTGAGCGATGCGCTGGACCTCTCGCGCCGCACCGTCGCCAAGATCCGCCAGAACCTGTTCTGGGCCTTCATCTACAACGTGGTGGGCATTCCGCTGGCGGCATTCGGCTTGCTGAGCCCCACCTTTGCTGGTGCGGCGATGGCGTTCTCCAGCGTGAGCGTCGTGACCAACGCGCTGATGCTGCGCCGCTGGCAAGTCTCCGGAGACCGCGCATGACGCAAACCGATCTCAACGCAACCCAAGCCCCCATTCCCAGCGCAATGAGCATCGGCGAGGCCGCCAAGGCCAGCGGTGTGTCGGCCAAGATGATCCGCTACTACGAGAGCATCGGCCTGCTGCCGCCCAGCCCGCGCACCGAGGGCAACTACCGTATGTACGACGCGCGGGCGCTGCATGTACTGCGCTTTATCCACAGGTCGCGCTCGCTCGGGTTCGCGCTGGAGGAGATTCGCACGCTGCTGTCGCTCTGGCATGACCACGAGCGTGCCAGCGCCGATGTGAAGGCCCTCACGATGCGCCATGTGGCCGACCTGGACGCACGCATCCGGGAGTTGCAAGGCATGCGCGACACGCTCATGGCGCTGGCCAACGCCTGCCATGGTGACGACCGGCCCGACTGCCCGATCCTCGAGGGCGTGGCCGGCGACGAAGGGGCCTGCTGCCACTGAGGGATGCCTCCACGGCCCTCCCTTGTGGCGAGAGGCGTCTATGCCACAATCTGGCAACCCAATGAGGAGACGCCCATGACGCAAGCCCCTGCCGAGGTCAACGCGGTTGAAAGCCGCCAGCGCATGAAGGACCACACCGAACTGTTGGTCCGGACCTGGTTACCCGCGCCCGACAGCGGCGAACCTCGCGGTACCGTCATCCTCGTTCACGGCATGGCTGAGCACAGCGGGCGTTATCCACATGTGGCCAAGGTGCTCACCGATCTCGGCCTGCGCGTGCGGGCCTTTGACCTGCGCGGCCACGGCAAGAGCGGCGGCCCGCGCATGGCGCTGGATGCGCAGGACAACTACCTCACCGATCTCGCAGAGATCATCGACGCGGCCGTCGCCGAATGGCATGAGATGCCGTTTGTGCTCGGGCACAGCATGGGTGGGCTGATCGTCGCGCGTTTTACGACGGCGCGTATCCGGCCGGTGCGTGGCGTGCTGCTGTCATCGCCCGCGCTGCGCGTGAAGCTGCCGCCAGGGGCGGGCATTGTGCGCGGCATTCTCTCTGCACTGGCGCCGCGGTTGGCGGTGCCCAATCCGGTGGATCCGGCCAAGCTCTCGCATGATCCGAGCGTCGGTCCTGCCTACCGTGCCGACCCGCTGGTGCAGAGCACGATCAGCGCTTCGTTGCTTGAGTTCATGCTCAATGCGATTACGCAGGCGCAGCAGGATGCGCCTCGCTTGGAAGCGCCGATGCTGCTGATGGCGGGGGGGTCTGATTCGATTGTTGATCCGTCCGGCAGTCGGGATTTTTATGCGAATGCGCCGGAGGAGTTGCGCACGCTGGCGTGGTTTGATTCGGGGTACCACGAGATCTTCAACGAGGCTGAACCGTTGCGTGGTGAGGTGTTTGGGAAGATGACGGAGTGGTTGGCTGGGCGGATTTGATGTCGTTCAGGCGGGCGTGATTAGCCCGCGTCCTGAATGCACGCGTCATCTCCGGTATAAGAGTCGACGATCTGGCCTGCGAGGTTGTCTTGCGCTCGCGCATACGCCTTGTATCGCACACCAGTGTTGAGATGCATAGCGAGAATGTCTTTGGTCAGGTCCAACCATTCCTTTCCGAATTGCCGACGCGCACAGGCAAAGGATTGCCATAGCATTTGCGCAGCTGCCTTCGCCTTTTCTGGCGTGGTTGCGGTCAAGAGGTAATTCTGCTGGGCCCTCGCGTACTGCATCATCGCGGCGCGTTGCGCGGGGGCTGGATAGGTCTTCGCGATATAACGCTCGATGTCGTCACGCACACCGTTCTCATTGGCATCGATGCCGCTGACCGTGGATTCAAAGTCCGTCGATTTCACGCCGGGGCGGCCCGCCTGATTTTCTACGACGTCAATGTCTGTGCGGCTGGGGGAGGACATCCACCAGACGACGGCAACCAGGCCCGCTGCGGCGATGGCCAAGATCTTTGTCTTCACGTCTCCCCCTTTTGCGGAATGCGCAACGCATGACCCGCTGGACGTTTATCTAGCTGTATTTCCCAAGCTAGGAGGGTGAGCAGGTATGCGCAAGTCGAGTGCATGAACGCTTGCTTTCATTCGGCTGAATTCATGCACGGCGCTGGCGCTGTCCAGTATGCCAACCAGCAGTCCGTCACAAAATCTGCCAATCCCGTGCACAATGCCCCTTCACCAGAGGTGCGCAGGTGATTACAAACCGTCGGGACAGGCAGACCAACGGTGTGGCTGTTCCTGCCCTAGATGGCGCCTTGAATTTTTGTTGCAGGGAGGAAAAAGGAAGGGAAACTGTTTGAGCGAAGCGAGTTTTTCCCTTCCCCTCCCTGCGACAGAAATTCAAGGAATGTTTCGCTATCTCGGGCGCGCCTTTCTTTGCTTACTTTCTTTGGCAAGACAAAGAAAGTGAGTCAGCCCCGGCAGGGGATGAAACAAGGGATGCACCACAAGAACAAGAACAAGAAAACAAAACCCAGCAACACCAAGGAAAAGAAGCACGGAGACATGGAAACCTACGACTACATCATCATCGGCGCAGGCTCCGCGGGCTGCGTCCTCGCCAACCGTCTGACGCAGGACCCCGACGTCTCTGTGCTGCTGCTCGAAGCCGGCGGCAAGGACGATTACCACTGGATCCACATCCCCGTCGGCTATCTGTATTGCATTGGCAACCCGCGCACCGACTGGCTCTACCGCACACGTGAAGAACCCGGCCTGAATGGCCGCTCACTCGGCTACCCGCGCGGCCGCGTACTGGGCGGCTGCTCGTCGATCAACGGCATGATCTACATGCGCGGCCAGTGCGAGGACTACGACGGCTGGGCTGCCACCACCGGCGATGCGTCGTGGAAGTGGGATGCCGTGCTGCCGCTCTTCAAGACCAGCGAGAACTACCACGGCGGTGCCAACGAATGGCACGGCGCCAGCGGCGAATGGCGCGTCGAACCGCAGCGCCTGCAGTGGCAAGTGCTGGAGACCTTCATCGAAGCCGCCGTGCAGGCCGGCATCCCGCGCACGAGCGACTTCAACCGTGGGGACAACTTCGGTGTCGGCTACTTCGAGGTCAACCAGAAACACGGCATCCGTTGGAACACGGCCAAGGGTTTTCTGCGTCCGGCATCGCAACGGCCCAATCTGACCATCGTGACCGGTGCGCAGGTGCGCGCGCTCACGTTTGACGGCAAGCGCTGTACGGGCGTGACGTATCGCGGGGCAGGGCAGGACTACACGGTGGCCGCGCGTGAAGAGGTGATCCTCTCGGCTGGGGCGATCAACTCGCCGCAGCTGCTGGAGCTGGCGGGCATCGGTCAGCCGGAGCGACTGCAGGCGCTGGGCATCCACGTGCGTCAGGCGCTGCCCGGTGTGGGCGAGAACCTGCAGGACCATCTGCAACTGCGCAGCGTGGTGAAGGTACATGGCGTGCCGACGCTCAACACGCGCGCCGCCAACTGGTGGGGCAAGGCGCTGATCGGCATGGAGTACGCGTTCAACCGCAGCGGGCCGATGAGCATGGCGCCATCGCAGTTGGGGGTGTTCGCGCGTTCGAACCCGCGCGTGGCGCGGCCGGATGTGGAGTACCACGTGCAGCCGCTCTCGCTCGACAAGTTTGGTGATCCGCTGCATGCGTTCAACGCCTTCACCGCCAGCGTGTGCAACCTGCGGCCGACCTCGCGTGGCTCGGTGCATGTCACCTCGGCCGATCCGTTTGCTGCGCCGACGATCGCGCCGAACTACTTGTCCACAGAGGAAGACCGCAAGGTCGCGGCCGATTCACTGCGCCTGACGCGCCGCATCGTCGCGCAACCTGCGTTGGCCAAGTACAAGCCGGAGGAATATCTGCCTGGCGTGACCTTCCAGACCGACGAAGACCTTGCCCGTGCTGCAGGCGAAATCGGCACGACCATCTTCCACCCGGTCGGCACGTGCCGCATGGGGCGCGCGGATGATGCAAACGCGGTGGTCGACGCGCAGTTGCGTGTGCGCGGCATCGAGGGCCTGCGTGTGGTCGATGCGTCTGTCATGCCGACCATCACGTCGGGCAATACCAACTCGCCGACGATCATGATTGCGGAGAAGGCGAGCGAGATGATTCGTGCGGCGCGCAAGGCGCGTGCGCGCGGCGAGCCAGTGGCGGCCTGACGCCGGTTTGCGGGCCGATGACACGGGCGTGACACGCGCCGGTGTCATATCGATAGGCAATCGGTATTGCTCCGATACGTAACTCTACGTAACCCTCGCCGGTCAGCCGCAAAGCCAGTACCGGCGCGGGTTTCGGGGCGGTAAGCGACGCGTAATCGTCTTGGTACAAACCCCGATGTTTTGCGACGCAACAGCCGTTGACAATCGTCCGCACCAAAAAAGAGGCGGGAGACCAGAGGGAATCATGGCGCAGGACATCATTCTCGAAACGCGCGGACTGACCAAGGCCTTCAAGGGCTTTACCGCCGTGTCCGACGTCAACCTGCGCGTGCAGCGTGGGTCGATCCATGCGCTCATCGGCCCGAACGGTGCTGGCAAGACGACTTGCTTCAACCTGCTGACCAAATTCCTGGTGCCCACGCGCGGCACCATCCTGTTCAACGGCCTCGATATCACCGCGGAAAAGCCGGCGCAGATTGCGCGGCGCGGCGTGATTCGCTCGTTCCAGATCTCCGCCGTGTTTCCGCATCTGACGGTGATGGAAAACGTTCGCGTTGGGCTGCAGCGTCAACTCGGTACGGCATACGCGTTCTGGCAAAGCGAGCAATCGCTCAATGTCTTGAATGAGCGTGCGATGGAGTTGCTCGAACAGGTGGGGCTGACGCAGTTTGCGCACACCGTGACGGTGGAGCTGCCGTACGGCCGCAAGCGCGCGCTGGAGATTGCCACCACGCTGGCGATGGAGCCCGAGCTGATGCTGCTCGACGAGCCCACGCAAGGCATGGGCCACGAAGATGTGGACCGCGTGACTGAGCTGATCAAGCGCGTGTCCGAAGGCCGCACGATCCTGATGGTGGAGCACAACATGAACGTGGTGTCCTCCATCGCCGACAAGATCACGGTGCTGCAGCGTGGCCAGATTCTGGCGGAAGGCCCGTACGAAGACGTCTCGAAGAACCCGCAGGTGATGGAAGCCTATATGGGCACCGCCGATGCGGCGCTGGAGGGCCATTGAGGCCTCGATCGACGTTGATCGATCATGCGACGCGGCTGTAAGACGATCAGCCGTGTCACCAAACGCTAGACCCGAACACACGAGAACACTGCATGAGCACGCCCGCGCTCCAGATCAAGGACCTGCACGCCTGGTACGGCGAATCGCACATCCTGCATGGTGTCGACCTGACCGTGAACCGCGGCGAGGTCGTCACGTTGCTCGGCCGCAATGGTGCGGGCCGTACCACCACGCTGCGCGCCATCATGGGCCTGGTGGGCTCGCGCAAGGGCTCGATCGTCGTGCACGACGCCAGCGGCCAGGGCATCGAGACCATCGACCTGCCGACGCACAAGATTGCCCACTGCGGCATCGGCTATTGCCCGGAAGAGCGCGGCATTTTCTCCAGCCTGTCGTGCGAAGAGAACCTGATGCTGCCGCCGGTGCTGAAAGACCAAGTTGCCAAGAGCGGCAACCCCGGCATGAGCATCGACGAGATCTACGCGATGTTCCCCAACCTGAGGGAGCGTCGCCAGAGCCAGGGCACGCGCCTGTCGGGCGGTGAGCAGCAGATGCTGGCGGTTGGTCGCATCCTGCGCACGGGTGCGAACCTGCTGCTGCTCGATGAAATTTCCGAGGGGCTGGCCCCGGTGATCGTGCAGGCGCTGGCCCGCATGATCCTGATGCTCAAGAAGCGCGGCTACACGGTGGTGATGGTGGAGCAGAACTTCCGCTTTGCCGCGCCGCTGGCCGATCGCTTCTATGTGATGGAACACGGCCGCATCGTCGAGCGTTTCGAGGCGGCGCAGTTGCAGGACAAGATGCCGGTGCTGCACGAGCTGCTCGGCGTTTAACGCGTTGTCGATATCGATTTGCTTCACCACCGCGCGACGCGTCACAAGCGATGCGCGCACTACAGGAGACAAGACCATGACACTCAAGAAGCTGGCTGGTGCACTGATGGCGGTAGGACTGGGGGCGGCGGCTGGTTTGGCGTCGTCGGGCGCGCACGCCCAGGTGAGCGGCGACAAGGTGAAGATCGGCTACATCACCGATCTGTCGGGTCTGTATGCCGACATCGACGGGCAGGGCGGTGTCGAGGCCGTGAAGATGGCGATCGAAGACGCGGGCGGCAAGGTGCTCGGCAAGCCGATCGAACTGGTCACGGCCGACCACCAGAACAAGGCGGATATCGCGGCCTCCAAGGCGCGCGAGTGGATGGATCAGCAGGGCATCGACATGCTGCTGGGCGGCACCAACTCCGCCACGTCGCTGGCGATGAGCAAGGTGGCGGCCGAGAAGAAGAAGGTGTTCATCGGCATCGGCGCCGGCACAGCCCGCCTGACCAACGAGGAGTGCACGCCGTACACGATCCACTACGCGTATGACACGGTGGCGCTGGCCAAGGGCACCGGCAGCGCGGTGGTCAAGCAGGGCGGCAAGTCGTGGTTCTTCCTGACCGCCGACTACGCGTTTGGCCACTCGCTGGAGAACGACACCGCAGCCGTGGTCAAGGCCAACGGCGGTACGGTGGTGGGCTCGGTCAAGCACCCGCTGTCGGCGTCGGACTTCTCGTCGTACCTGCTGCAGGCGCAGTCGTCCAAGGCGCAGATCCTGGGCCTGGCCAACGCGGGCGGCGACACGATCAACTCGATCAAGGCGGCCAAGGAATTCGGCATCACCAAGTCGATGAAGATCGCGGGCCTGCTGATGTTCATCAACGACGTGCATAGCCTGGGCCTGCAAACAGCCGAAGGCCTGTTAATGACCGACAGCTGGTACTGGGACATGAACGACGCCACGCGCAAGTTCGCCAACCGCTACTTCATGAAGATGAAGAAGATGCCGAGCAGCTTGCAGGCCGCCGACTACTCGGCCGTGTCGAACTACATCAAGGCGGTGGCTGCCGCCGGCACGGATGATCCGGACAAGGTGATCGCGCAGCTCAAGAAGACGAAGATCGACGACTTCTACACCAAGGGCTACATCCGCCAGGACGGCCGTGGCATCCACGACATGTACCTGCTGCAGGTGAAGACGCCGGCCGAGTCGAAGAAGCCGTGGGATTACCTGAAGGTCGTGGCAACGATTCCGGGCGAGCAAGCCTTCGCCACGCAGGCGGAATCGAAGTGCGCGCTGTGGAAGAAGTAAGCGTGTAAGAACCGGCGCCGCTGTCCAATGGAGGGCGGCGCCGTCAATCGTGTTGGTGTGGTGTTCTCTTCTTGACCGCGATGGAAATCTTCGGCGTTCCGCTACCGGCCATGCTCAGCCAGCTGCTGCTGGGCCTGGTCAACGGTTCCTTTTATGCGATGTTGAGCCTGGGCCTTGCGGTCATCTTCGGGCTGCTCAACGTCATCAACTTTGCGCACGGTGCGCTGTTCATGCTGGGCGCGGTGCTCACGTGGATGGGCTTCTCGTACCTGGGCCTGCCGTACTGGCTGATGCTGGTGCTCTCGCCGCTGGCGATCGGCGTGCTGGGCGTGGTGATCGAGCGAACGCTGCTGCGCTTCATCTACAAGCTCGACCATCTGTATGGCCTGCTGCTCACGCTGGGCGTGACGTTGGTCATTGAGGGCGTCTTCCGCGCCATCTACGGCGTGTCGGGCCTGCCGTATGACACGCCCGAGCTGCTGCAGGGTGCCACGGACCTCGGCTTCATGATGCTGCCCAACTACCGCGCGTGGGTGGTGGTGGCTTCGCTGGCGGTGTGCTTCGCCACGTGGTTCATGATCGAGAAGACCAAGCTGGGCGCGTATCTGCGCGCCGGCACCGAGAACCCGAAGCTGGTCGAAGCCTTTGGTGTGAACGTGCCGTTGATGGTCACGCTCACCTACGGCTTTGGTGTGGCGCTGGCGGCGTTTGCCGGTGTGCTGGCGGCACCCGTCATCCAGATCTCGCCGCTGATGGGGCAGAGCATGATCATCACCGTGTTTGCGGTGGTGGTGATCGGCGGTATGGGGTCGATCCTCGGTTCGATCGTCACCGGGCTGGGCCTGGGTGTCATTGAAGGGCTGACCAAGGTGTTTTATCCACAGGCGTCATCCACAGTGGTGTTCGTGATCATGGTGCTGGTGCTGCTGGTGCGTCCGGCGGGCCTGTTCGGTAAAGAGAAATAAGCGAAGCGGCACTATGCAAAACACCTCTTCCTCTTCCCTCAAATACGCTCTGTACGGCCTATTGCTGGTGGCGCTCGTTGCTGCGCCGCTGGTGGGCGCGTATCCGGTGTTCGTCGCCAAGCTGCTGTGCTTTGCGCTGTTTGCTTCGGCCTTCAATCTGCTGCTGGGCTATACCGGGCTGCTGTCGTTCGGGCACGCGGCGTTCTTTGGCGGCGCGGGCTACGTGGCCGGTTACATGATGCGCGACCTGCACGTCACGCCGGAACTCGGCCTGCTGGCCGGCACGGCGGCAGGCGCCTTCATCGGCCTGGTCGTGGGCCTGCTGGCCATCCGCCGCCAGGGCATCTACTTCGCGATGATCACGCTGGCGCTGGCGCAGATGCTGTACTTCTTCTGCCTGCAGGTGCCGTTCACCGGCGGTGAAGATGGCCTGCAAGGCGTGCCGCGCGGCAAGCTGTTCGGCGTGCTCGATCTGTCGTCGGACATGACGCTGTACTACGTCGTGCTCGCCATCGTGGCGCTGGCCTTCCTGCTGATCGTGCGCACGATCCACTCGCCGTTCGGGCAGATCCTCAAGGCCATCAAGGAGAACGAGCCGCGCGCCATCTCCCTTGGCTACGACACCGACCGCTTCAAGCTGCTGGCCTTCGTGTTGTCGGCCGCGCTGACCGGCCTGGCCGGTTCGCTCAAGACGCTGGTGCTCGGCTTCGAGACGCTGACGGACGTGCATTGGTCGATGTCCGGCTCGGTGATCCTGATGACGCTGGTGGGCGGCCTGGGCATCCTGTCGGGCCCGATCCTCGGTGCGGCACTGGTGATTGCGCTGGAAAACAAGCTGGGCGACATCGGCACCTTCCTGGCGGGCGCCACCGGCATCGACGGGTTCAATGTGCTGGGCGAATCGGTGACGACGGTCACGGGCGCGATCTTCGTGATCTGCGTGCTGACCTTCCGCCGCGGCATCATGGGCGAAATTGCTGCACGGCTACCTTGGTTGCGGCGCTAGGGTCACAATGACCGCAAATGGCGTCGCATCCCCCCCGAAAGGATGATCTTGGCGCCGATTTGGTGCTTAGTGCACCGTAAGGGTTTGCTCTAGTTGTTGCGTTGCGGTGCATTCTTTACAGTCTCGTTACGGTTTTCGCACGAGATAAATGAGGCGGGAGCGAGGAGACGACAGCACACACCGCACGAAACGGTGGAGATGCTAAATAAAATAGAGGCCCTGCCAGGTGATCCCCGGCAGGGCCTTTTAGTTTGTGCCTTCAGTGCGCGGCGCTCGCCGCCAACAGGGCCCGGCCCCGGGCGCTGACCGTCACAAGATGCTGCTCTGGTGACGACCCGGGCGCACAGTCCACCAGCCCGTCGATGCACGCATCTTCCCAGATCGACAATCGCGGACACGACGTCCGCCAAGCCTCCAACACCTCGGTATAGGGCCTCGGCCGTTCGGCCAGCGATTGCAGCAATTGCAGCGTGAGCGCGCGGGTCGGGTCGGTCATGGCGGTCTCCTTGGGGTGTTCTCCCCATTCTGGTTGGCGCCGATTCACAAGAGAAATGCATTCGGAGTCGACGCCTATGCGGGCGCTGCATGACAATGGCGCCTTCGCTTCGAGCCGCCCATGACCCTGTCCACCCGTCTCGCCACGCCGGATGACCGGCCCCGCCTGTTGGCTGCCATCGCATCGGGCGCTTCGCCGCTGCAATTGGCGCATGCCGTCGATACGCTGCTGGCCCAGCCGAGCGCGCATCCGTGCTTTCTCGTAGAGGCGGACGGGGCATTGGTCGGTGTCGCGCCGATCACGCTCGTACCGCACCTGGCGCTGGGCGGGTTGGTGGCGTGGCTGCCAGTCGGCGTGATGGCGTTTTCCGATGACGTGGTCACGCGTGATGCTGCCTTGGCTGCCGTCAATGAGTACGCCCGCGCACATGGCATACTCCACGTTCTGCTGCCGCCTGCGGCGCTTGCAGCGTATGACGCCACCGCGCTTGGCTTTGCGCCGGATGCGTCCGGCTGCTGGCGGCGCAGTGCGCGTCCGTCGCCCAAATCGCTGGGCTAAGTCCTGATCACCCGCCTGTCTCTACTCCCCTGATGGAATTCGCTTTGCTCGCCTTGGCCGGCTTTCTGGCTGGCCTGATCGATGCCGTGGCCGGTGGTGGCGGCCTGGTGCAGATTCCCGCGCTGTTCTCGGCGTACCCGAACATTGCGCCGGCCACGCTGATTGGCACCAACAAGGTCGCGTCGATGTCGGGCACGGCTACGGCGGCAGTGCGCTATGGGCGGACGGTACGCATCTACTGGGGCGCGACGGCGCCGGCAGTGGTCACAGCGTTTGGGTTTTCGCTGCTGGGCGCATGGGCGCTCACGCACATTCCCGCCGAGCCGCTGCGCCGCGCGCTGCCGTTCGTGCTGGCGGCGCTACTGATCTACACGGTGGCCAAGAAGAACCTGGGCGCAGAACACGCCCCCAGCCTCGCAGGTTGGCGCGAGCGTGCTGCGGCACTGCTGGCCGGCGCCGTGATTGGTTTCTACGACGGTGTGTTTGGCCCGGGCACCGGCAGCTTCCTGATGATCGTGTTCGTGCGCGTGTTCGGCTACGACTTCCTGCACGCATCCGCATCCACCAAGATCGTCAATCTGGCGACCAACGTGGCGGCCTTGCTGCTGCTGGCATCCAAGGGCCACGTGTGGTGGCAGCTTGGCCTGGTGATGGCGGTGGCCAACGTGGCCGGCAATCAGGTCGGCAGCCACCTTGCGCTGCGGCACGGCAGCCGCTTCGTGCGCAAGGTGTTCATCGTGGTGGTGCTGGCGCTGATCCTGAAGACCGCTTACGACGCGTTTATCCGTTGAGCTGGGTGTCGAGCGCCACGGTGCGCTCGGTGATCACATCGCCCGTGTGCTGCGTGGTCACGGTTTCGATCAGCATGATCCCGCACTCCTCGTCGGCAACGGGGCAGTGGCGCACGCCGCGCGGCACTACGCAGAATTCGCCGGGGCCGAGGTGGACGTCGTCGCGGTCTTCGAAGGCGATCTTCAGGCGGCCGTAGACCACGAAGAACAGCTCATCCTCATTCGGGTGGTCGTGCCAGACGAATTCGCCCTTCAACTTGGCGACCTTGATGTACTGGTCATTGACCTGGCCGACGATGCGCGGCGACCAATAGTCCGTCACCTGTTCCAGCGCGTGGGTGACCTGCACCGTGTGTCCTGCGAGCATGATGGGCTCCGATGTGTGGGGCGTGGGGAGGCCCTGAAGATAAGGGCGCGACCTGCGCATTCCCAACCAATCTTTCTAATCGCACGGATCACGCGGGCTAATGCCGGGGTGCGCGGCGATGGCGCTGTCACCGGTTTGACGCACACGCGCACTAGGCTGCAAGGTTCCGCCTTCTTTTGCGCCGCAGCGCCATGGCCCTGAGCCTCGACGACATCCAAACGTTATTCGACCGCCACGGCGACATCGCCTACAGCGGCGAGCCCGTCACCCAGCTTGAACACGCGCTGCAGACCGCCGCGCTGGCGGAAGAGGCGGGTGCGTCGGATGCGCTCATCACTGCCGCACTGCTGCATGACCTCGGGCATCTGCTGAACCTGCAGGGTCTGAGTGTGGATACGCCCACCGCCCACGGCATCGACGATCAGCACCAGTACTTTGCGCTGCCGTTCCTGCGCGCGACGTTTCCTGATGCGGTGCTGGAGCCGATCCGCCTGCACGTGGATGCCAAGCGCTGCCTGTGCGCGATGGATGCGCATTACTACGCGCGCCTGTCGGCGGATTCCGTGCGCAGCCTGGCGCTGCAGGGTGGCGTGTTCTCCGCGGAAGAGGCCGAGGCCTTCATGCAGCGTCCTTACGCGGTAGACGCGCTGCAGCTGCGCCGCTGGGACGACCTCGCCAAGGTGGCGGGCCAGTCGACGCCCAATCTCGCGCACTTTCTGGCGACAGCGGCGCGCGTCTCAAACGCAGCGTAGGCTGCGCAGCGTCGTGCCCACGGCCTCATCCCACGGGGTGTGCGGCTCGGCGCCCAGCGCCTGCACGAGCTTGGCGTTGTCCATGCGCACGGGCTGCTGCCACAGATAACGCATCTCGCGCATCTCGCGCATCGTCTCTGAAAATGGCGACAGGATCGGCAGAATCCACCATGGGAAGAGGCGCGTCTTCACCGAGCGGCCAACGCTGTGGCCGATCGAGCGGGGCATCTGCGTGCCGTCGGCGTCCCAGTGACCACGCATGTGATAGACCGCGAAAGCGGGCAGGCGATCGCCTTGCTCGACCAGGCGCAGCATCGTTTCGGCCACATCCGGCAGATACGCCCACTGGTGCCCGACGCCGCGTGCGTTAGGAACGGTGACGGTGCCGACAGCCTTGCCCGGCCGCACCAGCGCGGCGGCAAACCAGTTGTTGCCGGTCTGCGGCCCGAAGAAATCCCCCGCGCGCACGATGAGACTGCGCACGCCATCGGCACTGGCGGCCTGCATGCGGCGCTCCAGTTCCACGCGGATCTTGCCCTTGCGCGTAAGCGGCTGTTGCGCGGTGTTCTCGCGCAGCACGGGAAAGGTGTCGGGCGCAAAGTTGTACACCGTGCCGGGCAGCACAATGCGTGCGCCAGATGCGCGGGCCGCGGCGATGGTGTTGTCGATCATCGGCAGCACCTGGCCAGCCCAGTTCTGGTAGCCCGGCGGGTTGACGGCGTGGACGATCAGCTCGGCGCCCTGTGCCGCACCCACCACGTCCTCGCGCACCATTGCATCACCGCGCACCCATTCGAAGGCGGTGTTGCGATCCGTCAGCGCATCCGGATTGCGCTGCAATGCACGCACGTGCCAGCCGCGTGCCACCAGACGCCGTGCGACTTCGCCGCCGATGCCACCGGTGGCGCCCAGTACCAATGCGATGCGCTTTGCTTGTGTTGCCTGTTCCATGAGCGTGCTCCCGAGTGAGCGTTGCGATGGAGGCATTCTGGTCGCGCTTGTGCTTCAATGGAATTGTTGATGATGAGCGTGCAGCTATACGAATTTGTATGACTGAATCAGGAGCATTCACTGAGCCGGGCTGGGAGCTGTATCGGACCTTCCTCGCCGTCGTGCGGGAGGGCTCGCTATCGGGTGCGGCACGCGCGCTGGGGCTGACGCAGCCCACCGCCGGGCGCCATGTTGATGCGCTGGAACAGGCGCTGGGCCTGTCGCTGTTCATCCGTACCCAGCAGGGGCTGAGCCCGACCGAGGCGGCGTTGTCGCTGCGGCCGTTTGCGGAATCACTGGAGTCGACCAGCGCCGCCTTGCTGCGCGCCGCATCGAGCCAGGGCGAGGGCGTGCGCGGCACCGTGCGCATCACCGCCAGCGAGGTGGTGGCGGTGGAGGTGCTGCCGCCGATCCTCGCGGATCTGCATGCTGCGTATCCGGAACTGACGATCGAGCTGGTGCCGTCCAACCGCCTGGAAGACCTGCTGCGCCGTGAAGCCGACATCGCCGTGCGCATGCAGCCACCGACGCAGGGCGTGCTGGTGGCGCGGCAACTCGGTGGCATTGAACTGGGGGCGTTTGCGCACCGGCGTTATCTGGAGCGGCGCGGTGTGCCCGCCACGCTGGGTGATCTCGCCGGTCACACGTTGATCGGCTACGACAAGGAGAACGCCTTCCTGCGCAGCGTGCGCGCGCAGTTGCCGTGGATTCAACGCCACCGCTTCGCGCTACGCACCGACAGCGATCTCGCAGCGATTGCCGCGTTGCGTGCGGGTTTTGGTATCGGCTTCTGCCAAGTGGGATTGGCGCAGCGCAATCCGGATCTCGTGCGCCTGTTTGTTGACGAGGTTTCGATCACGCTCGACACGTGGCTCGCCATGCATGAGGACCTGCGCGATAGCCCGCGTTGCCGCGCTGTATTTGATGCGTTGGCGGAGGGGCTGCGGCGCTACATCAACGGCAATTGAGCGGCCGTTATCTGCCTTGGCGCAACGGATCGAGCAGGCCTTTCAGGCCGTTGTGATCCAACTCCTGCATCAGTGCCAGCAACCGTCCGATCTGCCCCGGTGGAAAGCCCTCGCGCGCGAACCAGTTCAGGTAATGGCCCGGCAGATCGGCAATCAGCCGGCCCTTGTATTTGCCGAACGGCATTTGCGTGGTGACGAGGCGTTGGAGGTCTTCGGGGTTCATGGCAACGTCAGGGTATCGAGCTGCAGATGAAGGGATTCACCAACGCGAAGTTCACGGCAAGTCAGATCATTGCGCCCGTCGGCGCCTGAACTGCAGAGCGACAGTCGCGTGTGTTGGGGCTGCCAGTGATCCCACATCATGGAGCAGTGCAGCGAGTCCTCCTGCGGCGATGTGTATCCGGTGAAAGCGGTGCCGCCCGGTACGATGAGTGTGAATCCGTATCCGCTGCGCAGTTTCGGACGTGCTTTCAAGGCGGTAACCAGTTCGTCTCGCCGGAGAAGGCATTCTTCGCCGAACGCCGCCTTGTCTATGTTGGGGAACATCTCCTCAAATGTTTTGCCGCGATGGCTGGTTTCCCCTTTTTCCAGCATTGAAACCGTGACGACTTGACCAGGGCAGAGTTGGAGCGACGGAATCCACGTGTGATGAATGCTTTCCTTGTCATCGGGAAAGCGAGAGCCGCTGAAATTCAATATGGCAAATTCGTCGTGGATTCTGGAGCCATTGACGAGGATGTTGAGCATGTCGTAACCGTCGTCTGTGGAGGCGGTTGCAAGCATCTGTCCATCCACTGAGACCGAGATAGCTGGCATAGCGACGAGGCAAGAAGAGTCGAGCCGACAAGCTTAATCGACCCGCCCGCTAGTGAGCTACTTTGCAGAAGTCGTAATCAACACCGCCAACACCACACACAACGGCGAAAACACCCACGTATCCCGCCGCGCAAACACACTGCCGCGCACGCGCTTGAAGAAGCCGACATAGTGGAAGTCCCCCACCGCACGCAGCACAAAGATGGCAGCGAGCACGAAGGCGCCAACGCGCAGCACGCCGTGCGGAATCGGTGCGGCCAGGATGCCAGCCGCAGCAGCCACCCAGGCTGCCATGGCGAGCAAGATCACCGCGATCAATGCTGTGCCAATCGCGCTCGGCTTGAACACCGGTGCGCCACCCACCGACGGCAGTGCCGCTTGCTTGCCAGCGGAGCCTCCTGCTGCCCAGTACAGATGCGTCAAACCGAGGAAGGCGAGCACTGCGCAAGCGATACGACCAGCAACGAGGGCGAGGAACATGATGGTGGCTCAGAGGAGGATGGCCCGAGTGTAGTCAGCCATGTTGCTTGCTGCGACGGCTACGGTGTCGCACCCTGGGCCGGCACACGCGCTGCCACCTGCTCCAGCAGATGCGCCACAAAGCTGGAGAGCTTCGGCAGCGGCCGTCGATCCTGCCGGTACACGATGTGGATGGGCCGAGGCGCCGGCGCATAGGCCTGCAGCACACGCACCAGCCGGCCGTTCGCCAGGTCTTCGGCCACCAGCACTTCCGGTTGCAGCAGTAGGCCGGCACCCGCAATCGCCGCCATGCGCAGGCCGTGGCCGTCGTTGCACGTGAAAGCCGGATCGTCGCGCCAGGGCGTGTCGCCATCCTGCCCGCGCAACTGCCACGCATTCCGGTTGTTCCACACCATGTGCGCGAGGCAGCGATGCTGTGGCAGGTCCGCTGGCGTCTCAGGCTGCCCATGCCGCGCCAGGTAATCCGGCGATGCGCAGATGACCATCCGATACACGCACAGCGGTTTGGCCACCAGATCGGCATCGCCTAGCGCGCCGATACGGATGGCGAGGTCGAACCCTTCGTCGACGAGGTCGACCATGCTGTTGCTCAGGTTCAGTTCCACACGCACCTGCGGATGCGCCTGCTGGAACGTCGCAGCCAACGGAGCGATGACGCATGCGCCGAAGGTGGTCGGTGCGCTCACGCGCAGCGTGCCTGAGGGCGATGCGCGCAGCCGCTCGACGGAGGTCTCCGCCCAGCGCACCTGCTCCAGCACGCGCTTGGCATCTTCATAGAACACGCGGCCGGCATCGGTCAGGCTCTGGCGGCGCGTGCTGCGCTGAAGCAGGCGGGCGCCGAGTCGCGTCTCCAGCTCCTGCACGTACTTGCCGACCATCACCGCCGACATCTCCAACCGCGCCGCCGCCTCGGTGAAGTTGCCGCCTTCCACCACGGCGACGAAGGTTTCCATGCTGCGCAGCTTGTCCATATTCCGAACTGGTGATTAGGAATGGCCGAAGTTACCACGGCTTTATCACGTGCGGGGTTCGGCCAAGAATAGGCGTCATTCCAACCGAATCAGCAAAGGAGCACAGCATGAAGATCATCGTCATTGGCGCCAGCGGTACCTTGGGCCGCGCGGTAGTGGCCGAACTAGAGCAGGGTGGGTCGCACGAAATCATCCGCGTGGGCCGTACGCAGGGCGACCACCAGGTCGACATCACCAACGCCGACAGCGTGGCCGCGCTGTTCGACAAAGTCGGCCGTGTGGATGCCATCGTCTCCACCGCCGGCAATCTGTTCTTCGGGCCGCTGACTGAGATGTCGGCGGCGGATTTCAACATCGGCCTGCAGGACAAGCTGCTCGGCCAGGTGCGCCTGGCGCTGGTCGGTCAGCACTATCTGAACGATGGCGGTTCGATCACGCTCACCACCGGCATCGTCGGCCAGGAGCCGATTGCGCAGGGTGCCAATGCGACGGCGGTGAACTCGGCAGTGGAGGGTTTCGTGCGCGCTGCCGCCTGCGAGCTGCCGCGCGGCATCCGCATCAACGCAGTGAGCCCGACGGTGCTGACCGAATCGATGGGCGCCTACGGGCCGTTCTTCCCCGGTTTCGAACCGGTGCCGGCTGCGCGTGCAGCACTGGCATATCGGCGCAGCATTGAGGGCGTACAGAGCGGGCGGGTGTATCGGGTCGGCTGAGCCGGCGCAGGTCGTGAACACGTTAAGGACAAGGGAATCTCCCCCTTGCCCGCGCGGCGTGACTCCTTCTAGACTCCTTCATCCCCGACCCATCGGTCGGTGAATTCCCAGATTTCCAGATCAAGGGCGGGCACAGAACCCGCCCGCACACTTCAGGAGACGGCATGAAGGTTTCGCGCGCCACCCGCATTGCACTCGCTGCCACGGCACTGTTGGCGGGTACAGCATTCGCCCAGGTCAAGATCGGCATCACGGTGTCGGCCACGGGGCCGGCGGCTTCGCTGGGGATTCCCGAAAAGAACACCGTAGCGCTGCTGCCCAAGGAAATCGCGGGCAAGAAGATCGAGTACATCGTGCTCGACGATGCGTCCGACACGACCACCGCCGTCAAGAACACGCGCAAGCTCATCACCGAAGACAAGGTTGACTTGGTGATCGGCTCGACCGTCACGCCCAACTCGCTGGCGATGGTGGACGTGGTGGGCGAGAGCGAAACGCCGATGATCACGCTGGCCGCCTCCGCACGCATCATCGAGCCGATGGACGCCAAGCGCGCGTGGGTCTTCAAGACGCCGCAGAACGACTCGCACATGGCCACCGCCATTGCCGAGCACATGGCCAACCACGGCGTGAAGACGGTTGCGCTGATCGGCTTTGCCGATGCTTATGGCGATTCGTGGGCGCAGGAGTTCGACAAGGTGGCGGGGCTGCGCAAGCTGAAGGTCGTAGCCAATGAGCGGTTTGCACGTACCGATACGTCGGTGACGGGGCAGGTGCTGAAGATCATGGCGGCCAATCCGGATGCGGTGCTGATCGCAGGCTCGGGTACGCCGGCCGCGCTGCCGGAGCGCGCACTGAAGGAGCGCGGCTACAAGGGCAAGCTGTATCAGACGCACGGGGTGGCGAATGCTGACTTCTTGCGCGTCTGCGGCAAGGATTGCGAAGGGACGTTCCTGCCGGCGGGCCCGATCCTCGTGGCCGAGCAACTGCCGGATAGCAACCCGGTGAAGAAGCCGGCGCTGGCGTACAAGACGGCGTACGAGAAAGCGTACGGTGGCCAGGTCTCGACCTTCGGCGGCCATATGTGGGATGCGGGGCTGCTGCTGGCGAACGCGATGCCCGAGGCGCTGAAGAAGGGGCAGCCGGGTACGCCGGCGTTCCGCAAAGGGCTGCGCGATGCGATGGAAGCGACGACCAATCTGGCGATCTCACACGGCGTGATGAACATGAACGCCAAGGATCACCTGGGCCTGGACCAGCGCTCGCGGGTGATGGTCGAGATCAAGGACGGCAAGTGGAAGCTGCAGAACTGACGGCGTAGCCGCCTCATCGTCCCACGCAAAACGCACGGTTCGCGCCGTGCGTTTTGCTTTTTGGGCTCAGGCGTTGAGCAGGCTCTGCGGCACCGGTGATGCCGTGGTCTCCGGCAGCGCGGCCTGGATTTCGGCGAGATCCGCGTCAGTCAGCTTCAGGTCCGCCGCGCCGAGCAGGCCATCGAGCTGATCTGGCCGCCGCACGCCGACGATAGCGCCCGTCACCACCGGATTGCGCAGCGTCCACGCGATGGCGACTTCGGCAGGCGTTCTCCCATGCCGTGCGCCCACACCACGCAGCACCTCCACCAGCGCCAGGTTGTGCGTCAAGTTCGGCTCCTGAAACTCCGGGCTGCGCTGCGCACGCCAGTCGTTGGCCGGCAGGCTGGCAATACGCTCGCGCGTCATGCGCCCTGACAGCAGCCCCGATTGCAGCGGCGAATAGACGATGTTGCCGATGCCGTGCGCCGCTGTGTAGGGCAGGATGGATGCCTCGATGCCGCGCATCAGCAGCGAGTAGGGCGGCTGCAGCGCGGCAATCGGCGCGACAGACTGCGCACGCGCCATCTGCGCCGCATCGAAGTTCGACACCCCGATCTGGCGGATCTTGCCCGCGCGGCGCGCCTGTTCCAAGGCGGCGATGGCCGCTTCGATCGATTGCTCCGGCGCACCCGGCGGAAAGGCCGGCCAGTGGATCTGGTACAGGTCGATCGTTTCCACGTTCAACCGACGCAGGCTGTCATCGATCTCGCGCGCGAGCGACGCCGGATCAAGCGAATGCGAAATCCGCCCTTGCGCGTCCCAGAGCAGCGAACCCTTGGTGAACACATACGGCCGCTGGCTGGCCGGCAGTTCGCTGAGCGCTTGGCCGACCACGGTTTCGGCGTGACCGAGTCCGTAGGCGGCGGCCGTGTCGATCCAGTTGATGCCGGCGTCCACCGCAGCGGCGATGGCAGTGATGGAGTCGCGGTCGTCTTGCGTGCCCCAGCCGTATTCCCAATTGCTGCCGCCCGAGGCCCAAGTGCCGAAGCCGAGTGGGGAGATGTGCAGGTCGGATTGACCGAGTTGTCGTGTCTGCATGGCGATGTCCTTGTCAGGTCAGGGAGAGGAGTCGCCAGTCTAGGCAGCGTGATCGCGCCGATTAAGTGGATAGAATCGGATGCACTATGAAGACAGAATTCACAATCGATCCGGACCTGCTGCCTGCACTCGATGCATTGCGGCGTGTGGCCGAGGCAGGGAGTTTCACGCACGCAGCGGCGGCGTTGGAGGTCTCGACCTCTGCGCTGTCGCAGACGATCCGGCGGCTGGAGTCTGCACTTGGCGCGCAACTGCTGGCGCGTACGACGCGGCAGGTGAGCGCGACCGAAGCAGGGGAGGCCTTGCTCGCCGTCGCGCGGCCGAGTCTCGACGCACTGTACGGCGCGATGGCGGAAGCGGGCGAGCGGGCGACGGAGCCGCGCGGCACGTTGCGCGTGACGGCTTCGCGCGTGGCGTATCAGGCGGTGCTACAGCCGGTACTCAGCGATTTCCTCTCGCGTTATCCGCGCATTGAGCTGGAGGTGTCGGTGGACGATGGCCTATCCGCCATCGTCGCGGACCGCTTCGACGTCGGCATCCGCTTTGGTGAGCGGGTCGAGCGCGACATGGTGGGCGTGCCGATTGGGCCGGCGCGGCGCATCGCGGTGGTGGGCAGCCCGGCGTATCTGCAAGCGTATGGCACACCCGAAACACCGGACGCGCTGCGCGGGCATCGCTGCATCCGCTACCGTTTCCCAAGCAGCGGTGCTTTGTATGACTGGGAGTTTGTCGAGCCCGAGCAGGGTGGCGCCATTCAGTCGGTCGATGTGACGGGTGGCTTCATCGCGAACGATGTGTTGGCGATGGTCGAGGCAGCGAAGCAGGGCGTTGGACTGGCGCACGTGCTGGAAGATCTCGTCGCCGAGGATGTGGCGGCCGGGCGCTTGGTCCGGGTGCTTGAGGCGTGGTGCCCACCCATGTATCGCTTTCATCTCTACTTTCCGCGCACGCCACAGATGCCGGGCAAGCTGCGGGTCTTCATCGATTTCCTGCGCGCTCGGTCGGGCAGCGAGGGCGGTGAGTGAACCGAGTGATGTGTTTCACGTGAAACACAAACGGTGCGGAACAAGCGCCGCATGTTTCACGTGAAACACGAAACGCGAGTGAATTTCGCCCCGATTGCCGCATCGTCGAACTGCGGGGTAGCTGCGCGACTTATAATTCCGCTTCTCCAAATTTCCGATGCCTCCATGCGAGGAGGAAGCCATGCTGTATCCAATTGAATTCGATGTGATCGTGGTGGGCGGCGGACACGCCGGCACCGAGGCCGCTCTGGCGGCGGCGCGCATGGGTTGTCAGACCCTGCTGCTGACGCACAACATCGAGACGCTGGGGCAGATGAGCTGCAACCCGTCCATCGGGGGCATTGGCAAGGGCCATCTGGTCAAGGAAGTGGATGCGCTGGGCGGGGTCATGGCCATTGCCACGGACGAGGGCGGGATCCAGTTCCGCATCCTCAACTCCAGCAAGGGGCCGGCCGTCCGCGCCACCCGTGCCCAAGCGGACCGCGTGCTGTACAAGGCGGCGATCCGCCATCGCCTGGAAAACCAGCCGAACCTGATGCTGTTCCAGCAGGCCGTCGAAGACCTGTTGGTGGAGGGCGACCGCGTGGTCGGCGCGGTGACGCAGGTGGGCGTGCAGTTTCGCGCACGTGCAGTCGTGCTGACGGCGGGGACGTTCCTCGACGGCAAGATCCACGTGGGCCTGAACAACTACACCGGTGGCCGCGCGGGTGACCCGGCGGCGGTGTCGCTGTCGGCGCGCCTGAAGGAATTGAAGCTGCCACAAGGGCGCTTGAAGACCGGTACGCCGCCCCGGATTGATGGCCGATCGATCAATTTTTCGGTGCTGGAAGAGCAACCGGGCGACCTGGATCCGGTGCCGGTGTTCTCGTTCATGGGCCGTGCGGACATGCACCCGCGCCAGGTGCCGTGCTGGGTCACGCACACCAACGAGCGCACGCACGACATCATCCGCGCCGGGCTGGACCGATCGCCGATGTACACCGGCGTGATCGAAGGGGTAGGGCCGCGCTACTGCCCGAGCATCGAAGACAAGATCCACCGCTTTGCCAGCAAGGATAGCCACCAGATTTTCCTGGAGCCGGAAGGCTTGGCAACCAACGAGTTCTACCCGAATGGCGTGTCGACCAGCCTGCCGTTTGACGTGCAGTTGGACCTGATCCACTCGATGCGCGGCCTGGAAAACGCCCACATCCTGCGCCCCGGTTACGCCATCGAATATGACTACTTCGACCCGCGCGGGCTGAAGGCTTCGCTGGAATCGAAGGCGATTTCCGGGCTGTTCTTCGCTGGCCAGATCAACGGGACGACCGGCTACGAAGAAGCTGCCGCCCAAGGTCTGCTCGCCGGTATCAACGCCGGTCTGCAAGTGCAGGGCAAGGATGCCTGGACGCCGCGCCGCGACCAGGCTTACCTGGGCGTGCTCGTCGACGACCTCATCACCCGAGGCGTGACCGAGCCATACCGCATGTTCACCAGCCGCGCCGAATTCCGCCTGAGCCTGCGCGAAGACAACGCCGACATGCGCCTGACCGAAGTCGGCCGTACGCTGGGCGTGGTTGACGACGCGCGCTGGGATGCGTTCAACCGCAAGCGCGACGCTGTTTCACGTGAAACAGAGCGCCTGAAATCGACGTGGGTGAACCCGGCCACGCTTCCGTTGGAAGACGCCGAGCCGGTGCTGGGGAAGGGTATCGAGCGCGAGTATTCGCTGTCCGACCTGCTGCGTCGCCCGAACGTGACGTATGAATCGCTGATGGGCATGCAGGGCGGCAAGTACGCGCCAGAAGGCCCGTTTGCGGAGGACCCGCTGCTGGCCGAGCAAATCCGCGAGCAAGTTGAGATTGGCATCAAATACCACGGCTACATCGCCCGCCAGGCCGATGAAGTGGAGCGCCTGGGCGCCAACGAGAACACCCGCTTGCCCGCCGATTTCGACTACTCGCAGGTGCGCGGCTTGTCGATCGAAGTGCAGCAGAAGCTGGCCAAGCACAAGCCCGAGACCATCGGGCAGGCGTCGCGTATCTCCGGCATCACGCCGGCAGCGGTGTCGCTGCTGCTGGTGCATCTGAAGAAGGGCGTGCTGCGCGGCCAAGTTGGCCCCCGCGCCGGCGCAGAAGGCGAGGCCGCTTGATGGCAAATGCATTGACCGACGCTCGATCGGAATTGGAGGCGGGTGCCCGTGCGCTCGGCCTGTCGCTGGACGAAGCCCAAGTGGATCGCCTGCTGGCGTACCAGGGGCTGCTTGCCAAATGGAACCGCGTCTATAACCTGACCGCCATCCGCGATGCGGGCGACATGCTCACGCATCACCTGCTGGATTCGCTGTCGGCCGTGTCGCGCATTGCCGAGTTGGCGCGCCGCGCGCAGCCTGATGCGCCGCGCGTACTGGATGTCGGCTCAGGCGGCGGCTTGCCGGGTATCCCGCTCGCCATCGCTTTCCCAGATGTGAGCGTCACGATGGTCGACATCGTGCAGAAGAAGACCGCCTTCCTGACGCAGTGCCGTGCCGAGCTTGGCCTGACCAACGCCCAGTCGCACTGGGGCCACGTGGAAAAACTGGCCGATACCACCGGCTACGGCGTCATCACTTCGCGCGCGTTTGCTGAACTGGTCGATTTCGTGAATCTCGCCGGTCACTTGCTGGCCCCGGGTGGCCGCATGGTTGCCATGAAAGGCGTGCGCCCGGACACCGAAATCGAGCGTCTGCCCGCCGGCTGGACTGTCGAAGCCATCGAACGCCTGACCGTGCCGGGGCTGCCGGCCGAGCGTCACTTGGTCATCCTTGCGCCGTCGGCGTGAGTCATTCACCGCAGAGGAGTCATGTCGAATATTTTCGTGATCGCCAACCAGAAGGGTGGGGTCGGCAAGACCACCACCACGGTGAATCTCGCGGCGGGGCTGGCCGCGCAGGGGCAGCGCGTGCTGCTGGTCGATTTGGACCCGCAGGGCAACGCCTCGATGGGCTCGGGTATCGACAAGCACACGCTCGAATTCAGCGTGTACCAGGTGCTCGTGGGTCTGGCGACGATTCCGCAGGCGCGTCAGCGCTCGGAAGCCGGCCGCTATGACGTGCTGCCCGCCAACCGCGACCTGGCCGGCGCCGAAGTCGAACTGGTCGACCTGGAGCATCGCGAAAATCGCCTCAAGCTCGCATTGGCTGAGGTCGATGCCGACTACGACTTCGTCCTGATCGATTGCCCGCCGTCGCTGTCGCTGCTCACGCTCAACGGCCTGTGCGCAGCGCACGGCGTGGTCGTGCCGATGCAGTGCGAGTACTTCGCACTCGAAGGGTTGTCGGATCTGGTTAACACCATCAAGCAGGTGCACGCCAACCTGAACCGCGACCTTAAGGTGATCGGTCTGCTGCGCGTGATGTTCGACCCGCGTGTGACGCTGCAGCAGCAGGTATCGGCGCAACTCGAGTCGCACTTTGGCGACAAGGTCTTCAAGACGCTGATCCCGCGCAACGTGCGCCTGGCCGAGGCGCCGTCGTATGGCATGCCGGGCGTGGCGTTCGACCCTGCGTCGAAGGGCGCCAAGGCCTACCTGGATTTCGGCGCCGAGATGATCGCGCGCGTGCGGCAGATGGCCGACATGCCGGCCTGAGCGCAACGAGGAACACCATGAGCACGATGAAGAAAAAGGGACTGGGCCGCGGCCTCGAAGCGCTGCTGGGCAGTCCCGCCGAGATTGTCGAGACCGCCAAGCAGGAGGGCGCGCCGACAGTGCTGAAGCTCGAGCAGATGCAGCCCGGCAAGTACCAGCCACGCACGCGCATGGACGAAGGTGCGCTGCAGGAGCTGGCCGCGAGCATTCGCGCGCAAGGCCTGATGCAGCCGATCCTGGTGCGCAAGATCGCGTCCGACGGCCCGCAGCCCAAGTACGAAATCATCGCGGGTGAGCGCCGCTTCCGCGCTTCGCGCTTGGCCGGTCTGACCGAAGTGCCGGTGCTCGTGAAGGACGTGCCGGACGAATCGGCCGCCGCCATGGCGCTCATCGAGAACATCCAGCGTGAAGACCTCAACCCGCTGGAAGAAGCGCAGGGCATCGCGCGTCTGGTGCGTGAATTCCAGTTCACGCACGAGCAGGCGGCAGAATCGGTGGGCCGCTCGCGCAGCGCGGTGTCGAACCTATTGCGCCTGTTGAATCTCGCCCAGCCTGTGCAGACGATGTTGATGGCCGGCGACATCGACATGGGCCACGCCCGTGCGCTGCTGGCAGTCGACAGTGCGACACAAATCCTGTTGGCCAACCAGATCGTCAACAAGCGCCTGTCAGTGCGCGAGACGGAAAAGCTGGTGGCCTTGACGCTCAAGCCGTTCGAGTTGAAGTCGCTCAAGCAGAAGGGCGCACATCAAGGGGGGCGCGACGTCGCTCGCCTGGAAGAAGAACTGGCGGACCAGCTGGGCCTGGGTGTGCAGATCAAGCTGGCGGCCAAGGGCCGTGGCCAATTGACCGTCCAGTTCAGCAGCCTCGATGAGTTTGACGGTTTGCTGGCGCGCCTGCGTCCAGACGGTGACGAAGAGGCTGCCTGAGTTGTATGGCTGCGACAGTTTGACGCAGTTGGCGTAACCCACGCCGCTGCGTCATTTGCGGGCATTCGCCGGCACCGAATCAGTGCGATTACCTCGCACGTCATCGACGCTGTGCGCGGGCAATACCATCATGGAATCACCCAGGCACCGCTTCATTAGGCGGATTCGGTGCCCTGGCAGCAGCACTTCATTGCGTATGGAGCGTGGAACGCAGCCGCTCCGAGTGCTGTCGAAGGCGCCCGCACGACCGTTCGCTTGCGCGTTGACTGGTGAACGCCATGTCCCGTAGAATCGTGCGGTTTTAAATCCGCCTGACCCAAAGCGGTGCGGCATGATGAAAGACCATTCTTCCATGCAGCCAGCCACGCGGCAACGGCCCGATTCTTACGCTTCGTTCGAAGCCGCCCGACCCACGTCGGCGCAGGCTCCGGAGCACGACGATTGGGATGATGACGCAGGGAAGGCGGAACCGCCGGTGCATGTGCTCTCACATGACGAAGCGGTTGCCATGTTCGGCGAGCAGGCCCTGCGGGCTTCGCGTATCACGCCTTTCTCCATCGTGCTCGGCCAGGTGGCCATCACACTGTTGTGTGCGCTCGGATGGTATGTCGGCAGCTGGTTCGCGGGCACAGGCGCTGCGTCGGCAGGCCAAGCTGCGTTGTCGGCCCTCTTGGGGGGCGGTGTGTGCGTGGTGCCTTCGGCATGGTTCGCGATGCGACTGTCGACGGCCATGGGGTTCGAGTCCATCGCCCGTCTGGTGGTGGGCGAAGCGATCAAGGTGCTCGGCACGGTCGCACTGCTGGTGATTGTGGTGGTGATGTTCAAGGGGCTGCACTGGCCGCCTTTGCTGATCACCTTGATCCTGGCGCTCAAGATGTACTGGGTTGGTCTCGCGCTGCGTTGATGCGGTGATGGACGAACCCCAGCCTGCAGCGTTGCGGCAGGCACGGAAGGTGTCGGAAGACGGCAGGAACCTGAGGCAGGAGAGGCCCGGTTCATTGCACTGACACTCCGCAAGAATAAGGTGGCGCGTTCCGGCTGCGTGCAGTCCGCGATCTCCAGGGAAACCTGTTGAGCATCGGGCGCGAGCAAGAACGGGTCACGAAGAATGTTTCGCAATATTGGACTGAATCATCATGGCAACTGAAGTCGCAGAAGCCGCCGGCCACGCCGCCGAGCACGCTCTCACGCCTTCCGCGTATATCGCGGAGCATTTGCAGAATTTCAATAGCGTCGGCGGCAAGCAGATGTCGGTCGTCGACTTCTCCGTCATCAACTGGGACACGATGTTCTGGTCCGTGTTGATGGGCGCCATCGGCATCATCTTCCTCGGCATGGCTGCGCGCCGTGTCACCTCCGGCGTTCCTGGCCGTTTCCAAGCGTTTGTTGAACTGGTTGTCGAGATGGTCGACGACCAGGCCAAGGGCATCATCCACGGCGATCGCTCCTGGATCGCTCCGCTGGCCCTGATGGTCTTCGTGTGGGTCACGCTGATGAACGCGGTCGACTTGATCCCGGTGGATTGGGTGACCGGCGTCAACCATCTGCTGGGCTCCTTCGGTCTGCACGTGCCGCACCATCGCGCCGTGGCCACGGCTGACCTGAACGGCACCTTCGGCATGTCGTTCGCTGTGCTGATCCTGATGATCTACTACAGCTTCAAGATCAAGGGTGCGGGCGGCTTCGCACACGAGCTGCTCTCCGCCCCGTTCGGCGCCAAGTGGTACCTCGCGCCGTTCAACCTGATCCTCAACATCATTGAATTCCTCGCCAAGGCTGTGTCGCTGGGCATGCGGTTGTTCGGCAACATGTACGCGGGCGAACTGGTGTTCCTGCTGATCGCGCTGCTTGGCTCGATCTGGACGTTCGGTGCTGATTTCTCGGCGCTGGGTTTCGTAGGTCACGTGGTGGCCGGTGCAGTCTGGGCGATCTTCCACATCCTGATCGTTCTGCTGCAGGCGTTCATTTTCATGATGCTGACGCTGGTGTACATCGGCCAGGCACATGATCACCACTAAGTAGCGGTTCAGGTTCTCCGGTTCCGTTTGGTTTTTTCAAGTTCCTAAGTTCTTAGTCTTTCACGTAAAAGGGAGTCATCATGCAAGCATTTCTCGCCAACATCCAAGGTCTGACCGCCATCGGTATCGGCATCATCATCGGCCTGGGTGCTATCGGCGCCTGCCTCGGCATCGCACTGATGGGCGGCAAGTACATCGAAGCCTGCGCACGTCAGCCTGAGCTGATGAACCCGCTGCAAACCAAGATGTTCCTGCTGGCTGGCCTGATCGACGCGGCATTCCTGATCGGCGTTGGTGTGGCCATGCTGTTCGCGTTCGCCAACCCGCTGCTGTCGGTCATCAAGTAATTCTTTTCGGTCTGCATGATGCCGGAGGCGGCCTGGGTGAACGCAACGCGTGACCCTCGCCGCTTCGTGCATTGATCCGTAGTCTCAATACCGAAAGGAACACACCATGAACCTGAACGCCACACTCGTTGCGCAGATGGTCGTGTTCTTCATCCTGTGGTGGGTTGTTGCCAAGTTCATTTGGCCGCCCCTGGTGAAGGCGCTCGACGAACGCGCAAAGAAAATTGCCGATGGCCTGGCCGCTGCCGATAAGGGCAAGGCTGAGCTGGAGCTGGCCAACAAGCGGGTCGAGCAGGCACTGACCGAAGCGCGCAATGAAGGCGCGCAGCGCATCGCGGACGCTGAAAAGCGTGCCCAGATGAGCGCCGACGAGATCAAGCAAAACGCCCAAGCCGAAGCCGCGCGCATCATCGCGCAAGCCAAGGCAGAAGCCGAGCAGCAAACCGTGCGCGCGCGTGAGTCGCTGCGTGACCAGGTTGCCACGCTGGCCGTCAAGGGTGCCGAGCAGATCCTCAAGCGTGAAGTCAATGCGCAGGTCCACGCTGATCTGCTCAATCAACTCAAGGCTGAGCTGTAATCATGGCAGAACTCGCAACCGTTGCCCGTCCGTACGCAGAGGCGCTGTTTCGCGTAGCGAAGGCCGGCAATCTGGGTGCATGGTCTGAGCTCGTGTCGGAAATGGGGCAAGTCGCCGCCGTGCCCGACATGAAGGCAGTCGCCGATGATCCGAAGCTCTCCAAAGCCGATGTGGCGGGGATCTTCCTGTCGGCGTTGAAATCTCCGGTGTCGCATGAGGCAAAGGAACTGGTTGGCCTGCTGGTGGCCAACAAGCGCCTGTCGCTGCTGCCGGAAATTGCCGCGCAATTCCATGTGCTGCGGAATGCCAGCGAAGGCGCCGCCGACGTCGAGATCACCAGTGCGTTCCCGCTTGAGGGCGCGCCCCTGACCGAACTGGTCGCCACGCTCGAACGCAAGTTCGGCAAGAAGCTGCAGGCTCACGTGAGCGTCGATCCTTCGTTGATCGGCGGCGTGCGTGTGCAGATTGGCGACGAAGTGCTCGACACCTCGGTGCGCGCGCGCCTGACGCAGATGCAGTCTGCGCTGACCGCCGCTTAATGACAGCACCTCGGCTGCTCCGCGAGGCCAAGGTAAACCGCCCGCGGACAGATTGAAGAATTAGGAGCATTCGATGCAACTGAACCCCTCCGAGATCAGCGACCTGATCAAGACCCGTATCGAGGGCTTGAAGGCTGGCGCTGACGCAAAGAACACCGGCACGGTTATCTCCGTGACGGACGGCATCTGCCGCATTCATGGCCTGTCGGGCGTGATGCAAGGCGAAATGCTGGAATTCCCGGGCAACACGTTCGGCCTCGCGCTGAACCTCGAGCGCGACTCCGTCGGCGCCGTGATTCTGGGTGAGTACGAGCACATTTCCGAAGGCCAGGAAGTCAAGTGCACCGGCCGCATTCTGGAAGTGCCGGTTGGTCCGGAACTGCTGGGCCGCGTGGTGAACGCGCTGGGCCAGCCGATCGACGGCAAGGGCCCGATCAACGCCAAGAAGACGGACGTGATCGAGAAGGTCGCTCCGGGCGTGATCGCACGTCAGTCGGTGAGCCAGCCGGTGCAGACCGGCCTGAAGTCGATCGACGCCATGGTGCCGATCGGCCGTGGCCAGCGTGAGCTGATCATTGGCGACCGCCAGACCGGCAAGACCGCCGTGGCCGTCGACGCCATCATCAACCAGAAGGGCAAGGGCATCTTCTGCGTGTACGTGGCAATCGGCCAGAAGGCTTCGACGATCGCCAACGTGGTGCGCAAGCTGGAAGAGCACGGCGCGCTGGAATACACGATCGTGGTGGCTGCTGCCGCTTCGGATTCCGCTGCCATGCAGTACCTGTCGGCCTACGCCGGCTGCACGATGGGCGAATATTTCCGCGACCGCGGTGAAGACGCCCTGATCGTGTATGACGATCTGACCAAGCAAGCTTGGGCCTACCGTCAGGTTTCGCTGCTGCTGCGCCGCCCGCCGGGCCGTGAAGCCTACCCGGGCGACGTGTTCTACCTGCACTCGCGTCTGCTGGAGCGTGCTGCTCGTGTGAACGCTGACCACATCGAAAAGATCACCAACGGTGAAGTCAAGGGCAAGACCGGTTCGCTGACCGCACTGCCCGTGATCGAAACGCAGGCCGGCGACGTGTCCGCGTTCGTGCCGACCAACGTGATCTCGATTACCGACGGCCAGATCTTCCTGGAAACCGACCTGTTCAACGCAGGTGTGCGCCCCGCTATCAACGCCGGTATCTCGGTGTCGCGTGTGGGTGGTGCTGCGCAGACCAAGGTCATCAAGAAGCTGTCCGGCGGTATCCGTACCGACCTGGCCCAGTACCGTGAACTGGCTGCGTTCGCGCAGTTCGCGTCGGATCTGGACGAAGCGACCCGCAAGCAGCTCGAGCGCGGCCGCCGCGTGACCGAACTGCTCAAGCAGCCGCAATACCAGCCGCTGCAGGTGTGGCAGCTGGCCGCGTCGCTGTACGCAGCCAACAACGGCTTCCTCGACAACGTGGACGTGAAGGACATCCTGGCTTTCGAAAAGGGCCTGCACGACACGTTGAAGACGAAGTACGCCGATCTCATCAACCGCATCGAAGATACGAAGGATCTGTCGAAGGACGATGAGGCCGCTCTGCGTGCCGCGATCGAGGATTTCAAGAAGTCCGCCGCGTTCTAATCGTGTCATTTCTGGAACTGGCCACCGAGGTTGAGAAATTCGACCTGTGTGGTCAGGTCTGAACGGAGAGAAAGAAATGGCCGGAACAAAAGAAATCCGCACCAAGATCAAGAGCGTGCAAAACACGCGCAAGATCACCAAGGCGATGGAAATGGTCGCCGCATCCAAGATGCGCAAGGCGCAGGAGCGGATGCGTGCTGCCCGCCCGTATGCCGAGAAGATCCGCAACGTGGCTGCGCACATGGCGCAGGCCAATCCGGAGTACAAGCACCCGTTCATGGTGGCGCGCGACATCAAGCGTGCCGGCCTGATCGTGGTGACGACGGACAAGGGCCTGTGCGGTGGCTTGAACACCAACGTGCTGCGCGCCGTCACCAACCAGCTGCGCGAGCAGCAGGGCAAGGGCATCGAGACGCAGGCCACGGCCATCGGTACCAAGGGCATGCAGTTCCTGGGCCGTATCGGCGCGAAGGTCGTCTCGAACGTCGTGCACCTGGGCGACACGCCGCATCTGGAAAAGCTGATCGGCGCGATCAAGGTTCAGCTCGACGCGTTCAACGCTGGCGAGATCGATGCCGTGTACCTCGCGTACACCCGCTTCATCAACACGATGAAGCAGGAGCCGGTGGTTGAGCAGCTGCTGCCGCTCACGGCCGACAAGCTGACGCAGAGCGACGCCGAGAAGCAAGCCTACTCGTGGGACTACATCTACGAGCCGGACGCACAGACGGTGGTCGACGAGCTGCTGATCCGCTATGTCGAGGCGCTGGTGTACCAGGCGGTGGCCGAGAACATGGCTTCCGAGCAATCGGCCCGGATGGTGGCAATGAAGGCGGCTTCGGACAACGCGAAGAACGTGATCGGCGAACTGCAACTGGTCTACAACAAGACCCGTCAGGCAGCGATCACGAAGGAACTGTCCGAAATCGTCAGCGGCGCGGCAGCGGTCTGACGCCCACGGCAAAGCATTAAGTTATTGGAGATACACATGAGTATCGCAAACGGAAATATCGTGCAGTGCATCGGCGCCGTGGTGGACATTCAGTTCCCGCGCGACGCGATGCCGAAGGTTTACGACGCGCTGGTGCTGGATGACAGCAACGAAGCCTCGTTCGCCGAGAAGGGCCTGACCTTCGAAGTGCAACAACAGCTGGGCGACGGCGTGGTGCGTACCATTGCACTGGGTTCGTCCGACGGTCTGCGTCGCGGTATGCGCGTGGCCACCACCGGCGCGCCGATCTCGGTGCCGGTCGGTCACGGCACGCTGGGCCGCATCATGGACGTGCTGGGTCGTCCGATCGACGAAGCCGGCCCGATCGCCTGCGACGAAAAGCGCGCGATTCACCAAAAGGCCCCGAAGTTCGACGAACTGTCGCCGTCGGTGGACCTGCTGGAAACCGGCATCAAGGTGATCGACCTGGTCTGCCCGTTCGCCAAGGGCGGTAAGGTGGGTCTGTTCGGCGGCGCCGGCGTCGGCAAGACCGTGAACATGATGGAGCTGATCAACAACATCGCCAAGCAGCACTCGGGCTTGTCGGTGTTTGCTGGCGTGGGCGAGCGTACCCGTGAGGGCAACGACTTCTACCACGAAATGAAGGACTCCAACGTGCTCGACAAGGTGGCCATGGTGTTCGGCCAGATGAACGAGCCGCCGGGCAACCGTCTGCGCGTGGCGCTGACCGGCCTGACGATGGCCGAGCGCTTCCGCGACGAAGGCCGTGACATCCTGTTCTTCGTCGACAACATCTACCGCTACACGCTGGCCGGTACCGAAGTGTCGGCACTGCTGGGCCGTATGCCTTCCGCCGTGGGCTATCAGCCGACGCTGGCTGAAGAAATGGGCAAGCTGCAGGAACGTATTACGTCGACCAAGACCGGCTCGATCACGTCGATCCAGGCCGTGTACGTGCCTGCCGATGACTTGACCGACCCGTCGCCGGCAACGACCTTCCTGCACCTGGACTCGACCGTCGTGCTGTCGCGTGACATCGCTGCACTGGGTATCTACCCCGCAGTGGATCCGCTCGACTCGACCTCGCGTCAGCTCGACCCGCAAGTCGTGGGCCAAGAGCACTACGAAGTCGCCGACCGCGTGAAGAAGACGCTGCAGCGCTACAAGGAACTGCGCGACATCATCGCGATTCTGGGCATGGACGAACTGTCGCCGGAAGACAAGCTGGCTGTGGGCCGCGCCCGTAAGATCCAGCGTTTCCTGTCGCAGCCGTTCCACGTTGCAGAAGTGTTCACGGGTTCGCCGGGCAAGTACGTGCCGCTGAAGGAAACCATCCGCGGCTTCAAGATGCTGGTGGACGGCGAGTGCGATCACCTGCCGGAACAAGCGTTCTACATGGTCGGCTCGATCGACGAAGCCTTCGAGAAGGCCAAGAAGCTCCAGTAAGAGCGACGTCTGGCCTTGTGCGTAAGCCAAAGCCAGTACTGGCTTCCTGAAGTCCATTCAGGAAGCCGCTTTTCTGAGCAAAGGAATCGAGATGGCAACCATTCATGTAGACGTCGTCAGCGCTGAGCACGAGATCTTCTCCGGCAATGCCAAGTTCGTGGCACTGCCTGGCGAGGCTGGTGAGCTGGGCATTCTGCCCGGCCACACGCCGCTGATCACGCGCATCAAGCCGGGCGCCGTGCGCATCGAGAAGGAAGACGGCGGCGAAGAGTTCGTGTTCGTTGCCGGTGGCATTCTCGAAGTGCAGCCGAAGAAGGTGACCGTGCTGGCCGATACCGCGATCCGCGGTCACGACCTGGACGAAGCCAAGGCGAACGAAGCCAAGCGTGCGGCCGAAGAGGCGCTGCAGAACCAAAGCAGCGACATCGATCTGGCTCGTGCCCAAGGTGAACTGGCCGTGGCTGCTGCGCAGTTGGCAGCAATCGCTCGCCTGCGTCGCAAGCGCTAAGGCAGTGTGTACCGGTTGGTGTCATCGGCCGGTCCAGACGAAAAAGCAGCCCCGAAAGGGCTGCTTTTTTTTCGCCCGCTCACTGGGTACGGACGGATGGCGGGCGCGTGGGTCAGTGGTGCTCTTCGTGCTTCTCTTCACCCCGGTTGCCGCCTTGCGGATGCGGCTGACCCTCATGATGTTCCTGATGCGGTGGCTGCGCCTGGGGTTGCGGTTGGGGCGGCCGGGCTTCTGGCGGACGCTGTTGAGGCTGCGGTTGCGGCGGGTGGAATTCCGGTGCGCGCGGCTGGGGTTGGGGTTGCGGTGGGCGCATCTCCACAACGTGTGGCTGGGGCGCCGGACGCGGGGCTTCCATGTGTTGCACAGGCGGACGCTGCTCGGGCTCGGGGCGTGCGCGCATCTGCGGCGGCTCGTTATGCGGGCGCTCTTGCATCGCCGGCGCCGGATTGCCGGTGAAGCGATTCGGCTCCTGGCCACCGCGCTGCGGTTGAGGTTGCGGTGCCTGCGTGGCGGTCTGCGGCAGTTGCGGGCGCGGCTCGAAGGCGCGACGTTCGTCACGCGGTGTACCGGGTGCGCCGTCGTGCTGTGGTGGACGCGTCGTCATCCCGGCCGGGCCTTGCGGTGCCTGTCCGGCTTGCGGTTGCCCCGGGCGCTCCTGCGGTGCGGCTGCGCCGGGCAGCGGGCGTGGGCGATTGATCGTGCCGGGCGCCATCAGCGCTTGCGGACCAGCGCCAGGCTGAGCGCCGTGCGGTGCCTGTGCACCTTGCGGGTTCGGCGACCCCATCAGCCCCTGCGGACCATTCGGACTATTTACACCGCTCGGACCGTGCTGCTCCGGCGGACGACCTGGTTCGTTGCCTGCGCGTGTGGGCTCATTGGATGCGGCACGCGTCAAACGTAGACCCGCTGCCTGCGCAGCTGCTGGCGCGGGCAGCGTTGCTTCGTTGGGCTGCCCGCGCACCGGTGCAACGCGCGCACCTGCGTTACCGCCGGTCCACGCTGGGCCGGCACCCGGTAGCGCTCCGCCTTGCGAGTGGAAACGCTCGGCCAACGCGTCATGACCGCCAGCGGGCGCCTGCGGTGCGCGCACGGCAATGGCTTGACGCGAGAACACCTGTGCCGGCGGCAACGGATGCGCGCCATTGGCGGCGGCCGCGCCCACTAGGCTTGCCTTCACCGGTGCCAGCGCGGGCGTTGACACAATCCGCGCATGCGCCAGCTGTGCGCGCATCTGTTCCGGGCGCAGCGTCGTCATGGCAGGGCCGACTGGCTGGCCGCTCACGAACGTCTTGGCGGGTACGGCCGTCAGCGCGGCGGGGTTGTTGGCGTTGACGTACGTGACCCGGTTCACATTGGTGATGTTGGTCACGTTGTTGTTGATGATGGTCTTGTTGACCGTGACGTTGTTCACCACCACCGTCTTGTTGATGTTGGTGACGTAGGTGGGGCTGGCGGCATACACGGGGCGATACGCCTCGCCCGGAGCCAGTGGGAACCACGCGACGCCCGGTGAGCCAATCGAGATGTTGATCCCCCAGCTGACACCGCCGCCACCGCCTCCGCCCACAAAACCGACCAGCGCCGGCGCATACACCGGGCGCGGTACCACCGGCCCCGGCACCCAGCACCACGTCGCGCCCACATAGGCCCAGCGGCCATAGTGGAACGGCGCGAAGCCCCACGGCTGATCGTCAACCCAGGTCCAGCCCCAAGGTGCGACCCATGCCCAGTGGCCCGTGCGATAGGGCGCCCAGCCGGCTGGTATCGCGCTCGGCACCCATACGGCGCCGTAGCCGTCTTCTTCACGCCATGAGCCGTAGCCGTCCAGGGCTTCATAGCCGGTCATTTCGCGGCCGACGTAGCGGGCCGAGATGGACGCATCTTCGCGCGCGTCGCGCGATTCGGCCCAGCGATCGAAGCCGTCGCGGCCCGGGTTGTCCATGCCACCGGCCTCGGCCAGGTCGGTGCCGCCAAAGCGGATCTGCTGGCCAGCGCCCAGCGGTGTCGAGCGATCGTCGCCGTAGGCCGTGCCCTGACCGTGCCAGACAGTCACGGTGGTGCTGGAGCCATCGGGGGCCACGTCGAGGCGGTACTCACCCGGCGCCTGCGGTCTGAACGCGAGGTTGGGCGTATCGATTTCGATGGTCTGATCGGGCGGCAACGCCCGCACGCGTACCGACAAGGCGCCTTGTGTCAGCTTGACTTGCGTATTGCGGTCATCCAGGTCGACCAGCGTGGCGCCGGTGTTTTGCCCCAGGCGCAGCGCCGTGGAACCAACGTGCAGTTCGCTGCGGCTGCCCTGGTCGGACCACAGGCGGTCGCCGGTTGTGAACGGGCGGTTGAGCGTGGCCCCGGCCCAGTCGTCGGAGCCGGCAGGCGCAAAGCTCACCGCACCCGAAAAGTCAGACAGCCGCGCGACGCGCGAAGCCGGATCGGCGGCCAGCGCAGCGCGCGACCCACAGACCAGCAGCACGGCGGCAATCCCCACGGCGCGCAACACGTGCGGCAGCCGCACACCGGGGAGACGGAGAGAACGACGGGATGGAGTGGACATGATGAGCCCTCGTTTTTGTGGCGGCGCGCGCCGCGTGGATGTCTCCATTAAACGCAGCAGGCGGCGAAGGGTCGACCTGGCTTTGTAAGGGCGTGTATCGGGGTGACCATGCGGCGGCACGGACTGTGCTCACGCGTGAGGGGTGCTGCGCAAATTGCGCAGGCAAAAAAAAGCGCGCGGGCCGGGGAGCACCGCGCGGACGGGAAATCCCTTCGAGGGGTCAATTCGAAAGGGAGGGGTAACCTTGCAACGCAACCGTGTCTGGCGCGCGCCGCATTGCTGGGAAGAAAACCCGGCTGGCGCACAACAATTGGACACAAAGGCGTCGCGTGCCGAGGCATTGTGGGCGACGAGGGGACCCCAAGGCGTAACAAAGTGTGTCGGATTGCAATCGAATGCAAGTGCTGTAAGAACCCATCTGGCGTGATGCAAAAAGCGCTTGAAAACACGCTCTGGGGAACGTCTGCTGCACCTGCACAGTCCCACGACTTTGCCGCGCAGGGGCGCGGGGCTTGAGGATAGGCGGGCCTGCCACGCGCGGACCAGTCTGGGTGTTGGGTCATAGGAGGGAAGCATGCACAGGCAGACGGTGCCTTGTCTGGCGCATTCGGCGGCACGGAAATCGGCCGGAGGCGGCGTTTTTGTTACCTTGATGGCGGCAGTCTGCGCGGTCGGTTCGGCACATGCCGCGGGCGAAGCGGCCTCTGCGCCGTCTACCGCGCCCGCAAGTGCGCCTGCAGCCTCTGCACCTGTTGCTTCCACGCCAAGCCCCCCCCTTGCAAAACCGCAGGAGCCACGTGAGCGCCACGCTGGCGCCTTCTGGCAAGGCACTGTGGGCAAGGGTGCCGATAGCCCCGGCTGGAACATCTGGCTGAGCGTGTACGACCCGCCCCCCAAGGCACGTGACCAGGACAAGGACCCCGTCGCAGACACGCTCACCGGCGACGCCTACGATGACCGCCCCCAAGGCCGCGCCATGTGGACCATCGAAGGCCGCAACGCGCCCGAACGCCGCTTCGTGTGGCGTGAGCGTGCCGATGCACTCGACCCCAGCGGCCAGCCCATGGTGCGCGAGGGCGGCACGCTCTCCGGCGCGCTGTCGGCTGACGGCACCGCCGCCACCGGCACCTGGAGCGACGGCGGCCGCAGCCAGCCTTTCACGCTCAAGCGCGCGGCACGCTATCGCGAAGTGACCGGCGCCGCCGGCCAGGCCACCATCACCGAGCGCTACCCTGTGACCGGCGATGCGGCCGTCGATGCGCTGGTGCAATCGCTGCGCATCAACCGCTGCGACCAGTACGACACCGAATGCGTCATCCGCATCAGCGCCGTCGGCCTGGGCGACACGGTGAGCCTGCTGCGCATGGTCTGGGCGTACAGCGGTGGCGCGCACGGCAACTACGGCTTCACGGCGGGCAACTGGCGACGCGGCGGGCAGGGCTTCCAGCCGATCACCCTGGCCGATGTGCTCAACCCCACGCCCGCCTGCCTGCAGAGTTTCAACACGCAGATCGTCGACGCGCTCAAGCGCGAAGGCGCGCCCGAAGCCACGCGTGGCGTGCTCAAAGAGAAGGATCTGCGTAACCCGGCGTTTCCGTTTACGCTCCAAGGAGACCGCATCGTCGTGCACTACGGGCCGTATGAAGTGGGCCCGTATTCGTCGGGCGCTTTCCGTGCCGCCGTGCGGGTCGATGATCTGGGAGCCGCGTGCAGGCGGCCCACCACCTGAACACGCGCTTTCCATTTGCCATGTCCGCCAATCCTTCCTACGTCGACGAACAAGCCACCATGCGCCGGCTGCTGTCCGGCAAGACCATCGCCGTGGTGGGCCTCTCGCCGCGCCCCACGCGGCCGAGCTATGACGTGGCGCGCTATCTGCAGCAGGCCGGCTATCGCATCGTGCCGGTCAACCCGCAGCACGCCGGCGAAGATGTGCTCGGCGAACCGTGTTACGCCACGCTGGCCGAAGCGGCAACCACACTGGCGGCCGCTGGCCAGCGCATCGATCTGGTCGACATCTTCCGTCGCGCAGAGCAAGTGCTGCCTGTTGTGCAGGAAGCCATTGCCGTGGGCGTGGGCGGCATCTGGGTGCAGCTTGGCATCGTCAACGATGAGGCAATGGCCGTTGCGCGCGCGGCCGGCATTCCAGCTGTGCAGGACCGCTGTACCAAGATCGAGCACTGGCGACTCGGCATCGGCGAGCGCTCCTGAACGCGTCATGGTTTGTCACAGCAGGCCGAACGCGTTTGACTAGGCTTGGAGCTCCCACCTTTCAAGGAGCCCACCATGCGTTTTCGACACGGGATCATGGCCGCCGCGCTGGCCACCGCATCGTCTCTCGCGTCTTTGGCCAATGCTGCTGAAGGCCAACTGAGCGTGCACGTGCTTGACCAGCAAACCGGCATCCCCGCTGCGGCGGTGCGCGTCACGCTCGACGTGCGCGAGCAAGGCGCGTGGCACACCGTTGCGCACGGTACGACCGATGCCGATGGCCGCATCAAGGAACTGCTGCCGGCAGGACAACTGCTCGCCGTTGGCGACTACCGCGTGACCTTCCACACCGCAGACTACTTCAGCGCCCACCGCACGCCCACGTTCTTCCCTGAGGTGCCGGTCGTCTTCCAGGTCGAGGACGCGACGCAGCACTATCACATCCCGCTGCTGCTCAGCCCATTCGGGTTCTCGACGTATCGCGGAAGTTAAGGCGGCCGCTGAAGCCCACGCGCTACACTTCGACGGTCATCGAAACTTGCACGAAGCACCCGCACCATGGCCGTCGATCCGCAGATCCTGCAGTTCTATCAACGCATTGCCGAGCGCTTTGGCGCTCTGCCTGCGCCCGAAGATGCCCCCGCCCAACGCGAGCGTTTCGAGGCGATTGCCGCGCTCTCCAATCGACCCGATCCGGACAGCGTTGAAGCGTCCGACCTGAGCCTGCCGCTGCCGGGCCGCACGCTGGATGCGATCGTCTTTCGTCCGAAGCACGTGGCCAAGCCGCGCATGCTGGTGTGGTTTCACGGCGGCGGCTGGGTGGTGGGCGCGCCGCGCACGACGCATCGCCTGCTGGCAACGTTACTCGCGCAGGACACCGGCTGTGCGGTCGTCAGCGTCGACTATCGCCTCGCCCCTGAACATCCGTTTCCAGCGCCGGCCGATGACGCGCGGGATGCGCTTGCGTACCTGGCTGAGCAGCGTGCGAGCCTCGGGTTCGATACCGAATTCCTGGCTGTTGGCGGCGACAGCGCGGGCGGCCACCTCGCGGTGCAGGCCACACAGGCCGTGCACGCGACCGTGCGTCCGGGACTCGTCAACGCGCAGCTGCTGGTCTACCCGGTGAGCACACCCGCCTTCGGCAGCGAGAGCTACAACGCCTTCGCGCAAGGCCCCGGCCTCACGCGCGACGAGATGCGCTGGTACTGGGAGAAGTTCATCGGCGCCGAAGCGCTCGCCAAATCGTTGGCCGAGCAGGACGGGCGCATCTATTTGATGGCACAGCCGCCGAAGTACACGCCGCCCGACACGGTGGTCATCGTGGCTGCGCATGATGTGCTGCGCGACGACGGCCTGCACTACGCCGACTACCTCGTGCAGCACGGCGCGCAGGTCATCACCATTGAAGCGTCAGGCATGACGCATGGCTTTGCGCGCATCCAACCCGACGCCGAGCGTGCACGCGAATGGATGCGCCGTGCGGCGCACGCATTCGTCGGGATGATCAGCGAGGAATAAGCAGGGACTAGCGTTGCGGTGCGCGGCGCTGGCGGAACGCCGCCAGCACGCGCCGTGTGACGAACAACGAGAGGTAGTCATGCACGCTGGCATCCGCCGACAATGCGCGCATGGTTTCCTGGTACTGAGCGCGGACGAGATCAGCAGGTGCACCGGTGTCGTGTGCGATCTTGTCGATCTGTTCGTCCTGGTCTGCGATGGCGGTGCCCATTGCTGTTCCCCGTCGTTGCTGTGGCAGTGACATGCGCGGCTGGTTCGCGCGACGAGTGACCACTATAGGTAACGTGCAGGAACAATCCAGCCCTGTTGCAAAGCTTTCAGCGTGCTGTCTGCGCAGCATCAAAATGGTGCTACTGCGATGCCGTTGCCAGTGCAAAGACTGCACCGGCAAGACGCATTTACCGCTTATTTGCCCCAGTTTGCGGGCATGCTCTGCAGGCCGATGGCGGCACCCGACGCATCGGTAATGCGTGCCAACTCACGATACGCAATCGCCTGAACGCGCTCGGGCAGCGGCACGAATTTGGCCTTGGCGGCCAGCTCATCGCCGTGGAAGTAGCCCCATGTCAGAAACTTCAACGCCGCCAGCGTGCGGGGGCCGGACTGGCTCACGGCCGGCACCACGATGAAGGTGCCCATGGTGATCGGCCAGGTCTCTGCGCCCGGCAGGTTGACCAGCGGCGCGGTGAATTCACCCTTGCGGTTCCAGGCGCTCTGCACCACGGCCTCGCGGAAGCCGCTCACCTGCGGGCTGACAAAGTGGCCGGAGGCGTTGCGCAACTGCACGGCGTTCAGGTCGTTGTCGAGGATGTAGTTGTAGTCGACATAGCCGATGGCGCCGGGGGTGGCCTGCACGGCCTTGACCACATCACCGCTGCCCTTGGCGCCGATGGTGTCCGCTGGCCAGGCAATGGTCGACTTGGTGCCGTAGGTGCTCTTCCAGTCTGCGCTGACTGCGCTCAGGTAATCGGTGAAGTGGTATGTGGTGCCCGAACCATCGGCGCGCACCACGAGGCGAACCTTCAGCTTGGGCAGCGCCACACCCGGGTTCAGCGCACGCAACTCCGGCGCGTCCCAGCTATCGATCTTGCCCAGGAAGATGTGGGCCAGCGCTTCGCCCGTCAGCTTGAGCTGGCCGCGCGCCACGCCCGGCACGTTGATGAACGGCACCGCGCCCGTCACCACCGACGGCACGCACACCAGGCCCGCCTTGGCCGCGTCTGCTGAAGACAGTGGCACGTCCGACGCACCGAAATCCACCGAGCCCGCGCGGATGCGCTTGATGCCTTCACCCGAGCCCACAGCGTCGTAGTTGAGCGTGATGCCCGACGACGCGGCATACCCCGCCGACCAGACGCGATAGACCGGCGCAGCAGCGGTCGACCCCGCTCCACGAACCTCAGCGCGAGCGAGGGCGGGTAAGCCTGCGGCGACAACGGCCAGGGCCAGGGCCAGAACAGCGTGCTTGAACATGGGAAGACCTGCGGACAGCAAAGGGCGAAACCTGAAATTGTAGCGACGCGCGTGTGACAACGCGGCATGCTGCGTTGATAGAGCCCATCTACAACAAGGGGATGTGTTGTAAGGCGTTCCGCAAACGTTGGGCGGAGTAGGGGGTGGATTAGGCGGTTTTGATTAGGTCGACGTGCCCTCGCGAGCTCAGCAAATGAGGTCGCCCATTTCTACGAGATCCGTGGCTTTCAATGCGAATGAAACGTCCTGCTTGATGCAGAGTTCTTCGCCGCCACGAATTACATGGATATCGACGAGTTGGCTGACGCCACTGGCATTGTCGGTATGTAGGAAATACTTCTCGCCGAATTTTTCAATGGCGTCCTTTGCATCCACGTGCGGGACGATCGTCACGCCGAAGTGGGCCTCGTATTCGCGCAGCGCGGCGTTGAGCGTTTCAGCATCGGAATGAAAAGCCAGATCGCTATGCGGGCACGGACTCCCCGTATAGGTGTATCTGGAATTTTTGGGGCCAAAGACCAAGGGCATGGGGGGCGCGATAGAGGACCACGAAATAAGCAGATGGTGCCACCGCCATCGGACATCGCCTAGTTTTGTTCGATGGTTAGCGTGACCAAATAGCCGCCCTCTATAATCGCCGTGCTGCCGCACCAACGGCAGCCTGGTTTAGCGACCCGAAACACCAAGGCGGACGATTGCTACATGCAATCGCACTGCTGCTTCCGTTCGCGCCTACTTTGGCGGGCCGGGTGGTGAGACCTTCGGGTCTACCGGTTTCCTTGGGGGCCGGGTCGCTAACACCATCGTCGGGCCCGCCACCCTCGTTTAGCGCCGAGAAGGCGGGCCTCCTTCAACCCCAAGGAGGCATCATGCCAAATCAGCAAAGCGGGCCACAGCCCGCGTCTTACCCCTCCCCACCCACGCAATACCAAGCCGGTGCACTCGCGCTGCGACGCTTCCTCCAACGCACACAGAAAACCCTTTCGCAGCAACGCCAGTTCCATCCGGCATTGCTACGCGAGGCGCTCGACTACAACGTCGGCCAGTTGTCGTTGGACTATCGCGCGGGGTTTCTGGAAGCGCTCGGCGCGTACGTGCTGCTAACGCTTGAGGGATGCCAACTCGATCCGCAAGACTGGGATGTGTTGGCGGCGGTGAAACCGCAATAACGAGAAGACCATCCTGACGCTCTCCCCGAAGACGGGCGGGGAAGCCATGTACCAAAACAAAAAAGCGCCGGACCTCGCAGCCCAGCGCTTCGCATTCGCAGCAACGCAGTCGCGCGTTACTTCACCAGTCCTTCCACCTTCATCGCCTCCTGCACCGCGGCCCGTGCACCCACCCGTGCCATGTACGCCTGCACATTCGGATATGCACCCATCGGCAGCGCCAGGAAGTTGGCCCAGTTCAGCACCGTAAAGGCATAGGCGTCGGCCACGCTGTAGTCCTCCGCCAGATACGGCTGCTTGGCCAGGCGGGCATCCAGTTCAGCAAAGCGCTTGGCCAGTTTGTCTTTGGCGCCTTGGCGTGTGACGTCGGGCGTTTCCTTGTACCAGAGCGGGCCAAAGCCCTTGTGCAGTTCGGTGCTGACAAAGGTCAGCCATTCGATCACGGCCAGGCGGCGTGCGCTGCCGGCCTTGCCGATGAGTGCCTGGGTCGGGTCGAGGTCGGCCACGTATTGCAGCAGCGCAGCGGCTTCGGTGTGGCGTGAGCCGTCGGCCAGCTCCAGCAGTGGCACGTAGCCGCGCGGCGAGATCGTGTAGAAATCGGCGCCATCAGCGGTCAGGTGCTTGGTAAGGTCGACCGAGGTCACGTCAAACTTGGCGCCGACTTCACGCAGGGCGATGTGCACAGCCAGCGAGCAGGCACCGGCGGAGTAATAGAGCTTCATGATCGTTTTCTCGTTGAACAGGTTGAGATGCCACCGGGGGTCATCGCCAGCGGCAGCGGTGTCGACACTGTAGGATTGCATTCATGCCAATGAAATAGGCGACAGAGAAAACCATGCATGCAGAAACGCAATACCGGCTGAGCGCCGCTGACCTGGAAGTCGTGCTGGCGATGGTGCGTACTGGCACGCTGGCGGCAGCGGGCGATCGGCTGGGCGTGGATGCGTCCACCGTGTTCCGGTCTCTGCAGCGTATCGAACGGGGGCTTGGGCAATCGCTGTTTGCGCGCTCGCGTACGGGGTATCTGGCAAACGAGCTGGCGCAATCATTGGCAGAGCGAGCGGAGCAGGTGGAGGCCGCGCTGGAGGATGCGCGCTCTGCCGTGCATGCTGCACCGGATCAGGTGTCGGGCACGGTGCGCATTACCACCACCGACACCATCCTGGTCGGCCTGGTGGCCCCCGCGTTGAAGGCGTTGCGGGCCCAGCACCCAAACCTGACCTATGATCTGCGCGTGAGCAACGAGCTGGCGAGCCTGACTCGGCGCGATGCCGATATCGCCGTGCGCGCTACCCGCCGCCCGCCGCAGCACTTGGTCGGCAAACACCTGGGGTCGATTCGCGTGGGTCTCTATGCGGGGCGCGGTTGCGACACCACGTATGCCGACGTGGAAGCGGGCCGCGTGCCGTGGATTGCCATTGACGATGCGATTCCGGAGCACCCCTCCGTGGCCTGGCGCAAGCGGCACTTCCCCAAGGTGGTCCCCACGTATTTCGTCAACAGCCTGCAGATCGCGGCGGAGATGGTGGCGATGGGGTCGGGCATCGCCATTCTTCCTGTGGTGATGGCGCAGGCGCGCAGTGATCTGGTGTCGCTGCGGGATTTGCAGGATGCAAACCAGTCAGAACTGTGGCTGCTGACGCATCCGGAGTCGCGCCACCTGCGGCGGATCGCGACCGTGTATGGGCATCTGGCGCAGGTGTTGCGCATGCCTTGAGGCGTGGTCAGTTGGCGATGGCCGTGGTTGGCACAACGTCGCCCTCGTCGGCAACCAGCGCGGCACGCCGGCGCAAATCCTCTGTCGTCTCGCCGTTGCCGTCGGGCCGCCAGCCCGGCGGGCCGAACAGGTAGCCGAACACGTCGCGTGCGGAGCGGGCGGTCTTCAGGTCCCGCCACAACCCGCGCCACTGGCTGAACTCGATGGTCAGCAGGTTGTATGTGCGCAGCGGGTGCACCAGGCCGTAACGGCAGGGCACCTCTTTGCGCTCGGGGATGTAGGTGCCGAACAGGCGGTCGAAGATGATCAGCACGCCGCCGTAGTTGCCGTCGAGGTATTCCAGGTTGGCTGCGTGGTGCACGCGGTGTGCCGACGGCGTGTTCAGGAGCCACTCCAGCGGGCCGAGGCGCGGAATCCACGTAGCGTGAATCCAGAACTGGTACAGCAGGTTCAGCGACAGCAGCATCAGCACGATGCGCGGTGGCATGCCCAGCAGCGGCGCCAGCGAGAAGAAGAGCAGGGTGCCGGTCAACTTGCCCGTCCACCCGAAGCGGTAGGCAGCCGACAGGTTCAGGTCATTGGGCGAGTGGTGGACGGCGTGGGTGCACCAGAACCAGCGCACGCGGTGCGCGGCGCGGTGGTACCAGTAGTAGCAGAACTCCTGGCCGAGAAAGCAGGCGGCCCAGCCGATCCAGTTGTCCATTGGCAGGGTCCATAGGCGGTGCTGGTAGACCCAGTCCAGGCCGTGCACCCAGAACGCCATCGGTACCAGCCAGCGTAGTGGGTACTCGCGCACCAGGAAATCGACCACCGACACGCCAGCGGCTTTCCAGTCATAGTTGCCCCAGCCACGCAGGAACGACAGCGCAAGCGCCTCGGCCAGTGACGACACCAGCACGATCACGACAGCAATCTTGAGGATGGTGAACAGCACGGCCATGGCGCGGGGCTCCGGTGGGGTGCCAAGGACACTACCGCAACGCTCAGGTGCCCACAATCCGAGGGAACGCCAGAAAGCGGGGGCAGCCTATCGGCTTTCGCCGGACTGCCACGTCTATCAATGAAACACGATGGCACCGTTGTCGGCGCACATCTCAAAGGCCTTTTTCCAGTCGGCGTAGGACTCCTTGAAATACGGGTCCGGATGCTTTTCAGCCGCTTCGCTGTACTGGACGAAGTCCTGATAGACCTTCTTGCAGGCGATTGGGCCGATGACGCCTTCTGCGTCGGAGAAATTGATCAACTCCCAGAACGGCCCCTGCTGAAGCCTCCAAGCAGTGGCGTCGTATCGAAGCTCCGTCTTGCCGCGGAATTCGTATGGGCTCGCCTTGTAGCCGGCCAGCTTGGCGAGTTCATTTCGCCAGGCGTTGTGGCCCGAATACGATCCCGCGCGAAACGCAAACGACGACTTGAACGCGTAGACCGTGCCGCTTTGCAGGTCGTCGAAACGCTCGGGGAAGTCGACCGGGGACAGGATCACCTGGTTCGTTCCCTGTGGTTGGCCATCGGAATCGAGGGTGGGTGCGGTGACTTGGGTCAGGCCGCTGAGCGCGGTGATATCAAGTCCGGCGCGGGCAACTGAGGCGGACAGAAGCAGAGCGAGGGCCAAAAGAATTTTTTGCATGCGTGACGGTTGTCCGAGGAGGGGCGAGGGCCCGTGATGCCTGGGCACCTGACATTGTTGACTTCGGCGCACTCACACAACAACCCCACTGCGCGCACATACCCCTCATACGTTGGGGGTGCCGTTCCTCCTTTGTGCCTCAAGTTCGCTCCAACACTGCCGTAGCTTGCTCAGTGGCCCCCAACAGCCCGCGGTTCGCCGTTCTGGAGGGCGCAACGGCAGCACCGAGCGCTGTACGTCGTACGCAGTCTGATTCACGCAGGACATATTCCACCTAGAAGAATCATGATCTCCTCTCTTCGGACCCGCATTCTCCTCATCTCGTCGGCCACCGTGATCGGCGCCCTGGCGCTGTCCGGCGCCGCCACGTATTCCATCGTGCGCAGCAATACGATGGAATCCATCGACCAGAACCTCGCCGCCATCGCCAGCGGCAACACGCTCGCCATCGACAAGTGGGTGGCCGCCAAGGCGCAGGCCGTGAAGGCCACCGCGGAGGTGGTCGAGCACGGCGACCCGCAGGGCTTCGGCAAGCACATGGGCAATGCCAATGGCTTCCCCATCATCACCATCGGCTGGACGGACAAGACGTTCTTCTCCACCAGCTCCACCACGCCCAAGGACTACGACCCGACGGTGCGGCCCTGGTACAAGCAGGCCATTGAAGCCGGCAAGCTGCTCGTGACCAAGCCCTACGGCGATGTGTCGACCGGTGTGCAGTACGTGTCGTTTGCCACACCGCTCGTGCACAACGGTGAAACGACCGGCGCCATCTCGGGCGCCGTGCCGCTCGACGGCGTGCGTGAAGTGGTGGCGGCCGTGCACCCCACGCCGTCCAGCCTCGCCTTCGTGGTCGCCAAGGATGGCCAGGTGATCGCGCACCCCGACGCCAAGCTGATGCTCAAGCCGGCCACCGACGTGGCCGCATCGCTCAATGCCGATACGCTCGCCACGCTCGCCAAGGCCAGCACCCCGCTGGAAGTGGAACTGGCCGGCGCGCCCAAGCTGCTCAAGGCGCAGGCCGTGCAGGGCACCGACTGGTATCTGGTGATCGCCCTGGACAAGGCCGAAGCCACCGCCGGTTTGCGCAACGTCGTCAAGGCACTGGCCGTGGCCATGGTGCTGCTGACGCTGGCCGCCGTGGGGATCGCCGCGTTCTTCACGTCGCAGTCGTTCCGCCGCCTGTCGCAGGTGCGCGATGCGATGGAGACCATCGGCGCTGGCGGTGGTGACCTGACGCACCGCCTGCCTGTGGTCGGCAATGACGAAGTGGCGCAGATCAGCGCCGCGTTCAACACCTTCATCGACAAGATTGGCGAAGTGCTGCTGGAAGTGCGCGCCAGCGTTGACAGCATGAAGTCGGCCACCGGCGAGATCGAAATGGGCAACCGCGATCTCTCCAACCGCACCGAGGTCTCGGCCAGCAACCTGCAGGAAACCTCTGCCGCGCTGACCGAGCTGACCACCAGCGTGAAGAACTCCGCCGATGCGGCCGTGCAGGCCACGCGCCTGGCGAGCGACGCCAGCGATGCCGCCACGCGCGGCGGCGAGGTGGTCTCCAGCGCCGTGAGCACGATGGACGAGATTGCCAAGTCGTCCGCACGCATCACCGAAATCATCGGCGTGATCGACAGCATTGCCTTCCAGACCAACATCCTGGCGCTCAACGCGGCAGTGGAAGCCGCCCGTGCCGGCGAAAACGGCCGCGGCTTTGCCGTGGTGGCCGGCGAGGTGCGCACGCTGGCCCAACGCAGCGCCACCGCCGCCCGCGAGATCAAAGACCTGATCCAGGCCTCGGAAGCCAGCGTGAAGACCGGCGCGCAGCGCGTGCAAGCCGCCGGCGCAACGATGCAGGAGATCGTGTCCGGCATCGAGCGTGTCGCCCGCATCATCGGCGAGATCGACGGTGCGATGCACGAGCAGAGCAGCGGCATCAGCCAGATCGACCGCAGCGTCGCCGAGATGGACCAGGCCACGCAGCAGAACGCGGCGCTGGTGGAGCAATCGACCGCTGCCTCGGCGATGCTCAACGAGCAGGCACAGGGCCTGGCGCGCACGGTCGGGCTGTTCAAGCTGCGCGCGGGCTAAAGCGTACGCTTCATGTTCCGCCATGGGAGGCGGTGTGCTGGCAAACGCAGCGACCTCCCGGGCCATCGACGCAGGCAAAGCAACGCCAAGTTCACGCAGTTTGGCGAGGTAGGGTTCCAGGGAGTAGCTGGACAGCCTTGCGGCAGGACCGCATAGTGTCCAGATGACCGGGTGCAATCGATTCCTTTCTGGCGGAGGCTGTGCGGTGTCTATCTGGGGAGCATCAGGTGGCTGCAAGCCGCAGAGGTTGCTTGTTGCGGGCGTCGCGGCATGCCTGATCGCGATGGCGAGTCCTAGCGCATATGCCGACACGTGCGAGACCTTCCCAGGTTCTCAGCAGTACACCGACCAGGGCTGCGACAAGCCCTATGACAAGAGCAGCCAGAGCCAGCAGCGCGCTGCACCGCCTGCACGGCAGACGTCGTCGCCGTCAGACTTCCGCGAGCAGTTGCGGCGGTCGATCACAAACGGGGCGAGCGGCAGAACGTCGCCGACCGCTCTCACCAACGCAGTGGTGAACGCGCACGACGGCGTGCAGAGAGCCCTCGGCGAAGCGGCAACGGCGTCCGATGCTCAGCAGATGGCCAAAGCGCGCGGCGACTACACTGCCGCCCTAGCCCGACTCGACCGTGCCTACGATGCCGCGGCGAATGCGGCTTCTCCAGAAGGGGCTGCAGCGCTGCAAGAGATGAAGCGTGGCGACGACGCCCGCTTCGGATCAGCCGCCGATCGCGTCGGCTTGTTTGCCACAGCCCCGGCCCCATCCGCGCCGGCAGCCGCGGCGCCAGTGTTGCCACCCAATATCACGGCCGTGAACGGCGCTGTCTACGTCTGCGACAAGGCGATTGCCGACGGCAATAACGTCGCGTGCCGCGAGATCTCCGCAGACGGCAAACAGTGCACCAATGTCACCTTGGCCGATGGCGATATCGGCTGGCGCGATTCGATCGCCACACCGTGCCGCGGCGACGACCTTGCGCAACGCCGGGCATTCCTTGCCGCAAATCCCGAGATCGCGGCGACCGTGAATGGGTTGCCTGCGCCCTTCACCATGGACAGCCGCGGTACGGCAGACGCAATCGCCAAGCTCACAGGCCAGCCGGCCAACCCCGAGGCCGAGAAGGCCCTGGCCGCGATGACTCCCGAATGCCGTGCGACGTTGCAGCGCTATATCGCGGCGGCACAGACCAATGACGGGCCCGGTGCCACGGCGCAGTATGCGGCGCTGAAACAGGCAGGCGGCTGCGGTGTTCTCCCTAAGCCGGATCCGCGCTTTATCTCGTGCGGAAATACCCCGCTGCTCGACCAGACGTTCGGCGCCTGCGACCAGCAGCCGGAGCGGTGTGCCCAGATCGCCGATCAGTTGAAGGCCGGCATCTCACCGGAGGCGATCGCCGCCCTGTACCGCAACGCCATCGGGATTGGCCTGCAGCTCGGCTCAATGATGGGCGGAACCCTTTTGAACGCGCAGGCTGCGCGCATGCCCACCGGCGTGCAGGGGCGCGGACCGGGGCCGCAGTACCCGCGTGCTATCAACTGCACCTACCGGGGTTGCTCGACGGCGAGCAACTCAGCGCCAGCGTATAACCCGAGCCCACCGCGGCCTGGCCGGGGCAACAACTGCACCATGGACGCCAACAATTGGCTGACGTGCAACTAGGGGACAAGGATGAAGACATTCGTCACATCGTGCGCTGTCGTTCTGACGCTCGGAGGTTGCGCCAGCTCGGCCCCTCCGCCACCGCCACCTGTTGACGCGTTCTCGGGCATCCTGAACATGAGCTCGGCCGCCGTGCCGGCAGACGCGCCCGTGTCGCTTGGCCAGCCGGTGGGATTCATCATCAGTGAGAATGTCGAGCACCACATCGGCTTCATGAAGGACACCGTCGCGTATTGGGGCAAGGTCATTCCGTCGTCGCTGACCAACACCGCTGCGATTGCCGATAGCGATCCGAACTATTTCAGCGCACATATGCTGGCAATGCTGAAGCGGCATTTTCCGACGCTTCAGTACGTGCACGACTTTCCAGAAGCCGTTGCGACCGGCAAGAAGGGCGTCATCCTCATCGATATGCGGATGAAGTGGATGGAGCCCTATGGCGACCGTACCAACCGCATCCACGTCGACGCCTATTTCTTCGATCGGGGCATGAACCCGGTGTCAAAACTCAGCGGCGAGGCCGAATACAAGGTCCCATTCGCCTCCATGGAGGGCGGTGTCCAGAGAATCACCGACGCTGCCATCCAGCAGATCGACGCAAAAATTACGGCACTCGTGAGATAGCGCCGTCTCAAGGGCGCAGAAGCGCAACACCCCCTCTTCATCCCGCCCGAGCCGGGCGCGCCATTGCCTAGAATGGAGCCCCGGCAATCTCCGCCCACCGCCCGACGGACGTTGCCTGACCTGAACGCTCCGTTTCCATGCCGAATGTGCTGATCCTCGGTGGTCGCGCGCCCGCAGCGCTCGACCACGCCCGCCGGTTCGCCCACCAGGGGTGGACGGTCTGCATTGCCGACAGCATTCCTTGCCAGATCAGCGGGGCCTCCAAGGCCGTCAAGGCAACGCTGCGCATTGCACCGCCGCGTCATGCGCCGGCACAGTTCACGGCGGATCTCCAACGTATCGTGCGGGACCACGCCATCGATCTGGTAGTGCCGACGTGCGAAGAGGTGTTCTTCGTCTCGCGCTATCGGCATCACCTGCCGGCCCATGTGCGCGTACTAGCGGAGGACTTTGCCAAGCTGCGCGCGGTGCACAGCAAGTGGCAGTTCCTCACGCTCGCGCAGAACTGCGGGGCTGACGTGCCAGTCTCCGCGCGCGTGCAGACGCTGGACGAGGCACGCGCGTGGGCAGCGGGGCGGCCGATGGTGCTCAAGCCCGAGTTCTCGCGCTTTGGCGTGCATGTGCGGCTGTACCGCAACGGCATCCCTGACGATGCACCGCCGCTGGCGGACCTGGGCGCGTGGGTGGCGCAGACGCTGGTGCGCGGGCAGGAGTTCTGCTCGTACAGCGTGGTCGATCGCGGCCGGCTTCTGGCGCACGCGCTGTATCGCCCGGACTGGCGCATGTCGACCAGCGCGAGCTTCTACTTTGCCCCGGTGCGCATCGATGCCATCCGCACCTTCGTCGCCAACTTTGCACGCAAGCTCGACTTCACCGGGCAGCTCTCGTTCGACTGGATCCAGCAGGCCGACGGCCGTGTCAGCCCGCTCGAATGCAACCCGCGCGCAACCAGCGGCTGCCATCTGTTTGGCCCGGACGATGCGCTGCCTGCTGCACTGGCCGGCACGCTCGAAGGGTGCATCGAGCCGTCCCCCGGGCTGCCGCGCATGGTGGCGCCTGTCATGGCATCCGTGGGGCTGATGCATGCCCTGGCCACCGGCACGCTGCGCCAGTGGCGGCGCGACTGGCGCACTGCCGCCGATGTGCTGACCGTACCCGGCGATCGCGCGCCGCTGTGGGGCGCCGTGAGCGACATGGCCGCCTATGCGCGCCTGGCCCTCCAACAGCGCAGCAACATGCGCCAAGCCGCCACGCAAGACATCGAGTGGGACGGCGAGGCGCTGCCCGAGGTATGAACGCAGCCAACGCCGTGCCGCACGCGTGCTTTGCCGACAAGGCCGGCGCGTTCCTGCACGTGCATCGCGGGCGGGCGTCGTTGCCGTTTGTCGCCAACCTCGTCACGCAGATTGACGTGGTGGAGGCGGGCGGTTTGCCGCTGCCCGTCACCGTCAACAACAGCGACGACCGCGCCGACAACGCCTGGGTCTGCTCACCCATCACCACGTATGGGCGCTATGCGGCGGAAGAGTCCGAACGTTTGGCACCGCGTGTGCTGCGGCCCGTGTTGCGCGGCACGATTGGTTTGGCGGATGCATGGATGCGCCGTGCGGAGCTCGACCGCGCGGTCGCCGTCAACAACTGGCTGGTCAGCACGAACCTGTATCCGTCGGCGGCGACGTTTGACCTCGATGCGCTGGTGCGCACGTGCCGTGAGCGCTGGCCGGATCGGGCTATCTGGCTGCGTTCGCTCAACACGCTGCAGCATGCGGATTGGCTGCGCGCTGCTACGGCTGCCGGCTTTGCATTGATCCCCACGCGGCAGGTCTACGTGTTTCGTGATCTGCGCAATGCGCGACAGCATCAGAACCTGCGCCGCGATCTGCAGTGGCTGGCACGCACGCCGCTGGCCTTCGTACCGCATGACGCCTTCACCGACGCTGATTTCGCGCAGGCCGAGCGGCTGTATGCGCAGCTCTATCTCGACAAGTATTCCGCGCTTAACCCGCGCTACACGGCGGCGTTCATCCGTGCATGGCATGCGGCGGGGTTGCTTGAATGCGCAGGTTTCCGGGATGCGGATGGCGTGTTGCGCGCGGTGGTCGGCGTATTTGGCCAGGGGCCATTGTTGACTGCACCCCTCGTCGGCTATGACACCACGTGGCCGCAATCCGCCGGGCTGTATCGCCTGCTGATGGCGCATGTGCTGCGCACGACGATGGCGCGTGATGCGGAGCTGAACCTGAGCGCCGGCGCCGCGCACTTCAAGCGCTTGCGCGGTGGCGTGCCCGCCATTGAGATGAGCGCGGTGTACTGCCGCCACCTCCCCAAGACCACGCAGCGCGCCATTGCCGTGCTGCGTACCCTCACCACCCGGATCGGCGTGCCGATCATGCAACGCTTTCAGTTATGACTGCCTGGAACGCCACACTGCTGCGCGGTTGGTATCCCGTTGTCGAGGCGCAGCGTCTCACCACCCGGCCGATACGCGTGATGGTGTTCGGCCGCGCTGTGGTGCTCGCGCGTTTGCCGGACGGCAAGCTGCTGGCGCTGGATGACCGCTGCCCGCACCGGCATGTGCCGCTGTCGGACGGGCAGCTCGTGGGCGGCGCGCTGCAATGCAGGTACCACGGCTGGACCTTCGGTGCGGATGGGCGCTGCACCGCCATGCCCGGCCTGTGCCCGAGCGCCGCCGTACCGGCCGTGCAAGTGAATGCGTGGCACGCCTTCGAGCATGATGGGTTGATCTGGCTGAGCGCCCGCCCACCGGGAGAGACTGGCCCGACTGCGCTGCCGGCCTTCCTGAATCGCCTGCCGCCCGGCAGCCGCCGCTTTTTGTGGAGTGACCTTTGGCAAGCGCGCCCAGTGGATGCGCTGGAGAATTTTCTCGACCCACTGCACACCCATCTCGTGCATCCGGGCCTCGTGCGCAGCCATGCCGCGCGCCAGCCGGTGACGGTGGCGGTCACGCAATCCGCCGATGGCCTGCAGGTGGACTACACCGGCCAGGCGCAGCAAAGCGGCCTGCTGTATCGCCTGTTCGAATCGCCGCGCACGATGGAGCGCGCGCACTTCGGGGTGGCTGCTCCTGCCACGGCACAACTTGAATACCGCTACGCCAATGGCAGCGCGCTGTACTTCACGCTCCATTTCACGCCAGAGGACGAAATGCGCACCCGCGTGTTCGGCACGCTGCATGTGGAAAACCGCTGGGCGCCCGCATGGGCCGTGCGCTGGTTCGTCTGGCCGTTCCTGCGCCGCGTGGCTGAGCAGGACCGTCGCGTGGTCGAAGCACAGGCCGCTAACAGCACGCACTTTGGCCGGCAGGACGGCATTTCCACCGAGCTGGATCTCGTGCGACCGATGCTCGATGCGGTGTGGATGCCGAATGGCAAGCCGGCAGAGACCGGCGAGCAGGTGATGCAGATGTGGGTGTAGGGCCGGGTCGGGCTTGCCGGCTCCGGAATCGCCCTAGCTCTCTGCGCCCGCTTGCCGATGCGACAATCGCCACGGACCGCCGCACTCCGACGGCGGCCGCGCAAAGAGGATGCATCATGCACCGCACTCTGGTTGGCATTCGGGTGGCCGGCACCGTCGCTGTACTTGTCGGTTGCACCGGCGCGTTTGCCCAGGCATCGGCGCCGGCTGCGTCACCCGCTGCACCGGCCCCGCTCACACCGCAGCTCATCAACATGGGCAGCATGACGCCGGACGAAATCGGCCCCGTCATCGCCGAAATGGGCACGCTGCGCACCAGAACGCTGGTGAACGCCGCCAACGGCACCGTGGGCGTTCAGGTGGGTACGGTCGCCAAGCACACGCATACGTATTCGGACGAGATTCAATACGTAATGGCCGGCACGGCCACGTTCTGGCTCGATAACGCACCACGTGAGGTGCGGGCGGGGGATCTGATCGTCATCCCGCGCGGGGTGGTGCACGGCACGCTGACCACCAGCCCCGATTTCAAGGCCATGGCGATCAAGCTGCCGCCGCAGCGGGCAGGGGATACGCAAAAGGTGCCCTGAGCTGTACCGAGTATTGGCGTGGATCAGCCCGGGATAAAAACACCATCCCTTACAATGGCGCCCTCACAAGAGTCCAACGCCATGTCCGCACCGCTCGCCAACGACACCTTCCTGCGTGCCCTGCGCCGCCAGCCCACCGACTACACGCCGCTGTGGCTGATGCGCCAGGCCGGCCGCTACCTGCCCGAGTACAACGCCACGCGCGCCCGTGCCGGCAGCTTCCTGGGCCTGGCCAAGTCGCCGGCATATGCGACGGAAGTGACGCTGCAGCCGCTGGACCGCTTTCCGTTGGATGCAGCCATCCTGTTCTCCGACATCCTGACCGTGCCCGATGCCATGGGCCTGGGTCTGTCGTTCGCACAGGGCGAGGGCCCGCGTTTTGCCAAGCCGGTGCGCTCGGAAGCGGATGTGACCGCACTGTCGGTGCCGGACATGTCGTCGTTGCAGTACGTGTTTGACGCCGTGGCGGAAATCCGCCGCGCGCTCGTGCAGGACGGCCGCCAGCGCGTGCCGCTGATCGGCTTCTCGGGCAGCCCGTGGACGCTGGCCTGCTATATGGTCGAAGGCGGCGGTTCGGACGACTTCCGCACCGTCAAGTCGATGCTGTACGCGCGCCCGGACCTGATGCACCGCATCCTGGAGATCAACGCGCAGGCCGTGATCGACTACCTGAACGCCCAGATCGAGGCCGGCGCTCAGGCCGTGCAGGTGTTCGACACCTGGGGCGGCGCGCTGGCCGATGGCATCTATCACGAGTTCTCGCTGGCCTATATGCAGCGTGTGGTGGAAGGCATCCGCGCCGGGGCCGATGGCCAGCGCGTGCCGGTCATCCTGTTTACCAAGGGCGGCGGCCTGTGGCTTGAGGCGATGGCCGAGACCGGCGCCGACGCGGTGGGCGTGGACTGGACGGTCAACCTGCAACTCGCCCGCCAGCGCACCGGCGGCCGCGTCGCCCTGCAGGGCAATCTGGACCCGACCGTGCTGTTTGCGGAGCCCGAGGCCATTCGCGCGCAAGTCCGCCGCGTGCTGGAAGACTATGCCGCCAGCGGCGATAGTGACGGCCACATCTTCAACCTGGGCCACGGCATCTCGCAGTTCACGCCGCCCGAGGCGGTGACGGTGCTGGTGGACGAGGTGCACAGCTTCAGTCGTGCACTGCGCAAAAAAGTCGCGTAACAGAGTCATGGTGCAGTGCGATGGCGTTTGAATTGAGCCATCGCAGTGCGTGAAGCCGAGCGCATGGGTGGAACGCTCGCCGCTTTGGTGCAAAGAGGGTGAGCGTCTACTCGCATGCCTGGGCCCGCAGATTGGCCCCAAAGGGGTGTCAAGCGATTTATTTCGCGCACTTTGGTGCGTAACCTAACTGTCAAGACTTGACTTATGCACAAAGCTGTCGCGGCTGGTTTTTTTCGCGGCGCAACACAGTCGGGTTTGTGCGCTCATCGCATAAGTGTTTGATTTTTTTGAGGGAATGGCGCGCACGCTGAAATCGTGCAAGCCAGAAAAACGGCGGATTCATCGGCTTTCCCGGGCGCTGCGGGCGACTTTTCAACAAAGTTATCCACAGCCTGTGTGGATAGACCCAAAAATCGGCCACCGATCAGGGTGCCACCGCATAAACCTCAAGTGATACTTGAAGATTGAATCAGGCACGGCAATCACTGTGCTGGCAAGGTGAGACGGGCGCCGCGCTTTCCCCAGGTGCGTGATGCGCCGCTGCACCGCAACAATTCCTTTGCAATTCAACCGTTTGCCTCTCGGATGACCACCGCACAAGCCGACACCGTGTTTCCCGATGCCGTGGCGGGTACCGAGACCGCAGCCGCCATCGCACGGGTGGTGATCGACACGCCGCTCGATGCCGTGTTCGATTACCGGTGTGCGCAGCCGGTGTTGCCGGGGCAACTGGTGGTGGTGCCGTTCGGCAACCGCCGCGTGGTCGCATTGGTGGTGGAAACCGCCGCCACCACCGAGGTGCCGCAAGACAAGCTGCGTGATGTGGAACGCGTGCTCGACTGGGTGCCGCCGCTCAATGCCGAATGGCGCGCGCTGGCTGAATTCGCCGCCGGCTACTACCACCGCGCCCTGGGCGAAGTGACATTGCCAGCGCTGCCGCCGCTGTGGCGCACGCCCGGTAGCTGGGACAACCTCGCGCGCCAAGCTACCGAAACCGTCTATGTGATGCTGGAGCCCGCATCGACCGTCGGCGCCGCGTTGCTGGACAGCGTGCCCAAGCGCGCGACCGGCGCCATGCGGTTGGCCGAAGCGCTGACCGGCGACGGCGAGCTTTCCACCGGCGCCGCCGTCGCATTGCACGGGCAGGCGGTCGCCAAGCTGCGCGACTGGACCGCCGTCGGCTGGTTGCGCGCAGAACTGCGACCGAAGGCGCTGCTACCGCAACCGCTGGAATTGCCCGAACCGTCTGTCGCGCCCGCACTGAATGCCGAGCAGGTCGCCGCCGTGGCCGCCATCGCGCAGGGTGGCGCGAGCGGCACCTTCAGCCCGTTCCTGCTCTACGGCGTGACCGGCAGCGGCAAGACCGAGGTCTACCTGCACGCCATCGCCGATGCCCTGGCGCGCGATGCCAACGCGCAGGTGCTGATGCTGGTGCCGGAGATCAACCTGACACCGCAGTTGGAAGCGCGCATTGCCGTGCGTTTTCCCGGCGTGCCCATGGCGGCGCTGCACAGCGGACTGGCGGAGCAGCCGCGCGCACTGAACTGGCTCGCGGCCCATCGCGGCGAGGCGCGCATCGTGCTCGGCACGCGGCTGGCGATGCTGGCATCGCTGCCCAATCTGGCGCTCATTCTCGTCGACGAGGAGCACGACACGTCCTACAAGCAGCAGGAGGGCTTGCGCTACTCCGCGCGCGATCTGGCGTTGTGGCGGGCCAAGCAGCGCAACATCCCCGTCGTGCTGGGGTCGGCCACGCCGTCGCTGGAAACCTGGTGGCGCGCGGAGCAGAGCGCCACCACGCGCCTGACGCTGTCGCAGCGCGCACAAGCCGAGGCCGTGCTGCCGCGCGTGTCGCTCATCGACCTGAATCTGGAGCGGCGCGCCGGGCGCGAAATTCGCGATGGGCTGTCCAAACCGCTCGTCGACGCGATGGCCGATCGCCTCGCGCGTGGCGAGCAGAGCCTGCTGTTCCTGAACCGCCGGGGTTATGCGCCGGTGCTGTCCTGCGATGCGTGCGGCTGGCTGTCGGGTTGCCCGCGGTGCTCGGCGTACCTGGTGCTGCATAAACCGGAGCGGCGCCTGCGCTGCCACCACTGCGGTTACGAATCGCGCATTCCGCATCACTGCCCCGACTGCGGCAACGTCGATATCGCCCCGCTTGGGCGCGGCACGCAGCGCATCGAAGAGACCCTGGCTGAGCTGTTCCCGCAGGCCCGCGTCGCCCGTATCGACGCCGATTCCACCCGCCGCAAGGGCAGCGCCGAAGCGCTGTTCGATACCGTGCACGAAGGCAGCGTCGACATCCTGATCGGCACGCAGATGGTCGCCAAGGGGCATGACTTCCAGCGCGTGACGCTGGTGGGCGTAGTGGCGCCGGACCCTTCACTGTTCTCGCATGATTTTCGCGCTGGAGAGCACCTGTTTGCCTCGCTGATGCAGGTGGCCGGGCGCGCCGGACGTGCCGGGTTGGCGGGCGAGGTGCTGATTCAGACACGCTACCCGGATGCCCCCGCCTTGCAGGCGCTGGTGCGGCATGACTACGGTGGGTTCGCGCGCCAACTGCTGCATGAGCGCAAGCAGGCCGGGTTGCCGCCGTTTGCGTACCAGGCGCTGCTGACCACCGAGCACAAGGAAGTGGCGCGGGCGCTGGAGTTCTTGAAGGCTGCGCGGGAGTTGGGCGAAACGCTTATCGCGGAGCTGGGGGCGCCAGTGTTTATGCATGATCCGGTGCCGATGACGATGGTGCGGTTGGCCAACCGCGAGCGGGCGCAACTGCTCGTGGAGTCGGCCTCTCGCGCTGCGCTGCAGAAGCTGTTGTCGGCCTGGACTGACCGGTTTGGGGAGGTTGGGAAGACGGTGAAGGGCGTGCGGTGGCAGTTGGAGATTGATCCGCTGCGGATCTAGTTGCCGTTTGGCTTTGCTGGTTTTGGGCTTGGTGGTTTGCCTCCCTTTCGCCCCCCTGCCGGGGATGGACCACCCACGCCAAAACCCCAAAGTCCACCTACCCCCCCAAAAGCCACCCCAACACCACGTGCGGTTGCACCAAATCTACCCCCTTCGATGCAAGGGGTTTCACTAGGTTGCACCTTCAAATCCGTCGGGCGTATGATCCGCTTCGATTTGCCGGCCACAAGCTTTGGCAATGGCAGCTACGGATAGGAACCCACATGGCTACAACCACCCTCGGGGTCAAGCTGGACGATGCTTCGCGTGAACGCCTCAAGCGCGTCGCACAGTCCATTGACCGCACGCCGCATTGGCTGATCAAGCAGGCGATCTTCACGTATCTGGATCAAGTGGAGCGGGGGCAGCTGCCAACTGACGCAAACGGCACGGCGGCGGATGGCCTCCCGTCCGCCGCCGCAGCCGTCTCGGACGTGCACGAGGGCATGGGTGACGACACTGCGCCCGCGGTGCAACCGTTCCTCGAATTCGCACAGAGCGTGCAACCGCAATCGGTGCTGCGCGCTGCCATCACGGCCGCATACCGCCGGCCAGAAACCGAAGCCATTCCGATGTTGCTGGAGCAGGCCCGCTTGCCGGGTGCGCTCGCCTCGGAAGCCAAGCAGCTCGCCCGCAACCTCGCCGGCAAGCTGCGCGCACAAAAGGCCGGCACGGGCCGCGAGGGGCTGGTGCAAGGCCTGATTCAAGAATTCTCCCTGTCGAGCCAGGAAGGCGTGGCGCTGATGTGCCTGGCCGAAGCGCTGCTGCGCATTCCCGACAAGGCCACGCGCGATGCACTCATCCGCGACAAGATCAGCAACGGCAACTGGCACTCGCACCTGGGCCAGAGCCCGTCGCTCTTCGTGAACGCCGCCACGTGGGGCCTGCTGCTCACGGGCAAGCTGGTGGCCACGCACAACGAAGCCGGGCTGTCGAAGGCGCTTACGCGCATCATCGGCAAGAGTGGCGAGCCGCTGATCCGCAAGGGCGTGGACATGGCGATGCGCCTGATGGGCGAGCAGTTCGTCACCGGCGAGACCATTTCCGAAGCGCTGGCCAACGCGCGCAAGTTCGAGGCCGAAGGCTTCCGCTATTCCTACGACATGCTCGGCGAGGCCGCCATGACGGAGGAAGACGCCCAGCGCTATCTCGCGTCGTACGAACAGGCCATCCGCGCGATCGGGCAGGCCTCGGGCGGACGTGGCATCTACGAAGGGCCGGGCATCTCCATCAAGCTGTCGGCGCTGCATCCGCGCTATTCCCGCGCGCAGTACGACCGCACCATCAACGAGCTGTACCCGCGCGTGAAGGCGCTGGCGATGCTGGCGCGTGAATACGACATCGGCATCAACATCGATGCGGAAGAGGCCGACCGCCTGGAGCTGTCGCTCGATCTGCTGGAGCGCCTGTGCTTTGCGCCCGAACTGGCCGGCTGGAACGGCATCGGCTTCGTGGTGCAGGGCTATCAGAAGCGCTGCCCGTTCGTGCTCGACTTCATCATCGATCTGGCCCGCCGCAGCAAGCACCGCCTGATGATCCGCCTGGTGAAGGGCGCCTACTGGGACAGCGAGGTCAAGCGCGCCCAGGTGGAAGGCCTGGAGGGCTACCCGGTCTACACGCGCAAGGTCTACACGGATGTGTCGTACCTGGCGTGCGCGCGAAAGCTGCTGGCGGCGCCGGAAGCGATCTTCCCGCAGTTCGCCACGCACAACGCGCACACGCTGGCCGCGATCTACCAGATGGCCGGCCAGAACTATTACCCGGGCCAATACGAATTCCAGTGCCTGCACGGCATGGGCGAGCCGCTGTACGAGCAAGTCGTCGGCAACAAGCCCGGCAAGCTGAACCGCCCGTGCCGCATCTACGCCCCGGTCGGTACGCACGAAACACTCTTGGCTTACCTGGTGCGCCGTCTGCTGGAAAACGGCGCCAACACCTCGTTCGTGAACCGCATTGCGGACGAGTCGATTCCTCTGGACGACCTCGTCGCCGATCCGGTGGCGGTGGTGGAAAAGATGCACGCCGATGAAGGGACGCTCGGTATGCCGCATCCGAAAATTCCGCTGCCGCGCCACCTCTACGGTGACGTTCGCGCAAACTCGTCGGGCATTGACCTGGCGAACGAGCAGCGCCTGGCGTCGTTGTCGTCCGCCCTTCTTGCTGGCACCAGCACGGTCTGGACTGCCGAGCCGACGATCGGTGACGCATCGTACGTGGGCGGCACACCCCAACCGGTGCGCAACCCGTCGGACCTGCGCGATGTCGTTGGCCATGTGACCGAAGCCACCGAGGCCGACGTTGATGCCGCACTCGCTGCCGCAGCTGCTGCCGCGCCGATCTGGCAAGCCACGCCGCCTGAGGCGCGCGCCGCGCTGCTCGATCGCGCCGCCGACCTGATGGAAGGCGAGATGCAGCACCTGATGGGGCTGATCATCCGCGAGGCGGGCAAGACGCTGTCCAACGCCATCGCTGAAGTGCGTGAGGCGGTCGACTTCCTGCGCTACTACGCAGCCCAGGTGCGCGGTGGGTTCTCGAACGACACGCACCGCCCGCTAGGCCCGGTGGTCTGCATCAGCCCGTGGAACTTCCCGCTGGCGATCTTCACCGGCCAGGTGAGCGCGGCGCTCGCTGCCGGCAACCCGGTGCTGGCCAAGCCCGCCGAACAGACCCCGCTGATCGCCGCCCAGGCCGTGCGCATCCTGCGCGAAGCCGGCGTGCCGGCCGGTGCCGTGCAATTGCTGCCGGGCCGCGGTGAGACCGTCGGCGCCGCGCTGGTCAAGGACGTGCGCACCAAGGGCGTGATGTTCACCGGCTCGACCGAAGTCGCGCGCATTCTGCAGCGCACGCTGGCCGGCCGCCTGGATGCCAACGGCGCGCCGATCCCGCTGATTGCCGAGACCGGCGGCCAGAACGCGATGATTGTCGATTCGTCCGCGCTGGCCGAGCAGGTGGTGGCCGATGTGCTGTCGTCCGCGTTCGATTCCGCGGGCCAGCGTTGCTCGGCATTGCGCGTGCTGTGCGTGCAGGACGACGTGGCCGACCGCGTGCTCACAATGCTCAAGGGCGGCATGGCCGAACTGGCGATGGGCAATCCGGATCGCCTGTCGGTCGATGTCGGCCCCGTGATCGACGCCGAAGCGCGTGACAACATCGTCGGCCATATCGAAGCGATGCGCGCCAAGGGCCGTCGCGTGCATCAGACGCCCGTGCCAGAAGCCTGCGCGCACGGCACCTTCGTGCCGCCGACCGTGATCGAACTCGACAGCCTGTCGGACCTGACGCGCGAGATCTTCGGCCCCGTGCTGCACGTGGTGCGCTGGAAACGCTCGGCAGACAACGCCGGCCTGACCAAGCTGATCGAGCAGATCAACGGCACGGGCTACGGCCTGACGCTGGGCATCCACACGCGCATCGACGAGACCATCGCGCACGTGGTGGACCGCGCGCACGTCGGCAACCTGTATGTGAACCGCAATATCGTCGGCGCTGTGGTGGGCGTGCAGCCGTTCGGCGGCGAGGGCCTGTCGGGCACCGGCCCGAAGGCGGGTGGTCCGCTGTATCTGCTGCGTCTGTTGTCGACGTGCCCGCAGGACGGCATGCGCACCGCGCTGTCGCTCACGGCCGGCGCTGGCACCGAAGTCGACACCGATGCGCGCCGCGCGCTGCTGGCGCCGTTCGATGCACTGGCCGAATGGGCGGGCAAGCAATCGCCGGTGGCGCAGTCCGCCAACCTGGTGGCGCTGTGCGAACGCCTGGCCGCTGCCTCGGCCACCGGTGCCACGGCAACGCTGCCGGGCCCGACCGGCGAGCGCAACACCTACACGCTGCTGCCGCGCGAAGCGGTGCTGTGCGTGGCGGTGGATCCGGCCGACTGGCTGCGCCAACTGGCCGCCGTGCTGGCGGTCGGCAGCATGGCCGTGGTGCTGGAAAACCCTGCTGTGGAAGCCGTGTTGCGAGAGCTACCAGCGGCAGTACAATCGCGCGTCCGTGTGGTGCCGGCCTTGGATGGGGCCGAGTTCGACGCGGTGCTGCATCACGGCGATTCGGACCATCTGCGCGCCATCTGCGAAGGGCTGGCACGACGTGCCGGCCCGATCGTGGGGGTGCAAGGCCTGCCACACGGCGGGGAAGGGCTGGCGCTGGAGCGCCTGCTGATCGAGCGTTCGCTGTCGGTCAATACGGCCGCGGCGGGTGGCAACGCCAGTCTGATGACCATCGGCTGACGGGGAGCACGAGCAGGATTCGCAGCCCCATCCGCACGACACGTACGGATGGAGCGCGAAGCGGGAGGAGGGCGACGGCGATCCCGTCGCGCTATTGATCCAAATTGCGTTTGAACTAGGAGACGCACAAATGAAATTGAAGCAACTGTGCCTGGCAGCAGCCCTGTGCGCGCTGGGTAGCGCCGCATCGGCCCAAGAAGTCATCAAGCTGGGCTACGCTGGCCCGATGACCGGTCCTCAAGCCCAGTACGGCAAGGACATGCAGAACGGCCTGACGCTGGCCGTGGAAGAGTTCAACGCCACGCATCCGAAGATCGCTGGCAAGGAAGTGAAGTTCCAGCTGGTGTCGGAAGACGACCAGGCTGACCCGAAGACCGGTACCACCGTCGCGCAGAAGCTGGTGGACAACGGCATCAAGGGCATGCTGGGCCACTTCAACTCGGGCACCACCATCCCGGCCTCGCGCATCTACAACAACGCCGGCATCGCCCAGATCGCCATGGCAACGGCGCCGGAATACACGACGCAAGGCTACAAGACGACGTTCCGCATGATGACCTCCGACACCCAGCAGGGTTCGGTGGTTGGCGCGTTTGCCGTCAAGAAGCTGGGCTACAAGAACATCGCCATCGTCGATGACCGCACGGCCTACGGCCAAGGTCTGGCTGACCAGTTCGAGAAGGCTGCCAAGGCTGCCGGCGCCACGATCGTGCGTCGCGAGTACACCAACGACAAGGCTTCCGACTTCAAGGCCATCCTGACGCAGATCAAGGGCAAGAACCCGGACGCCGTGTTCTACGGCGGCGCGGAAGGCCAATCGGCACCGCTGATCAAGCAGATGCGCGAACTGGGCATGAAGGCCACGCTGATGTCGGGCGAAATGTCCAAGACCGACGACTTCATCAAGCTGGCCGGCCCGCAAGCGGCTGAAGGCATGGTGGCATCGCTGGCAGGCCTGCCGCTGGAGCAGATGCCGGGCGGCGCTGGCTACAAGGCGCGCTATGAGAAGCGCTTCGGCACGCCGGTGCAGACGTACTCGCCGTACGCCTACGATGGTGCCATGGCCCTGATGCAAGCCATGGTCAAGGCAGGCTCGTCCGATCCGCAGAAGTACCTGCCGATCCTGGCCGCGACCAACATGCAAGGCGTGACCGCCAAGCACTACGCCTACGACGACAAGGGCGACCTGAAGGACGGCGGCATCACCGTCTACAAGGTCACCGGTGGCAAGTGGGCACCGCTGGAAAGCGTGGGCGGCAAGTAAGCCCCCGTCGACCGGTTTCCGCTGTTTGCATGATGAAAACCGCCCTTCGGGGCGGTTTTTCTTTGTCCGGCCCTGACGGATGCAAACACGCTAATTCTGCGATCTTCATCAAACCTCTTTCATCTGATATCAAATATCGTGTAACGCGATCTCATCGCGTGTCAGTGCTTGGCTGACTTTCCCGCTCGGGTGCTTCGGGTACCATGTCGCCCATGACAGGACTTCACGATCTCTTCCCTTCGTGGCCCCCCGCACCGGGCGGCCTGTTCTGGATCGGGCTGGCGCTGGTGGGTGCAGCGCTGTGCGGCGAGTTTGCGCGCGTGGCGCTCAAGCTGCCGCGCATCGTCGGCTACGCGGTGGCGGGGCTGGCGGCCGGGGTGCTCGGCCGTCCGCTGATCGACGCCGAGATGCTCGACCAGACCCACATCCTGATCGAGATGGCGCTGGCGCTGGCGCTGTTCGAGCTGGGGCATCGGCTCTCGTTCGAGTGGCTGCGCGCCAACCGCTGGCTGCTGCTCACCAGTGGCTTCGAGAGCCTGCTGACCTGGGGCCTCGTCACCTGGGTGCTGCAACTGTTTGGCGTGGCAACACCGGTAGCGGTGGCAGCCGGTGCGATTGCGGTGGCGACCTCGCCCACGGTGCTGCTACAACTGAAGAACGAACTGCGCGCCGAAGGCCAGGTGACCGAACGGTTGCTTTCGCTGGGGGCGCTCAACAGCATCTACGCCAGCGTGCTGGTGCCGCTCACCGCCGGCTGGCTGCACAGCGAATACGGCCACTGGGCCGCCGCGTTGATCCACCCGCTCTATCTGCTGGCAGGCTCCGTGCTGCTCGCTTGGGTGGTCGGCAAGGCGGGCCATGCGCTGTATCACCGCATGGCGGGTGACGATCACTACGCGTTCCTGGTGCTGGTGGGCCTGGTGCTGTTTGCGCTGGCGATGGCCAAGCTGCTGAAGCTGTCGGTGCCGCTTACGCTGTTGCTGGCGGGCGTGGTGTTCAAGCACCAGGATGCGCACCCGCGCGTGTGGCCGTCGCACTTCGGCAGCGCGGGCAGCATCCTGATTGTGGTGATGATCGTGTCGCTTGGGCTGCCGATCACCGCATCGGACTGGGCCATCGGCGGGGTGGCGGCAGTGGCCCTCGTACTGGCGCGCTTTGTTGCCAAGTTGGCGGGGACGACGGCGCTGGGTTCGTTCTCGGGGCTGTCGATGCGCCAGAGCGTGGCCCTGGGCCTGGCGTTGGGGCCAATGTCGGGACTGTCATGGTTGCTGATGCACGATACGGCAGCGCTGTATCCGCAGACCGGCGCACCGCTGGCAGCCATCATCCTGTGCACACTGGCGATCCAGCAGATTGCTGCGCCCATCCTGACTGCGCGGTCGCTGCGCTGGGCCGGTGAGGTGCGTCAGGACAACGACAATCGCTAAGAGGTAGGCATGTCCCTCGAACCGTTCTCGAAATCCGAAGCCCTCACGTTTGGTGTTGAGCTGGAGCTGCAGCTCGTCAACCGTCACGACTACGACCTCGCCTCGGCATCGCCTGATCTCTTGCGCATGCTCAAGGGCAAGGAGTACCCCGGCGACATCAAGCCGGAGATCACCGACTCGATGATCGAGATCTCCACCGGCATCTGCCACAGCCACGACGAGGCACTGTGGCAGCTGCGCGAGATGCGCGACCGCATGGCCGAGGCCGCCACGGCGCTGAACATCGGCATCTGCGGGGGCGGCACACACCCGTTCCAGCAGTGGAGCCAGCGCCAGATTTCGCAGTCGCCGCGCTATCAGTACATCTCGGATCTGTACGGCTATCTGGCCAAGCAGTTCACCGTGTTCGGGCAGCACGTGCACATTGGCTGCCCGAACCCGGACGACGCGCTGTACCTGCTGCACGCCATGTCGCGCTACGTGCCGCACTTCATTGCGCTGGCCGCGTCGTCGCCGTTTGTGCAGGGCGTGGATACCGGGTTTGCTTCCGCGCGCATGAACTCGGTCAGCGCCTTCCCGATGTCGGGCCGCGCGCCGTTCGTGCTGACGTGGGATGCCTTCATCGCGTACTTCGACAAGATGCACGCCACCGGCGTGATCGAGAGCATGAAGGACTTCTACTGGGACATCCGTCCCAAGCCCGAATTCGGCACGATCGAAGTGCGCGTGATGGACACCCCGCTCACCGTTGAGCGCGCCGCCGCCATCGCCGCCTATATCCAGGCGCTGGGCCGCTGGCTGCTGCTGGATCGTCCGTTCACGCCGGTGGAAGACGACTACCTCGTCTACACCTTCAACCGCTTCCAGGCGTGCCGCTTCGGGCTTGCGGGCGAATACGTCGACCCGGCCACCGGCAACCGTGGCGCGTTGGCCGATCACATCCTGGAAACCAGCAAGGTGTTGTCGCATCACGCCGAGGCGCTATCGTCCGAAGGGGCGCTGGATATGGTGCGGGAGGTGGTGGAAGGGCGCGACACGGATGCCGAGTGGATCTGCCGTGCCCAAAACGAAACCCGCAACCTGCACGAGACCGTGCGACGTGGTTGCGGGCGGTGGACGCAGGCGGCAGCACAGCCTGCGTAGTCAGCGACGATCGATCAGTGGGCCGGGCGCACTGCCAACACGCGGCGCGCAAACGCCCAGCAGATCAGCGCGAACACAATCAGCCCCAGCCACTGCGCGGCGCCTTCAAACGAAGCGCCAACCATGGCCAGCGGGGCATCGCTACCCGTGGCGCCGATGATGGCCGCCATCAGCACGCCCACCAGGCTTTCGCCCACGATCAGGCCAGAGGCCAGCAGCACGCCGTGGCGGTTCGGGACTTCTGCATAGCGCTCGTACGGCACGCCGGCAGCTTGGGCACGCCTGGCGAGAATCTTCTCAATGACCCACGCCAGCACGGCACCGATCACCAGCGGCGCGCTCACCGTCGGCGGCAGGTAGATACCGATGCCCACGGCCAGCACCGGCAGCCGTGCCGCGCCACCGCGTCGCTTGAGCACCCAGTCGATGGCGATGAGGATGGCACCGACGATGGTGCCGGTAATCACCATGTTCCATTCCAGCTTGTGCGTGAAGATGCCGGTGGCGATGGCCGTCATCAGCGTGGCCTGCGGCGCGGACAGCGCCTGTGCGGCGTCCATGCCGGCACGCGGCAATGCACCCGGGAAGCCGTACGCGTTGTAGAGCAGTTCCAGCACCGGCGAGATGACCGCCGCACCCGCCACGCAGCCCACCAGCAACGCGACCTGCTGGCGCCACGGCGTTGCCCCGACCAGCCAGCCGGTCTTCAGATCCTGCAGGTTGTCGTTGGAGATGGTGGCCACCGCCACCACGGCCGACGTGGTGAAGATCGCCAGCGCAATGCCCAGCTTGCTGGCCTCGGGCGAACCCACGATGCCGTTGTCCGCGCCCACGGCCAACAGCAGCAGCGACACCAGCGTGATGGCGATCATGCCGATCCCCGAGATGGGGCTTGAGGACGAGCCGATCAGCCCGGCCATATAGCCGCACGCCGCCGCCACCAGAAAACCGAACACCACCGCAAACACCACCGCGCAGGTGATCAGCGTCCAGCGCGAGCCGGCCGACAGCATGGTCGGCGCCAGGAAGGCCGCGAAGGTGATGACCAGCACCACCACCATCGCCAGCGTGACCAGCAGGATCCAGCGCGGCGCCATGTCCTGCTCGGTACGCTGGCGGGCATCGCCTTGCGGGCGCAGGCTGCCGAACGAGCGCTTGACGCCTTGCACCACCGGGCCGATCAGCGTGCCGAGCGTCCACACGGCCGCCACCGCAATCACGCCCGCACCGATGAAGCGCACCTGTGTGCGCCAGACATCTGCACCGAAGGCGGCAAGCGCCTTGCCTTCCGGCATTGGCGTGATGGCGGTCAGATACGGCACGGCGATGCCCCAGGCGATCACTAAGCCCACCAGCATGGCCAACCCGCCCATCAGACCGATCAGGTAACCCGCACCCAGTAGCGCCGTGGAAAAGCCCAGCGGCAAGCGCACCACCGAGGCTCCTGCAGCGAACCACCAGCTCGCCCCTTCGCCCAGCACGCGCAGGCCGCTGGTCGCAAACGCAACGATGGCCGCAACAATGCCGCCCGCCGCCAGATCGCGCATGCCGGTGGCCGCCGGCACGGCATCGCCAGTGGCGGCCTGTGTGCCATCAGCGGAGTGACCGCTGCCCACGCGCAGGATTTCTGCTGCGGCCACGCCTTCGGGGTAGGGCAGATCGCTCTGCACCACCATGGCGTGGCGCAGCGGAATCGTGAACACCACGCCCAGCATGCCGCCGGCCATGCACACACCAAACGTTTGCCAGAACGGAAAGCCCTGCCAGTGGCCGATCATCACCAGGCCCGGCAAAACAAAGATGATGGAAGACAGCGTCCCGGCTGCAGACGCCTGCGTCTGCACCATGTTGTTCTCGAGGATGTTGGTGCCGCCGAGCATGCGCAGCACCGCCATCGAGATCACGGCGGCGGGAATCGCTGATGAGAACGTCAGGCCGACCTTCAGGCCCAGGTACACGTTCGAAGCGGTGAAGATCACGGTGATGACGGCGCCGAGGATCATGCCGCGCAGTGTCAACTCCGGCAGAGTGGCTGCCGGTGTGTGCTTGAGAGGATGAGGAGATTGCATCCTGCGGGTCTCCGATGAGGGTTTTTGTGGCCCGGATTATAGGAGGGGCGGGATGCGACGGGACGAATGATTTGTTTTGAGCTTCTTCTAAATTGCGTGCGGGAGCACGGCGGATCCGTGGGTGGTCGTCTTCGATGGGAAGCGGGCTTGTGCAGCGCACATCGACACGCGGCAACACCGGCTGTTCAACCGAAGCTCAAGGCCGCCAGAGTGTCGCGTGTTCCGGGCGCAGATCTCGATCCAGTACGGCCTTCAGGTCGCAGACCACAAACCGCGCGTGAGGCTTGGCCAGCGATGTAATCAAACGCCAGCCGCAGTCCCGATATTCGGCATGCGGCACCGCCAGTACGATGGCATCGGCAGGCTCGGCCTCGGCCAGCGGGGTCAGGTGGAGGCCATACGCCTCTGCCACCTGGTCGCTGTTGGCCAGCGGATCAACGATCTGCGTGCGGATACCCAGCCTGTTGAGCGCTTTGACGATGTCGATCACTTTCGAGTGGCGAACGTCGGGCACGTCTTCCTTGAGCGTAGCGCCAAGCACCGTCACGATGGCCTGCGGATGCAGCAGGTGGCGTTTCGTCATCCAGTGGAGCAACTGGTCAACAACGAACTGCGCCATGCCATCGTTGGTTTCGCGCGCAGACAAGATCAGGCTTGCATTGAACCCGGGGGGGATCGCCCCGTGCATCAGGTAATGCGGATCGACCGAAATGCCGTGACCGCCAACCAGGCCTGGCCGGAAATCCACGAAGTTCCACTTGCTGCGCGCCGCGTCCAGGACGTCATACGTATCCACACCGAGCGTGCTGAGTTGCTGTGACACCTCATTCATCAGTGCGATGTTCACGTCGCGCTGCGTGTCTTCCAACACCTTGGCAGCCTCAGCCACCTTGATGCTCTTGGCTGGATGCACGTGTGTGATCACGCTGTAGAGCTTTACCAGCGTGTCACGCGTCTGCGGCGTATCTCCCGAAACAATCTTGGTGACGGTGGTGAGCGTGTGCTCGCGATCACCCGGATTGATGCGCTCGGGCGAGTAGCCGACGTGGAAGTCATGCAAGTGCTTCAAACCGCTGTGCCGTTCGAGCAGGGGGATGCATACGTCTTCGGTCACGCCAGGGTAGACCGTGCTCTCGTACACGACGATCGCACCACGCCTCATGTGCCGGCCCACCTCGGCGGACGCTTGCTCCAAGGGGCGGAGGTCTGGTACCCGATCCTCGTCGACTGGGGTCGGCACGGCGACGATGATGATGTCGGCCTGCTTAAGTACCGATGCATCCGTGGTCAGTTGTATTGGCGCGCTCAGCAACGCATCGCGAGAGAGCTCGCTGGTGCGGTCGTAGCCTTCGCGCAACTCCGCCACCCGCGTGGCGTCGATATCCACGCCCCACACACGGAAATGCCCTGAGAGTGCATGTGCCAGTGACGCACCGACGTAGCCGAGGCCGACAACGGCGACGCAGTGCGGTGTCGGCGCAGTTTCAATTGGGGCTGCGCCGTGGATGGGAGATGCGGGGGCAACAAGGCGTGGCGCTAAGACCGAAGATTTTTCGCGAGAAGGCATTGAGTTTCGCTCATAACGGAGTGCGGCCGCATACGACGAGGGCGTCCCTTGAGGGGTTCTCTAGAGCAAGCGGACGACCCGATCGAGCAGGCTGATCCTGTCGCGACACATTGACTCGGGCGGCACGGGATTGAACGTGTCAGACGTTATGCCCAGGCAACATGTGCGTGTATGAGAATGCTCCGATGTTGGGGCGTGTTTGCGTGAAGTCTCGTGTCGTGAACGTTGAGCGACCACCTCAAACAAGCAAAACGGCCAAACCGCCAAGCCCCCGAGCAACAACACTCGCGAACCAACGGTTTGGCCGTTCCCGCCCTATGCGGCACCTTTCTTGACTGACTTTCTTTAGCAGCAAGACAAAGAAACCCCGGCAGGCGATGAAACAAGGGATGGACCACCAAGGCCCAAGCCCAAATCAGCACTCCACAATATTCACGGCCAACCCACCGCGCGCGGTTTCCTTGTACTTCGTCTTCATATCTGCGCCGGTCTCGCGCATGGTCTTGATGACGGAGTCGAGCGACACATAGTGCGTGCCGTCGCCGCGCAGTGCCATGCGCGCGGCATTCACGGCCTTCACGGAAGCCATCGCATTGCGCTCGATACACGGAATCTGCACCAGCCCGCCGACGGGGTCGCAGGTCAGGCCGAGGTTGTGCTCCATGCCGATTTCAGCTGCGTTCTCAACCTGCGCAGGCGTGCCGCCCAGCACGGCAGCCAGCGCCCCAGCAGCCATTGAACACGCCACGCCCACTTCACCCTGGCAACCCACTTCCGCACCGGAGATGGACGCATTCATCTTGTAGAGCATGCCGATCGCACCTGCTGTGAGCAGGAAATCCACGATGCCGTTGTCATTCGCGCCGGGCACGAAGCGATCGTAGTAATGCATCACCGCCGGGATGATGCCCGCCGCGCCGTTGGTGGGGGCCGTGACCACACGCCCGCCTGCCGCGTTCTCTTCATTGACGGCGATGGCGTACAGGTTCACCCAGTCGATCACCGACAGCGGATCGGACAGCGTGCGCTCGGCCTGCCCGGTCAGCCGTGAATACAACTCAGCCGCACGACGGCGCACATGGAACGGGCCAGGCAGCTCGCCTTCCGTGCGGCAGCCGCGCGCCACGCACGCCTGCATCACATGCCAGATATTGAGCAGGCCAGCGCGCACTTCAGCTTCGGTGCGCCAGGTCAGTTCGTTCTCGAGCATCAACCGGGCGATGGACTTGCCCGTTGCTTCGCACATCGTCAGCAGATCTTTGCCGCTGCGAAACGGATGCGGCAACTGGTCATGCGCAGAGAGCACCTGCGTATTCGGCGCGCCGGCCGTCACGACAAAGCCGCCGCCAACCGACAGATAGCGCGCCTCACGCAGGCGCTCACCAGCGGCATCGAAGGCATGGAATTTCATACCGTTCGGATGCTCGGCCATCGCCTCGCGGCGGTAGAAAGCGATGTGCTCCTTCTCCGTAAAGCGCACCGCGTGACGGCCCAGCAGCGACAGCGACTGCGATTTACGCAGTTCCGCCAGCTTGCTGTCGATGGTGTCGGGGTCGATGGTGTCCGGCGCCTCGCCCATCAGGCCGAGGATGACACCGCGATCGGTACCGTGGCCCTTGCCAGTGGCGCCGAGGGAGCCATACAGCTCCACGCGCACGCTGGTCACTTGCGGCATCAGCCCATCGGCTTCGAGAGCCGAGGCGAACATCAGCGCGGCGCGCATCGGGCCGACGGTGTGCGAGCTGGACGGGCCGATGCCAATCTTGAAGAGGTCGAAAACAGAAACAGCCATGGGGTAAGGCTCCGGGGGGCGTTAGGGTGCAAGTTGGCTTTTGGCCACTTGCACTGGGTTATGCGTACCCGCTGTTGAAATTGTGCGCCGATCAGCGGGCCGCGCACAGCGCCAGCCAATCGGGCGCAGTGGCAGCCAGCCGTTCGGCCAGCGGGCGGTAATTCGGGTCTAGCCGCGCAGCCTGCCAGTACAGCGTGCCGGCGCTCTTCGGCTCCCACAGTCCGGAGAAGCCGGGCAGGCCAGCATCAGCACGCTTCTTGTCAAAGGCGACGTGCGAGTGGACGTATTCCTCATGCGTGCGGCTGCCGTCGGCATACGGCGTGAGCCAATCGATGGCGGCAGCCAACGTGGCGCCGTTGCTCGCGCGCTCGCGCAGCCAGTGCTGGCCGAATGGCTGCACGGCAATCGCGGCCATCGTCAACGGCTCCAAGTCGTAGACGACGTAGTGCAGCGCATCGCGGTCTTCAAAGTCTTCTACCGAGCCGTCCGGGCGCACGTTGTTGGCAAGCTGCTGCAGGAACAGGCGATGTGTCTGCTCAATCAGCGCGCGGTCGCCCAGCGCGGCGGCCGACATCGCCATCAGCTTGATGCGGTGGCTCTGCCAGTTGTTGATCCACGTGTGGGAAAGCGGCTGGCGGGCGGCGTCCGTGCGCCCGATGTAGCCCTCGGCCAGCGTGCGCAGGAAGCGTTGCGTCTCTTCCCGCGTGCCCGGCGTCAGGCCGTCACGCGCGAGTGTGTAGGCCTGAATCAACGCATCGAACTTCGTTTCGTCGATCGGGTTGAAGCTCGGTACGTAGGTGCCGACCCACGCGTGCAGGAAGGTGTCGACCTGCTCGGCGAAGCGCTTGTCGCGGGTGAGTCGCCAGGCCAGCGCGGCGTCGCGCATGACGGGGAAGTCACGCGCGGCGACCACGGATTCATCGTAGATGCCCTGATGCGGCAGCGTGCCTTCGGTGTGCAGGCGCGGCAGCGGATGCGGGGTCTGCCCAAGGTGCTCCGTTGCGCGGGCAATCAGCTTGGCGGCAGCCGGGTCGCCGGACTGCGCGGGCGAAACGCGGCGCCAGTCGTGCGTCGAGCTGGCCAGATTGTGTGCACCGGCATACACAGATGCCGCTGCTCCCGCTTGTGTCGGCGAGCACGCACTGCACACCGCAACAGCGGCAGCACAGGCAAGCAGACGAAGGAGCGGGGCGCGGTGGAGCATCGGCATGGAAGGGTCCCGTCGATCAGGTGAACTGTCGTCACCTTAAACGGCGAAGCGCCCGAAAGCGCCGGTTGTCAAAACGGGTTACAGCGATTGCGCTCGGTTACATGTGACGCGGCGGCGAAGTCGAACACCTCGCCGCCGCGTCACCTCAGGCCGGTCTTCAGTCTTGCGCGTACTCGCTCATCGGCACGCAGGCGCAGAACAGGTTGCGGTCGCCGTAGACGTTGTCGGCGCGGCCAACCGGCGGCCAGTACTTCTGCTTGCGCAGCGAGGCCACCGGGTAGGCGGCTTGTTCGCGCGTGTACTTGTGCTGCCAGTCATCGGCCATCACCACGGCAGCGGTGTGCGGCGCGTGCTTGAGCGGGTTGTCTTCGCGGTCGAATTCGCCCGAGATCACCTTGTCGACTTCGCCACGGATGGCGATCATCGCGTCGATGAAGCGGTCGAGTTCCACCTTCGGCTCGCTCTCGGTCGGCTCGATCATCAGCGTGCCCGGCACCGGGAAGCTCATCGTCGGTGCGTGGAAACCGAAGTCCATCAGGCGCTTGGCGATGTCTTCGTTGCTGATGCCCGATTCCTTCTGCAGCGGACGGATATCGAGAATGCACTCGTGCGCGACCAGGTCGTGCGCGCCCGTGTACAGCACCGGGTAGTACGGCGCCAGACGCTTGGCCACGTAGTTGGCCGACAGGATGGCCGTCTCGGTGGCGGCGGTCAGGCCGGCGGCGCCCATCATGGCGATGTACATCCACGAGATCGGCAGGATCGACGCCGAACCAAACGCCGCAGCCGACACGTTGCCGATGTTCTGGCTGGCGTCTTCACCCGAAGCCGCGCGGCCCGGGAGGAACGGTGCGAGGTGCGCGCCCACGGCCACCGGACCGACGCCCGGGCCGCCACCGCCGTGCGGAATGCAGAACGTCTTGTGCAGGTTCAGGTGCGAGACATCGCCGCCGAAGTGGCCCGGCGCAGCCGTGCCGACCATCGCGTTCATGTTGGCGCCGTCCACGTAGACCTGGCCGCCGTGGCTGTGCACGATTTCGCAGACGCGCTTGACGCCTTCCTCGAACACGCCGTGCGTGGACGGGTAGGTGATCATGATCGCCGCGAGGTTCTTGCTGTGCTCGGCCGCCTTCTTTTCCAGATCGGCCAGATCGACGTTGCCGCGCTCATCGCAGGCGACCACGACGACCTGCATGCCGGCCATCTGCGCCGATGCCGGGTTCGTGCCGTGCGCCGACGATGGGATCAGGCACACGTTGCGGTGCCCCTCGCCGCGGCTGGCGTGGTAGGCGTGGATGATCAGCAGGCCGGCGTATTCGCCCTGCGAGCCAGCGTTCGGCTGCAGGCTCACGGCGGCGTAGCCGGTGGCGGCGCACAGCATCTGCTCGAGCTGGTCGATCATCTCGCGGTAGCCCACGGTCTGGTCGGCCGGCGCGAACGGGTGGATGTTCGAGAACTCGGGCCACGTCACCGGCAGCATCTCGGCGGTGGCGTTGAGCTTCATCGTGCACGAGCCCAGCGGGATCATGGTGCGGTCGAGCGCGAGGTCCTTGTCGGCGAGGCTGCGCAGGTAGCGCAGCATTTCGTGCTCGGAGTGGTGGGCGTTGAACACCGGGTGCGTCAGGTACGCGCTCTGGCGCACCAGCGAGGCCGGATACGCATCGGCGACGCTCGCTTCGGTCTTGTCGAAGTCCGGCGCGGTGGCGTGCGCGGCGTGCGCGAAGACGTCCCACAGGGCGACCACATCGGCGCGCGTGACGGTCTCGTCCAGCGAGATGCCCAGGCGTGCGTCGTCGATCTGGCGCAGGTTGATGCCGTGCGCCTGTGCGGCGATGTGCAGGTTGGCGGTGCGCGGGCCGGTGGCGACCGTCAGCGTATCGAAGAAGGCATCGGCTTCCAGCGTGTAGCCGATCGCGCGCAGGCCGGCGGCCAGCGTGGCGGTCAGGCGGTGCACGCGCTGGGCGATGCGCTTCAGGCCTTGCGGGCCGTGGTAGACGGCGTACATCGACGCCATCACGCCCAGCAGTACCTGCGCGGTACAGATGTTCGAGGTGGCCTTCTCGCGGCGGATGTGCTGCTCGCGCGTCTGCAGCGCGAGGCGGTAAGCGGAGTTGCCTTGCGCATCGATCGTCACGCCCACCAGGCGGCCGGGCATCGAGCGCTTGAACGCATCACGCACGGCCATGTAGCCAGCGTGCGGGCCGCCGAAACCGAACGGCACACCAAAGCGCTGCGTGTTGCCGATCACCACGTCGGCACCCCATTCGCCCGGCGCAGCCAGCAGCGTCAGCGCGAGCAGGTCAGCCGCGGCGACGACCAGACCGCCCGCAGCGTGCACGGCGTCGGTCAGTGCCTTGTAGGTCGCCAGATCGCCCAGCAGCGCACCGTTGGCGCCCGGGTATTGCAGCAGCACGCCAAAGGCGTCGTGCTTGGCAGCATCGGCGGCCGGGCCCGTCACCACTTGCACGCCGATCGGCTCGGCGCGCGTGCGCACGACTTCCAGCGTTTGCGGCAGCACGTCGTCGGCCACGAAGAACACGGTCGACTTCGACTTGCCGATGCGCTGCAGCAGCGTCATCGCTTCGGCCGCAGCGGTGGCTTCGTCCAGCATCGACGCGTTGGCGATGTCCATGGCCGTCAGGTCGATCACCATCTGCTGGAAGTTCAGCATCGCTTCCAGGCGGCCCTGCGAGATTTCCGGTTGGTACGGCGTGTAGGCCGTGTACCAGGCCGGGTTCTCGAGGATGTTACGCAGGATCACGCCCGGCGTGTGCGTGCCGTAGTAGCCCTGGCCAATCAGGCTCTTGACCACGCGGTTCTGCCCGGCGATGCCGCGCAGCTTGGCCAGCGCGGCTTCTTCCGTCAGCGGCTGCGTGAATTCGCCCAGCGGCATCACGTCTTGGCGGCGGATGGCGGCGGGGATCACGGCGTCGATCAGCGCGGCGCGGCTGGCGTAGCCGAGCGTGCCGAGCATCTGGGCCTGCTCGTCGGCAGACGGGCCGATGTGGCGGTGCGAGAAGGCGTCGCGCGCCTCCAGGTCAGCCAAAGAGGGACGTTCGGCGGACAGCGCCGAGGAAGCGGGGTGCGGAGCGTTCATGGCAAGGGCTCGAAATTCAGGCAATGCAGCAAAAAGCCGATGCGCGGGTCAGGCACATCGGCTTGAAGGACCGGCTTAGCCGATCTTGGCGGTGTACTGCTCGGCCGACAGCAGGGCGTTCACGTCGTCGGCGTTGGTCGGCTTGATCTTGAAGAGCCACGCGGCGTAGGCATCGGCGTTGACCGACTCGGGCGCGCCCGAAGCGTCAGCGTTGTTGGCGATGATCTCGCCCGACACCGGGGCGTAGATGTCGGACGCAGCCTTGACTGATTCCACCACGGCAATCGCTTCGTCCTTGGCGACGGTGCGGCCAGCGTCCGGCAGCTCGAGGAACACGATGTCGCCCAGCGCGTCTTGCGCGAAGTCGGTGATGCCGATGGTCAGCGTGCCGTCGGCTTCAACGCGGATCCACTCGTCGTGTTCGGTGTACTTCAGATCGGCGGGGATGTTGCTCATGAAAGGTTCTCCGGAAGATTTGGAATGAGTGGAATTCGGGTTCAGCTAACCAGCGCCTTGCCATTGCGCACGAACGGCAGTTTAACCACAGTCGCGGTCAGCTTGCGGTCGCGGATCTCGACCTGCACGTCGGTGCCGATGGCCACGTCCTTGGGCAGGCGCGCCAGCGCGATGGACAGCGACAGGCTCGGGCTGAACGTGCCGCTGGTGATCTCGCCGTCGCCGGCGGGGGTGATGACCTTCTGGTGGGCGCGCAGCACGCCGCCCTTGTCACGCAGGATCAGGCCGACGAACTGCTCGTGCTGGCCGCCGGCTTGCAGCGCAGCCTTGCCGGTGAAGTCGCGTTCGCTTTGCAGGTCGACCGTCCAGGCCAGACCCGCGTCGAGCGGCGAGACGTGCTCGTCCATGTCCTGGCCGTAGAGGTTCATGCCGGCCTCCAGGCGCAGCGTGTCGCGTGCACCCAGACCGGCCGGGCGGACGCCGGCTTGCAGCAGGCGCTCCCACACGCCGGCGATCTGCGCGGCGGGCACGACCAGTTCGAAACCGTCTTCACCGGTGTAGCCGGTGCGCGCGACCATGATCTCGCCCACGCCATCCACAGTGACGAAGCCGGCGTTGAACGGCTTGAGCGCTTCGCCCACGGCCTGCGTGCCGGGCAGCGCGGCGTAGGTCTTGGCGCGGGCGTTCGGGCCCTGCACAGCCAAGATGCCCAGCGGCTCCGCTCCAGCGTTGTTGTCGGAGCGGCGCGGCGTGATGGTCACGTCGGTGCCGGCAGCGGCGTTCTGCGCGACGATCCATTCGAGGTCGGTCGGCGCGGTACCGGCGTTGACCACCAGGCGGAACCAGTCTTCGCGGAAGAAATAGACGATCAGGTCGTCGATCACGCCGCCCTTGGGGTTGAGCATGCAGCTGTAGAGCGCCTTGCCCGGGGTTTGCAGCTTGTCGACGTTGTTGGCGAGCAGCCCACGCAGGAAATCGCGCACGCGCGCGCCGGTGAGGTCGACCACGCACATGTGCGAGACGTCGAAGATGCCGGCGTCTTGGCGCACGGCGTGGTGTTCTTCGATCTGGGAGCCGTAGTTGACGGGCATGTCCCAGCCGCCAAAGTCGACCATGCGGGCGCCCAGCGAGCGGTGGATGGCGTTGAGCGGCGTGTGTTGGAGCGTCATGGAATCTCTCGGCTTGGGCGCCGCCGGTGGCCTCGGCAGGGCGCGTTATTCGGGACCAGAAAAGCAAAAAGGCCACCCGCGCAGCCTGATGCCTCATGGTGACGCCATGAAGATGCAAGCTGCGCGGATGGCCCCTCTGTCCTTGGTACCTGAGAGATTGCGAAGCGGGGCGCATAGCGGTGCGCGCCGTTCGTGAGCCCCTTCGGTGGGCGCCTGCAGTGGTCGTGCAGCGCCAGCTCTCCAGAGTGCGGTCAGACGCATGTCTGGCCGATCCGCCCGGTCCTTGGTGCCTGAGAGTTTTCGGGTGCTACCCCTTCGGCGGTGCCTGGCCGTGTGCGGCGGGCACGCTCTCCCGGATGGATGGGCGGAATTTACGGAAGGGGGATGGGATTGTCAATTAGGAGGATTGGCTGGGGCAGTGTTCCTGGGTTTGGTTTTCTTGTTGGTGGTCCATCCCCTGTTTCATCCCCTGCCGGGGCTGACTCACTTTCTTTGTCTTGCCAAAGAAAGTAAGCAAAGAAAGGCGCGCCCAAGATGGCGACCCATCCCTTGAATTTGTGTAACCGGGCGGAGACGGGGAAAACTCGCTGCGCTCAGACAGTTCCCCGTCTTTTTTCCGCCCGCTTACACAAATTCAAGGCGCCATCTAGGGCAGGGACGTCAAAAGCGAAACGCCAAAGACAACGGCCACACCCTCGGGGCATTGGCGGTTTCGCCTTGCCCCGGGGTGTGGCCGGTGTGCGGGTCGGTGGTCAGCCGGTGATCAGTTGCCGATCTGGCGGCTCACCTTGTTTTCCTGCTGGTTCAGCGTGCGTTGTTCCTGCTTGGTGATGTGGCCACCATTTTGAGCGGCCATGTCGCGCTCTTCCTGGCGAATCTGGCGGTCTTCCTTGTGCAGCGCCTTGGCCTGGCCCTTGGTGATTTCGCCTTCCTTCACCTCGTTGTGGATGCGCTTGTTCTGGTTGGCGAGGCGGTGATTCACTTCCGCGCGACGCGGGTGGTCTTTCTGCCATTGCGTTTGGGCGAAAGCCCCCGTGGTAGCAGACAGAGCAACGGCGGTCACAGCCAGGACTTTGACGATGCGGTTCATGGTTTTCTTCCTCCGGTGAGCGACCGACCGATTCAGCCGCTGTCCTGCCTATAACGGACGGTTTTGGCCGAAAGCTGACGGCCACCGTGTAACCGCGCGTAAGCCGTGTAACCCCACAGGGAAAAGCGAGGGGAGCAAACGAGTGCGGCGCCGACGGGTGCGCCCCCATAAGGAAAAAACGGACGCGCCCGTGAGGTGCGCGTCCGTCAACTTCAAGCCATCAACGTGGTCGGCTTACCAACCGTAGCCTGCGCCCACGCCAACGTTGTACTCGCTGCCGCCGGCAGTGGAGCCGCCGATCGTGACCGTCGCACGGTTACCGATCTTGCGCTGATAGCCGATCGCCAGCGCCGTCTGGCCTCGGTAGACACCCGTGCCGATCGCCATGCGGTTGTCGGTCTGTAGACCGGCCGCGCTGGCAATCATGGTCGACATGGCCGCGTTCATTGCGCCGACGCGGTTGACCTTGGTGTCGACTTGGTTGATTTGACTTTGCAGGTTGTTCACGCTGCTTTGCATGTCAGCCTGCGCACGGAACAGCTGGCCACCGTTGACGGCTTCCTTGCTGCTCTCGGTGATGGCGCCGTCGGCAACATTGGTGATCGCCCGTTCGTTACCCACAGAACCAACCGATACGGTATTGGCACCACTCGTGACCGAACCCGCCCCAAGCGCGACGCTATTGTCGTGCGACGCAACCGCGTTGGCACCAGCGGCTGTGGAGTTGTTACCGCTTGCCACGGCCGCTTCCTTGCTGGCTCCAGTTGCGCCCTTGCTAGCGAACATGGGGTTGGCCTGGCCGCCTGCCCCGCCTTCTCCACCACCACCGGCCGGGCCGCCGCTACCGCCTTCCAGCGCGCCAACACGGGTGTCCAGTGCGCCGAGCGCAGCGCCCACGTTGTTGTACTCCTTGCCATCCGAGAACTTGTAGGTCGGCCCAGTCCATACGCCACCAGTGTACGAAGCGTTGCCGCCCAGCGCCTTGGCCATGTCCTGGTACGTTCCATACAGCTGGCTGCCATTGACGGCCTGCATGCTGTTTTCAAGCACTGCGCCGGCCCTCACATTGTCGAGCGTGGTGCCATCGGCGCCTGCTAGGCGAGCGGCGGACTGGTCTGCCGCTGTATACAGCACCGCATTGCTGGTGACCGAGCCGTCCTCACCTTGGCCCACCAGACCGGCATCCTTGAGCTGCTTCAGGTTGACGGCGTCAGTATCGTCGGTACCTGCGGCGACGTTCTTGAGTTGCACAGGCGACGAACCCTTGAACGTCACGCTCGTACCACCGGCGTCGTATTGCACGGCGCTATTGGCCAGCGCCTGGATGGGCTTGAGTTGCCCCATGTTGACGGCGTCGTTGTTGTTCACGCCATCCGCGACGTTCGACAGCTTGACCGGGGCCATGGCAGGCGTGCCATCGGCTTTCAAGCCGCCCAGGGTGATGCTGTCTTTCTTGTCGCTGTCGTAAGTCACGGCGTTGGCCAGCTTGCCGTCGTCACCCACCAGACCCGCGTCCTTGAGCTGTCGTACGTTCACGGCGTCGGTGTCATCCGTCCCAGCCGCCACGTGGGTCAGCTTGCGGTCAATGGCGTTGCCGTCCGCATCCTTGCCGGCAAAGTTGACTTCGGTGCCGTCAGTATCTTTGCCCACCGTGATCGTGCGGCTAGTTTTGTCTTGCTGAACCAGGCCGATCGAGCCTTCGCCGATCTTCGTACCCAGGTCGTCGATGGCCTCGGCATTGCTGACGATGTTGTTGTTCAGACTGCTCAGCGCATCGCCCACGTTGTCAAACGTGTCTTTGCCAGAGATCGGATCGGGGCTTAGAACGTAGGTCGGCTTGGTGACCTTGCCGTCTGCGTCGACCGCCGCCTTGCCGCCCAGTGCGTCGGCCACCGACTGTGCCGTGCCGTGCAGTTGGCTACCGTTGATGGCCTCGGTGCTCGTCGCCGCGACGTTGCCGTTGGCGACATTCGAGAGCTTGACCGGCGTACCGGCATTGCCGAGCGCGATGCTGTCCTTCGCGGTGCTGTCGTACTTGACGGCCAACTGGTCAAGATTGCCTACCGATCCTTCGAGTTCACCGATCTTGGTGGTGTTGTCAGCCGTGCGTTTGTCCAGGTTGCCGAGCGCATCGCCCACCGTCTTGTGCTCGCTGCCGTCATTGAAGTTGTACGTCGGGCCTGTGATCGTGCCATCTTCGGCAACGCCAGCGCCACCGCCCAGTTGTTTGGCGAGCTCGTTTGCCGTGGCGTTGCCCGCAACGATGGCGGCATCGCGTGCGGCACTCGCCGTGGCATTCATCTGACGTACGTTGACGGCATCGGTCGCTGCCGTGCCGTCGTTCACATTGGTGATCTGACGCTCACTGCCCGCTGCGCCCACCGATACCGTGGAGGCACGCTCCGCTGTCGAGTTGGTACCCAAAGCGACCGAATTTTCTGCCGTATCGGAAACCGCGCTGTTTGCACCGATGGCGATCGCGTTGTTAGCGGTGGTCTTGCTGCCGGTCCCAATGGCAACGGACCCATTGCCAATGGCGCTTGTGTTATTGCCTACGGCAACGCCGCCTGCGCCAACTGCGCCCGCCCCCGCGCCGATCGCTGTGGATGCCGTGCCGCCTGCGATGCTGGCGCCACCGACTGCCAGCGCATCCCTGCCCGTTGCAGAAGCGTTGTCGCCCTGGTCACCCGCGTTGTATGCAACATACTTGCTGGCACCCGTGGCCTTTTCCAACTGGCCCAGGTTGACAGCGTCCGTGGCATTCGTGCCATCGGCCACGCCCGTCAGCCTGCGGTTGAGCACACTCCCGCCGGTGCCCCGGCCGGCAAAGTTGACGGTTGTGCCGGCGTTGTCCTTGGCCACCGTGATGTCCGCCGAGCTGTTGGCCTGCTGCACCAAGCCGATCGTGCCCGCGTTGATCTGGGCCGTCAGGTTCGTGATGGCAGTCGCGTTGGTCGTCGAACGGCCGTCCAGTGCCTCGATCGCACCGCCAACGTTGTCAAAGTCGGCGCCGTTGACGGCATACTTGGGTGCGCTGATCGAGCCGTCGGCGTTCACACCGGCTCCACCACCGAGCGCGGTCGCAACCGAGTTGCTGACGTCGTAGAGCTGCGTGCCGTTGATGGCGTCCGAGCTGGTGTCGGATACTGCGCCCGCCGTGACGCCGGTCAACCGGCGCGTGATACGCGCGGTGCCGCCGACAGCCGTGCCCATGATGTTGACCGTGTCGCCCGCGCTGGTGGCGCCCACCGAGATGGTGGCCGTGTTGTTGGCCTGGCGCACCAGACCGGCCGTGCCATTGGTCAGCGCGGTAATGTTGGTGGTGTTGGTGTTCGTGCGGCCGTCCAGGTTGGTCAGCGCACCATTGACGCTGGGGTAGGCCGTTCCGCCCACCGTAAACGAGGGGGTGGCGATTGTGCCGTCGGTGCCGACGGTTGTTCCCAGTGCAGAAGCGATGGCCGCGGCGTTGGCGTCCACCACCGTCTTGACTGCGTTCACCTGCGACACGTTAACCGCGTCGGTCCCCGCCGTGCCGTTGGCCAGGCCCGTGATCTTGTTGTTATTGAGGTTGGCGCTCGCGTTGAACGTGATCGGCCCGCCGAGCAGCGTGATGCCGCCCTGGCCGACGAGTTCCAGGTGGCCGTCTTGGTAGCCGCTGATACGTGCAGTCGAGTTTTGAACGCCATTGGTTCCTGCATTCGTGCCACTGTTATGCAAGGAAAATGCGTAATTCCCATTGGTATTGCAGTTCATGTTGTTTGCCGAGGAACTGTAACCGTAGGCTGAGCCGATGTTGGTGCCTGCAGCGCTCCCCGGGCACAACTGCAAACTGCCACTGCCGTTGGCCTGCGAAAACGCGACGCCGCTGGGTGCCGCCAGCCCCAGGGCAACGGCAGCCAGGCTCGCCAGGCTGACGGATTTTTTCTTGCGCCCCTTGGCCAATTCAGATGCCACGACCCATTTGCCCGTACAGGCATTCAAAACAACGCGATACGTCTTATTCATGTGACTCACCCTGATTTCGATTCAATGTGGAATTCCTTGCCGGGCCACACGGTTTGCCGGCGGCCCGGAGTGTGGTGAATCCACGAAGTGAGTTCTGTTCTATTTGGTCGCCTTGATCAAAAATTGATATCGAATCGAAAATCAGAATTCCCTGAGAAACTCGATCGATCGTAGAGATTGGTGAATGCCCGATGGGAGCCGCCCGCAACTAAGCGGGTATCTGATTTGGCTCAATGTGCAAATTATCCAAGCTGATAGGCGTCCAGGAGAGGCGTCGGTATGTTCTTCGGGCGGAAAAAATCTCAAAAAATCCGCCAAAAATGACATTTGAATCTCTGAGAGATTGACATTGCGTCATTTCCTACTGGTCTGATATCGATGCGACATTTCGGCTGGAACTGAGACTGAGTTCGCCTCCGTGACACCTTTGTCGGCCAAGTGCGCGCAAGCGGGCAGTCAGCGTCGGAGGGCCGCATCCTCGCGTGCTACCATCGCCTTCCGCTGTACGTTCCCGCCTGATTTCCTCCCGGCTGTTCCCATGTCTTCCAGTCTCGCCCACGGGCTCAACGCTGCCCAATCCGAAGGTGTGCACTACCTCGACGGCCCGTGTCTGGTGCTGGCCGGGGCGGGCTCCGGCAAGACGCGCGTGATCACGCAGAAGATCGCGCACCTGATCCTCGACAAGGGCTTCGAGCCGCGTCACATCGCTGCCGTCACGTTCACCAACAAGGCGGCCAAGGAAATGCAGGAGCGCGTGGCCAAGTTGATGGATGGCAAGACGCGCGAAGACGGCAAGCGCATTCCCATCAAGCAGTTGACGGTGTGCACGTTCCACTCGCTGGGCGTGCAGATCTTGCGGGCGGAGGCTGAACACGTGGGCCTCAAGCCACGCTTCTCGATCATGGATTCGGACGATTGCTTCGGCATGATCCAGGAGCAGCTGGCGACGACCGACAAGCAACTGATCCGTCGCGTGCAGAGCACGATCTCGCTGTGGAAGAACGGTCTCGTCGATCCGGAAACCGCGATTGCCGAGGCCCTCGCCAACAACAACGTCGACGATCACCAGGCCGCGCTGGTCTACCGCAACTACGTCGCCACACTGCATGCGTATCAGGCGGTGGACTTTGACGACCTGATCCGCATTCCCGCCGAGCTGTTCGCGCGCAATGAAGAGGTGCGCCTGAAGTGGCAGAACCGTCTGCGCTATTTCCTCGTCGATGAATATCAAGACACCAACGCCTGCCAGTACCAGCTTCTGAAGCTGCTGGCGGGTGGCTCGCACCTGCGCGCGCCGGCCTTCACGGCGGTGGGCGACGACGACCAGGCCATCTACGGCTGGCGCGGTGCGACGCTCGACAACCTCAAGCTGCTGCAGACGGATTTTCCGAACCTGAAGGTGATCAAGCTGGAGCAGAACTACCGCTCCACGGTGCGCATCCTGAACGCCGCCAACGCGGTGATCGCGCAGAACCCGAAGCTGTTCGAGAAGACGCTGTGGAGCGAGCACGGCATGGGCGACCCCATCAACGTCACCAGCGCCAATGATGAGGAGCACGAAGCCGAGAGCGTGGTCTTCAAGCTCTCCGCGCACAAGTTCGAGCGCCGCGCGCAGTTTCGGGATTACGCGATCCTGTATCGCGGCAACTTCCAGGCGCGGCTGTTCGAGCAGATCCTGCGGCGCGAGCGCATTCCGTATGTGCTCTCGGGCGGCCAAAGCTTCTTCGACAAGGCCGAGATCAAGGACTTGTGCGCGTATCTGCGACTGATTGCGAATGCGGATGACGACCCCGCGTTCATCCGTGCCATCACCACACCCAAGCGCGGTGTGGGCAATGCGACGTTGGAAGTGCTGGGCGCATTCGCGGGGCAGGCGAAGGTGTCGCTGTTCGAGGCGGCGATGATGGGTGGCATCGAAGGGCAGCTCGCGCCGCGTCAGTTAGAGCCGCTGCGGGTGTTCTGCGAGTTCATCGTGCGCCTGTCAGACCGCGCCGCGAAGGAACCCGCCGGCACGCTGCTCGACGAGATGATGGAAGGCATCCACTACGAGGCCTACCTGTACGACACCTACGACGAGCGCCAGGCCCAGAACAAGTGGACCAACGTGCTGGAGTTTGTGGACTGGCTCAAGCGCAAGGGCACCAAGCCCGAGAAAGAGGGTGACGAAGAGGCCACCGGTTTCGACAATGCCGATGGTTTGATGGACGAAGGCAAGAACTTGCTCGAACTCACGCAGACCATCGCGCTGATCAGCATGCTTGAAGGCCGGGAAGAGGACCCGGATGCGGTGCGCCTCTCCACGCTGCACGCGAGCAAGGGGCTGGAGTATCCGCACGTGTTTCTGGTGGGCGTTGAGGAGGGCATCCTCCCACACTGCCGTGAAGACGACGACCTGACCGACGAGAAAATCGAGGAAGAGCGGCGGCTGATGTATGTGGGCATCACACGCGCGCAACGCAGCCTGCATATCAGCTGGTGCAAGAAGCGCAAGCGCGCACGGGAGACGGTGGTGTGTGAGCCGTCGCGCTACATCGCCGAGATGAAGCTTGGGGATGATGCTGGGCCGACGCCTGAGGATTCGATGCCGGCGATGTCGCCTAAGGATCGGTTGGGGGCACTGAAGGGGTTGTTGTCGGCCAAGAAGCCGGTGGTTTCCTGATTTTTTGTTTTTGGTCCATCCCTTGTTTCATCCCCTGCCGGGGCTGACTCACTTTTCTTTGTCTTGCCAAAGAAAAGTAAGCAAAAGAAAGGCGCGCCCGAGATGGCGACCCATTCCTTGAATCTTCATAACCGGGCGGAGATGGGGAAAACTCGCTGCGCTCAAACAGTTCCCCATCTTTTTTCCGCCCGCTTACGAAAATTCAAGGCGCCATCAAGGGCCTAACGTCAAAAGAAAAAGGCCAACCCGTCGCGAGGTTGGCCTTGTCGTTTGGGCTGGCGCCTAGATGGTTTGGCTTCTGCCTTTGACTTTCCCTGCCCTATGCGGCGCCTTGAATTTCTGTTGCAAGGAGGAAAAAGAGAGGAGGCTTGTCTGAGCGCAGCGAGTTTGCCTCCTCTCCCTCCTTGCGACATAAATTCAAGGAGTCTTTCGCCGCATCGGGCGCGCCTTTCTTTGCTTACTTTCTTTGGCAAGACAAAGAAAGTGAGTCGGCCCCGGCAGGGGGCGAAAGGGGGGCAGACCACCAACGCCTAATTCCCCGTCCCTTGGATGTAGTTCAAATCCACAAACTCACTCCCCCGATTCCCCCGAGTGAAGTCCAAGGTAAATCCCCCCACATCCGCACGCGTTTGCAGCGCGCGCCGCAACTCAGCCCCGGCCGCTTTGCCACCCACTGCATTCATCGCCTGAATCAGATACGTGGCCGCGATATAACCCGACAACGTGGCCCCCGACGGTGGCTCATCCAGAAACTGCTTCATGCGTGCGATATGTTCGCGCGTGATCTTGGTATTGCCGACAGCGGGGTTGGGCACGGTCTGCGCGAGCAGCATGCCGCCGCTGTAACCGGTGCCGAGAATTTCACGCGCCACCTGCGGGTTGACCGACGAGAGCCCGACCAGGAAGCCATACCACCCGTGCTGCGCCAGCGCACGGCCGACGCTGGCGTAGGCAAGGGTATCGCCCGCGACAATGATGGCGGTCGGCTTGGTGGGGGCGACGCGCGCAGCCAGTTCGCCCGGATCGCCCGTCAGGGTGTAGAGATCAAGTGCCTCGGCAGCATCCCCCTTGGCGGGCGGTGTGGCTGCCAGCGTGTTGCGCAGGCGCGTACCGAGTTGGGGATCGAACCCCGCAGTGGTGACCAGCGCAATCCGCCGCATGCCGAACTGGCGCAGGCGGTTGTGCGCGGCGATGATTTCGTGGTCGTAGTCCGGGCGGATGAACCAGACGTTGTCGGACGTGGACGTGGCGCCCGAGAGTGGCGCCAACAGCGGCACATTGCGCCGCGCGATCTCCGGAGAAGCGGTCAGCGTGGGCAACAGGCGTTCACTCACGCCAAAAAGCACTTCCACACGATCGCGCTCAATCATGTCGATGGCTTGCGGCACCGCTTCGGACTGTTCGACTTCGCGACGGATCAGGCTGATGCGCCGGCCCTTGATGCCACCGCTCAGGTTGGCCGCATCAAACGCGACCTTGGCGCCGGCCATGAAGTCGCGTGCGTAGTCGGCCTGGGCGCCACCGCGTTCCACCAGTTGCCCGACGACGAAGGTGGTATTGCCTTGCGCATGCGCCGTCAGCGTCACAACGGCGGTTGCGCAGGCGAATGCGCACGCGCAGCGGCGTGCCAGTGTCTGCCACATCATGCTTCCCCCAAAGACGAATCGACGGCGCGTTGTTCTTGTTGTGACCGGCCTGGCTGGCGGGTGCACGCCAATCGTCGATGGTAGGCGGCCGAATGTGACAGATCAGTGAAGTTAAGCCCCTCCTGATGGAGGGATCGGCACGTTTGAACCCGCATTGACCGACGTTGACACATATCAACGCGCCGCTGGGAGCGCAGGAATAGCATCAACCATCGCCCTCGCACCCCACGCCCCATGTTCCCCTTTGCCCAACCGGCTGCCCAGGATGCTGCCGCCAATGACGTCGCCTTCCGCTGGTCTGCACCGCAGGTGCGCGCGCTGGCACAGCGCTTTGACACGCACGGCCCGCGCTACACGTCGTACCCGACGGCGGACCGCTTCCACGCCGGCTTCAACAAGGCTGACTATCTCGACGCACTGCACCGACGCGCCGCGATTGCGCCAGCGCTGCATGCGCCGTTGTCGCTGTACATGCATCTGCCGTTCTGCGCGAACCTCTGCTACTACTGCGGCTGCAACAAGATCATCACCAAGGACCACTCGCGCAGTGCGCGCTACATCCGCGCCCTGGCGCAGGAGATGGCGCTCGTGGCCGGCCACATCGGCCCGCTGCGCCGCGTGACGCAACTGCACTGGGGCGGTGGCACGCCCACCTTCCTCACGCACGATGAGATGCGCGCAGTGATGGCCGCCACGCGTGCGCATTTCGATCTGATGCCCGACGCGGAAATCTCCGTCGAACTCGACCCACGCCATGCCGACGACGCCACGCTGTCCGTGCTGGCCGACCTCGGCTTCAACCGCGCCAGCCTTGGCATTCAAGACTTTGATCCGGACGTGCAGCGCGCCGTCCACCGCATCCAGAGCGTGGAAGACACGCGCCGCGTGGTCGATAGCGCGCGCCGCCTCGGTTTCGAATCGATCAGCTTTGACCTGATCTACGGCCTGCCGCATCAACGGACCGACACCTTCAACGCGACATTGGACCGCGTGCTGGAGATGGCGCCGGATCGGCTCTCCGTCTACAGCTACGCGCACCTGCCGCACCTGTTCAAGCCACAACGCCGCATCGACTTGCTCGCGCTGCCCACCGCCGACGAGAAGCTCGACCTGTTGGCGATGACGGTGGAGCGTCTGGTGGACGCGGGCTATGTCTATATCGGGATGGATCACTTCGCGCGGCCGGATGACGCACTGGCGATTGCGCAGCGCGAAGGGCGCCTGCAGCGCAATTTCCAAGGCTATTCCACGCATGCCGATTGCGACCTGCTGGCCTTTGGCGTGTCCGCCATCAGCCGCGTGGGCGATGTGTACGCGCAAAACGAAAAGGATCTCGACGCGTACTACGCGCGCATCGACGCCAATGAGCTGCCGGTGCTGCGCGGCCTGTCGCTCACGCCGGACGACCACGTGCGGCGTGCGCTGATTGGCGAACTGATGTGCGGGTTCGAGCTGGACATGCGCGCGTTTGGCGCGACGCATGGGTTGGACTTCAAGCGCACCTTTGCCGATGAACTGGAGGCGCTGGCGCCGCTGGAAGAAGCGGACCTGGTGAAGGTGGGCGACGAGCGCATCCTCATCACGCCGCAAGGGCGGCTGCTGGTGCGGCGTATCGCGATGGTGTTCGACGCGCATCTGCGCGCCGTTGGCACCGAGCGCGCGGTCGAGGCGCAGGGCAAGCCCGTCGCCTTCGTTCCGCGCTATTCCAAGGTGGTCTGACCGGCCTTAAGCCGTTGCCGGTTCCTGCGCAGTCGTTTCCGTTTGCGCGGTGGCGACCGTCTGCGGCCAGACTTCGGCCAGACGCAGCAGGTTGGTCGACCCTGCCTGACCAAACGGCATGCCCGCCGTGATGGCGATCTGGTCGCCCGACACGGCAAAGCCTTCACGCGCAGCGGCACGGCAAGCCGCATCCACCATTTCATCCACGCTATGCACATCGGCGCTCACGGTGCTGTGCACGCCCCAGGTGATCGCCAAACGGCGTGCCGTATCCAGGCGCGGCGTGATGCTCACGATGGGCGCCAGGGGCCGCTCGCGTGCAGCGCGCAGGCTGGTCTTGCCGCTGGACGTGTAGGTGACGGTGGCCACTGCGCCCAGGATATGCGTTACGTCGCGCAGGGCCGCGCAGATGGCGTCCTGGCGCGTCGGCAGCGGGGCCTGGTGTTGTGCGTCGATCAGGTTGCGGTACAGCGGGTCACGCTCGGTCTCGGCAATGATGCGGTTCATGATGCTGACCGCGGCCACCGGGTGCTTGCCGCTGGCCGATTCGGCCGAGAGCATCACCGCGTCGGTGCCGTCGTACACAGCCGTTGCCACGTCAGACGCTTCTGCACGCGTCGGCACCGGCGCTTCGATCATCGATTCGAGCATCTGCGTGGCCACGACCACCGGCTTGCCGTGCTGACGTGCGATTCGCAGGATGCGCTTCTGCACGCCGGGCACGCGCTCGGGCGGCAGCTCCACGCCCAGGTCGCCGCGCGCCACCATTAGCGCGTCGGAGGCCTGCACGATGTCTTCCAGGTGCAACAGCGCGGCGGGTTTCTCGATCTTGGAGAGCAGGCCGGCGCGGTCGCCGATGATCTCGCGTGCGGCGATCACGTCTTCGGCGCGTTGCACGAACGACAGGGCAATCCAATCCACACCCAGCGACAGGGCGAACTCGAGGTCGCGCAGGTCTTTCTCGGTGAGGGCGGGGATGGGGATCACGGCATCGGGCACGTTCACGCCCTTGCGGTCCGACAGCGGGCCGCCGTCGACCACGCGGGTGACGATGGCGGTCGGGTCGGCGGCTTCCACAGCCAGACGGATCTTGCCGTCATCGAGCAGCAGCGATTGGCCCGGCGCAGTGGCCGCGTACAGCTCGGGGTGCGGCAGGTGCACGCGGGTGACATCGCCCGGCGTCGGGTCGCGGTCGAGTACGAAGCGATCGCCGTTCTTGAGCACGACGCGGCCTTCGGCGAAGGTGCCGATGCGCAGCTTGGGGCCTTGCATGTCGGCCAGGATGCCGATGGGGCGGCCGGTCTCGGCTTCGACTGCGCGCACGATGTCGTAGCGCTTGCGGTGGTCTTCGTGCGAGCCGTGGCTGAAGTTCAGGCGAAAGACGTCCGCGCCGGCGTCGAAGAGGGCGCGGATGGTGTCTTTGTCGCTGCTGGCGGGGCCGAGGGTGGCGAGGATTTTGGTGTTGCGGAAGCGGCGCACTTTGGATTGCTCCGGTGGGTTGTTGTTTGGACCTGGGTGGTCCATCCCTCATTTCATCCCCTGCCGGGGCTGACTCACTTTCTTTGTCTTGCCAAAGAAAGTAAGCAAAGAAAGGCGCGCCCGAGATGGCGACACCCTCCTTGAATTTTCGTAACCGGGCGGAGACGGGAAAAACTCGCTGCGCTCAGACAGTTTCCCGTCTTTTTTCCGCCCGCTTACAAAAATTCAAGGCGCCATCTAGGGCAGGGGAAAAGCAAACCGTTGGTCTGCATGCCCTAGTGGCTCTTGTTGTTTGCTGCGATTTGCTGCTGCTTGCTGCGTGTGCTTACTACTACTGCGGTTGTGCCTCGACGGTTTGGCCTTTGACGTTCCTGCCCTTGATGGCGCCTTGAATTTCTGTTGCAAGGAGGAAAAAGGAAGGGAAACTGTTTGAGCGCAGCGAGTTTTTCCCTTCCCCTCCTTGCGACATAAATTCAAGGAGTCTTTCGCCATCTCGGGCGCGCCTTTCTTTGCTTACTTTCTTTGGCAAGACAAAGAAAGTGAGTCAGCCCCGGCAGGGGATGAAACAAGGGATGAACCAACAACACAGAAACCAAAGTCCATCCCCGCAACCAAGCAATATCAGGCGATGTCGTGGTTCGACATGATCTCAATCGCCCGGCACAGCGCCGAGTGATCCTGCTTACCCAGACCGTTGGCAGCACAGGTGTTGAACAGCTCCTGCGCCGTAGCCGTGTTCGGCAGCGCCACGCCCAGTGCCTTCGCACCCTGCAGCGCCAGATTCAGATCCTTCTGGTGCAGTTCGATCCGGAAGCCCGGATCAAACGTACGCTTGACCATGCGTTCGCCATGCACTTCCAGAATGCGCGAGTTGGCGAAACCACCCATCAGCGCTTGACGCACCTTCGCCGGGTCGGCACCCGCCTTCGATGCAAACAGCAGCGCCTCCGACACAGCCTGAATGTTCAGCGCCACGATGATCTGGTTGGCCACCTTGGTGGTCTGGCCATCGCCGTTGCCGCCCACCAGCGTAATGTTCTTGCCCATCAGTTGGAACAGCGGAACCACGCGGTCGAACGCAGCTTGTTCACCGCCGACCATGATCGTCAGCGAGGCCGCCTTGGCGCCCACTTCGCCACCCGACACCGGCGCGTCCAGGTATTGCGCGCCAGTCTTGTTGATGCGTGCAGCAAAGTCCTTCGTCGCGATCGGCGAGATCGAGCTCATGTCGACGACGATCTTGCCGGCAGCCGCATCCTTGCCTGCATCCTTCAGCGCCTTGGCGACGCCCTTTTCGCTGAACAGCACAGCTTCAACATGCGGGGTGTCCGGCACCATGACGAAGATGATGTCGGCACGCTTGGCGACTTCCTCGGCGCTCGTGCAGACCGTCACGCCAGCTTCCACCAGCGCGGCCGGTGCGGGGTTCACGTCGTGCACGAACAGCGTGTGGCCGGCGGCGCGCAGGTGGCCTGCCATGGGGGCGCCCATGATGCCGAGACCGATGAAACCGAGGTTGAGTGCGTTTGCCATGGTGAGGGATCTCCTTGGTTTAAATGTTGGTGGTTTGACAGGCGGGCCGGTGGCCCACCTTCTTTAGCCCCCGGGGAGCGATGAACTCACCCGCCGGGTCAAGGCGAACAGACAATCAGGCGACGTGATGCGCAGCGCGCCAGCCCAGACCTTCCACGGTCCCGGCCTTGGGCTTGTACTCGCAACCCACCCAGCCCCTGTAGCCAATCTCATCCAGCCAGCGGAACAGGAACTGGTAATTGATCTCCCCGGTCCCCGGCTCATTACGCCCCGGGTTGTCCGCCAACTGCACATGCTTGATCTTGTCCAGATGGCGCTTGAGCGTGTTCGCCACTTCGCCTTCCATCCGTTGCATGTGATAGATGTCGTACTGCACATACAGGTTGGACGCATCCACGTCGTTGATCAGGTCCAGCGCCTGCTGCGTACGACTCAGGTAGAAGCCCGGAATATCGAACGTGTTGATCGGCTCAATCAGCAGATCAATCTTCTCGGCCTTCAGCGCCTTCGCCGCAAACTTCAGGTTCTCCACCAGCGTCTTGCGTGCAGCGTCTTCGCTCACGCTTTCCGGGCGGCTACCCACCAGGCAGTTGAGCTGCTTCACGCCGAGCACCTTGGCGTACTTGATCGCCTCGCCCACGCCTTCCTGAAACTCACCCACGCGATCCGGCAGCACGGCGATGCCGCGCTCGCCGCCGTCCCAGTTGCCGGCCGGCAGGTTGTGCAGCACCAGGTCGAGCTGGAAGCGGTTCAGACGATCCGCAATCTGGTCTGCGTGGAACGCATAGGGGAACAGGAACTCCACACCGCGGAAGCCCGCACGCGCGGCGGCTTCGAAGCGGTCGAGGAAGGCCTGCTCGTTGAAGAGCATGGTCAGGTTGGCTGCCAGCTTTGTCATGGTTTCTCCTGTTATCGGACGGTGAGGGAACAGCGCGCCGTCTTTATGCGGTGGCGCCTTCGGCTTCCGTGAGGGTGTCTTCCAGGTCGAGCACGTCTTCAAACTCGACCACGTTGTCGATCTCGGTGCCCATGGCGATGTTCGTCACACGCTCGAGAATCACTTCCACCATCACCGGCACCGAGAACTCGGCCATCAGCTTGCGAGCCTGTGCGAAGGCCGGCTCGATGTCTTCCGGCTTGAACACGCGGATCGCCTTGCAACCCAGGCCTTCCACGACCTTCACGTGGTCGACGCCGTAGCCGTTCAGCTCGGGTGCGTTGACGTTGTCGAAGGCGAGCTGGACGCAGTAGTCCATGTCGAAGTTGCGCTGTGCCTGGCGGATCAGGCCCAGGTACGAGTTGTTCACCACCACGTGGATGTACGGCACCTTGAACTGCGCGGCCACCGCCATTTCTTCGATCATGAACTGGAAGTCGTAGTCACCCGAGATGGCGACGACGTCGCTGTTGGGCGATGCCACCTTCACGCCGATCGCGGCGGGAATCGTCCAGCCCAGCGGGCCGGCCTGACCACAGTTGATCCAGTGGCGCGGCTGGTTGACCGACAGGAACTGCGCAGCAGCAATCTGCGACAGACCGATCGTCGACACGTAGCGAACGTCGCGCGGGAAGTACTGGTTCATCTCGCGGTACACGCGCTGCGGCTTGACGGGCACGTTGTCGAAGTCCGAGCGGCGCAGCATCGTGCGCTTGCGCTTCTGCACGTCGGCATTCCACGACTTGCGGCACGGCAGCTTGCCGGCAGCCTTCAGCTCGCGGGCGACTTCGATGAACTTCTCCAGCGCGGCGCCAGCGTCCGACACGATGCCCAGGTCCGGACCGAACACGCGGCCAATCTGGGTCGGTTCGATATCGACGTGGATGAACTTGCGGCCCTTGGTGTAGACGTCGACGCTGCCCGTGTGGCGGTTGGCCCAGCGGTTGCCGATGCCGAACACGAAGTCCGATGCCAGCAGCGTGGCGTTGCCGTAGCGGTGCGACGTTTGCAGACCGACCATGCCGGCGTTGAGCGGGTGATCATCGGCCAGCACGCCCCAGCCCATCAGGGTCGGGACCACGGGCACGTTCACCAGCTCGGCAAACTCGACCATCAGCTTGGCCGCATCGGCGTTGATCACGCCGCCACCGCACACCAGCAGCGGGCGCTCGGCTGCGCACAGCATCTCGATGGCGCGCTCAGCCTGGGCACGCGTGGCCGCGGGCTTGTAGACCGGCATCGGGCTGTAGGTGTCGATGTCGAATTCGATCTCAGCGACTTGCACGTCGAACGGCAGGTCGATCAACACCGGACCCGGACGGCCCGAGCGCATCAGGTGGAACGCCTGCTGGAACACGCGCGGCACCAGCGCCGGCTCACGCACGGTGACGGCCCACTTGGTAACCGGCTTGGCGATCGACTCGATGTCGACGGCCTGGAAGTCTTCCTTGTACAGGCGGGCGCGCGGTGCTTGGCCGGTGATACAGAGGATTGGAATCGAATCCGCCCAGGCCGAGTACAGACCGGTGATCATGTCCGTGCCTGCGGGGCCCGAGGTGCCGATACACACGCCGATGTTGCCGGGTTCGGCTCGGGTGTAGCCCTCGGCCATGTGCGAGGCGCCTTCAACGTGGCGGGCCAGCACGTGATCAATGTTGCCGGCCTTGCGCAGGGCGGAATACAACGGGTTGATGGCGGCACCAGGCACGCCGAAGGCAGTGGTGATGCCTTCTTTTTCCATCACCGCAACGGCGGCATCAATCGCTCTCATCTTCGGCATGGTGTGTCTCCAGGAAGGGGAAGGTGGGAATTGGGTTGAGCTGATCCTATTCCCGCATGCCGATATGGATAAACGCAGCTTTCGTCAGTTGATTGCGAACTCCGTGTATCGAATATTTTCTTGTGCCGCAGCAATCACGAGTCAATAAAACTGCCAAAGAAGCCCGGAAGTACGCCGTTTCATGGTGATTTTGTGCAACGCAAAAATCCGAGAGCTCACGCAAGCATTGATCACATCACTCCCCGTCATTTCAGTCATTCGTCACAGGTGATATGCGCTGGATAGCACCAATCCGCGTACGGAATCCTCCATAAAATGGTCGGACATTGCGAACTGGAATGATGGAATGGACAAGCTCAAGCAGATCGAAGCGTTCATCGCCGTGGTGGAACACGGCAGCATGGCCGCCGCCGCGCTCACGCAAGACGTGACGCCGGTGATGATTGGCCGGCGCATCAACGCGCTGGAGGCACGGCTGGGGGTGAAGCTGCTGCACCGATCGACACGCCGCATTGCGGTGACGGAGCAGGGCGCCGTCTTCATGGAGCAGTGCAAGAAGGCGCTGGGCGAACTGGACCGCGCCGAACTGCTCGTCGCAGAGGGACGCCACAAGGCAACGGGTCACCTGATCGTCTCAGCACCGGCCGCGTTCGGCCGCAAGCACGTCGCGCCGCACGCGCCGGACTTCCTGCGCGCCAACCCCGACGTGCGCTGCTCGTTCAACCTGACCGACCGCGTGGTCGACCTCGTGCGCGAGGGTTACGACGTGGGCATCCGCATCGGTGGGGCGATCGATCCGAACTTCGTGGCGATCCGTCTGGCGTCGAACAAGCGCGTGGTGTGCGGTACGCCCGCGTACTTCGCCAAGCACGGCGTGCCGCGCACGCTGGATGACCTGGAAAAGCACAACTGCCTCGCCTTCAACCTGCAGGGCGGCCAGCAGCGCGGCTGGTATTTCCAGCAGAACGGCAAGGCCGTCACCGTGAAAGTGAGCGGCAACCTCGACTGCAACGACGGCGAGCTGCTGCACCGCTGGATGGGCGAGGGCCTGGGCCTGGGTTGGCGTTCAACGTGGGAGATCCAGCCCGAGCTGGAGTCTGGCGCGCTGATGACGGTGCTGGATGATTACGCGCTGCCCGACTACGACATCCTCGCCGTGTACCCGCAGCAGCGGCCGGTGCCGGCGAAGATTCGGTTCTTTATCGAGCACCTGAAGACGGTGTTTGCGCAGCCGGGGTATTGGTCACGCAGCAGTTAAGTTGAGGCGCAGTCTGATCGACGCCACGCGGGTGGCTGGGAATCATGGCGGGCTAGCACGCCATGTGAGCCCCGCCGATGAAAGCGTATAAGGAATGCTATAAACTTATAAATCGGTCACTGATCGCATCATGAATGCGATCCAATGGACAACACGGGCTGCCAAGCAACTTCGGAAGCTGGATCGGCCACAACAGCAAGTGGTCGTGCGAGCGGTGGGCGGGCTTGCCGCCATGCCGGAGTGCCAGAACGTCAAGGCATTGGTTGAGCACCAATACGGTTACCGGCTGCGCGTGGGCAACTATCGCGTACTGTTCGACTGGGATGGAGACATCCGCGTAGTCGAAATTCAGGAAGTGAGGAAACGCGATGAACGCACCTACTAACATCCAGATCATCAACGGTCCGGACGGCTCGCCGGCGTTCGTCGTCATTCCCTATGCCGACTACCTCGCGGAGCGTGCCGAAACCCGAGACTTGATTCCCCACGGGGTCATCGAGCGCACAGTCGAAGGCGCGTCGCCGGCCCGCGCTTGGCGTGAGCACCTGGGCCTGACGCAGGCCGAGATCGCAAAACGTCTGGGTATTTCGCAGCCTGCCTATGCGCAACAGGAGAGCAGCGACAAGCTGCGCAAATCATCCCGCGAGAAAATTGCGGCGGCGCTGGGCATTCTCCCTGCCCAGTTGGACTTTTAGTCCGTGATTACCACTCGGCCCTGCGTGAGGTCCCGCAGGGTTTCTCTCGCCCCAGCTTCATCCGTCACAGGCAACCGCACAGTCAGCGTGACGCCCGCATCGTAAGCGGCATCCAGCAGGGCATACCCGCCATCATCAATCCACCGCCGGATACGCGCCTCATCGGCGTAATCGGTAACCAGGGTGAGAGTGGTGCGGGCAATGCGCTCCACGCGTTCAGCCTGCATGAGCGCGGAGGCAATGGCATCGGTGTACGCACGCACGAGGCCGCCCGCACCCAGCTTCACGCCGCCGAAGTAACGCACCACGGCGCCCAGCGTGCTGTCCAGATCGTGATGGCGCAGGACTTCGAGGATGGGGCGACCGGCAGTGCCGGACGGCTCACCGTCGTCGGACATGCCAGACTGTCCGCCGGCCAATAACGCCCAACAGACATGCGTGGCGGCGGGATGCTCCGCGCGCAGGCGCGCAATGACCTCCATGGCGGCAGCCCGATCTTCGACCGGCACGGCCCATCCAATGAAACGGCTCTTCTTGATTTCCAGCTCAACGGAGACTGGCGCGCGCAGCGTGTAAGTCGGCACCGCGAGATTCAGGCGAGGAGTGCGGCAACGAGGTCCGTTGCCCGGCCGCCCGGCGATTCGAACTTGAGCGAGGCCTCGGTGTGCGCCATGTGTTCTTCCATCAGAGCGATGGCGCCTTCCACGTCGCCGCGCTTGGCGGCCTCCAGGAAGGCGGTGTGCTCGTCGGACGAGCGCACCGCGTCGTAGGTGGACTGATACAGCATCGTGATGACCGAGCTGCGGGCGGAGAGCTCGCGCAGCATTTCCTTGAGCACGCTGTTGCCCACCACATCGGCCAGCAGCAGATGGAAGTCGGCCATCAGACGGTTGCGGCGCGGCACGTCGGCGAGTTGCGCACTCGCTGCCACTTTGTGCTCTTCGGCCAGGTGTTTCTCCAGCCGCTTGTAATCAGCCGGCGTGGCCTTGGCGATGAACTCGCGCGCCAGCGCCACCTCCAGCACGCGGCGCACGGCAAACACCTCGCGCGCCTCGGTCTCGTCGGGCTTGGCGACGAAGGCGCCGCGGTCCGGCTCCATGCGGATCAGCTTGTCCTTGGCCAGCATCAGCAGCGCCGCGCGAATCTTGGTGCGGCTGACGCCGTAGACCTTCGCCAGCGCCTCTTCGCGCAGCTTGGTGCCGGGCGGCAGCCGGTGCGCGACGATCGCCTGGGCGATGTCGTCGGCAATGCCTTCGGAGGAGATGTCGGCGGCGGTCGTTTCAGTCATGGTGCCGATTTTACCGCCGTCCGACGGGACGCCGACATCAGGCATGCGGCACGGAGTGCGCTGCGGCCGCAGGTGCAGCATGGCCGTGCGCAATCGCCTCGCCTTCTTCGGTGATGTCGATCTTGCCGTCCAGCACGGCGTTAGCACGCACGCGGTCGATGTCCTTCTCCCACGCGGCAATCACCACCGTGGCGACGCAGTTGCCGATCAGGTTGCCCAGCGCGCGGGCAATGCCGATGAACCAATCGACGGAAAGCACCAGCACCAGGCCCACGGCCGGAATGGCCGGGATGACCGACAGGGTAGCCGCCAGAATCACGATGGCCGAACCCGGAATGCCGTGCGCGCCCTTGGAGGTGATCAGCGCCACGCCCAGGATCAGCAACAGATCCTGGAAGGCCAGTGGCGTGTTGGTCGCTTGGGCGATGAACACGGCCGCCAGCGTCAGGTAGATCGAGAACGCATCGAGGTTGAACGAGTAGCCGGTCGGGATCACCAGGCCCACCACCGAGCGCTTGATGCCCATCTTCTCCAGCTTGTTCATGATGGACGGCAGCACCGCATCGGACGAGGCCGTACCCAGCACCACCAGCAGTTCAGCGCGCAGGAAGCGGATCAGCTTGAAGATGTTGAAACCCGCCACGCGCAGGATGGTGCCCAGCACCACCACCACGAAGACCGCCACCGCCGCATAGAACAGCAGCACCAGGAAGCCCAGTTGCTTGAGCGAGCCCGCGCCGTACTTGCCCACGGTAAAGGCCACCGCACCCAGCACGCCCAGCGGCGCCAGGCGGATGATCACCGCCATCATGCGAAACAGCACATGCGAGAGCTGGTCGATGAACGAGACCAGCGGCTTGGTGCGCTCACCCAGCAGCGACAGCGAGCAGCCGAACAGGATCGACACCAGCAGCACCTGCAGGATGTCGCCCTTCACAAAGCCGCTGACAAACGTATCGGGGATCAGCTTAAGGAAGAACGTCGCCACGCCGGTCGACTCCACTTGCTTGGCCGTCGTCATGTACGAGGCCATGGCCGCCGGGTCGAGCGTCTTCGGGTCCACGTTCATGCCGTGGCCCGGCCCGAACAGGTAGGCCAGCGCAATACCGAGCGCCAGTGCAATCGTCGTGACGACTTCGAAGTAGATGACGGCCTTGCCGCCCACGCGCCCGACCTTCTTCAATTCGCCGGCGCCGCAGATACCCACCACCACCACCGAGAACACGATCGGCGCGATCAGCATCTTGATGAGCTTCAGAAAGCCGTCGCCGAGCGGCTGCAGTTTCTGTGCAAATTCAGGCGCCCAGACGCCCAGCGCAATACCGATTGCTAGGGCAATCAAAACCTGCCCGAACAACGGGCGCGTAAAGCGTTGCATGGTGAATCCTCCTTTGGATTTCGGGTGTTTCAGGCACTGCGGGATCGTCTATCGCGATTGTTGTCAGGCCATTGTTTCGCTCGCTGCGTCGCAACAAATTGTTGTCACGAATTGTCGAGCGGTGACGGCATCATAGGCGATCCAATTTTTGTATGCAATTTTTGAATTCACATGCTAGCATCGGTTCATGCAGTCTCGCGAACCCTTGCGGTTCCGCCATTTACGCTGCACTTCCGGCGCTCCCATCGCCATGGTTTCGAGTGTTCTTACTCACCGTTTTTGTTCGATGGGCCTGCCGTATAACATCCAGAGACAAACACCAAGGAGTTTCCCCATGGCGCTGCCTACGCTCGATCCGAACGCCCCTGATTTCACCCGCCGCTATCCGAACCTGGCCGATCCGCGCCTGGGTGCCGTGGCCACGTTTGCGACCGACGAGTTCTTCGCACCGAAAGACCGCATGCTCAACCCCGAGCCGGCTGTCTTCATCCCCGGCAAGTACGACGACCACGGCAAGTGGATGGACGGCTGGGAAACGCGCCGTCGCCGCAACGGTGGCTACGACCACTGCATCGTCAAGCTGGCCCGCCCGGGCGTTGTGAAGGGCGTGGATATCGACACCAGCCACTTCACGGGCAACTTCCCGCCGGCTGCGTCCATCGAAGCCGCCTATCTGCCGGACGGCGAGCCGACCGATGCCACGCAGTGGACCGAGATCGTTCCGTCCACCACGCTGCAAGGCAACAGCCACGCCTACGTGGCCGTGGCCAACACGGGCGCCTATACGCACCTGCGCGTGAATATCTTCCCGGACGGCGGCATCGCGCGCTTGCGCGTGTACGGCCAGCCGCAAGTCGACTGGAAGGGCGCGGACCGCACCAAGCTGTTCGACCTGGCCGCCATGGAAAACGGCGCCTACGTGGTCGAAGCCAACAACGAACACTTTGGGCCGGCCTCGCGCATGCTGATGCCGGGCCGCGGCGTGAATATGGGCGACGGCTGGGAAACGCGCCGCCGCCGCGAGCCGGGCAACGACTGGTGCGTGATCGCCCTGGCCCACCCGGGCCGCATCCGCAAGATCGAAGTCGACACCGCGCACTTCAAGGGCAACTTTGCCGACCGCGTGTCCATCCAGGCCGCACGCGTAGTGGGCGGCACCGACAGCTCGCTGAAGACGCAAGCCATGTTCTGGCAGACGCTGCTGCCCGAGCAGAAGCTGCAGATGGACCTGCAGCACTACTACGAAGCCGAAATCGCGGACCTGGGTATCGTCACGCACGTGCGCTTCAACATGTTCCCGGACGGTGGCGTGTCGCGTCTGCGCTTGTGGGGGGTGCTGGAATGAGCCAAGACACCGCCGCAGTTGCCAACCCTCGCATTGCCCTGACCATCGAGCCGCTCACGCGCGAAGCCTTCGCGCCGTTCGGCGACGTGATCGAACTGGAGGGGGCCAAGCAGTTCCCCATCAACCAGGGCACGACCACGCGCTTTCATGACCTCGCCAACGTGGATGTGGGCGAGGGCGGCCGCGCGCTGATCAGCCTGTTCCGTGGCCAGCCGCGCACGCTGCCGTTCGAGGTGAAGATGCTGGAGCGTCACCCGCGCGGCAGCCAGGCCTTCATCCCGCAGAACGACAAGCCGTACCTGGTGGTCGTGGCGCCGGCCGGTGAGCTGGACCCGAGCAAGCTGCGCGCGTTCGTGTCGCACGGCTGGCAGGGCGTGAACTACGCACGCGGCGTGTGGCATCACCCGCTGCTGGCACTGGGCGAGGTGAGCGATTTCCTCGTCGTCGATCGCGGCGGCGAAGGCCACAACTGCGACGAGCAGGACTTGCCCGAATCGGTGTGGTTGACCGAAGAGGCGATGCGCGCCGCGCAGTAAGCTCCTCGTCATCCTGGCCATCCCTGGGCCCCCGCACAACGGGGGCTCAGTCACATTCAAATCCCTTCCAACACCAACCAGGGGGACACCGACATGACGCAGGCTGAACTGACCACACCCGGCATCGACGCGGACATCCGCGCGTTTGTCGAGGCCGCGCACGGTAGCCAAATCGAATTTCTGCGCGAGCTGGTGAAGGTGCCGTCGGACAACCCGTCCGGCGACTGTGCCCCACACGCGGCGCGCGCCAAGGCGTTGCTGGAGGCGCTGGGCCTGACGGTCGAGGCCCATGCCGTGCCGGAAGCGGTGGTGCGCGCGGCCGGCATGGTCAGCGCCACCAACCTGATCGTGCGCCACACGTTCGGCAGCGGTGGCCCGACCATTGCCATGAACGCGCATGGTGACGTTGTCCCGCCTGGCCTCGGCTGGACGCACGACCCGTACGGCGGCGAGATCGTCGAGACCGAACACGGCCCCACCATGTTTGGCCGTGGCGTGGCGGTGTCCAAGTCGGATTTCGCGACTTACACGTGGGCGCTGCTCGCGCTGATCGACGCCGAGAAGCGCGGTGCCAAGCTCAACGGCACGGTGGAACTGCATTTCACGTACGACGAGGAAACCGGCGGCGACATCGGCCCGAAGTGGTTGCTGGACCAGGGCCTGAGCAAGCCCGACTACGCCATCTCGGCTGGGTTTGCGTATGGCATCACCTCGGCGCACAACGGCTGCCTGCACGTGCAGGTGACGGTACGAGGCAAGCAGGCGCACGCTGCCATGCCGCACACGGGCATCGACGCTATCGAGGCGGCCACCCACATCCTGCAGGCGGTGTATGCGTATCGCGCGGAATTGGCGGCGCGCAAGTCGGCGGTGTCCGGCATCGATCATGCGACGTTGAACGTTGGTTTGATCCAGGGTGGCATCAACACCAACGTGGTGCCGGATCTGGTGACCTTCCGCATCGACCGCCGGATGATTCCCGAAGAGGCTGGGCGCGATGCCGAAGGCGAACTGCGCGCGGTGATTGAGCGTGCAGCGGCGGAGCGGCCGGGGATTGCGGTGTCGGTTGAGCGCATTCTGCTGGCAGCGCCGCTGGCTGAACTACCGGGCGTGGAAACGCTGATCGGTGCGCTACGGCGCAATGCGTTGGCGGTATTTGGTGGGGATGTGCCGGTGCATGGTGTGCCGCTGTACACCGATGCGCGGCATTACACAGCGCATGGTGTGCCGACGGTGCTGTACGGCGCAGGCCCCCGCACGCTGATGGAAGCACGCGGCCACAACACCGACGAGAACCTGCGCCTCAATGACTTGCGTGGTGCCACGGTGGTGGTGGGTTGTACCGTGGCGGAATTGCTCGGCGGCGCTTGATCATCACCGTTGCGTTTTGGATAGGGCTGGCGTTTGCCAGCCCTTTTTGCTTTGGGGCGTCAGGGTCAAACTCGACGAACCCCCTCTTAGCGAGAGGCGAAATCCTCCACCACACCAACCCATTAAGATGGCACCTCCAAGCACTTGTCAGCCATCTCGACCATGCAGATCTACCACAACCCCCGCTGCTCCAAATCGCGCACCGCGCTTGAACAGGCCGAGGCCTTTGCCGAAAAGCAGGGCGAATCGCTCGAAGTCATCGAGTACCTGAAGACGCCGCCCACGCTGGCCGAGTTGAAGACCCTCGCCAAGCAGCTCGACACCCCGTTGCGCAGCCTGGTGCGTGAAAACGAAGACGAATACGCGCAACTGAATCTGGCCGCCGCCTCGGACGACGCGCTGCTCAAGGCGATTGCCGAGCACCCGAAGCTGCTGCAGCGCCCCGTGCTCGTGCGCGATGACAAGGCCACCATCGGCCGCACACCTGAAGCCCTTGACGCGTTCCTGAAGTAATCAACGCGCCCCCCAAAAAGTTGAACGGCCTGCCGATTTCCATCGGACAGGCCGTTCAGGGGTGGCCGTATCGCCTTGCGCGAGGGCCGGGGCTGCGTCCGTCAAGACGCGCAAGGGCACCGGATTATTCCAGGCCCATCCATCGGGCCATTTCTGACCCGAATCCAACTGCCAGCAGGGCAACCAGCACCACTGCCAGCGCCACAGCGGTGGAGACCACTGTGACCTTCATCACTTCCGCGTCGTCGCTCTCGTCGCCGCGGGCACGATGCAGATGCGTGTGCGCGCTCAGCGGGATCGCCTTGGCGGTTGTTTTGCGATGCCAGTGCAAGCGCTCCGTCATCGCTCGCAAGTGTTGCGTATCAAACGCGTCACGGGAAAATCGCATCGCGGCACCTCCCGTCGTTAGCTGATAGCCGACGCCGGCACGCACCGGCGTCGGGGGTACGTGCGGCCCGAAAACGATACGACAAGCAAATGGCGTATGCGAGTGGCTTTGCTTGTCGGCGCCGGGTGGCGCAGTCGTCTGGTCGCCTCGCACAAGCCCAGCGTAGACGCGGGTTTGCGGCGCCGCAAGTTGCGTTGCGTCATGGTGCGTGCATCACGCGGGCAAAACGCAAACGGACTGCGGCTCTTCGCGAAATGCGTGATGTGAGCGGCGCTCAGTCTTGCGCGCTGTGCAGGGCGGTTTGTATTGCCGCGTGCTCGGCTTCTCGCACACGCAGTTCAGCGAGCATGTTGCAGAAGAGGGCGCCTTGCTCCTTCGCGTCATCCAGCGCGACATGCGTGTGTGGCAGCGGGTCGTGCCAGTGCTCGGGAAAGGCCGCCTTGACGTTGCGCCGGTACGGCAGGCCCGTGAGCGCAAAGGCCAGCGTCTTGATGTCGAGTGCGGCCCAGCCGAACGGCGAGCGCCCGGCAAACCGCATCATGTACCAGAACATGTACGTGAAATCGAACCCCGCCGGAAACGCCACGAACACCGGCTTGCCGGGCAGGCTCTCGACCCATTCCACGTAGCGCGGCAGGGCCACTTCGGGCGCTTCGAGATTCTTGCGGCACGCAGCCCAGGCCTCGGGCTGCGTTTGCCACCATTGCATCTGGATCGGGTGCCCCTGCGCACCGGGCAGCGTTTCGAGATTCGCCTCGAACGTGCCAATGAGCGTCTTGTCAGCCAGGTACGCCGCGCTCGCGAAACTCAGCATCGAGTGTGGCCCGGGGATGGGCCCGTCGGCTTCGATGTCGGTGCTGACGTAAATCTCGGGCCGCGTGTCAGGCGGCTGGTTGCCGCGCTTGCGCCGGGGCTTGTCTGCAGGTGCAGCCGGAGCCGTGTCGGCGAAGATGTCGTCGCTGTCGTTGGTATCGCTTCTGTCGTCGCTCATGACGTGCCTTCGTTGGCAAACAGGCGATCGGCAACGTACGGGTTGGTTGCGCGCTCATCGCCAAAGGTGGAGACCGGCCCGTGGCCCGGCACGAAGGTGACGTCGTCGCCCAGCGGCCAGAGCTTGGTGCGGATCGCGTGGATCAGGTCTGCATGGTTGCCGCGCGGAAAATCCGTGCGGCCGATCGATCCCGCGAACAGCACATCGCCGACGATGGCGATGCGGTCTTCCGCGCTGAAGAACACCACGTGGCCAGGCGTGTGGCCGGGGCAGTGGAACACCTGCAGCGTGCGGCCGGCGGCTTCCACGGTGTCGCCATCGTCAAGCCAGCGGTCCGGCACGAACGCCTTGGCCGGCGGAAAGCCGAAGCGCTGGCTCTGCATCGGGAGCTGGTCGATCCAGAAGGCTTCGTCCTTGTGCGGGCCTTCGATGGGCACGCCGAGTTGCGTGCGCAGGGCATCGGCAGCGGCGCAGTGGTCGACGTGGCCGTGCGTGAGCAGGATCTTTTCGATGCGCGCGCCGTGCTGCTGGGCGGCGGCCAGGATGCGTTCGATGTCGCCGCCCGGGTCGGTGACGGCAGCAGCACCATCGTCGCCAATCAGCAGCGTGCAGTTCTGTTCAAACGGCGTAACGGGGACGACAACGACTTTCATGTGGTTTTTTGCGCACTTTCGTACGAAGACGGGACAAGGCAATTGTAACGGCCCAAGCCCGCGCCAGCATTGGGCTGGCGGGGTGCTCTGTTACATCCGGCGGAAAATATTACAAAGTTCATGCAAGATGCCTGCATGATGCGACCGTTTTAATAGGAAATGTAAATAATCGAGGAGAGCGTGCATGTTAGACTCGCGCCCATGCTCAAGCTTTCCCCCATGTTCTCCAGCCTTCCGGCCGGCCGCACGCTGCGTGCCTGGCTGACGCATGGCACCGCTTTGCTGGTGCTGGCGGGTTGTGCTGCCGTGCCGGGGGAGCCCCCGCTCAACGCCAATGCCGACAAGTCAGCAGCGCCTGCGCTGAAGGTGCCGGACGTGCGTGACAACCCGGATGCCTGGGGTGCGCTGTCGTTCCGCAGCGTGCCAGATTCCAGCAGCCTCAAGCTCGACGAGAACGCCAATACCGAACCGGGTCTGCGCGCAGACCTTGGCACGTTCGAACAGCGCGGCGTCGCCTCCTGGTATGGCCGCGGGTTCCACGGTCGCCGCACGGCCAGCGGTGAGCGCTTCGATATGAACGCCTTCACGGTGGCGCATCCGTCGCTGCCGCTGCAGAGCTGGGTGCTGGTGCGCAACCTCTCCAACGACCGCGTAGTCGTGGCCAAGGTGACGGACCGTGGCCCCTACCACGGCAGGCGCGTCCTCGACGTGTCGTACGCCGCGGCCAAGCGCCTGGATTTCGTCAAGCGTGGTTCAACGCAAGTGGAGATTCGCCGCCTCTCGCGCGCAGAAGTCGAAGCGCTGCGCCCGGAACTCACGCAGACCGATCTCGCCAGCAATGATGGCGACGCCGACGTCGGCGCCGACGAGCCGGCACCGCCGAAGAAAAAGGCGACCAAGCGCCGCGCGAAGGCGCGTCGTTAATCCTTCCCGTCGTTTTTCAATGCCAGCGCACTTTGATATAGCGCGTCGACCGGCGCGCCCGTGATCGCCCCGGCCAGCTTGGCAGCGCGCTTGGCGGGCAGTTCGGCCAGCAGCAGGCGCAGCACCTGATCTGCGGCCATCGCCGTCGGGGCCGCGTCCTGCGCGCCTGCACCTTCCACCACCAGAACGAATTCGCCCTTGCCGTGCGAGGCATCGGCGGCCAGCCAAGCCGGTGCTTCGGCGGCCGGCAGCACGACGATCTGCTCGAACAGCTTGGTCAACTCGCGACCGATGAGAAGGCGGCGTGCCGGTAGGTGTTCGGCCAGCGCGGCGAGCGTGGCATCGATGCGATGCGGCGCCTCATACAGAACCCACGCCGGCTCGTGCGCCGCCCATTGACGGATGGCCGCATCGCGCTGCCCGGCCTTGGGCGGCAGGAAACCAACGAAGGTGAATTTCCCGCCCGACGTGTCGAGCAGCTCCCCCGCAGCGGACAGCGCCGTCACCACCGCGCTCGCCCCCGGCAGCGGAATCACGCGCTGCCCGGCTGCGCGCACGGCCTCGACGATGCGTGAGCCAGGGTCGGAGACGCCCGGCGTGCCCGCATCCGACACATAGGCGATGCGCTCGCCCTGCGCCAGACGCGCGACGATGCGTGCGGCGGCCTCGCGCTCGTTGTGCTCATGCGCTGCCAGCATCGGCCGCGACAGCCCCAGGCGATTGAGCAATTGCCCGGTGTTGCGCGTGTCCTCGCAGGCCACCGCATCGACCATGCCGAGCACATACCGCGCCCGCAGCGACACGTCGGCAGCGTTCCCGATGGGGGTGGCCACCACATATAATGCGCCGGCGGGATAGTGCTGGTCGTGCGCCAGCAGGGTCCAGTCAGGATCACTCACGAGAACTTCTCTTAGTCACTTGGTTCAAACCGCAAAGCCCATCACCGCAGCCACCGGCGAAGCCGGTGAAGACCGCGCGCTGCGCTATCTGCAGGCGCGCGGTTTGTCGGTGGTCACCCGCAATTATCGCTGCAAGGGCGGCGAGATCGATCTGGTGATGCGCGATGCGGCCGGCGCGGTGATCTTTGTGGAGGTGCGCGCCCGCGTGGCGCGGTCCACGCAGCGCTTTGGCGGTGCGGCCGCCAGCGTGACACCCACCAAGCAGCGCCGCCTGATCGCTGCGGCGGAAGATTTTCTCGCACGGCAGGCCGATGACGTGCCCGCCTGCCGTTTTGACGTCATCGCCATCGACGGCGCACGCATCGAATGGATGCGTGATGCCTTTGGCGCTGACACGTGAACCTCGCTCTTCTTCTTTCCGGACTCTCTTCAAGGACAGCATGAAACTCTCGTCGCCTACGTTTGCCAGCGCCCGCCGCATTGTCGTGCTGGCCGCCCTGGCGGGTGTCACCGCCACGCAGTTGACCGCCTGCTTCCCGCTGTTTGCCGGTGCCGTGGCCGGTGGTGTGGCACTGGCCACCGACCGGCGCCCGACTGCCACCCAGACCATCGACCGCGGCCTGCAGATGGAAGCCGAGAACACGCTGATCTCGCGCTACGACGGCCGTGCCCACGTGAACGTGACGGTCTACAACCGCAAGGTGCTGCTGACCGGTGAAGCCGGTACCGAGGCAACCAAGCAGGAGATCGGCCAGTACGCGCAGAAGCTGGAGAACGCGCGTGAGGTCGTCAACGAGCTCGTGGTGACGCCGGAGTCGAGCACGTTCGGTTCGCGCACCAACGACACGTACATCACCACCAAGGTGAAGAGCGTGCTGGCCGGCACGGAAGGTGTGCCCTGGAACTCCATCAAGGTGACCACCGAAGCCCAGACCGTCTTCCTGCTGGGCGTGGTGACCGAGGCCGAAGGCAACAAGGCCACCGAGGCCGTACGCACCGTGGGCGGCGTCAACAAGGTCGTGAAGGTGTTCGATTACGTGACCGAAGAGGAGCGCAAGCGCCTGGATACGAACGCATCGTCGAGCAATCCGCAGACCGCGCCGGGTACACCGGCCCCGGTGCAGCAGGGCACGCCGACGGCAACGCAGGCACCCGCACCGGTCACCTCGGCCTCGCCGGGCGTGACGGTGTCGCCGACCACCTCGCCGGCACTGCCGCCGGGCAAGCAACTGCCCTGAGGCCAATCGGCACACCTCAAAAAACGCAGCCACCGTGCTGCGTTTTTTGTTGTCCGCGCGCACGGCACATGGCAAGGCGGGCGTGTTAGCGTATGACGCTTCCGTGACTTCGCTGCCCCCCATGCCCGTCGCTCACCGACTTGCTGTCGCCGCTTTGCTTGCGGCGCTGTCTTCGGCTCACGCCGTCCAAGCGGCCGATCGCCCGCCCACCAACGCGCAGGCCCGCACCTGGGCCGCCTCCTGCGCGAGCTGCCATCACGCGGATACGGCACCCGGTGCCAAATCGGCCGCGCAGACGTTGCCCTCGCTGGCCGGCCGCTCGCAGGCTGAATTGATCGACACGCTGCAGGCGTTCCGCAACGGCACGCGGCCCTCCACGGTCATGGGCCAGCTCGCGCGCGGCTATGACGATGCGCAGATCACCGCAATTGCCGGCTGGCTGTCGCGCCAACCGCAGGAGGCACCATGAACCAGGCCCTGCGCAAGGACCGGCGCGCCGTACTGCGCGCGCTTGGGGCGACCGCGTTGGCCGGCCCGCTGGCTGCGTGCGCGTCGCTGTCGGGCACGCGTAACGCGCGCGTCGTCGTGGTCGGTGGCGGCTACGGTGGTGCGACAGCCGCGAAGTACGTGCGCGTGTTCTCCGGCAACCATGTCGACGTGACGCTGGTGGAGCCCAATGCCGCATTCGTGTCGTGCCCGCTGTCGAATCTCGTGCTGTCGGGTGACCGTGATCTCGCATCGATTACGGTGCCGTATGACGCGCTGGTCGAGCGCCACGGCGTGCGCTGGGTGCGCGATCGCGCCGCGGCCATCGACATCGGTGCGAAGCAGGTGCGCCTGGCAGGCGGCGGCACGCTGGACTACGACCGGCTGATCCTCTCGCCCGGCATCGATTTCGTGCCGGGGGCGATTCCCGGTCTGGCCAACGCGGCCACGGCTGCACAGGCACCGCACGCGTGGAAGGCCGGCATGCAGACGCTCGCGCTGCGTCACCGGCTGGAGGCGATGCCCAACGGCGGCACGGTGGCGATCAGCATTCCGCTGGCGCCGTACCGCTGCCCGCCCGCGCCGTACGAGCGCGCCTGCCTGATCGCCAACTGGCTGCAGCGTGCCAAGCCCGATTCACGCGTGCTGATCCTCGACGCCAATGACGATGTGACCTCCAAGGGCGCGCTGTTCAAGCGCGTGTGGGCGGAACGTTATCCACAGCACATCGAATATCGCCCGCAATACAACGCGGTCGACATCGACGCCACGGGCCGCGTGCTCAAGTTCGATGTGCAGGACGATGTGCAGGCGGATGTGGTCAACCTCATCCCGCCACAGCGCGCGGGGGCCATTGCCGTGCAGGCCGGACTGGCAACTGCCAATGGGCGCTGGTGTGAAGTCGATTTCCTGTCGTTCGAATCGAAGGTGGCGCCGGGCGTACATGTGATTGGTGACGCCATCCAAACCGCGCCGCTGATGCCCAAATCGGGTCACATGGCCAACCAGCACGGCAAGGTGGCGGCCGCCGCCGTGGTGGCCATGTTGGCCGGCCACGCGCCCGATGCATCGCCGCTGTATGCCAACACCTGCTACAGCTTCATCACCCCCGACGAGGCGATGCACGTGGCGACCGTCCACCGCTATGACTCGGGAGAGCGCACCATGGTGACGGTGCAAGGCGCAGGCGGGCTGTCGGATGGCCCCTCCGTGGCAGAGGGCAAGCTGGCGCAGGGCTGGAGCCGGGCAATCTGGTCGGACATGCTCGGCTAGGCACAAACAATGCGCAAGATTGTGCAAGTCGCGTAGGCGGCCCGCGCCTACAGTGCGTCATATGGCCGCGCGGGCGGCCGTTTGATCATCTGCTCATCATGTCTCCCAAGGATCTGCTGCTGGCCCTGACCGTTGTGCTGGTGTGGGGCGTCAACTTCGTCGTCATCAAGGTGGGCCTGCACGGCGTGCCGCCCATGCTGCTGGGTGCGCTGCGCTTTGCGCTGGTGGCATTCCCGGCGGTGCTGTTCGTGCCGCGCCCGAAGATTCCGCTCAAATGGCTGCTCGCCTATGGCGCCACCATCAGCTTTGGGCAGTTCGCCTTTCTGTTCTCGGCCATGTATGTGGGCATGCCGGCGGGGCTGGCCTCGCTGGTGTTGCAGTCGCAGGCGTTCTTTACGCTGACGATCGCCGCGCTGGTGCTGCGCGAACCGATCCGCTGGTTCCATCTGGCCGGCATGGCCGTTGCCGCGTGCGGGCTGGCGATCATCGGTATGGCGGGTGGCGCCGTGACGACCGGCATGACCACGGCCGGCTTCCTGCTGACGCTGTGTGCGGCGTTCTCGTGGGCCAGCGGCAACATCGTCACCAAGCGCATCGGCAAAGTGAACGTGGTGAGCCTGGTGATCTGGGGCGCGGTGATTCCGCCGATTCCGTTCCTGCTGCTGTCGTACTGGATGGAGGGGCCGGAACAGATTGTCCACAGCCTGACGAACATCGGCTGGTCGAGCATTGGCGCGATCGTCTACCTGGCCTTTGGCGCCACCATCTTCGGCTACAGCCTGTGGAGCCGCCTGCTGGGCCGATACGCGGCCAGCCAGGTCGCGCCGCTCACGCTGCTGGTGCCGGTGGTGGGGCTGGTGTCGGCCGCCGTGCTGCTGGGCGAGCGGCTGGTGCCGGCGCAGTGGCTGGGCGGCGCAGTGGTGATGGCGGGCCTGCTGCTCAACGTATTCGGCGGCCGGCTGGCGACGCGGCGGGCGATGGCCTGAGCGTCGATCCGCACCGTACAAGCGCCCGGAGCCGGCTGGTTCTGGGCGTTTTGCTTTCTGGGGCGACGTCGGATTTGGCACACTTCGGGCACAATATCGGGTCCATTCTGGCCATTGCGACCATTGGCCCGCACACGCATGCGGGCCGTACCATCCTCCGGAGACCACATGAAGTTCGCCCCCACGCTCGCTGCCGGCGCTGTGCTGGCCGGCCTGGCGCTGTCCGCCACGCCGGCGTTGGCCGCTGTTGACGCTGCCCGCGCCCAGGCCATCGCCAACCAGAACGCCTGCATGGGCTGCCACGCCGTGGACCGCAAGCTCGTCGGCCCGGCCTACAAGGATGTCGCCGCCAAGTACAAGGGCGATGCCGGGGCAGAAGCCAAGCTCATCAAGAAGGTGCGTGAAGGCGGCATGGGCAACTGGGGCCAGATCCCGATGCCGGCCAACCCGAAGATCGCCGATGCGGATCTGAAGACCGTGATTGACTGGGTGCTCGCGGGCGCCCCGGCCAAGTGAGCGAGGACAGGGCGATGACCGATTCCGTGAACCTCTCCCGCCGTGACGTGCTGCGCGCAGGTGCCATGATGGCGCTGCTCGTATCCGCCGGCCTCGCCACCCCGGCACAGGCCGCCGAGTGGAACAAGACCGCCTTCGCCATCAAGGGCGTGAACGACGTGCTCAAGCAACTGGGCGGCGGCACTGTCGACAAGGGCGGCGCTGGTATCCAACTGACCGCACCGGACATCGCCGAAAACGGCGCCGTGGTGCCGCTGGTGGTGACCAGCACGCTGCCAGGCACCGACCTGATTGCCATCCTGGTGGAAAAGAACCCGAACACGCTGGCCGCCACGTTTGCCATTCCGGCCGGCACCGATCCGTTCGTGAGCACCCGCGTGAAGATGGGCGAGACCTCGACGGTCTACGCAGCGGTGCGTGCCAATGGCAAGTGGGTGCTGGCGAGCAAGGAAGTGAAGGTCACCCTGGGTGGCTGCGGCGGTTAAGGATCAGGGAAAAGGAGCACACCATGGCAGACCCGATGCGCATTCGCGCAATGGAAAACGGCGGCACGACCGACGTGAAGATCCTGATGAAGCACGACATGGAAACCGGCCAGCGCAAGGACGCATCCGGCAAGATCGTGCCGGCCTGGCACATCACCAACGTGACGGTGCAGCACAGCGGCAAGACGGTGCTGGACGCGCAGTTTGGCCCGGCCGTGTCGAAGGATCCGTTCCTCAATTTCAAGTTCAAGGGCGGCGCCAAGGGCGACAAGGTGACGGTCACGTGGGTCGACAACCACGGCGACAAGCGCACCGACGAGGCGTCGATCCAATAAGCGCCATCCAATAACGCTTTTCAGGAGGCTGCCATGCGACGCAGTTTCTTCCGTGTGACCGCTGCGCTGGCAGCGCTGGGCGTGGCAGGCAAGGCCGCCGCGCAGACCGCACCCCGTGCCGGCGGCGCCGGTGCCCGCTACAAGGTGGTGTACCAACTGAGCGAAGGCATCGACCAAGCCGTGCGCGCGATCGGCAACCTGCGCAACCACCTCAACGGCGCACCCGGCACGAAGATCGTGGTGGTGGCGCTGGGGCACGGCATCGAATTCCTCGTCGAAGGGGCCAAGGATGCACAGGGCCGCCCGTTCGACGCGCCGGTCGCCGCGCTGGCCAGCATGGGCGTGGAGTTTCGCGTGTGCCACAACTCGCTGATGGCCTTCAAGGTGCCGGAAGACAAGCTGCTGCTCGAAGCCAAGGTGGTGCCCGCCGGTGTGGTGGAGATCACCCGCTTGCAGCAAGAAGAAGGCTTCGCCTATCTCAAACCGTAGGCGACCCACGGAGGGGACGGTGAAACGCACCAAACGAATCGTCGCGCTGGCCGCGGCGCTGGCGGCCGGCATTGCCCTGGTGGCCAATGCGCAGGACGCCAAAGACCAGAAAGACAGCGTCGCCGCCGGCATCGCGCAGTACCGCGAAATGCTGGCCGACGGCAACCCGGCCGAACTCTGGGAAGCCGCCGGCGAAGAACTCTGGAAGAAGCCCGCCGGCCCGAAACAGGCCTCGCTCGAAGCGTGCGACCTGGGCGCAGGCCCTGGCGTCATGAAGGGCGCGTACGCCAAGCTGCCGCGCTTCTTCAAGGACACCGGCCGCGTGATGGACGCCGAACAGCGCCTCATGTACTGCCGCATGACGCTGCAGGGGCTGACGAAGGAAGAGGCTTCGGCCCGCCCGTTCTCGTCGCCGGGCAAGCCGTCGGACATCGAACGGCTGATGGCGTACATCACCTCCGAATCGCGCGGCACGGCCATCGACATTCCGCTCGCACATCCGGAAGAAAAGCGCGTGTACGAACTCGGCCGCCGCATGTTCTTCTATCGCGGCGGCGCATATGACTTTGCGTGCGCCACATGCCATGCCCAGCCGGGGCAGCGCATCCGCCTGCAGGAACTGCCCGATCTGCTGACCGCCGATGGCGCGCGCTTTGCGTATTCCACATGGCCTGGCTATCGCGTCTCGCAAGGCGAGGTGCGCACGATGCAGCACCGCCTGTACGACTGCCTGCGCCAGCAGCGCTTTCCGGAGCCGCTCTATGGCAGCGAGGTGATCACCGCGCTGGAGCTGTTCCTCGCCCGCAACGCCAACGGCGGCAAGATGGACGCGCCGTCGATCAAACGATGAGGCCACGCATGACCCGACTGACCCTCATTGCGTTGGCACTCGTTGCCGGCACCGCACACGCTGCGGATGCCATCACGCCACCCAAGCCCGATGCCAAGGCCGACGCCGCGCTCGCCAAGGTCATCCACGAAAGCTTCGTCTCCAAAGGCCCGGCCACCGTGGAGGGCGTAACCGAGCGCGACGACGTGCAGAAGACCTGCAGCCAGTACGCCGACCGCAACGCTGTGCCGGCCGCCGTCGCCAAAAAGCTGGAAGACGCGCAGATGAAGACCATCCATTACCCCGCTGACAACAAGTGGCTGGGTGACTGGAAGGAAGGCGAGAAGACCGCGCAGAGCGGCCGCGGCATGCAGTTCTCCGACCCCGCTGGCGGGGCCAACGGTGCCAATTGCTATGCGTGCCATCGACTGTCGAAGGACGAAGTGTCGTACGGCACTATCGGCCCGTCGCTGTATCAGTACGGCAAGCTGCGCGGCGATTCGGAGGCGATCCTGCGCTACACGTGGGGCAAGATCTACAACTCCAACGCGTATGCGGCGTGCTCCAACATGCCGCGCTTCGGGCACAAGGGCATCCTGACCGAACAGCAGATCCGTGATGTGATGGCGCTGTTGTTTGACCCGGCCTCGCCAGTGAACCAGTAACGCCATGCACGCCATTCGACGGTTCGTGATGTGGGTGGCAGCGGCGACGGTGCTCGCTGCCAGTGCCGCGCAGGCCGTCGAAGTGGGCGATGTGGTGACGATGCCCGACGTGCAGTTGCTCGACGGCACACGCGTGCCGGGCAATGCATGGCGCGGGCATCCGGTCATCATCGCGACGTGGGCATCGTGGTGCCCGTTCTGCGCGCTGCAGAACCCGCGTCTGCAGAAGCTGGCCGATGCCACACGCGGCACCGACCTGCGCATCCTCACCATCAGCATCGACGCCAACCCGCAGCTCGCGAAGGACTACGTCGCCAAGCGCGGCTTCACCTTTCCGGTGACGATGGAAACCGATGCGCTGTGCGCCGCCACCGGCCCGCGCAAGGGCTTGCCGGAACTGCTCGTGCTCGACGCCAATGGCCGCGTCGTGCGCAAGGAAGTCGGCGAGATGCTCGAAGACGACGTGGCGGACCTCGCTCGCTACGCGCACAACAACAAGCAATGAACCGCCGCGAATTCGTCCAAGCCCTGGCGATTGCCGCAGCCGCCGGCCTGCGTCTGACCGACGCCCACGCCGACACCGTGGCCTATGACCTGCCTCGCTTCGGCAACGTCCACCTGCTGCACTTCACCGACTGCCACGCGCAGTTGCTGCCCATCGAATACCGCGAGCCCAACATGAACCTGGGCGTGGCGCAATGGGCCGGGCAGCCGCCGCATCTGGTTGGACACGCGCTGCTCAAGCGCTACGGCATCGCACCCGGCTCGCGCGCTGCACACGCGTTCACATCGCTCGATTTCACCGAAGCAGCACGCCGCTATGGCCGCATGGGCGGCTTCGCGCATCTGGCCACGCTCATCAAGCGCCTGCGCGCCACGCGCCCGAATGCACTGCTGCTCGACGGCGGCGATACGTGGCAGGGCTCGGCCACGGCGCTGTGGACCAATGGGCAGGATATGGTCGATGCGGCGCTGGCGCTCGGCGTCGATGTGATGACCCCGCACTGGGAAATGACCTACGGCGCCGACCGCGTGCGCCACGTGGTCGATCACGACTTCAAGAACAAGGTCGCCTTCGTCGCGCAGAACATCCAGACGGCGGATTTCGGTGACCCGGTATTCGACCCCTACGTGCTGCGCGAGCTGAACGGCGTGCCGGTCGCCATCATTGGCCAGGCCTTCCCGTACACGCCCGTCGCGCACCCGGCGGACTTCACGCCCGACTGGACTTTCGGCATTCAGGAAGAACGGCTGCAGAAGATGATCGACGAGGCGCGCGGCAAGGGCGCCAAGGTGGTCGTGCTGCTGTCGCACAACGGCATGGATGTGGACCTGAAGCTGGCCTCGCGCGTGCGCGGGTTGGATGCCATCCTCGGTGGGCACACGCACGATGCAGTGCCGGCGCCGGTCAAGGTCAGCAACCCGGGCGGCGTGACGCTGGTCACCAACGCGGGTGCCAATGGCAAGTTCGTCGGTGTGCTCGATCTGGACGTGCGCGGCGGTGCGGTGCAGGACATCCGCTACACGTTGCTGCCCGTCTTTGCCGATCTGCTGCCGCCCGATCCGGCCATGACCGCGCTCATCGAGCGCGTGCGTGCGCCGTACAAGGACAAGCTCGGCGAGACGCTCGCCACGAACCGCGGCCTGCTGTACCGACGCGGCAACTTCAACGGCACGTTCGACCAACTCATCGTCGACGGCCTGATGCACGCGCAGGGCGCGGAGATCGCCTTCTCGCCCGGCTTCCGCTGGGGCACCACGCTGCTGCCCGGCGAAGCATTGACGATGGAAGCGCTGATGGCCCAGACCGCCATCACGTACCCGGCCACCACGCTCACCGAGATGACTGGCGCCACCATCAAGACCGTGCTCGAAGACGTGGCCGACAACCTGTTCAACCCCGACCCGTACTACCAGCAGGGCGGCGACATGGTGCGCACCGGCGGCCTGCGCTACACCATCGACCCGATGAAACCGATGGGCCAGCGCATCACCGACATGCGCCTTGGAGATAAGCGCATCGACGCCGATCGCCGCTACAAGGTGGCCGGCTGGGCTGCGGTGTCGCCCGAAGCACGCAAGGCCGGAGGCCGCCCCGTGTGGGACGTGCTGGCCGACTGGCTGCGCGACCAGCGCGAAGTGACCGCGCGGCCGCTGAATACACCGCGCATTGTCGGCATGGCGGACAACCCCGGCATGGAAGCAGGGGCGGGTTGACCCGCGATTGAAGGCGCGCCGGGACTTCGGGTAGACTTATTTTCCACGGGCCGATAGCTCAGCTGGGAGAGCGCCGCGTTCGCAATGCGGAGGTCGGGAGTTCGATCCTCCTTCGGTCCACCAAAAATTCCTTTAAAAACAACGCACTACGTCTTGCGATGTAGTGCGTTGTTTTGCATTCTGAAGCATTTTTTTGCACTATGCGTGTGGCAAATTTGTGGCGAGCGTGGCAGCGATAACGGCTCGCGAGTGCACCACACTGCAGCGTTTTGCGGGTATGTGTTGATTTGCACCGAATCCTGACCCAGGATTTGCATCGAAAACTGACCCACCCCAAAGGCTGTTAGGTGTCGCTTTGTGCGGGTTGTTTGGCGGTGCGTTTCTCCTTCTTGGGCTGGGTGGTGCTGTGCTTGAAACGATAGCTATCGTTGCCGGTTTCAACAATGTGGCAGTGGTGCGTGAGGCGATCCAATAGCGCGGTGGTCATCTTGGCGTCCCCGAAGACGCTGGACCATTCGCCGAAGCTCAGGTTGGTGGTGATGACGAGGCTGGTGCGCTCGTAGAGCTTGCTGATCAGGTGGAACAGCAATGCGCCGCCGGTCTGGCTGAACGGCAGATAGCCCAGCTCATCGAGGATCACCAGGTCGGCATACATGAGTCGCGTGGCCAGGTGTCCCGGCTTGCCTGAGACCTTCTCCAGTTCCAACGCGTTGACGAGCTCCACGGTCGAGAAGAAGCGCACTCGACGGTGATGGTGCTCCACGGCCTGCACGCCGATGGCGGTGCCGAGATGGGTCTTGCCCGTACCTGGGCCGCCGACCAGCACGATGTTGTGCGCCGACTCGAGGAACTCGCAGCGGTGAAGCTGCCGCACCAGTGCTTCGTTGGCCTCGCTGCAACTGAAGTCGAAGCCGGTCAGGTCTCGGTAGGCTGGGAAGCGCGCCACCTTCATCTGATAGGCCAGCGAGCGCACCTCGCGCTCGGTGAGCTCGGCCTTGAGCAGACGCGACAGGATGGCCACGGCCGACTGGTAGGCCGGCGAGTCCTGCGCCGCCAGGTCGCCCAGCGCTTGTGCCATGCCGTGCAGCTTCAACGACTTGAGCATCTCCAACATGACTTCATGCTGCATGATGCACCTCCCGATCTCGCAAGCTGTCGTAGCGGCCGACGTTGGCCTGCGGTTCGACGTGCAGCGCCAGTGCCTGTGGTGAGGTGATCGGTGCCACGGGCTCGCCTTCCAGGAGGCGGCTGAGGATGTTCAGGATGGTTTGCTTGGACGGGGCACCCGCCTCCAGTGCGAGCTCCACCGCAGTGAGCACGGCCTGTTCGTCGTGCAACAGCACCAGCGCCAGGATCTCGACCATCTCGCGATCGCCACCAGGGCGTTTGAGCAGTGTGGATTGCAGGCGTCGGAAGCCCTCTGGCAGTTCGGCGAACGGTGCGCCGTTACGCAGCGCACCGGGCTTACGCTGCAGCACCGCGAGGTAGTGGTGCCAGTCATAGATTGTGCGCCCCGGAAGATGGCTACGGTCGATGTGCCGCACGTGCTCGGCAATCACCTGGCCTTCGGCCACGAACACGAGCCGATTGGCATAGACGCGCAGACTGATGGGCCGGTTGGCAAACGACGCCGGTACGCTGTAGCGGTTGCGCTCGAAGGTCACCAGGCAGGTTGGTGAGACGCGCTTGGTGTGCTCCACAAAGCCATCGAACGGCTGCCCCACGGGCATCAGGTGTGGCCGCTCCAGCGACCAGGCCTCCCAGAGGGTCATGTCCAGCTCAGGATGGCGGGTCTGCTGCCACAGCCGTACGCACTGGTCGGCCAGCCAGTCATTAAGTGCCGCCAGAGAGCCGAATGCAGGGATGCGTTGCCAGATGCGGTGACGGCTGTCCTGCACGTTCTTCTCTATCTGCCCCTTCTCCCAGCCCGAGGCCGGGTTACAGAACTCGGCGTCGAACAGGTAGTGGCTGACCATGGTGCTGAAGCGCAAGTTGACGTCACGCAACTTGCCCAGGCGCACGCGATCCACGGCGGTCTTCATGTTGTCGTAGATGCCGCGACGCGGGATACCGCCCCAGGCCACAAAGGCGTGGTGATGGGCATCGAACAGCATCTCGTGGGTCTGCAGCAGATACGCGCGCAGGAAGAATGCGCGGCTGTGGCTGAGCTTGAACTGAGCCACTTGCAGCTTGGTGCGCTCGCCGGCGATGACCGCCCAGTCCTCGCTCCAGTCGAACTGGAAGGCCTCACCCTCTGCGAAGCGCAGTGGGATAAAGGTGCCTCGCCCCGACGTGCGGGCTTGCTCCTGTTGCTCCTGGCGCCAGCGGCGAGCGAATGCGGCAACGCGATCGTAGGAGCCGGTGAAGCCCAAGGCACACAGATCAGTGTGGATCTGCTTGAGTGTGCGCCGTTGCTTGCGTGGCTTGTTGGCCTCGGTCTTGAGCCAAGCGGAGAGCTTGGCGGCATGGCCGTCGAGCTTGCTCGGACTCTGCCGTGCAGGATAGGCCGGTGCCGTGGTGTCAGCGCGCAGATAGCGCCTGACCGTGTTCCTGGAGATGCCCAGGCGTCTGGCGATCTCGCGCAGCGGGATCTGGTCGCGAAGATGCCAGCGTCGAATGATGCTCAGTATGGCCACGTCGATCACTCCGATCTCCCGCTCGTTGCCGAGCGGGACAGTGTTCTATACGTGGGTCAACATTCGATGCAAAAACCTACCTCGGGTGGGTCAGGATTCCGTGCAAATCAACAGGCCAGGCACAAATCCATCGATGATGTCTTCGGCCATCTTCGCAGCCGCACGTTTTGCGGTCCCGATGCTCTCCCATGGGGGCGTCAGCAGCGGGAAGATTCGGGAACGTTCGGTATCTGGTGGCTCACCTTCCTGGCAGATCAACACGGAGGCGCTGTAAGCCCGATCCGGGCGCCGCTCATGCCATTCACGAGGCGTATCAAACAGGTAGATCAGGGGATAAACATCGAACCCCTTGTAGCTGCAAGTCGGATAGGCGTCCACAGCAATCTCCGTTGAAAGGGGTGGCCCCACTGTACGCTCTTTCCGCTTGTTCCATTCAACTATCCTCGAACAAGCAGGTGCGGACGAAGCGGTCTTTGTGCACTACGTGATCCCGCTGGCTTGAGATCTCCTTCCCAAGGCTGTGCGCGCATGTCGAGGGTATGGTCACCTTGCGCAGTTTTTGCGTGGAGACTTTCTCGGACGACTTGCCCGATGGCCAGGCGGCAAAAGGCTTCAACGCTGCGCGTCGCTGTGGGTGGCACATCGGGCGTGCCTGCCAACAGCCTGAAGGACCGTCTTCCTTCACCCACGAAACTGGTGAATTGCACACAGTTCGGGTATCCATCGGTGCAAAAGCCAACCGTGATGGAATACGCCACGCCTTTTGCCCCTCCAGGTAGTGTGCACAGAAAACTCGTCTTGTCAGACGCATGCGTCATGTTGTTTCCGGACGGGGTACGCACTCAACACTCCTCGCTAGCGCAATATCAGAATCGGCGTGGCCATAAACGAGAGCAATACATTGCGCCCTTTACAGCAGCGCTACAGACTCGCCCGCCACCAGGCCATTGATGACGTCTTCGCCAAACTTCAGCGCTCCCCGCCTCGCCGTGCCGACGTTCTCCCAAACGGCAAGCGTCACGCGAAAAACGCGCGAGTGCTCGGCTCCAGGTCGATGACCCTCTCGGCAGATCATCACAGACGCGTTGAACGTGCGGTCGGGGCGCTTTCGCGGCCATGACTGGACCGTCTCAGTCCTGTACACCAATGGATACAGGTCAAAACCTTTGTACGTGGCTGACGGATTTGCATTCATGAATGACTCCGACCCTTGGTGGGCATGACTGACACCCCCGGCAGGGCGGCGGCAGGGGTTTTGAATGGCAATCCCGTTGATTGGCCCGGGCGGCTATGCACCCATTCCCAGATGGTCGACGGTGATCACGAGCGCGCGATCTCCCGGGTCTACCTGAGCATGCACGCCAAGGTGTGCCCGCAGAAAGCGGTCAAGCATGCATTGCAGCTCACAAAGGTCTTGCCGATCTGCATGCATCAACTGATTCATAACATCGTGCGTGAATGCGATCGTCAGCGTTCTCACACGCCAGATGCGGCTGTCGAACTCAGGTACCTGCCAGTTTGCCGTGAGCACACCGGGATCGGTGTTCCAGGTCCGCACATCCTGCCCGGTAATTTCATCCAACACCGGCTTGGTAAATGCGACAAGATCGAGCATCACGGATCTCCACGACTTACATCGCGAGTAGAGGCACCAACAGGCAAGCTTCCGTGTGCGGAACTGGCGAGGATGACAGGGGGCAGGGCGCGATCCAGCGTGAGAGGCGCGACCGAGCACGGTGATCACAAGTGCGGGTAAAAATGCTTTCGTACCAACGGATGCGTGATCCGGCGCACCGTGGGTCGGTGTTCCACTGTACTCCCATATGTGCACTGCGGCGTCATCATCTTTTGAAGTACCTCACGACGTGCCGTTTGCGCGCAGTCGTGGCGCAAGTCAAAGCAACAGGCAAAGGTGAATGTCCGCTTCAACCTGCGCGTCAGCGTGTGCCGTATGTCGGATGCGAGCAAGCCGATGGGCGGGGCGGGCGAAAAAAAACCCCGCGTGGCGGGGTTTTCTTACTGCGTGCGAGCTCGATCAGATCGCTGCAATCTTGGTCGCGACGGGGCCCTTCTGGCCTACGCCCGACACAAAGCTCACCTTCTGCCCTTCTTGAAGCGACTTGAACCCATTGCCCTGAACTTCAGAGAAATGAGCAAACAGATCATTGCCGCCTGCATCAGGAGTGATGAAGCCGAAGCCCTTGGAGTCGTTGAACCACTTGACGATACCGGTTTCCATGTTGGATTCCTTAAATGTTCTGGATGAGCTCATGCTCACCAGGCATGACAATCAAGGAAGGAACAAAGAGAAAAAGGTGTCGCTTGGCGTGACAGCCCAAAACATCGGAGTAACTGCTTGAAAAGCCTGCGGCGCAAGGTGTACCGGGATTGCGCGTTTCTGTCAATCAAAAGGGCGATAAACCCAGAAATAACCCGAGAATGTGGATGCGACCGCGCTTTGTCGCCGCGCCATGTCGCCCATCAACCGCAGCCGCTGCACGTCAAGAAAGGCCTGCACCGTCCGATGGCAATGTATCAAGCGCGCCATTGAGGTTCGCATGAAGCAGTGGTTGCGGGAAGCTGTTACCATGCGCCACCTTCTGCCCGTTTCTCGAATCGATCGGGCCGGGTGCCGAGCAAAACAATACGATACAGCGCCGGCCACCTGTCGGGCGTACACCCGAATCGTCCTGGGCCTCGCAGCCCACCACCTACCAGACCGGCGGTTTATCCGCTCCGTATCCGGCGCGCATGTACTCGGCGCGCCAGCGTACGCAAGTACGGTCACCTCGCCGCCAATGGTTTGTGCCATGCACCTGTGTGCGTGACACAACGGCGTTGGCCTTACCCATCGGGGCGTACGTCATCAGCAAGCCGTGGTTTGCCTAGTCGCACCACGTCTGTCATCAGCTCGCGCCCGAAACCTAGCAGTCTATTGAACCAAGTCCCATCCCCCTATACGGTGTCCGTGTACCCGATTGAGCAAGAACCAGGCGTCTGGTTTGCCACTTATCTCATCAGTGAATACTGCGATGGCATGGAACGCATCCTCGCCAACGTCTCGATGCGCCACAACGTACACGGCACGGAAGCACTCGCAAGACATGCTGCCCGGCTTGCAGGAAGCGCCGCCATTGCACGTCTGGCACCTCGTCACAGGAACTGAACCACGCAAGCCGCCTCGGGCGGCTTTTCCGCTTGCCGCAACGGCAGGCGCCACCCCAGAATCAACGAGAAGGAAATCACCATGTCTGTTAGCGATGAATGGGAAGAGCTGCATCTCACGCCCGACGGCTGGAAAGATGGCAGCTACCGGCACGAGCCGGGTGATGCCATCATCATCGAACCGCCGGTCAATGATGTGCTGACGGTGCGCAGGCATGTGGCTGCCGTGTATGGCGGTCCGTCACGCGTGACAGAAGACAGAACACCGCGCACCGATGACATGAACCAGATCGAGCAATTGCTGTTGAAATATGGTGCTCCCGTCTTTGGCGTCTAGATCTGAGACGAAACGGACGAATGCCCGTGCGCTACATCGGGTCCACGTTATTCGAGAGGAGTTGGCATGACACTCTGCCACGCTTGCCTTGCCATTGAAGTCCATCGACTTGGTGCATCAGGCCATGCTTTCCTAAGAATCACCGACACACAACGCATCAAAGTATCCAAGGCCGCGGCCGTCACGGTGAGCACGTTCACGTGCGGCACTTGCGGCGCGAATTGGACCTATCGCGAAGGGAAAAACGTGCCCAACCCAGGATGGTCGCTTGATCAGTAGCGCCAGTACCTCGTCAGCGAGGAGCCGGTTGGTCTCGTGTTCATAGGCCCTTGTGCCACCATGCCAAGGCGCAAAGATGGGGGTTCAGGGTAAGGCAACGAGATCGTCCCCGTCTCAAGCAATGCTAAAAATCCGGTGAGCTGCACAGCCTCGCGGGTTTCTTATTGCCAGGATTGCCCAGGTTTACGTTGCCCTCGGCGTAAGCCCCCCTCAAAGAATCGTGTCACATCAAGTGCGAGTGATTGAGACACCGCCCTCGACGAGCAACGTTGTACCCGTCACGAAGCTCGACAGATCGGACGCAAGATACAGCGCCGACTTGGCGATCTCTTCTGGATGGGCCATCCGTTTGAGTGCGTGGATGCTTTCGACAAACGCTTTCTGCTCCGGCGTGCTGGCTGCCTCCCGCCCCATCTCGGTGTCGGTGCCGCCCGGCATCAGCACATTGGCGCGCAAGCCAGACGGACCGTACTCGGCGGCGAGCGTGCGCGTCAGACCCACGAGCGCAGCCTTGCTCGCGGAATACGCGGCCATTCCTGGAAAGCCGACCGTATAGCCGACGAACGATGACGTGAAGATCAGCGAGCCGTGCGGGCGCGCGAGCAGGGCTGGAATCTGATATTTCGCGCCGAGGAACGCGCTCGTCAGGTTGATCTCGAGCGTGTCGTGCCAGCCGTCCAGCGTGATGTCGGTGACGCTGCCGAGCGCCCCCATTGTCGCGGCGTTGTTGAACGCCACATCAAGCCCGCCGAAACGGCCGACGGCCAACTCAACAGCGTGCTTCGCGCAACGCTCGTCCCTCACGTCGCCCGCCAGTGCGACCGCCTTGCCGCCGACGTCGGCAATCTCGTCAACCAGCGCGTCGAGCAACGCCGCGCGGCGCGCAACCAGAACGACGCTCGCACCTTCCTTCGCAAACATCTTTGCCACCTCACGACCGATACCCGAGCTGGCGCCTGTCACGATCGCAGTCTTGTTAGCGAGAAGCACCATGTTCACTCCATCTTGATGATCGGAGCAGCAGGGTAGGTATCTGTGCGCCGTTCAACACTCCGGTTCTTGCTACTCAAATCCATGCGATGCGTTGACGGCGGTCCCGAAAAGATCAAGCCGTGCTTGGCTCGACTGCGGCCAATGACGTTGGAGGAAGCGGGGTGCTTTGGGGCCGCAACCCTACAGCTAAACGCAGCTACGCCAGCGCGCCGCTACGCATGCCAATCACATAACCCGCAGTGCGCACTACCGCCGGATCGGGATCGGCAGCCAGCAGGGCAAGCAGCGCCGGCGCCGTGCCATCGATTTCCGCAAGCGCCTGACAAATGCGTACACGCGCCTGAACATCGGCCGACCCATCCGAAATCGCCGCTTCAAACCGCTCCACAACGTGTTTCGCGATCGCGGGGTCTTCCGCCAGATCGGCCAACGCATCGGCCGCTTCGACATCGTGAACCCCGACGAGAACCTGTTCGATCAGCAGGGGAATGGCGTCGCGTACGCTCCATTCGCCAAGCACCCGCGCAGCGCGGTACCGCACGTGCTCCGCAGGGTCGAGCAGCGCGACGCGCAACGCTTCCACTGCATCGGCGCCATCCAGTTTCGCCAACGCGAGCACGGCCCGTTCGCGCACGGCCGGGTCCGCTTGTTGAAGCGCTGCACCGAGTACGCCGGCGCCGCTGCCTTCGGCTCTTCCCAACGCCCAGGACAGCGCCCCCGCGACATTCGGCTCTTGCTCCTGGAGCAGGGCGTTGGCGATGAGTTCTGCCAGCGGGGCATCGCTGGAGGCGGCATCAAACGCAGCACGCTGCCGCTCAAGCGCATGCGTCGAGTCCAGTCCTTTCAGCAACTGCACGACGTCAAGCACGGCTGACCAATCTTCGGGGGAGGCGGCGGACACGGCGGCCAGCCGGGCAAGCAGCGCTTGCTCTGCGGCCAGGCGCTCGCGACTGCGCGCCATCAGCGTGTCAATGAGCGCATCGGGGCGGGGGGCTTGTTGGCTGAGCGCCTCGCGCACCTCAGCAAGCCCAAGACCCAGCGAGCGCAGGCTTTCCACTTGGAACAGGCGCCAGGCATCGGCTTGCGAGTACTCGCGGTATCCCGCTTCTGTCCGCCCGGACGGGCTGACCAGCCCGATCCTGTCGTAGTGCCGCAGCATGCGCGCGCTGACGCCGGAGCGATTGGCCAACTCGCTGATGCGCATCACTTGTCTCCGGTGTCGTCTGGGGTATGCGGCCTCGTTTCTCTGCCTCAGAGGGGCATTGATCGAGCCGAAAAAAATTCTATCAAACCGATTGTTGGCAACTTGCCGATGCATTGGCATCTGGCAACGGTGCAGCTGCGCGCCCCGCATCGGCGGGATCCAGCGCAAACGCCCCCTCCGGGTCGCCGATCAACCTGAGGCTTGCGCAGGCGTGAATGCGAACCGCAGGGTCCGTACGTTGGGCCGCCGCTGCTTCGAGCGGGGCCACGGCGTCGTCTCCGAGCATGAGCAGCGCCCGGCTCAGACTCCGCTGGAGGTGCTTGTCGCCGCGGCCCAGCTCGCGCATCAGTTCGTGTGCCAGCGCAGCGCGTTGCTCGGTCGGCGCCAGCCCCGCCGCGGTACGCCACGCAGTGCGCGCGACTTCCGAATCGGGGTCATGCAGGTGCCCGCCGGTGATCGCTGGCCACGTTGCAGGGTCGCCAATCTTTGAGAGCGTATGCAGCGCCTGGCTGCGGGCTTGCGCTAACGGCGATCGCAGTTCGTCCAGCAGCAACGGCACCGTCAGATCCTGCGCGTGCCGGGTCAGCGCCCAGGTGAGCATGTCGCGGACGAAGAAATCCGGCTCGATGCGGCAACGCTGCACCATTGGCTCAATTTGGCCCGGATGGGGCGCCATGCCGGCACCCAGCGCCGCCGTCAGGCGCAGCGAGGCATCCGGGTGCTCCAGCGCTTTGGTCAATGTGTGATGGGTCATGAACGCCTCCTCGCCCGACAGTGGACGCCTTGTCACCGTGACAAGGTCAAGCGCTTTCGGGCGAGGGGCGGGCAGCACGCCACGGAACATGCCGCAGCCGATCAAACCGTCACGACGATCTTGCCGAACTGCGCATTCGACTCAAGAAAACGGTGCGCCGCAACGATCTCGTCAAACGCAAAGGTCCTGGCGATGGTTGGCTGAAGCGCCCCCGAAGCCAGCCCGTCGAGGACGAATGCCTTCGCAGCTTCAAGCTTTGCTGGGTTGCCGGTGATCTCGTGCACGAGATAGCCCCGCAGCGTCAGGGTCTTGCTCAGCACGGCAAACAAGGGGAAGGGCGTTGGCTCCGGACTCAGGCCGCCGTATTCGATGAGAATGCCGCCGGGCGACATCGCCGCCGAGAGCGGCTCAAAGATCGGGCCGCCGATTGCGTCCAGCACCACCCGCACACCTGTCGGACCGGCAATCTCCTGCAGCCGCGCTGCGAGATCCTCCTCCGCTGTCGCCACCACATGGGCGGCGCCTGCGGCAAGCAGGGCGGGGGCCTTGGCTGAGGTCCGCGTGATTGCGATGGGGGTTGCGCCGACTCTGTTCGCGACCTGGATGGCCGCCAGCCCGACACTGCTGGATGCCGCCGTCACGGCCACAAAATCCCCTGGGCCAAGCTTGGCAATGTCGATCAGCGCGCCATAGGCGGTGAGATACGGCATCCAGACCGCAGCGGCTGCCTCCCAACTGAGCGACGGTGGATGCTTGACCACAAGCGCGGCAGGAAACGTCACCAACTCGCCGTACGCAGGCCAGCGCACCATCGACTGCGGCGGCACGATGCTGACGGCATCGCCTGGCACAAACGCCGTTACACCAGCCCCCACCGCTTCAACCACACCCGCCGCCTCCAACCCGAGCCCCGAAGGAAACGTCGGCTGCTCGATATACGACCCCGCACGCAGCAACGCCTCGGCCCGATTGAGCCCCAACGCTTTCACGCGGATCTGCACCTCGCCTTGGCCCGGCGGCGGAACCTCGACGTGTTCGATGCGCAGGACCTCCGGCCCCCCATGCTGATGAAAACGGACAACGCGTGCCATATATCTCCCAGTCGAAACTCATTGAAGTGAATCCACTGTAGCGATGGGTTTTGCTGGGATAAATGGTCGATAATCGACGAGAGTGAAAACCAATAGTTTTGAATATGGACCGCCTGACCAGCATGGCCGTGTTTGTGAAAGCCGTCGACCTCGGCTCGTTTGCGGCCGCCGCAGATGTGCTCGGTCTATCCGCGCCGATGGTCGGCAAGCATGTGCTCTCGCTGGAAACGCGCCTGGGTGTGCGCCTGCTGATCCGCACCACGCGGCGCCAGAGCCTGACCGACTTCGGGCAGGCCTACTACGAGCGCTGCAAGGTCGTGCTGGCCGAGGCGGAAGCGGCCGACGCGCTTGCCGCCGATCAATTCGGCGAGCCACGCGGGAAGCTGCGCGTCACCATGCCTGTGCATCTTGGCCGGAAGTGCGTGGCCCCCGTGCTACTGCAGCTTGTGCAGCAATACCCCGCGCTGGAGTTGGACCTCTCATTCAACGACCGTTTTGTCGATCTGGCCGAAGGCGACTACGACATCGCCATCCGCACCGGCGATCTGGAAGACAAGGCCGGCGTGATCGCGCGCCGTGTGGCACGCCAGCGCATGATCGTCTGCGCCGCACCCGCGTATCTCAAGGCGCACGGGCACCCGACAACCATCGACGCGCTCGGTGGGCATCAGGCCATCGTGTACCGGCGGTCTGGCCGCGTCAGCCCGTGGCTTTTTCCGAGCGGCGAGCACCCGCCGGAGGAGATCCTTCCGGTCAACCGGGTGCGCATGGATGATCTCGATGCGATTGCCGATGCCGTGACACTCGGCATGGGACTCGCCTGGCTTCCCTACTGGCTGGTCAGCGATCGCATCCGGACCGGGGCACTGGTTGCGCTGTTGCCCGACCGGCCCGCGTTTCTCTATGACGCCTACGCGCTGTGGCTGCAGACGCCGCACCTGCCGCGCAAAGTCCGCGTGGCGGTCGATGCGCTGGCCGAGGCATTGCCTGCGTTGATGACGTAAGCAGTAAGTATTGGGCGGCGCAGATTCGACGCTGGATCATGCTGCGATGTGGATAACTCCCCCCTCCCTCTGTGGAAAACTTAAGGGACAAGCGTGTTGGCTCTCCGGGGTTAGGTTGTCCACAGTGCGGGCATAACTTCTGCACGCGTGGATGGGGCGCGATGCGATTTACCGCACTCATCCACGCAACGACACACGCTGTCCGAACGGTTGTGCATTTCGCAAGGCCTTGATGCCAAAGCGTTTTTTGCAGCTACCCACAGGACTTATCCACCGTTATCTACTACTACTATCTTTATATAAAGAAAGAAGTAAACAGAAACAGAAAGCGTGCGGGGGAGTGTGCGCCTTGATTGCAGGCAACTGACTCAAGGACGTTTGACCAGCAATGCGTGATCGAGGAAATCGAACAGGTGGCGTTCTGTGTCGTTGGTGGCCGGCAGTTTCGGTGTCACATCACCGCAGCGGCCATGGCCTGTGCGCTGATGACGAGGTTGCGTCCTGCTGCCTTGGCCTGGTACAGCGCGGCATCGGCCGTCTCGACCAGCATGTCGATGGAGAAGGCCTGGCCGCTAGGCGTGGCGGTGGCGCAGCCGGCGCTGACCGTGACATAGCGTGAAGGCGCCACGGCTTCGATACGCAGGCGCATCACCGCGTCACGCGCGCGCTCGGCCAATGCCTGTGCATCGTTCGGGCCGGTGTCGGGCAACACGATGACAAACTCTTCGCCGCCGTAGCGCGCGATGAAATCTCCGGGGCGGCGCACGACGCCGGACAGCGCTGCGGCCACGGCCGCCAGGCAGGCATCGCCCTTGAGGTGGCCGAAGGCGTCGTTGTAGCGCTTGAAGTGGTCCACATCCACCATGATGAGCGACAGGGGTTGTCCATTGCGCTTGGCAGCGGCCACGCGCACGCCGATCTGCTCGTTGAAGTAGCTGCGGTTGTACAGGCCAGTGAGCGCGTCATGCATGAAGGCCTGCCGCAACGACACGTGCGCTTCGAACAGCCGCCGGTACAGCGCCGTCACTTCCCACACCAGCACGCACACCAGCACACCGGGCGCGAACATGCTGAACAGACGCGCCACGTACCAGCCCACGGTAAAGCGGTCGGAGCTCAGCAGGTTCAGGCTCGTATCCGTAAAGCACGCCAGCGCAGCAATTGCCAGCCACACGTCCAGCACCGCACGCAGGCGGCCGCTCGCGAGCACCGCCAGCAGGGCAATCGCGTTGATTGCCCACAGGACCACCGCGACGGGGTTGCTGGCAATCGCCCCGCCGGTGGTCGACGCCAGCGGCGGCGGCAGATCGGCCATCAGGGCGACGCCGCACAGCAGCGCGCCCACCACCACCGGCCCGCCGATCAATAGCCATGCCCACAGTCCCACGTGCCGGGTGGAGACCGTATCGCGCGAGAACCGGTCACGCGTGAGCACCGCCAGGATTACGAACAGCGGAAAGCCGCCGTGCCAGAACACCCACATCCACACCGCGCTGGTCGGGCGGGCACCGAACAGGCCGGTGGGCGAGAACACCCCCGGAAACATCAGCAACTGCAGGGCCACGGCCAGCGCGGTAAAGGCATAGGCACCGCCCAACGCGCCCAGCATCGGCTGGCGCGTCACGGTGAACTGGGCCCCCAACAGGAACGCGGCGATACAGGCGGTGGTGAAGACCGTCAATGCGCACATCGGCATGAACGGGCTGATGGCGGGCCATTGCAGGCCAGCCCGAGGCGCGGCCACGGCCAGCGTCAGCAGGATCAGCAAGGCAATCACGCCGGCCACGGCCGATTGCCGGCGCGTGGCCCGCTGGATCAGGAAACTTTCCATCCAACCCCCGGTTTGGTTGTGCGTATCCGATCGGCCCCGGTGCCCGCTGTGTGTTCCAGCGGTAAGACGGGCGATGGGACTGTGCTGCTTGTGTGCCTCCATCATAGGCATCGGCCGGCGGGGCGAAAAGCCTAGGCAATGACCGGGCTATCCCTGTGATTTGCCTAAGTCTGGCGCCGTAGCCTTGCGGGCAGACCCGCTCCAAGGCAATTGAAGGGAACGCTCCGTACTGTGCGCGGGACAAACCAGTGCTGTCGAATCACTCGGCCTGCGGGCCGATGCGGAATGGAATCACTCAATCACACCCTGTTTCTCTGGCTCAATGCCCCAACCGACCCAGCCCCCACGGCGTTCTGGCTGGCGATGTTTTTTGCGGAATACCTGATCTGGCTGGCGCCGCTGACGCTCGTGGCCTGCTGGTTGTGGGGCGAGCCAACATCGCGCCGCCGCGCCCTGCAGGCCGCGTTGGCCACCGCCCTGGCGCTGCTCATCAGCGCGGGGTTCAGCCAGGTCTGGTATCACCCGCGGCCGTTTGAGATCGGCCTGGGGACCAACCTGCTGCCGCATGTGGCGGATTCCTCGTTTCCGAGCGACCACCTGACGGTGTGGTGGACGGTCGCGTTCAGCCTGATGTGGGATGCGCGTCTGCGTCGCGTGGGCGCATGGTTGGCGCTGCTGGGCCTGCCGATGGCCTGGGCGCGCATCTACCTGGGGGTGCACTATCCGTTCGACATGCTGGGCGCGGCCGCCGTGTCGGTATTGAGCGCCTGGCTGTGCAGCGGCCGCGTGGCGCATACGCTGTCAGAGCCGCTGCACCGCCTCGGGTTGGCGGTGCATGGCGTGGTACTCGCGCCGGCCGTGCGGCGCGGCTGGGTGCGCAAGTAAGCGGCTATGCGTGCCGGCGCCACGCGCGCCAGAACAGCACAAAGGCGAGCGCCGTGGCCCCCACGTTGTACAGCGTCGCCAGGGCAAATGCGTGGCCGTAGCGTGCAACGTGCGCGGCCGCGTCCACCGCATCCACCGCGCTGCCGCCCTCCACATGGCCCAGCAGCGAGAACAGCAGCACGCCCACCACCGTCACCCCCACCGCATTGCCGACCGCTTGCATGGTCGTCACTGCACCCGCGCCCATGCCGGCCTGCGAGGCCTGTACGCCGCTGAGGATCGTGTTGAGCGACAGCGGTAGCACCATGCCCTGCCCAAAGCCGTTGAGCACCAGCGCCACCATCAGCAGTGGTAGCGGACCGCCCGCTTGCGCCACCGTGGCCGACACCGTGAGCCCCACCGTAAAGATCGCCACACCCAGCAGTAGCGCGCGCTGTCCGATGCGCTCGGCCAGCCGTGGCCCCGATAGCGACCCCGTGAAGAACGCAATGGCTGCCGGCGTGAAGACCATCCCCGCCGCCAATGCGGTCATCCCGTGGCCGAATTGCAGCAGCACGGTCAGCGCCAGGAAGTACGAACTGATGGCTGTGTAGATGAGAAAGATCGCCAGCACGCCCATCACGAAGCTGCGGTTGGCAAACAGTGCGATCTCGATGATGGGCACGCGGCCCGCTGCCGACAGCGCCTGCTCATACCGCACGAAATGCCGGAACACCAGCAGCGAGGCCAGCGGCACCGCCCATGACCACCACGGCCAGCCAAACTCGCGGCCCTGCATGATGGGCACCAGCAGCATGCCTAGCGCCACCGCGCCGGCCAGCGCACCGTGCACATCCAGGCGCGCCGCCACCGGGGCGCGTGATTCCGTGACGAACGCCCGTGCCGCCAGCAGCGCCGCAATACCGATGGGCACATTGACCAGAAACACCATGCGCCAGCCGCCGATGTCTGCCGCCAACGGATGCCCGATCAGCCAGCCGCCGGCAAGCTGTGACAGCGATGCGGCTGCGCCCTGTACCGCGCCCATCACCCCGAACGCGCGCCGACGCTCATCCCCGTCAAACAACACACGTGCAGTGGCCATCACCTGCGGCATCAGGATGGCGGCGCCCAGGCCCTGTGCCTCGCGCATGGCAATCAACATCCACGCACTCGTTGCCAGCCCGCACAGGGCCGATGCCAGCGTGAACAGCGCCATGCCCGCCAGGAACATGCGCTTGCGCCCGAACAGGTCGCCCAGGCGCGCACCGTTGAGCAGGAACACCGCATAGGCGGCGCTGTAGCCCACCATCACGAGCTGGATCTCGGCAAAGCTGGCGTGCAGCCCGGTGCGGATGTCCGGAATCGCCACATTGACGATGAACAGGTCGAGAATGGTGACAAAGTTGCCGGTTAGCAGCGCCGCCAGCGCGGGCCAGCGTCGCGCCGACGAGGTGGACGCTGCAGCCAGGCTGCCCGCGAGGGATTCCGTTGACATGGGGTGATCTCGGTTATTAATATACGGTCGTACGTATACTATAGGGCGATTCACCCGCGTCAAGGTCCGATTGCGTTGACCTTACTCACAGACAGGGCTTCGAGAACACAGAGGGCATCACCATGAACGAGACCGACGGCCGGCGCGCGCGCGGCGAGCGTGCGCGCGCTCAGGTGCTGGAGCACGCCACCGCCATCGCCTCCACCGATGGGCTGGAGGGCCTGACCATTGGCCGCGTCGCCACCGATGCAGGCGTGGGCAAGGGCAATATCCAGGTGCTGTTTGGCGACAAGGAGACGCTGCAGCTCGCCACGCTGGATGCGGGTGTTGTGCACTACCGGAACAGGGTGGTGGAGCCGGCGCTGGCGCTGGAGAGCCCGCTGGCCCGCCTGCGGGCGTTGACCGAAGGCTGGTTCGACTACGTTGCGGGTGGGCAGTCGCCGGGTGGTTGTTTTGTCTGCGCAGCCAGCTACGAATACCGCGCCCGCCCCGGCACCATCCAGGATCGCGTGCGCGGCCACCGCGAGGCGGTGCGCGCGCGCTTTCGCGAGGTGATCGTCGCCGGCCAGGCTGCCGGTGAACTGCGCGCCGACCTGGACGTCGAGCAACTCGTCTTCGAGATCGAATCCTTCCGCTCCAATGCCAACGTTGCCTTCCTGATGGGGGACATGGCGGTATTTGAGCGCGCGCGGCACAGCACGCGGGCGCGCATCGACGCGGCGCTCGTGTAAGCGCTGCAAGGGGCGGTCCGACGCGCGGATGTGACGTCCGTGCGGCGGGTCATTCCAGTGCCTCCACCTTTGGTTACACTTGCGCGGTGCATGGTGCGGTCGGGCTGTAGAGCTGCGCCAGTCAAAGACATCACACAATTGAGCCAAAAAAATGCGAGGGGAGCGCATGACGATCCGAACGATCGCTGCGGTGGGGGCGGGCGCGCTGTGGCTGGTGGGCTGCGCGGTGCCATATACCGAGCCGCCGGCCGGTGTCAGAACCGCCACGGTTGACTTCATCCGACCGCTTGGCAGCACCAGCGCCACGATTCTCCGCTTTGACGACGCCAAGTCCTGTAGCGGCCCGCGCACGGCACTCAAGCCCACTGACGCGACGCAACCGATCCGCGTACTGGCAGGCGTGCCGACTGCGCTGGGGGCCACGTTCATCCGTACCTCGGGCATGCTGCAGTATCGCTGCGGTGTGTCGGCGACCTTCATGCCGCAGCCGGGCAAGCAATACAAGATGACGGCCAGCTACCCGACCAATGCCCACGTCTGCCGTGCCGGCGTGGTGGAATCGGACGATGGCAAATCGTGGCACGCTTTCAACGTGCGCTACCGCACGTACCAGATCAACCAAGCCTGGGGTACTGGAAGCTGCCCCGACCTGACCGATGCCGATGTCGCCTTTCTGCGCGACAAAACGCGTTCGCCCGATGGCGCCACCACGCTGAGCGATCTCTCTGATCTGCTGCCCCCGCAATGAGCCGTACTGCCTTGATTCTTCGCGCGTGCCTTGCCGCTGCTGCGGCGCTGAGCGCGCTGTCTGCCGCCGCGCTGGAGCCGGCCGATGTCTTTGCCAAGGTCGCCCCCAGCATCTGGGAAGTCCGCGTCATCGGCGCCGACGGTCAGCCGACCGCGCAGGGCAGCGCGGTCGTGATCGGTGATGGCCTGGCCATCACCAACTGCCATGTGCTGCGGGGTGGCAAGCAGATCGCCATCCGGCGCGGCAATGTCGCGTTTGGTGCGCGGCTGTTGTACCCCGACGTCGAGCGCGATCTATGCGAACTGCGCGTGGCCGAGTTTCACTATCCGGCCGTGGCGATTGCGCCCGGCACGTCGCTGGTGACGGGGCAAAAGGTGTACGCCGTGGGTAGCCCGCTCGGGCTGGAGCTCACCATCAGCGAGGGGCTGATCTCGTCGCTGCGCAACGATGCGGACGGCCGCTTGCGGCGAATCCAGACTTCTGCCGCCATCTCGCATGGCTCTAGCGGTGGCGGGTTGTTCGATGTCAACGGACGATTGGTCGGCATTACAGCAAGCGGCATTGATGCCAAGGACGGGCAGAATCTGAATTTCGCGATTCCGGCTGACTGGATTGCCGAAGTACCGGATCGCGGGCAGAAGGCGCTGGCTGCGCGCACCGCTGCCGCCTCCACCGTGGCGGCCAACGCCACCGCGCCGTCCGGTTCGACGGCGACACCCGGTTCCGCCCCGCGCCGTACAAGCGAACTCGGCTCCAATCAACAATCCGGGTTCGATACGTACCTGAAGAAGGTCTGGCCGAAGGTTTTCGTAATCTCCGACGGCGATCACTACTCCTTGGCATGGGGGCAGAACGCGGAGCTTCGTGCCATCGCCTTTTGCACGGAGCGCTGGATCAACTGCCACGTTTTTGCACGCAACGACACGCTCGTCGATGAAAAGTGACGTCTGATGCGGTTCTGGTGTCCTCGGCGGTTATCACAGACAATAAGACATTAAATTTGTGATCGTTTGTGTCGTCTGTAGGTAGCGAGGCCTCGGATTGTGTCAATCGAAGGCTCGACCCCGGGGGCTCGAATTTGTGTCGCAACGTTGAGTGCTGCAGCGCAGTAAAGTCAGCCCCCGCGCAACCATCCCAAACAAGTTGAAGAGGAATTTGCCAACATGAACTGGACCGCGACCCGACCGATCCGCGTGGTCGTGCTCGATGACCATGCGGTCGTCCGTCACGGCCTGGCCGCGCGCCTGAAGCAGGAGGCCGACATCGAGGTCAGCGGCATGTTCGCGTCGGGCCGGGAGGTCGTGCAGGCGCTCAAGGACAACACCGTCGAGGTGGACATCCTGCTGATGGACTACTCGCTCGGGCCTGCCGAGATCGACGGGCTGAACCTGATCCGCCTGATTCGCGTGCGCTACCCGGAGTTGAAGATCCTGGTGGCCTCCGCGCATCACAACAAGGCGACGGTCGGGCTGGTCATGCATGCCGGTGCACGCGGGTTTGTGGGCAAGGAAGAAGAACTGTCGGAGCTGGTGCGGGCGATCCGCACCGTGGCGGCGGGCGGCAAGCGGCTGAATGCCACGCTGGCTGCCGAGATGGAGCGCGATGCCCTGGCCGCCGATGCGCCGGCGCCGACATCTGCAGGCGATGGCAACCAGCTCTCCGCACTGGTGGAGCGCCCCGAGTTGAGCCCGCGTGAGCGCGAAGTACTGCGCTGCTGTCTGGACGGTATGTCCGTCTCCGACATTGCCGAGAAGTTCGCGCGCAGCATCAAGACCATCAGTTCGCAGAAGCAATCCGCCTATCGCAAGCTGGGTATCCGTACCGATACCGAACTCTTCAAGATCAAGCACGAGCTGGAGGGGCAGTGAGCGCCGGGCGGCGCCTTGGTCGCTGCCTCATCGCTTGCGTGCTAGTCGTCGTGGGCTTGCCGCTTTCGGCTGCCGCGCAGAACGGGCCCGAGTTCACGCCGGAAGAGCACGCCTGGATCGCACAGCATCCGGTCGTGCGCGTCGCATACCGGGAAAACTGGAAACCCTTTGAGTACATCGAGCAGGGCAAGCCGCAAGGGCTGGCGTCCAGTTATCTCGATGCGATCAGCCGTGTCAGCGGACTGCGCTTCAAGCCGGTGCCGATCAACAACTGGGCCCAAAGCCGCAACGCGTTTCTCCAGGGCGAAGTCGACCTGCTGCCGAGTCTCTCCACGCTTGCCGCGTCGGATGCGCTCAAACAGCAGCTGCTGTTGACCGACCAATATTTCATGGGGGCCACGCTGGCGGTGGCGCGTGCCTCGCAGCGCACGATCTTCCATCTGGATGAGCTGGATGGCATGACGGTGGCGATTATTGGCGGTGGCGCCACCGAGATCCTCATGCGCGAGAAGCTGCCGCGTGCGCATCTGCTGCTGTTTGATTCGACGGATGCGGCCCTGCAGGCGGTCGCCGATGGCTCGGCCGACGTTGCCGCCGCCACCAACTACGCAGCCGAGCCGCTGCTGCGTCGACGCTTTGCCAGCGAGCTGCATGTTTCGGGCGTGCTCACGGATCTGCCAGTGCCGCTGTTCATGGGGGTGCATGCAGACCAGCCGCTGCTGCGCTCGATTCTGGACAAGTCGCTGCATGCGCTCACCGCGGCGGACACCGACGTCTTTGAGCGTCACTGGCTCGAAGTCGTGGACTATGGTGCGCCTTCCTACGGCTCAATCCTGCGCTATCGCGCGCGTGAGCTGGCCCTGGTAGTCGCAGCGATAGTCGGCATCCTCTTCCTGGCATGGCGCGCCCGCGTGCAGCGCCAGCGTGCCGAACGCAGCGAGCGTGAGAAGGCCCGTTTCCTGGCTGTGATGAGCCACGAGATCCGCACGCCGATGAACGCCATCCTCTCGTCGGTCGAGCTGCTGCAGCGCACGCCGCTCGACGACAAGCAGAAGCGCCTGACTGACGTGGCGACCACCGCCTCGCAGACGCTGCTGGTGCTGCTGGATGACGTGCTCGATATCTCCAAGCTGGAAGCCCAGCGCGTCGCGCTGGAACTGTTGCCCACGCCGATCCTGCCGTGGATCAACGAAGCGCTGGACGTGGTGCGCTGGCGTGCCGAGCGCAAGGGACTGGCGCTCACGTTCATGAGCGGGGTCGATCCGTCGCTGTGCCTGCGGATCGATCCGACACGCACGCGGCAGATCCTGCTGAACCTGTTGTCCAACGCGGTGAAGTTCACCGAGCACGGCGGGGTGACGGTGCGCATGTCCTACGTGCCGGCAGCCAAGCGCGGCGCGGCCGGTACGTTCACCATCGACGTGGCCGATACGGGTGTCGGCATTGCGCAGAAAGACCAACACACCATCTTCAAGGCATTCCAGCAGGCCGACTCCAGCACCACGCGGCGCTTTGGCGGTACGGGGCTGGGCCTGTCGATTTCCCGCGAACTCGTTCGCTTGATGCACGGCAAGATCGAGGTGCAGAGCACGCCAGGAGCGGGCACGGTCTTTACCGTCACCCTGCCTGCCGAGGTGGCGACGGCGGAGGAGGCGCAGGCGGCGGCACGCCCCATCACCGATGAACGCACCCTCACGATTGCCCCCGAGCCTATTGGGTTGCCCGATGCCGTGCAGCAAACGGAGCTGGCCAAAGCAGTGTCCGCACAGACCAGCAAGCCGCGCCCACGCGTGCTGGTGGTGGACGATCAGCCAACCAACCTGATGGTGATCGAAGACCAGCTGCACACGCTCGGCTGCGATGTCGAACTCGCCGCTGACGGTGCGCAGGCCCTGGAGAAAGCTGCGGCGCAGACGTTCGACCTCATCCTGATGGACTGCTACCTGCCGGATATCGACGGCTATGCGGTCACGGCGCGCATTCGCGCGCGCGAGGCCGGTGCCGGCATCCATACGCCCATCCTCGCCATCTCTGCCGCGGTGGATGACGAGCACCAGCAGCGCGTGATGGAAAGCGGCATGGACGGCATGCTGACCAAGCCCATCCGCCTGGATGCCCTGCGCGACATGATCGATCTCTGGTGCGATGTCGCCGGCAGTGACGACAGCCCGAGCACGCCGCGCGTGACTGCACCCACCCTGGCCGGAGAAGACCGGGACCTCTGGTCGATCTATCTGGATTCGCTGGATGACGATCTGGAAAGCCTGGCCCACGCGTTGAATGCACATGACCCGGACGCGGCGCGCTACGTGGCGCACCGGATCAAGGGTGCGGCGCTGACGGTGGAGCAGGCCGCGATTGCCGAACGGGCCCGCGTGCTCGAGGCGGCGCTGGCACAGGCCGGCACGATCCCGGCCGATGCCCCCGCTGCGCTGGCCGAACTGCGCCGCCTGCGCGACCAACTCCGCGCCGACAGCACCGTCGGCTGATTAGCCCTGCTGTTTGCCGTGCACAGCGCGCTCAGGCGTTGTGCAGGACGCGCAGCAGCAGGTTTTCCAGTTGCTTGACCTCGGTCTGCGAGAACCCGCGCAGCAAGTGGTTCAGCACATCGATGATCAAGGGCCGGATCTCCGGGTACAGCGCGCGGCCTTGCTCCGTGAGCGTGACCACCACCGAACGGCGGTCGGCATCGCTCGGGGCACGCTTCACGATGTTCTTCTTCTCCAGCCGATCGATCAGCCGCGTCATCGCACCCGGATCGTAGTGCAGCAGGCGCGAGAGTTCGGCCGGTGTGGTCGCCAGGTCTTCGGCCAGATAAATGACCACCATCCACTGCGCAGCGGTCAGATCAATCGACGCCAGCGCACTATCGATGTGCGTCACCAGCGCGTGCCGGACCCGATGCACGAGTCGGCCGACGTTGGTGTCGCGATCCATGGTGTCGACCTGGTAGGCGCCTTCGCCCGTGCCGCCGCTCATGGCGGTGGCCTCTGGTGGAGTTTGTACGTCTGTGCTCATGGTGATGCTCCCCGTTCTACCGGTGATCCGGCTTGTCTTGCGCGCCGTGCGTTCCCGTAACGCGGAGCGTGCTTCATTGCACACTAATCGTCGCTTGCCCAGGCCGTCAAGCCGGGATCGACACCAAGGCTCATCGTCAAATCACATTGGATACCGCTGCAAAACGATTGCGGCTGCCAAAGGGTGGGGTGGTTCGTATCATGGTTGAAACGTCGGCGCTGCTGCGGGCTCAACCCAAGTGGCGCGACGTGCTCGTCCTCCTCCAAATTCCATTTTTTACTGCCATGAACCTCCACCTTCAGAACAAGCTTGCGCTCGTGACCGGCTCCACCAAGGGCATCGGACATGCCATTGCTGTAGCACTGGCTGCCGAAGGCGCCCGCGTCATCGTCAATGGCCGCACCGAAGCCTCGGTGGCCGATGCCATCAACCGCCTGCGTGCCGAGGTACCCGACGCCCATGTCGAGGCCTTTGCCGGCGATTTGTCCGCACCCGAACAGGTCGCGGCGCTGCTGGCCCGTTTTCCCAAGGTCGATGTGCTCGTCAACAACCTCGGCATCTTCGACCCCAAGCCGTTTGAAGAGATCGACGACGCCGAATGGCTGCGCTTCTTCAACGTGAACGTGATGAGCGGCGTGCGCCTCTCGCGTGCCTACCTGGGCGCCATGAAGGCGCAGAACTGGGGCCGCATCATCTTCATCAGCAGCGAGAGCGGTGTGCAGATTCCGGCCGAGATGATCCACTACGGCGTGACCAAGACGGCGTTGCTGGGCCTCTCGCGCGGGCTGGCCGAAGTGACTGCCGGCACCGCCGTCACCGTGAATGCCGTGCTGCCCGGGCCCACGCGTTCCGAAGGCGTGGATGAATTCGTGGGCAAGCTCTCGGGCGGCCAGAGCTTCGAGGCGTTCGAAAAGACGTTCTTCGAGACCGCGCGGCCGACTTCGCTCATCAAGCGCTTTGCCACGCCGCAAGAGGTGGCGAACTTGGTCGCCTACGTTGCCAGCCCGCTGTCGGCCGCCACCACGGGCGCTGCGCTGCGTGTGGATGGCGGGGTGGTGAAGTCGGCGTTCTAAGAGGGATCGCCCCGCCGTGTGCTGCTAACGCACTGCGGCGGCCATCGCCCGCACAAGAACGTTGCAATCGGCCGCCAGCCCGACACAATGGAAGCCGGATCAATTCTCGAGGATCGGGATGCAGGGCAGGCAGGCGGTGAGCAGCAATCGGCAATGGCGTTGGTCAGCATGGCTGGGTGCCGTTGCGTTGGCATGCGGGGCTGCTGCAGCACATGCGCAGCCCGCCACCCCTGATCCGCAGATCGCCTTCTACTACGGCCGCGATGTACCGGCGCCTGAGTTGCAGGCCTTCGACTGGGTGGTGCTCGATCCAGCCGCAGCCGGCACCTTCGACCCGAAACAGCCATCGCCCACGTTGTGGCTCGCGCGCGTTGACCTGACACAGCAGGTGGAGGCGATGCGCGACAGCTCTTGGCCGGCCAACGTGCTCGATCCGGTGTTTGCACCGCTGCTTGCGCAGGGCTATCAGGGGTTCCTGCTGGATGGGTTGGACACGCTGGCAGCCAAGACCCCGGGTGCCGTCAACGCGGTGTCGGCGCTGGCGCAAGCGCTGCATGCCCGTGCGCCGCAGGTCAAGCTGCTGGCGGGCGGCACCGCGTGGCTCGATACGCTGGCGCCGCAGTTGTCTGGTGTGGTCACGCCCGGCCTTGTGCGTGAGCGCACGGGTGGCGAAGGCCTGCAAGACGTGAGCGATGCCGATCGCACGGCCCGCGTTGCCGCGCTGCGCAGCATCGGTACGCAATATCACCTGCCCGCCGTTGCGCTGGACTACTGCGCCGGCTACAACCGCACTTGCCTGCGGGAGACCGCCAACGTGGCGCGCGCCGCTGGCGTGACCAGCTATGCCACCACGCCTGGTGCAGACTTCATCGGCATCGGCCGTCTGGAAGTCATGCCGCGTCGCGTGCTGCTGGTCGAGCCGCAAGAACCCGGCACGAGTGCCAATACCGCGCCGTCGGTGCTGTACCTTGCCATGCCGATCAACTACCTCGGCTACCGCGTTGAGTTTGCCGACGCCTACCAGCCGCTGCCGACCGTCACACCCGACCGCTACGCCGGCGTCGTCACCTGGTTTGATGCCAACGCACCGCGTCCGGGTGCCTGGGCATCCTGGCTCCGGCGCACCGTGGGCGCCGGTGTGCGCGTGGCGATGTTCAACCAGTTCGGCATGAATATGGATGCGTCGATGGCACAGACGCTTGGCCTGAAGACCGTGCCAGGAACGCCATCGGGGCCACTCACCATTGTTGCGCGCGACCCGATGATCGGCTTCGAGCTGCAGCCGCACCCGGATCGGCGTGCCGCAGTTGGTGTGCAGGTGGATCCAAGCGTGGATGGCACGCAATCGCTGCTGCGGCTGTCGGCGGGCAGCTACACCTATGACGCGGCCGCCATCACGCCATGGGGCGGGTATGTCCTGCAGCCCTTCGGTGTGTTTCGCATGCCCGACGTGGATCAGGCGCGCTGGGTGATCCAGCCGCTGGACTTCCTGCGCCGCGCGCTGGCGCTGCCGGCCATGCCCGTGCCCGACACCACCACCGAGAACGGCCGCCGCCTGATGACCGTGCATATCGACGGCGACGGGTTTGCCTCGCGTACGGAGTTCCCACCCGGCGAGTTCTCGGGCCAGGCGCTGCTGCGGGAGATCTTCGAGCGCTACAAGGTGCCGACCACCGTATCGATCATCGAGGGCGAGGTGGCGTCCGACGGCATGTACCCCAAGCTCACATCGCAGCTCGAACCCATCGCGCGCACCATCTTTGCGCAACCGTACGTGGAGCTGGCAAGCCACACGTTCTCGCATCCGTTCGACTGGCTGCGCACGACTAACCCGCCCGAGCCGCCGTATGACAAGGCACCTGAAGGCGCCGATTCCTTTGCGCTGAACATCCCCAACTACCGTTTCAGCTTCGACCGCGAGATCGCCGGCTCCATCGACTACATCAACACGAAGCTGGCGCCCGCTGGCAAGCGTGTGAAGGTGCTGCTGTGGAGCGGCAACGGCCAGGTGCCGCCGATCGCCGTGCAGAAGACCAACGAGGCGGGCGTGCTCAACATGAACGGTGGCGACACCTACATCACGCGTTCCAACCCGAGCTGGACGGCCGTAGCGCCGCTGGGTGTGGACAAGGGCAATGGCCTGTTCCAGGTGTTCGCGCCCGACCAGAACGAGAACATCTACACCAACCTCTGGCACGGCCCGTACTACGGTTTCTCGCGCGCGATCGAAACCTTCGAACTGACCGACAAGCCCTATCGCTTCAAGCCGATCGGTATCTATTACCACATGTATTCGGGTACCAAGCTCGCCTCGCTCACCGCGCTGCGACAGGTGTACGACTGGGCGATGACGCAGCCGATCATGCCGATCTATGCGTCGGACTACATCCACAAAGTGCTCGACTTCCGCGCTTACGCCGTGGCCCGTGATGGCAACGCCTGGGTGGTGCGCGGCAATGGGGATCTGCGTACCGTGCGCTGGACTGGGCTCGGTGTGCCGCGGCTGGATCAGTCGCGCGACGTCGCGGGCTATTCGCCAGGCAACGGCGGCATGTATATCCACCTGGCAAGCGGGTCAGCACGCATCGTGTTGTCGGATCGACCGGGGGCTGACTCCTTCCCCTACGTGCGAGAGGCCAATGGCCGGATTTCCAACTGGCAGCGCAGCGCAGATGGCCGCGCGTTGTCCGTTGACGTGGCGGGCTATACGCGCCCGTTCATCCGCTTTGCCAACGCTGCGCGTTGCCGCGCTACCGTGGACGGCCGTGAGGTGGTCGGCACGCACGGCGCCGACTGGCGCATCGACCTGGGTGCCGGCAACCCGGCCAAGCTGGTGCCACAGCGCGTGGAGCTCACCTGCGGCGCGTAACCCGGCGCTAAGGCAATGTCACGCCCCACGCCTGCGTGACATTGCCGCCCAGTCGCCATTCATGGAAGGCACGCCGTGCCGCAATCAGCGCCGGCAGGCGCGTGTCGTGCTGGCTGGCGTAGTAGGGCTCCATCCACGACAGCTCGTCCTGGAAGGTCCACGGAAACAGCTCTTGCTTGATGGGGCTGACGGCGCGGAAGCTGTTCGGGTCCTGCACCGCGCGCGTGACGAGGTCTGCCAGCCGGCCGATCGCACGCTGGTTTTCGGCGTACAGATCGATGTTGCGCGGCCTGACCAGCTCGGCCGTGAACACCAGCGGCAGCAGCGCGAACGTGTGGTAGTGCAGTGCGCGGTCCCCGCGTTTGAGTTCGCGCTGCAGCTCGCCATGCGGGCCGATGTCGCGGATGCCCTCCCGCACGCGGGCGACGCCATCGTCCACCAGGTCACCCCGGCGCGCCACCGTGCCGATGGCCACCAGGTTGAGCCCGGCCCAGTAGGTCAGGTTGTTGTGCAGGCTGTTGATCTCTTGCGCGTCGCGGGTGGCGATGGCGATGCGTGTGAGCCAGTTGTCGATGATGGCAGCGCGCGGTGCATCGAGGCGCCCAAGCTTTTGCGCGCGCATGAGCACCAGCGCGAAATCCGTCCCTGCCCACGAGCGCTCGTAGTAGCCCTGGTAGCCCGTGATCGGCCCCATCAACGCGTCGCCCTGCGCCCAGCCCGCAAGCAGATCGATCGTGCAGGCCCAGTCGCCGGCCTCCGCGGCCTTGTTGAGCCGGTCGATGTAGGCGCGCATGGGCTTGACGGCCTGTTGGTAGCCAGCCGGATCGTCGTAGAAACCGGGCGGGTCGATGGTGTGCTCGGCGGGCGGCACGACACAGCTCGCCTGGGCGGTCGGCATGGCGCACAGCAAGGCTGCGGCGGTGAATGCGAGGGTGATGCCGTGGCATAGCGGCTGGAGTCTGCGCATGTTGTGTCCTGGCTCGTGTTGGGCGGAAGGCTGGGCGGCCAGAGCATTCTAGGCAGATGGCTGCCCGCTGTCCGGTGCGTCGGATATTGTCTGGCTTTCCGGACAATGGCGACGTGTTAAACGTTTGCGCTCAAGCTTTTCGCCGGTGATCCGTTGTTAACCCCGACTGTCGATCACCAGGAAAAAGCATGCGAACGCCCCCTCGCCACTCCGCCCCTGAACCCGCCACCAGCCTCGGCACGCGGCTGGCCGTCATCGGCCTGATTGCCCTGGTGCTGGTGTTCGGCGCCTTTGCGCTGGCGAACTCGCACTCGAGCCTGCGCACGCTGGAAGCCAACGCGCAGTCGGCCATGCGTGACCAGGAGGCCGCCATGCGCGACATGATTGCGCTCTTCGACGGCGCCATGCGTACCGAGGCGGACCGCTTCCTCACCGCCTTTGCCGATGCCGCCCCCGGCCCCTACAGCGTGGACCCGGCGCAGACCGTGGAAGTGGCCGGCAAGCCCACGCCCACCTTCAAGAGCGGCGACACGGTGCTGAACCTCAACTACACCGTGCCGGACAAGTTCTTCGCCCGCACCGGCGGCACCATCGCCACCGTGTTTGCCCGCACCGGCGACGACTTCGTACGCGTGACGACCTCGCTCAAGAAGGAAAACGGCGAACGCGCCATCGGCACGCTGCTCGATCGCGCCCACCCCAGCTACAAGGCGCTGATGGCGGGCGAGCCATTCCGCGGCCTGGCGTGGCTGTTTGGCGTGCCCTACATGAGCAAATACGAGCCGGTGCGCGATGCTTCCGGCAAGGTGATCGGCGCGCTCTACGTGGGTGTGGACGTGCGCACCGAACTGGCGCTGCTCAAGGACAAGATCCGCGCGCACACCATCGGCAAGACCGGCGGCTACTTTGTCATCGATGGCAAGCCCGGTGCCGACCAGGGCAAGGTGCTGATCGACCGCAACACGGCGCGCGAAGGCAAGAACCTGCTCGACGCCAAGGACGCCGCCGGCCAGGCCTGGGTGCGCGAGATGATCGAGCAGAAGGACGGCATCCTGCGCCACACGCTGGCCGACACCGAAGGCGGTGCCGCGCGCGAGCGCTTCACCGTTTTCTCGCAGTACCCGGACTGGAAGCTGGTGATTGCCGGCACGGCCTACGTGGACGAACTGGAAGCCGATCTGATCGCTGCCCGCAACCGGTTCCTGCTGCTCGGTCTGGCGCTGGGCGCACTGCTGGCCGCCGGCCTGTGGTGGATGCTGCGCCGCGCAGTCAGCATGCCGCTGGCCGAAGTGGTGTCCGTGGCCGAGCGCGTGGCCGCCGGTGACCTGACGCACCGCTTGCCCGCCACCCGCCGCGACGAGATCGGCCAGTTGATGCGCGCCATCAACGGTGTCGGCGATGGTCTCTCGGGCATCGTCGACAAGGTGCGCGCCAGCGCGTCCACCATCGCCTCCAGCACCGGCCAGATCGCCGCGGGCAATGCAGACCTTTCCGCGCGCACCGAGGCACAGGCCGGCAGTCTGGAGCGCACCGCATCGAGCATCGAAGAACTGGCCGCCACCGTGCGCCAGAACGCCGACAGCGCGCAGCACGCGCACGACATGGTGCAGTCCGCCAGCCAGGCGGCCAACGCCGGTGGGCAGACCGTCGAGCGCCTGGTCGACACGATGTCGGGCATCCACACCACCGCACAGAAGATTGCCGACATCACGGGCATCATCGATGGCATCGCCTTCCAGACCAACATCCTGGCGCTGAACGCCGCCGTGGAAGCTGCCCGCGCAGGCGAGCAGGGCCGCGGCTTTGCCGTGGTGGCGGGCGAGGTGCGAAGCCTTGCGCAGCGCAGCGCCGCCGCCGCCAAGGAGATCAAGGCGCTCATCACCCGCTCGGTGGAAGAGGTGCAGGCCGGCAACGAAGCCGCGCGTGGTGCGGGGGACGCCATGCAGGACATCGTCACGCGTGTGGAGCGCATCGCCGGCTTCATGGGCGAGATCAGCCATGCCTCGCGCGAGCAGTCGCAGGGCATTGAAGAGGTCAACCAGGCCGTGACGTCGATGGACGAGGTGACGCAGCAGAACGCCGCGCTGGTGGAAGAGGCCGCCGCCGCCGCCGAAAGCCTGCGTCAACAGGCGCAGGAACTGCGCGGCGCGGTGGATGTGTTCCGGCTGGCGTGATCGCGGCGCTGTCGCAGAAGATTGACGCAACGTTGCAGTCGGTAGTTGGGGCGCTGCAAATCTCTGGCAAACCTGTACGGGGAGGAACTTGCTTCCTGCCCGCGCACTCGCACCACAGAATCTGTCAGCCATTTGCAACGCAACGTGACGGGATGCTCCCGGAGCTTGTGCGCCCCAATCCATGTCCGCCGTAGGTCAAGCCTTTCATTCGGTGGTCGCAATCGACGACCACCCCCTCGTTCTCGAGTCCATTCAAGCGCTGCTTGCCGGGTCACCGTATCTGCAGCTTGTCGCCACCGCAGCCGATGGGGCGGAGGGGCTGCAACTGATCCGCTCGGCGCGCCCCAAGCTGGCGATCATCGACATCAATCTGCCCAGCCTCGATGGCCTTGAACTGGTGCGGCGGGTTCGCGCGCAACGCCAGGACATTGGCATCGTGACGATCTCGTCGGAAAGCGCCGACGACAACGCGCGGCTAGCCTTCCTCGCCGGCGCGAATGCCTACGTCGAGAAATCGGAAGCCACCGCTGTCCTGTCGGCGGCCCTGTTGCTGGCCGCACGCGGGTATCTGTCGTTTCCCCATGCAGCGATGGGCCCCGCGGAAGGTGCGGGCATGGCAACGCTGACCAAACGGGAGCTGCGCGTGAATCAACTGCTCACGCAAGGCTACGGGAACACGGAGATCGCCCAGCGCCTCGGCATCTCGCCGAAAACGGTCTCGACCTTCAAGCACCGCATCTCCAAGAAGATCGGGCTCGCGGCCTGATTACCGGCGTCCTGGCGACGTCGCGCTGGCAGATTCGCTGTCTTGCCGCGGCACTGCCGGCCAATCTCTTCGACACCCATCACGATGCGACGACGCCCGCGCAGCCATTGCGCGCAGGGGCATCGGCATGGGCGAAAAAAAAAGACCGCTTTTTCAAGCGGTCTTTAAAGTCGATATGAGGCTGTGAAACTGTAATTCAAGCTTCTGGCGAATCATAATCGAAAAGCGGTGGCATGCAATGCTTTAATTTTCGTCATTCATTGGATTATTCTTTTTGATCCGTGGATGATGTGATGTGGGATTGAGGATTCGATTCTTGTAAGGCGTGCTTACGCGGTGCGGACTGGTGAAGTAAGTCATTGATCTGTATGCGTAATTTTATGCATTCGGATGAGGTGTCGTATTTGCCACAGGGTGATCCCGCGCATTGGTGGATGAATGTCAGTGGAATACATAATCGCTGAATCGCAAATCCCCGCGATAGTGTTTTTCAAGGACAACGATATGAAGATCAAGCTGTTTGCGGCTGCTGCTGCAGCCCTGGTTTCCGCAGGCGCCTCCGCGCAATCGAGCGTGACCCTGTACGGCGTGGCCGATGCTGGCATCGAGTGGGCCAATAAGGTCCCCGGTACCAACGGCGGCGGCAACTCGCGCGTGTCCATGCAGTCGGGCAACGGTATGACGGGTTCGCTGTGGGGCCTGCGCGGCGTTGAAGACCTGGGCGGCGGCCTGAAGGGCATCTTCAACCTGGAAAGCGGCTTCGACATCAGCCGCGGTACGAGCAACGACAGCCGTCTGTTCGGCCGTAAGGCGTACGTTGGTCTGCAAGGCCAGTGGGGCCAATTGACCCTGGGTCGTCAGACGAACCTGATGTACGACTTCACGACGCAATATGACCCGATGGCGCTGACCTCGCGCTACTCGATCCTGTCGCAAGACGCTGCCATGGGCGGCCGTGCTGACAACGCTGTGAAGTACGTGGGCACGTTCAACGGCCTCACGGCTTCGGCGCTGTACTCGTTCCGCAATGATGGTCAAGAAATTGCTGGCAACAGCAAGGTCGGTCGCGAGTGGAGTGCCGGCTTGAACTACGCAGCAGGCCCGTTCTCGGTGGGTGCTGTGTATGACCAAACGAACGGTAACTCACCCCTGACGGCTGACATCAAGGTGCAACGTGCGACTGCCGCTGGTACGTATGCCTTCGGTCCGGCCAAGCTGTTTGCAGGCTACCGTTGGGGCCACGTAACGGGTCTGCCGATTGCCGCCGAGACGCGTTCGAACCTCTACTGGCTGGGTGCTGGCTACCAAGCTACGCCGGCGCTGTCGCTGACGGGCGCTGCGTACTACCAGAACCACAAGTCCGATGTGGGCAACCCGTGGCTGTTCTCGGTGGGTGCCGACTACGCCTTGTCCAAGCGTACCGATGCGTACCTGAACCTGGCCTACGCAAAGAACAGCAGCAATGCACTGCTGCCGATTGGCGTTGCACAAGACACGACGCCTGCTGTGGTTGTGAACCCGGACGGTACGACCAGCAGCTCCAATCAAATGGGCGCGATGGTCGGTATTCGCCACAAGTTCTAATCGATACCCTGTCGGCTAGATGAAAAACCCGGGCTAGCCCGGGTTTTTCTTTGGTCTGCGCGATGCGCGAAGGTCAGTGCAGCACCACGCGCCGCACCAGCGCCACCAACGGCGGTCGGATCGAACGTTCGATCACCGGTCGCAACCGCAGCGGTTTGAGCAGCATCTTGGCTGCCATGTCGATCGGCAGGTGCGAGCGCACCAGCGCGCTCACGCGCGAGTTGAGTGCGCGCACGTCGGCCTCGGGCACGTCTTCCTGATCGCGTTCGATGCGCAGCACATTGCGCAGGGCGATCATCGAATCTTCGTTCTTGATCTCGCGCAGGCGCGAGGCGAGCGCCTTGAGCACGCGCGCGCGGCCGACGCCTTCGCGGGCATTGCACTCGTTGAAGAAGCGCAGGAAGTGCTTGTAGTGACGGACTTCGTCTGCCGAGATGCGGCTGGCAAGGTCGCGCAGCACGGGCTCGTTGGCCTCGGTGGCGGCCTGGGCGATGGCGCGGTAGAACGTGGCGGTGCCCATCTCGACCACGCAGCGCGCCACCATTTCCAGTGCCTGCGTCGGCTCGAACTGGTCGATCGAGCAGGTGAGGGAGTACTCGTCGAAAAAGCGGGCGTAGCCGCGTTCCCAGTCAAACTCGGGCCAGACGGTTTCAACGTAGCGGCGCAGGGCGCGGCCGTGCTGCAGCTCTTCGCGCTCCCAGTGGGCGATCAGCCAGTGGGCGGTTTCTGGGCGATCTGCGTAGTACTGAGCGAGATTGCCTGCGTAGAGATCGGAGCCGCTCTCGACAAACGAGGCGCTGACCACGAGATAGAACAGCGTGCGGTTCTCGCGCACGCGTGCAACGTCGATGCTGCCGTAGGCGATCTCGTGGACTGTCCACGGGAGTTGTTCGCTTGCGGATCCTGTTTCCAGATGAACCTGTGACACGGCGCGTCCTCCGTTGGCGGTGCCGCAAGAAGTCGGCTGCCATAGCATGAGAATGAAACATCACGTCTCATGTTTCAAGACACTTTTGCGTCAATAAAGGTTCCTATAAGCAATCTTCTGCGTACAAAGTGGCGTCAGAGCTATGGCGATTGCGTCACTCGGGTGTTTTGCGCATCAGCCGGGCCTGGGCGTGCCGCAACCCGTAGGTGAACGCGCCGAGCGCGACAAGCGCCGCTGAAACCATCGCCCACTCGACCGCCGCATAGCCGCCAGAGGCCTTCCACAGCAGTGCGCCCAACCACGGCGCACTGGCCTGGGCCAGCAGCACGGGCGTCATCATCAGGCCATTGAGCGTGGCGTACTGGCTGCGCGAAACCAGCTCCGGCATGGCGATCGCACGCAGCATGGTGTTGATGCCATTGGCCGCACCGTAGACCAGCGCAAAGACGATCAGCAGCGGGCCGCTGGAGAGTGCCAGCACCACAAGCGCGAGCGCCATCGCCACATACGTCGCCGGGGCGATGCGTACCGGGTGCGCCAGGCGAAACCGCATCATCGCCAGCCGGCCGAGCACCTGGGCCGGGCCGATGAGTGCCGCAATCAGCAACTGGCGGCTGGTCGGCTCCCCTTTCTCGGAAAGCAACGGAATCAGGTGCGCACCGAGCACCGTGTTGGTCAGGGCGACGGCCACGAACGCCAGCACCACTGCCCAGAACACCGGCATGCGCAGCGCCATGCGCCACGCGGAAGGCTGCGCAGGCGCTGTCGGACCAGCCGCTTCTGCCGGCGCGTGTACCGGCGGCCGCACGCGCAGCCGCGCATGGATGGGCAAGCAGATCAGCAGATGCGCCAGCGCAAACAGCTGCAGCGTGTGCCGCCAGCCGATGTGCTCCACGCCCCATTGCGCCAGCGGAATGCAGATCGTGCTGGAGAACCCCGCAATCAGCGTGAGGCCGATGATGGGGCGCTGGTAGGCATCGCCAAACGCCTGGCGCAGCACGACGAATGCCGGGTCGTAGAGCGTGGTGGCCATCGCCATGCCTAGCGGCAGCCAGAGCAGGAGGAAGGCGGTTTCACCGGAGACGAGCGACCACGCCAGCAGGCTGCCCGCGGCCAGCACCGTGCCCAGGCCCATCACGCGCCGCGCGGGCCAGCGGTCCAGCGCGCGCCCGACCCAGAACGAGCACAGTGCCCACACCAGCAGCCCCAGCGAGAACCCGCCCGCCAGAAACGGCCGTGCCCAGCCGAGCGTGTCGTGCATCGGCGCAAGAAAGACGGTGAAGGTGAAGTAGAGCGTGCCCCACGAGACCGTTTGCGCGAGGCCAAGCAGCAACACAAGGCGCTGGCCTTCCGGTGAGGCCGGCGAGAGCATGGGTGTCATGGAGACTGAGGCAGTGGGTGGCAGGCCACGGGTGAGCCTGCGCGCGGCGTGTGGGTCATTCTAGCGGCGCGAGCCTGGGCGCGCGTGCCCCGGTCGAAGGGGGCGCTCAGCCTAGTGGCTGCCGGCGAGTACACGCAGCGCTGTCGCATCGACGATCTCCACCGCCCGATATTGGCAGCGGATCCACCCCGCGCGCTGCCACGCCTGCAGGTACTTGGAGATGGTCTGCCGCGAGCGTGCCAGCATGCGGCCCAGTTCTTCATTGCTGGCGGCCACGGTACGGCCATCGCCCGCCCGCGCAAGCTGCAGCAGGCGCTGGGCGAGGCGCGCATCGGCGGGCATTTCGCTGGCGTGTTCGAACTCGTCGAAGATCAGGCGGATGCGCTGGCAGAGCTGCTGCATCAGCGCCCACATGCCGGCCGGATAGGCCGCCACCACGCGCGCAAACGCGGCACTGCCCAGCAGGATGAGCGTGGTCGGCCCCTGGGCATGCGCGCTGTGCGTACGGCCGCCGCCGTCAATGAGGGCGATTTCCCCAAACCACTCGCCCACGCGCAGCACGCCGTAGACGAGTTCGCTGCCGCCATCGGTCGTCCGGCTGATGCGTACGCGGCCGCGCACGATCAGGAACATGCCCTGCGCAGGGCCGCCGTGGGGGTGGATGCATTCGCCGTCAGGGTAGGTGATCAGACGTGCGGCAGGCGCGATCTCTGCCAGCAGTTCGGCCGGCGCGTCACGCAACCAGCCCTGCGCGAGCTGCGCTGGCGTTGGCGTTGGAGCAGGGGCGGCGTGGGATGCTTCGGCAGGCATGGCGGCAGGATGCAGCGAACGGGGATCGAGCCATTGTCAAATGCTTGACAGTCTGCGTGCAAGACCCGGGCAGAGAATGGCCTGGAGTTATCCACAAGTGTTATCCACAGCAGTTATCCACAGTGGTTATCCACCGCAGTTATCCATAACAAGCCGCGCACCCATGACGCGGCCCCCCAGACCTGTTCAGGCGACGAAGGAGACACCCCATGACGCACGACACCGCCCCGCGCGCGACCTTTTCCCACATGGAGCACGGCACGCGCGAGGACTGGGCCGCCATCTCGGCCGAGTTCATGCCCTACGCCCGCGCACTGCCTGACCGCGTGCTCGCGCATCTGAAGCTGCTCGACGGCGATTGCGGCGGCTTCCCGATCGACCGCCTCGCGCACTCGCTGCAGACCGCCACGCTGGCCCACCGCGATGGCCGCGACGAGGAATACGTGGTCTGCGCGCTGCTGCACGACATTGGTGACACGCTGGGCAGCTTCAACCACCCGGACATCGCCGCGGCCATCCTCAAGCCGTTCGTCAGCCCGGAGAACCTGTGGATGGTCGAGAAGCACGGCATCTTCCAGGGCTACTACTTCTTCCACCACCTGGGCCTGGACCGCAACCTGCGCGAGCAATACCGCAACCAGCCCGCGCTGTTCGAGCGTACCGCCGAGTTCTGCGCCAAGTACGACGCTGCCGCCTTCATGCCGGATTACGACAACCTGCCGCTGTCGTTCTTCGAGCCGATGGTGCGCCGTGTGCTGGCCAAGCCGCGCAACTCCATCTACGTGAAGGAAGGCGAAAGCGAGCTCTCCCGGCCGAAAGCCGAGACGGCCTAAGCCTTGACGACGTTGACGGGCGCACCGGCCGCCCACGCCGCCACGTTGGCGAGTGTGGTGTCGGCAATGCCTGCCAGCGCCTCGCGCGTGAAGAATGCCTGGTGCGCAGTGACGATGACGTTGGGAAACGTCAGCAGCCGCGCGAACACATCGTCTTGCAGCACGTCGGCGGAGCGGTCTTCGAAGAAGAGGTCCGCTTCTTCCTCATACACGTCCAGGCCCAGGTGGCCGAGCTGGCCGGTCTTGAGCGCGTCGATCAGGGCTGGGCTATCGACCAGGCCGCCGCGGCTGGTGTTGATGAGCATGGCGCCCGTCTTCATGTTCGCGAGCGCGCTGGCGTCGATCAAGTGGTGCGTATCGGCGTTGAGCGGACAGTGCAGACTGACGATGTCGGATTGAGCCAGCAACTCGGGCAGCGGTACGTAGCGCACGCCCAGTGCCACCAGCGAAGCCTGCGGAAACGGGTCAAACGCCAGCACCCGGCAGCCGAAGCCCGCCATGATGCGCGCGAACACCTGCCCGATCTGCCCGGTACCGACCACGCCGACTGTCTTGCCGTGCAGGTCGAAGCCCAGCAGCCCATCCAGCGAAAAATCGCCCTCGCGCGTGCGGTTGCAGGCGCGGTGCAGGCGCCGGTTGAGCGTGAGGATCATGCCGACCGCATGCTCGGCCACCGCGTACGGTGAATACGCCGGCACGCGCACCACCGTCAGCCCGAGGCGCTGCGCAGCGGCCAGATCGACGTGGTTGAAGCCTGCCGAGCGCAGGGCGATCAGCCGTGTACCGGCGGCGGCGAGCGCGGCCAGCACATCGGCGTTCAGACAATCGTTGACGAACGGGCACACCACCTCAAAGCCGGCTGCGAGCGGCGCGGTGTGCGCGTCGAGGTGCGCGCGCTGGAACACCAGGTCGAAGCCGTGGCCGCCGCGCGCCTGGGCGGCGCGGAAGCTGTCTTCGTCGTAACGGTGGCTGCTGAAGAAGAGGATGCGCATGGCGGCGGAGCGAACGGACGTGATGTCGACAGCTTACTCGCCCCGCCGGGTGTGACTGCGCTCAGAGCGTCAGCACGATGCGGCCATCCACCTTGCCGGCTTTCAGATCGGCGAAGACCTGGTTGATGTTGTCGAGCTTGTCGCGGTGGATGTGCGCGCGTACCAACCCCTCCGCGGCAAACTGCAAAGACTCCTGCAAGTCACGCCGCGTGCCGACGATGGAGCCGCGCACCGTAATGCCATTGAGCACCGTAGAGAAAATCGGCAGCGGAAAATCCCCCGGCGGCAGCCCGTTGAGCGAGATCGTGCCGCCACGCCGCACCATGCCCAGCGCCTGCGCGAACGCGCTGCGCGAGACCGCCGTCACCAGCACGCCATGCACGCCCCCGATCTCTTTCTGGATGACGGCCGCCGGGTCCTGCTGGGCGGCATCGACGACCAGTTTGGCCCCCAGCTCGCGCGCCAGCGCCAGCTTGTCGGGCGCAACGTCCACCGCCACCACATGCAGGCCCATGGCAATCGCATACTGCACCGCCACGTGCCCCAGCCCGCCGATGCCGGAGATGGCAATCCACTGGCCGGGCCGCGTGTCCGTCATACGGATGCCCTTGTAGACCGTCACACCCGCGCACAGGATGGGCGCGATCTCTTCAAAACTCACCTGTGCGGGCAGATGGCCGACATAGTTCGGATCGGCCAGCACATATTCGGCATAGCCGCCGTTGACGGAGTAGCCGGTGTTCTGCTGTTCGTGACAGAGGGTCTCCCAGCCGGAGAGGCAGTGCTCGCAGTGGCCGCAGGCGGTGTAGAGCCAGGGCACGCCCACGCGGTCGCCTTCCTTCACGGCCGTCACGCCTTCGCCCACCGCCGCCACGAAGCCAACGCCCTCATGCCCGGGGATGAACGGCAGGCGCGGTTTGACGGGCCAGTCGCCATCGGCGGCGTGCAGATCGGTATGGCAGACGCCCGAGGCGGCGATCTTGACGAGAATCTGTCCGCGCCCGGGTGTTGGGATCGGCACTTCCTCAATGCGCAGCGGTTCACCAAACGCGTGGACAACCGCGGCTTTCATGGTTTGGGCCATGGGGCATCTCCAGGTTGGGGGAGGTATCAGTCTGGTCGACGCCCGCCCCGTGTGGGTTGATGTGAGTCAACCGCCGGGTAGGCCTGCAAGGCTGTTAGCATGCCGGCATCTTCAGCCTTTTCCTGCGAGCAACCCCCTTGCCCGTCACCCCAACCTTCCTCTGGCACGACTACGAAACCTTTGGCGCCGTGCCGCGCCGCGACCGCCCGGCGCAGTTCGCGGGCATCCGCACCGATGCCGAACTCAATGAGATCGGCGAGCCGGTCGAATTGTTCTGCCAGCCCTCCAACGACTGGCTGCCGGACCCGGTGTCCTGCCTGATCACCGGCATCACGCCGCAGCAGTGCGCCAAGCAGGGCATTCCGGAGTACCGCTTCGCCCAGGCCATCGAGCGCGAACTGGGTACGCCCGGCACCATCGGCGTCGGCTACAACACGATCCGCTTTGATGACGAGGTCACCCGCCACCTGTTCTGGCGCAACCTGATCGACCCCTATGCGCGCGAGTGGCAGAACGACTGCGGGCGGTGGGATTTGCTCGACGTGGTGCGCACCACCTGGGCGCTGCGCCCCGAAGGCATCCAGTGGCCGAAGCACGAAGACGGCAAGCCGAGCTTCAAGCTGGAGCACCTCTCGCAAGCCAACGGCCTGGTGCATGAATCCGCGCACGATGCGGTGTCCGACGTGCGCGCAACCATTGCGCTGGCGCGCCTGATCCGCAACGCACAGCCGCGCCTGTTCGATTTCTGCCTGGCGCTGCGCAAGAAGGACCGCGTGCTTGCGGAGATTGGTGACGCATCGCGCCCGCTGCTGCATATCTCCGGTATGTACAGCGTGGAACGCGGCTGCATGGCCGTGGTGTGGCCGCTCGGCTGGCACCCGACCAACAAGAACGAACTGATCGTGTGGGACTTGGCGTTTGACCCGTCCGAACTGTTCCACATGGATGTCGCCACGATCCGCGAGCGCATGTTCACGCGGACGGCGGATCTGGCCGAAGGCACCACGCGCCTGCCCATCAAGTCGATTCACATCAACAAGTCGCCCATCGTCATCAGCAACATGAAGACGCTGCAGCCCGCGCAGGCCGAACGCTGGGGCATCGACTTCGCAACGATCGAACGCCATGCCGCCATTGCCCAGGGCGCGCCGGACATGCGCGAAACCTGGCGCCAGGTCTACGCCCGCGAGCTGGAGCCGATTGAAGACGTCGACCAGAACCTCTACGGCGGCTTCGTCAGCAATGACGACCGCCGCACGCTCAACGAACTGCGTACGCTGTCCGGCGAACAGCTCGCGCAACTGCACCCGGACTTCGCCGATGCGCGTCTGCCCGAGCTGCTGTTCCACTACCGCGCACGCAACTTCCCCGACACGCTCTCCGAAGAGGAATACGAGCAGTGGGAGCACTTGCGTGCCGAGCGTTTGTTCGAGGGCAGCGGCGGCTATCTGACCTTCGAGGCCTTTGGCGAGCGGCTCCAGCAGTTGGGGGCCGAAGCCGCTGAAAGTGGCGATGCGCGTGCGCAGAACATCCTGCAAGACCTGTACGACTACGCACAGCAGATCGTGCCAGGCTGACGCGCTGAACACGCTCAAAGAAAAACGGAGGCCGAAGCCTCCGTTTTTTTATGGCGATGCCGAACCGGATCAAGCCGCGCGTTGCGCCGCCGCCGGATCACGCAACTGCGCCAGCAGCTTGTTCCAGCGGATGCGTGTGGCAGCCAGGTTGGCCTCCTTCACATGGCCGAAGCCGCGGATGTCTTCCGGCAGGCGCGCCAGCTCCACCGCCTGCGCCAGCTTCTGCGCGTTCAGACCCTTCACCAGTTCATCGACCAGCGCACGGTATTCGCCGATCAGCGCGCGCTCGGTGCGACGCTCTTCGGTCTTGCCGAACACATCGAACGCCGTGCCGCGCAGGCCCTTGAGCTTGGCCAGCACCTTGAAGATGCGCATCGTGTTCGGGCCGAAGCGCTGCTTCACCAGATGACCCTTCTCGTCGCGCTTGGCCGTCATGGGCGGCGCGAGCCAGAAGTTGAGCTGGTAGTCGCGGCCGGGCTCGCCTTCGAACTGGGCGCGCAGTTTGTCGAGGAAGGCCGGATCGGTGTACAGGCGGGCGACTTCGTATTCGTCCTTGTACGCCATCAGCTTCGACAGATTGCGCACCACGGCTTCGGTCAGTGCCAGCGTTTGGCCGGCACCAACCACCGCCGTTTCCGCAGCACGCACACGCTCGACCACCGAGCGGAACTCGGCAGCGTACGCAGCGTTCTGGTACGCGGTCAGCAGATCAACACGACGGGCGATCAGCGTGTCCAGCGAGGGCAGGGCGATGACATCCGCCTTGGCACGCGGCGCGCCATCGGCCAGCTTGAGCACGGCATCGCGATCTTGCGCGAGGTGGCGGCCCCATTCGAATGCGGTCTTGTTCTTCTCGACCGCCACGCCATTGAGTTCGATCGCGCGGATGAGCGCGTCGTACGTCAGCGGAATCCAGCCCTTCTGCCACGCAAAGCCCAGCACCAGCGGGTTGGTGAAGATCGCGTCGCCCAGCAGGCGCACGGCCAGCGTGTTGGCGTCTTCAAACGCGCAGGCATCGCCCACGGCTGCGCGGATGTCCGCCTCGGCCGAGCTGCCCGGGAAGCGCCAGTTCGGGTTCTTGATGAAGTCGGCGGTGGGGGAGGCCGTGCTGTTGATGATGGCGCGCGTCTGGCCGTGCTGCACCTTCGACAGCACTTCATCCGACGCCGAGACGATCGCATCGCAGCCGATCACTAGGTCTGCCTCGCCCATGGCGATGCGCGTGGCGTGGATGCTGTCCGGACGCTCGCCGATCTGCACATGCGAGAGCACCGCGCCGCCCTTCTGCGCCAGGCCCGCCATGTCCAGCACAGTCACACCCTTGCCTTCGATGTGCGCAGCCATGCCGAGCAGGCCGCCGATGGTCACCACGCCCGTGCCGCCCACGCCGGTCACCAGTACGCCGTAGGCGCGCTGGATGGCAGGGAGTTCAGGGTGCGGCAGCAGCGGCAGGCTGTCCATGCCGATGCCACGCGATTCCGGCTTGCGCACCTGCGCGCCTTCGGCCGTCACAAAGCTCGGGCAGAAGCCGTTCACGCACGAGAAATCCTTGTTGCACGACGACTGGTTGATCTTGCGCTTGGTACCCAGCTCCGTTTCCAGCGGCTCGACGGATAAGCAATTCGACTTGACCGAGCAATCGCCGCAGCCTTCGCACACGGCGTCGTTGATGAACGCGCGGCGTGCCGGGTCGACCATCGTGCCGCGCTTGCGGCGGCGGCGTTTTTCCGTCGCGCAGGTCTGGTCGTAGATCAGCACGCTGGTGCCTTGCACCTCGCGCAGCTCGCGCTGAATCGCATCCAGGCGATCGCGGTGATGCACGGTCACGCCTTCGGGCAGCTTGATCGCCGCGTTGTACTTCTCCGGCTCGTCCGTGACGATCACGATGCGCGACGTGCCTTCGGCATGCACCTGCGCGGCAATCTGCGGCACCGACAGCGGGCCATCCACCGGTTGGCCGCCGGTCATGGCCACCGCATCGTTGTAGAGGATCTTGTAGGTGATGTTCACCTTGGCCGCGATGGAGGCGCGAATCGCCAGCAGGCCCGAGTGGTAGTACGTGCCGTCGCCCAGGTTGGCGAACACGTGCTGGTCGCCCGAGAACGGCATCTGGCCGATCCACGCCACGCCTTCGCCGCCCATCTGGCTGAAGGTGTCGGTGCGGCGGTCCATCCACACGGTCATGTAGTGGCAGCCGATGCCGGCCAGCGCGCGCGAGCCTTCCGGCACGTTGGTCGACGTGTTGTGCGGGCAGCCCGAGCAGAACCACGGCTTGCGTTCCGCAGTGATGCGCGGCTTTGCGAGGGCCTTCTCTTTGGCGTCGATGATGGCGATGCGCGAGGCAATGCGTGCGCGCACGTCCGACGGCAGCTCGAACTTCTCCAGCCGCGTGGCGATGGCGCGGGCGATCAGCGCGGGCGACAACTCGTAGTGCGCCGGCAGCAGCCAGTTGGCCATCGGCACCGACCATTCGCCGCCGGCGTTGTCGCGCTCGTCGAACTTGCCGTACACGCGCGGGCGCACGTCGTCGCGGTAGTTGTACAGCTCTTCCTTGAGTTGGTATTCGAGGATCTGGCGCTTCTCTTCCACCACCAGGATCTCTTGCAGCCCTTCGGCAAACGCGCGCGCGCCGTGCGCTTCGAGTGGCCACACGCAACCGACCTTGTACAGGCGGATGCCGATGCGGCGGCAGGTTTCCTCATCCAGCCCGAGGTCGACCAGCGCCTGGCGCACGTCCAGGTACGCCTTGCCGGCGGTCATGATGCCGAAGCGCGCCTGCGGCGAATCCATCACCACGCGGTCGAGCTTGTTGGCACGCACGTAAGACAGACCGGCGTACCACTTGTAATCGAGCAGACGCGCTTCCTGCACCAGCGGCGGATCAGGCCAGCGGATGTTCAGGCCACCCTGCGGCATGATGAAATCTTCCGGCAGGATGATCTCGGCGCGGTGCGGGTCGACATCGACCGAAGCCGACGATTCCACCACGTCCGTCACGCACTTCATCGATACCCACAGGCCGGAGTAGCGGCTCATCGCCCAGCCGTGCAGGCCGTAGTCGAGGTACTCCTGCACGTTGGACGGATACAGCACCGGAATGCCGGCCGCCTTGAAGACGTGCTCCGACTGGTGCGCCAGCGTCGAGGATTTGCAGGCATGGTCGTCACCGGCCAGTACCAGCACCCCGCCATGCGCCGACGAGCCGGCCGAGTTGGCATGCTTGAACACGTCGATCGTGCGGTCCACACCCGGACCCTTGCCGTACCACATGCCGAACACGCCACTGAACTTGGCGTTCGGATACAGATTCACCTGCTGCGAGCCCCAGACCGCCGTGGCGGCCAGGTCTTCATTGAGCCCCGCCTGGAAGACGATGTTGTGCCCGGCCAAGTGCTTCTTGGCCTTCCACAAGGCCTGGTCCAGCGCGCCCAGCGGCGAGCCGCGGTAGCCGGAAATGAAGCCTGCCGTATTGAGCCCAGCGGCGCGGTCGCGCTCCTGCTGCAGCATCGGCAGACGCACCAGTGCCTGCGTGCCGCTGATGTAGATGCGACCACGCTCGAGCGTGTATTTGTCGTCCAGGGAAACGGTTTCGAGCGCGCGGCGTAGCGCGTCGTTCAGAGGGGCATTCATGCGTGCTCCGTGTGGGTGTGCCGGGATCACCAGCAGCAGGTCTCTTTTGGTGCCGCCTGCGCCGCTTCTTGTGGAAGCTGGCAGACAGCTGTGGATCGCGGCATCGTAGCACCGCGTGACATTCCCAACACCGTGCAACGCAGCAAGAATGGGGCGGGGTTTTCCCGAGGTTGCGGCGCTTTCGGCACAGATGTGGCGTATTGGCTGGACCGGCGGCGCGGATGTTGCACTGCATGCAAAGTGGCGCGACGAAGCCGCAGCGTGCGACGCGAATCGGCAAACTTCAGTCAAGAAGTAGAGCGTGCGTCACCTTGTCTCTGGACTTTCCCTACCACCGCCGCCATCCTGCGCAGTTACGTCCTGAAAACCCCATTCCAGACCATGTCCCGCACCCAACCCACTCGCGCTCAGCGCCGGCAAGCACTGCCGGTGGCCTGCACGCGCGTGCGTTGTGGGGCGGCGCATGACCTCCCGCCCGCGCACGCTGCCCTCCGGCACTTCCTGCTCGCCCGGCTTTCGTAAGCCGTGCGGGGCGCCGCCCATCTGGCGCCTTTGCCCCGTACGGCCACTTCCGCTTTCTCCCCGTCTTTAACGCTGGTTCGACACCACACCTGTCGGCACCGGTTCGTCCGCCATTTGCCGGCTGATCGTTGATCGCCGGGGTGCCGGGCGCAGGAACTGCCATGGAACTCACACAGAACTTCATCAAGGCCAAGCAGCCTTGTGCAGCGGGCTACCGCTGGTACATCCGCGACCGCCACAACGGCACCGATTACCAACACCTGCTCGACAGCCTCGTGCGCGAAGGTCGCATCACCGATGCCATCTGGTTGCTCGACAACTTTGGCCCGACCGATGCCGTGCTCGACGCCGACGACATCGAGGCCGATGCGCTCATCTTTGCCGGCACGATCATCGTGCGCGGCGGCATCCACGTCGACGGTGTGTTGCGCGCGGGGCAGGCCATCCGTGCGGGCGGTGGTGTGCGCGCGGGCGAGTCCATCACCACGGGCGGCGATCTCGAAGCCAAGGCTGGCCTCTACTGCGACGGCACTGTGCATGTGGGCGGTGACCTCCGTGTCGGCTGGAGCGTGACGGCTGCCGGTGCGCTGCACTGTGGCGGCGTGGTGCGTGTGCACCGTGACTTGCATTGCGATGCTGATATCGACGTCGCGGACGACCTGCTGATCGGCGAGGCGCTGGCCGTACGCGGCAACGTGCGTGTGGGCAAGGGCTTGCGCGCTGGCGGGGAGGTGAGCAGCGAGGGCGGCATCGTCAGCGCGAACGGCATTCTCGCGGGCGCCGACTTACGCGCGCATACACACCTGGAGGCCGGCTGGGGCATCAAGGCCTGGGGCGATATCGAAGCCGGCGGCGCCATCCGCGCGGGCGATGGCGTTGAGGCCGGTGGCGTGATCGTTGCCGGGCCAGGCTATGGCATCCACGCGGGCCTGAACGTACGCATGGACGACTGGCCTGCCAGTGCCTGCATTCGCGCGGCTCAGCAACCGTCGCGGCTTATCAGCGGCTATTGGGCGGAGGCTGCATGAGTACCGTGCTGACCCTGCCCATGCCGCCACCGGTCTTGCCGACGTTGGCATCCATGGTGCAATCGTTGTGTCGGCGGCTGGCGCCGCTCGGCCTGCGCACCGACGTCGACTTCAACAACGAAGACATCGAGCGCGAACTCGACGCGCTGTATGAACGCATGCAAACGCCCGGCACGCCGCTGCATGGCATGACGTTGGACGACGACACCTTGCCGGGCTTCCGCATTCACACGCGCGAGGCCGACGGCGAAACCTATGTCTATGTCGAAGACGTTGCGGCGCGGCGCCTGGCGGGCTACACGGTCTTCAATCGCTTGATTGAGCTGGACAAGCGCGCGGATCGCTATCTGCGTGCGCCGCATTCGAAGTACGCGCTGGCGTACCAGCGGCGCGGGTTGGCCTCGACCGTCTTCCGGCGCGCGCTTGACGGTGGGATGTGTCTGATGAGCGGCGCGCGTCAGTCCGTGGGGGTGCATGGGGTGTACCAGTCGCTCGCCAGACACTACCCATCGGGGTATGTGGAGGTGCGCGACAAGCGCATGCGCTACCTGGGTGACCAAGTGGACGATGTCGTGCTGGAGGCCCTGCACACGCGGCGCGTGCTGCTGGGCGCGGGCTGGAGCCTGGACAAACTCGCCGCTGCCACAAGGATGGTCGTCTGACTGCGTGCCCGATGCGCAACAGATCCTATGCGGCGACCGCCTCAATCACGCGCTGCATCTGCAAGACCAGCCCGTCCATCGCTTCGGCCGGTACATTGCCGTAGCCGAGCACCAGGCCGTTGTATTGCGCGGTCAGCGTGCCCGGCAGGCAGAAGCGCGACAGCGGCCGCAGCACCATGCCCTGTGCGCGGGCGGCAACGCTCACATCCACGTCGCGCACCGGCGCATCGAGCCGCGTCGACAGGTGCATGCCACCGGCGCCGCCCGAGACGGTCACCACACCGTGCAGGTGCCGCTCAAGCGCCGCCTGCAATGCATCGCGACGTTCGCCGTACAGGCGCCGCATGCGCCGCAGGTGTCGTGTGAAGTGCCCCGCCTCAATGAACTCAGCCAGCGCCAACTGATCGGCCACGCGCCCGCGCAGCATCAGCGCGCCGGCGGTCGGGCGCAGCACTTTGGCCAGTGCCGGCGGCACGACCATGTAGCCGAGACGCAGCGCCGGAAACAGCATCTTGCTGAAGGTGCCCAGGTAGACCACGGGTGCATCGGCGGTCAGGCCCTGTACGGCAGACAGCGGTGCACCGCTATGGCGGAACTCGCTGTCGTAGTCGTCTTCGATGATCCACGCGCCCACGGCACGTGCGTGCTGGATCAGCGCCAGCCGCCGCTCCAGGCTCATCACCGAGCCCAGCGGGTACTGGTGCGACGGCGTGATGTAGATCAGCTTGGGCGGCGTGTCGCGCCAGTCTTCCGGGCGCGGGGCGAGGCCATCGGCATCGATGCCGATCGGCACCAGCCGCAGGTCCGCCGCCTGCATGGAGGCACGCGCACCGTAGTAGCCGGGGTTCTCGATCCAGGCGATGTCGCCGGCATCGGCCAGCGCGCGGGCGCACAGGTCCAGGCTGTTCTGCGTGCCATCGGTGATGAACACCTGCGCCGCCTCGCAGCGCACGCCGCGCGAGACACGCAGATATTCCGCCACGGCCTGACGCAGCGCCACGTTGCCCTCCACCTGGCCGTAGCCCATCTGTGCCGGCCCGACGCGGCGCCATGCCCGCTCCATGCAACGCCGCCATTGCGCGAGCGGAAACTCATCCAGCGCGGGTGTGCCCGGCAGGAAGGGCAGCAGATCGCTCATCTCACCGCTCGGGCGCTCCAGCCCGGCAACGCGGCGCGACAACGCAGGTGGCGCTTCCGGTGCTTGTGTCGGGGCCTGCTGCAGGCCCACGCGTGCGACCACCGTGCCTTGTCGGCGGCTGAGCACAAAGCCCTCCGCTGCCAGCTGTTCGTATGCATACAGCACCGAGTTGCGTGCCATGCCCAGCTCTTCGGCCAATGAGCGCGATGAAGCCAACCGCGTGCCTTCCTCAATCTGCCCGCTCAGGATGGCCGTGCGCAGGCACGCGTACAGCCGATGCTGCTGCGATGGCCGTGCTCCGCCCTCGGCTTTGCCGCGTGCGGCGGTCCTTTCGTAGTTCGACAGCAAGACGCCGTAGTCCATCCTGGCTCCAAGGTTCTGCGTTTCTGTGGGTCTACGCATGGTGCCACGGTTTTTCTATCGTCGACGGATTGATGATCTTTCCGGAGCCCTGCCATGACGACGACCTCTGCCACCCCGCCCACCGATCGCACGCGCGTGAACCGTGTCGCCCGCCGCGGCCACTACGATGCCGCCACGCTGCATGCCATCCTCGACGAGGCCTATGTCTGCCACATCGCCTTTGCCGACGAGCACGGCGTGCACTGCATCCCTACCGCGTGCTGGCGCGAAGGCGATCACCTTTACGTGCATGGCTCCAACGGCAGCCGCATGCTCAAGCTGGCGGCCAGCGGTGCACAGGTGTGCGTGACGGTCACGCATATCGACGGGCTGGTGCTGGCGCGCTCGGCGTTCAACCACTCGATGAACTATCGATCCGCTGTTATCTACGGCGCGTTTGAGGTTGTGCCCGATGCGCAGAAGCCCGCCACACTCGACGCCTTTATGGAGACCCTGGCCCCCGGGCGCTCGAAAGAGGCGCGTCCTGGCAATGCCAAGGAATTGGCGGCCACCACCGTGCTGCGCATTCCGCTGGACGAAGCCGCGTGCAAGATCCGCACGGGCGGCCCGAAGGACGATGAAGAAGACCTCGCGTTGCCCGTGTGGGCCGGTGTGCTGCCCATGGCGTTGCTGCCGCTCGCGCCGGTGGCGGATGGCGCACCGGCCGGTACACCGGACTATGTGCGCGAGTGGAAAGTCACCGCCCGTGTTCCCGCCGAGGAAGTGACGCCATGACTACCGCTGCCGGCACCGCAACGGTCGGACGCTCGGCTCGCTCCGCCTGGTTGCTGCTCGGCGTGGTCGCGCTGGCCTGGGGGATCAACTGGCCGGTTGGCAAGGCCATGCTCGCCTATCTGCCGCCGATCTGGGTGGTGGCGTTGCGGTCTGCTGTCGGCACGTTTGCGCTGCTGGTCATCTGTCTGCTGCGTGGGCGGTTGGTGATCCCGAAGCGCGGCGATATCCCGGTCATCCTGAGTGTTGGCGTGCTGCATATGACGGCGTTTTCTGCGCTGGTCAGTCTTGGGCTGCAGTTCGTGCCGGCGGGGCGCTCGGTGGTGCTGGCGTACACCACGCCGCTGTGGGTGGTGCCGGGTGCATGGCTGCTGCTCGGTGAGCCGCTGACTAGTCGGCGCCTGTTCGGTGTCGGGCTGGGGCTGTTGGGGTTGCTGCTGATCTTCAATCCGCTGACGTTTGATTGGCATGCGGGACGTGCCGTGTTCGGTAATGGCTTGGTGATGCTGGCGGCGCTCTGCTGGGCGGTGAGCATTCTGTACGTCCGCTCGCACAAGTGGGTGACGCCGCCGTTTGAGTTGGTGTTCTGGCAGGCCTTGCTGGCGACTGTGCTGTTGGTGCCGCTGGCGCTTTTGCAGGATGGTGTGCCGTCGATTGATTGGCAGCCTTCGCTGATCGGGTTGCTGCTTTACGGCGGTGTGTTTGGGATTGCGCTGGCGTATTGGGCGGTGACTACGGTCAATCGGGAGTTGCCGGCTACGACGACGTCGCTGGGGTTGTTGGGGGTGCCGGTGTTTGGGATTGTTTGTTCTGCTACTGCGCTTGGGGAGGCGGTCAGTGGTGCGCTGTTGGGGGCGATGGGGTTGATTCTGGGGGGGATATTGGTGGGGGCTTTGGGGAAGCGGTCTTAGGTTTGGTTTTGTATTGGCCGTGGTGGTGCATCCCTGTTTCGTACCCTGCCGGGCACGACTCACTTTTCTTTGTCTTGCCAAAGAAAAGTAAGCAAAAGAAAGGCGCGCCCGAGATGGCGACCCCTTCCTTGAATTTTCGTAACCGGGCGGAGACGGGAAAAACTCGCTTCGCTCAAACAGTTTCCCGTCTTTTTTCCGCCCGCTTACGAAAATTCAAGGCGCCATCAAGGGCAGGAACGTCAAAGGCCAAACCGATGGGGAACGAAGGCGAGCGTCAGGACTTGGTTGGTGCGTGGTGCGGAACGCGAGGCTAGCAGTTGGCAGCGCGTAGTTGGGAACACAAGACGGAGTGGAGCACTGGCAATCGACGGTGTGCTTTACCCCTGCCCTAGATGGCGCCTTGAATTTCTGTTGCAGGGAGGAAAAAGGAAGGGAAACTGTCTGAGCGAAGCGAGTTTTTCCCTTCCCCTCCCTGCGACATAAATTCAAGGAGTCTTTCGCCATCTCGGGCGCGCCTTTCTTTGCTTACTTTCTTTGGCAAGACAAAGAAAGTGAGTCAGCCCCGGCAGGGGATGAAACAAGGCGCACCACGAGCAAAAATTCAATGCACCAGCTGATTGATCTCAATAATCGGCATCAACACAGCCAAGACGATCAGCAGCACCACCACACCCATCGTCAAAATCAGCGCAGGCTCCAGCAGCCCAGTCAGGAACAGAGTGCGTCGCTCCAGTTCCTGCGCTTCACCCTGCGCAGCCCGCTCCAACATCGCAGGCAAATTCCCCGTGGCCTCGCCGGAGCGAATCAAGTGCACCAGCACAGGCGGAAACTGATTCTGCGCCGCTAACGCCCGCGCCAGCGACGTCCCTTCCCGCACGCGAGTAGACGCGTCTTCTACGTTGGTCTTCAACGCCACGTTGTTCAACGTCTCACCGGCGGCCTGCAGCCCCCGCAGAATCGGCACACCCGCACTGGTCAAAATCGCCAACGTGCTGGCAAACCGCGCCGTGTTGTAGCCCCGCACGAGCTTGCCGAATAGCGGCGCTGTCAGCAGCCACTTGTGCCACGATAACCGCAGCGCCGGTTGCTTGAGCAGATTGCGAATCAGCAGGCCGAGCACCACCAGCACGATCGCCGCCAGCCACCCCCAGTTCCGCACGAAATCCGAGAGCCACAGCATGATGATCGTGAGCGTCGGCAGCTTCTGCTTGGTGTTGGCAAATACGCTCACCACCTGCGGCACCACGTACGACAGCAGGAAGATCACGATGGCAAACGCCACCACCGTGACGATGGCCGGATAGGTGAACGCCAGCTTGATCTTCGAGGTGAGCGCGTTGCGGCTCTCGATGTAGTCGGCCAGCCGCGTGAGCACGAGGCCCAGGTTGCCCGAGTGTTCGCCCGCCGAAACGAGTGCGCGGTAGATGTCCGGAAAATCCTTCGGATGCTGCGCCAGCGCCACCGACAGCGAGCTGCCGCCCACCACTTCCGCGCGGATGGCGGCAAGCAGTTCGCCAACGTAGGCGCGTTCAGCCTGATCGGCCAGCGCGGCCAGTGCCTCGTCCAGCGGCAGACCGGCTACCAGCAGACTAGCGAGCTGGCGCGTGACCAGCGCGTTCTCCTGCGCGGAGAGCCGTTTACCGAAGCTCGAACCACCGCGCTTGGTGGCCTGCGCGCCAAGCGCGTCGACCACCAGCGGCGTCAGCCCGCGTGCGCGCAGTACAGTGCGCGCCTGGCGTGCGCTGTCGGCTTCGATGACGCCCTTGTCGGTCTTGCCGGCGGCGTCGGCGGCTTCGTAGCGGAAGGCTGGCATGCGCTATTCGTTCAATCGCGTCTGGGTCGCGGCTCAGTCACGCGTCACGCGCAACACTTCTTCCAGCGACGTGGCGCCCGTGTCGATCAAGCGCTGCGCATCGGCGCGCATGGTCTGCAGGCCCTGGCCGATGGCGAAGGCCTTGATCTCGGATTCGGCGGCCTGGCGGTGGATCATGGTCTGGATCTCGGGCGTGACGGTCAGCAGTTCGTACACACCGGTCCGGCCCTGGTAGCCCGAGTTGCCGCAGCGCTCGCAACCAACGTGGTGCCATACCGACTTGTGCGTGGGAGCGGCAGGCGCCACACCGTCCGCAACCGGCGTTCCGGCCACGGCTTCCAATTCAGCGGGCGTGAGTTCCAGCACTTCTTCACGGCGGCACTGCACGCACAGGCGGCGTACCAGCCGCTGCGCCAGCACCCCCAGCAATGACGACGACAGCAGGAACGGTTCGATCCCCATGTCGATCAGCCGCGTCACGGCGGAAGCCGAATCGTTCGTGTGCAGCGTCGCCAGCACCAAGTGGCCCGTCAGCGAGGCCTGCACGGCAATCTGCGCAGTTTCCAGGTCGCGGATTTCCCCGATCATCACCACGTCCGGGTCCTGGCGCAGGATGGCGCGCAGGGCCTTGGCGAAGGTCATGTCGATCTTCGGGTTGACCTGTGTCTGGCCGATGCCGTCGAGGTCGTATTCGATCGGGTCTTCCACCGTCATGATGTTGGTGGACGCCGCGTCGAGCCGCGACAGCGCCGCATACAGCGTGGTCGTCTTGCCCGAACCGGTGGGGCCGGTGACGAGCACGATGCCGTGCGGCTGATTGATCAGGTGATCGAAGCGCGCCAGCGTGCCGGCGCCCATGCCCAGCTTGCCGAGATCCAGCCGGCCAGCTTCCTTGTCGAGCAGACGCAGCACCGCACGCTCGCCGTGGCCAGTGGGCAGGGTGCTCACGCGCACGTCCACCGGGCGACCGCCCACACGCAGCGTGATGCGGCCATCCTGCGGCAGGCGTTTCTCGGCGATGTCGAGCTGCGCCATGATCTTGATGCGCGAGATCAGCGCGCCGTGCAGCGCCTTCTTCGGGCGCACCACGTCGCGCAGCGTGCCGTCCACACGGAAGCGCACCACTGACGAATTCTCGAACGGCTCGATATGGATATCCGAGGCACCCTCGCGTGCGGCCTGCGTGAGCAACGCGTTGATCATGCGGATGATCGGCGCGTCGTCTTCAGATTCGAGCAGGTCTTCCACGGCGGGAATGTCCTGCATCAGGCGCGACAGATCGACTTCGCCTTCCACCTCGCCGACCACCTGGGCGGCGCTGCCGTCCTGGGCGTTGTAGGCCGTTTGCGTGGCGGTGGAGAGTGCAGCGGTATCGAGCGTGACCAGGTGCAGCGCGCCGAACACGCGGCCGAGCTCGGCCAGCGCGGTGCGCGAGGTTTCCGGGCAGACCCAGACTTCCAGCGTGTCGACGTCCTGCCGAGCGACGAGCAACTTGGCGTCACGCGCGAACGCGTACGGTACCAGGCGCACCGCCGATTGCGAAGGCGGCTCCAGCGTCTGGACGTCGGTGGTCAGGGCTTGCGTCGTTGCCATGATGTGTTGTCCTCGGCGCCTTTAGCCGCCGTTCCTCGGCGCGTTGCCGTCATAGCCGCCCGAGGTGGGCGCCGCGAAGTTCTGCAGACGCGGCTCACTGCGCGTGGTGCCTTGCGGCATCGGCAGCGGTGCGCCCGGCGGCACCTGCGTGCCCGTGGGGCCCTTCGGCACGATCGACACGTCGCCGTAGTTGTCGGCCGGGCGCATGGATTCGGGCGTGGGCAGCACCGGCGTGTCCTTGTCGGACGTGGTCGGCAGCATGTTGGGCGAGACAAAGCCCTGCTGCGTGTCACGCATGTAGTTATAGCGGTTGTCCGACAGCGCGCCGGTGGCTTCAGCCGTGCGCAGAATGATCGGGCGCAGGAACACCAGCAGGTTGGTTTTCACGCGTGTCTTGTTCTCGGAGCGAAACAGTGCGCCCAGGATGGGGATGTCGCCCAGGCCCGGCACCTTCTGTTCGCCGTCCTGGTAGTTGTCTTCCAGCAGGCCGCCCAGCACGACGACCTGGCCGTCGTTGGCCAGCACGTTGGTCTCGATGGAGCGCACGTTGGTGGTCGGGCCTTGTTGCAAGGCTTGCGTACCCGGCACCACGGACGACGATTCCTGGAAGATCTGCATTTTCACCAGCCCGCCGTCCGTGATCTGCGGCTTGACGCGCAGCGTGATACCCACGTCCTTGCGATCGAAGGTCTGGAACGGTTGCGATGCCGTACCCGATTGCTGCGTGTACGAACCGGTCGTGATTGGCACGTTCTGGCCGATCAGGATCTTGGCTTCTTCGTTATCCAGCGTGATCAGGTTGGGCGTGGACAGCACGTTGACCGAGCCATCCGAACCCAGCGCGCTGAGGATGGCGCCCAGGCCGCTGCCCCGGTTGAACACCCCCACGTTGCCGCCGTTGAGCTGTCCGACGTTCAGGCTACCCAGTGCCGCTTGCGCTGCCGTGCTGCCGATGCCACCAGAGCCGATGGCGGCAATCGTGCCGGCCAGATTGAGCAGGTTGCCCGAGCCGGTACCGAAGTTGGTGCCGCCCCCGATAAACGTGCTGGGTCCGCCTCCGCCCACCAGCCACTGGATACCCAGTTGCGACGCCTTGGTGGCTGTCACTTCCACGATCATCGATTCGATGTAGACCTGTGCGCGGCGCGCATCCAGATCGTCGATCACGGCGCGCAGGTTGCGGTAGACCGGCTCGCTGGCGGTGATGATGAGGGCGTTGGTGGCGGCATCTGCCTGGATGATGCCGCCGGTGGTCGGCATGTTGTTCTGCCCGAACGAGGCACGGAACGACGAATTGCCGCTGCCGCCACCGCTGGAGCCGGAACCGCTGCCGTAGTTGGTGTTCTGCGTGTTCTGGTTGAACTGCGAGCCCGAGGCACCGCCAGTCGGCTGCGAGGTCGCGCCCTGTGCGGCGCTCTGCCCACCCGGGCCCGTGGATGCGGAGGCCGACAGCGTGGAGTCGGCCGCCACGATGGCACGCAGCGTGGCAGCCAGCTGCACCGCGTTCGCATTCTTGAGCGGCACCACCCAGATGTTGCCCGGGCGTGCATTGGGCAAGTCCAGCTTGGCGATCAGCTGTTTGGCCTGTGCCAACCGCGCGGCGCTGGAGGCGCGCACCATCACGCTGTTCGAGCGCGGCTCGGCCACCACCGAGGTGCGCAGGCTCGGGTCCGACAACGATGCGCCGGCACCGGCCGCGGCACCGCCACCGCCCGATGGGTCGAGCAGCTTCTGCAGCGTGGCGGCCACGTCGATGGCCACGGCGTTCTTCAGCTGGATCAGTTCGGTCTCGCCCGCTGCAGGGGTGTCGATTGACGCGATGATGCGGCCGATGCGGCGCAGGTTGTCGGCGTAATCGGTAATGACCAGCGTGTTGTTGGCCGGGTACGCGGTGATGGTGTTGTTGGGCGCGATCATCGGCCGCAACACCGGCACCAGGTTGTTGGCCGATTCATGCTGCAGGCGGAACACCTGCGTGACGACCTGCTCGCCGCCGCGCGCACCTGCGGCACCCACCGAGGTGGGCGAGCCCTGCAGCTTGGCATCGGCTTCCGGCACCACCTTGGTAAAGCCGTTGCCCTCGACAATCGCATACCCCTGCATGCGCAGGATCGAGCCCAGCGATTCCAGCGCCTGCGAGCGCGTCACTGGTTTTTCGGTGACGAGGTTGACCGTGCCCTTCACGCGCGGGTCGACAATGAAGTTCTTGCCGGTGGCCTGGCCCACAGCCTTCACCACCGATTCGAGATCGGCGTTGACGAAATTGAGCGAGACCTCATCGCCCGTGCTGCCGGGGTTACCGTTTTGGGAAGCCGGCGCAGTGGCGGGCGGCGCTGCAAAGACGGGCATCGAGCCGGCCACCATCGTTGCGCAGCACGCCAGGACGATGGCGCGGACGGTGAGTCGGGAAGAGGCGTTGTGCATGGTCTCGTTCATGGTTGTCGGCACACTGGCTCGCGCGCCGGCTTAAGAATCAAAAGCGTAGTCGATAGTGCGACCCGTCGCGCGGGCCCAGCAGGCTCAACAAGCCAATCAATTGCGGTTCCGACTCCGGCGTGGCACTGGCCACACCGTCAAAATGTGCGCCCTGTCCGAGCGTTCCCTGGCCCTGCAGCGACAGCGGTCCGGCCAGCGTCGACAGGGCCAGTTGCATGGGCCCGCCGGCAGCGCCGCCGAATGACAGCACGGCCTGGTAGCTGCCCAGCGGCCGTACCCGGCTGAGGCTGGATGATACCTGCTCAACCGTGACAGTCAGGGCGCCCTGGACCGTGTCCGGCTGGCCCTTATCTCGTCCGGATGCACGGCCAAATTGGCCCGACAGCGGCGTCCATTTCGCGCGTAGCCGGCCGTCCAGCTTGAGCGTGTTGAACGGCGCGCCAATACCCTCCAGCAGCGACGCCGGCAGTGTCATTGCCCCGGCTTCGGCTTGCCAGCCACCCGGCGAGACCGACACCACCACCGGCTGCTCCAGCGCGCGGTCGTGCGCCACATGCGCCCGCAGCGTGCCGGTCAGCAGCGGCAGCATGTCGACCGACCACGACAGCCGCCCCGGCAGCACGGTCGCATCGGCGCCGCCGTTGCCGGCTGTGAGCGCCAGCGTGGCGCTGCCATGCCAGATACTGCCTTGTGGATCGGCCAGCAGCACACGCTGCCCGGTGGCCGACGCCACCCGTTCAGCGGCCCACGCCGCCGGATACTGCGAGACGACCGTCGCCCCCACAGCCAGCAGCGCAACACCGCACCACAGCAGGCGCCAGCCCAGGCCGGTGCGTTCAGACGCGTCGCGGCGGCGCAGGCGCAGCGGCGGTAGCGATTCGATAGCCATCGGCGCTGCGTCAGCGGCTCGCGGCGGCGGGGCCTTGCAGCGTTGCCGTCACGTTAACCAGGGCGGTGGCGCCCACGTATTTGATGTTCGCGTCGATCACCTTCATGCGCTGCGCCTGTCGCACTTCCTGCAGCCATTCAGCGACGGCGCCAAAGGGCACCTTGTCCAGTTGCACCTGCACGCTCTCACCCGACAGTGCCATCCGCGTGGCCTTCAGGCCATGGTTGGTGAGGCTGGTGTTGAGTGCCTGCTGCAGTTCTGCGCCATGCGGCACCGGCGCGGCGGCAATGGCCGACAGCCCGCGGGCTTCCTGGCCGAGCGTTTCCATTTCCGCCAACTGGCTGCGCATCTGCGGCAGGGCCTTTTCGATGCGGCGCTGGCCCTCGAAGGCCGGCTCCCACAGCAACAGATAGAGGATGACCAGCACGAGGATCGCGCCACCGCCGGCGAGGATGCGGCGCTCGCGCGGCTCGCGCTGCATCCAGAAGGTCGTCGCCGCGTCGCGCACCGAGTCCGGCACGCCAATGCGTGGCAGGCGGCGCGAAGCGGAGGAGGAAGGGGAGGAAGTCGCCATGGAGGAAGCGTTATTGGGCGATGGAAACCGTCCAGCGCGAGCCAGGCACGGTGGCCTCGGCGCCGCGCGGGGCCTCGGCGGTGTCCATGTTCAGGCCGACATTGCGGGCGGCGGTGCGCAGCGCGTTGGTGTCGGTGCCGTCCTTGAGCGTGACCGTCAGCGCGCGGCCATGGTAGTCCAGTGCGAGCAGCGCGTCGGGCGCGAGGCTCGTGGCGGCCTGGGCAAAGCGATCGGCCAGCGGCAGGAAATCTTCCGGTGCGGATTTACCGGCGGCCAGGCGCAGCTGCTCAACTTGGCGGCGCATCTGCGCGGGCGGATCGAGGATCACCGGCGTATTCGGGAAGGCCGTCTGCAGTTGCGTGCGCATGGCAGCATCGAGACGCTTCTGCTCGGCGCGCAGCGTGAGCCAGCGTGCGTTCATGCCGATGAGCTGCACAACCACGAGCAGCACGGCCAGCGCGATCGGCAGGCGCCACATGGACCAGTCCACGCCGGCCATGCCGCCGTTGGCGAAGTCGAACTGGCAGAGGTCGGCCTCGCCCGTGGCGAGTGCATTGCGCGCGCCCGATGCCCATGCTGCCCAGTCCAGCGTGGCGGCGGCCGGATCCGTAGACAGGCTGGGCGCCAACTCGCGCAGGGCAGGCGACACCATCAGCCGGGCCGGCGTGGGTGCAATGGCCAGCCAGTTGGCGACGTTGGCCGGCAGCAGACGCAGGCCGTAGCCCTCGGCGGGGCCGGTGCGGACGGTGATGTCGACGGCCGCAGGCGCATCCGGATCGGATGGCGGTGCCGCATCCAGTGCAATCGTGGCCGGAGCGACTACCGCTGCGGCAGCGTCTGCTGTTTCCGCGGCGACGGGCTCAACCGGGGCTTCGAGCGACGGCTCGGCGCGCTCGGCGTCGTTGGCGGCTTCCGTCGACGGCGCAACGGAAGCAGGTGTTTCAAACGGCAGGCAAAGCTGCGCAGGCAGCAAGTGACACGTGCGGTGCTTGTGCGCGCCAAAGTTGTCGAGGATGAAGCGGACCCACGCGCGGTCGGCAATCATCAGCGTGCGCGACTGTGGCTCACGCGGGGCACGCCAGCCACGGACAGGGGCCGCGGAGAGGCGCGGGCCGAGGGCGATGTGGCATTGCTGCGCGTCCTGCACCAGGCGGTCTTCCACCAGGTTGGGCAGGGCCAGGCGCAGTTTCGGCATTGCCAGCGGCGGCACGCTGGCGGGTACCAGCAAGACGTCGGCGGCCGGCAATAGCAGGATCAGGCGGTCGGCGGCGGGCAGCTCGTCGGTACGCGAGGTGCCTTCACGCAGGATGCGCTGGGCGCCCTGTGCGCCTTCCTCGCGCACCAGCGCAAACGGCACGGACGCGAGCGCACCCGCTTGCCAGCGTTCGGGCGATTGAATGGGCCGGTGCGGCAGGCGCACGTACAGGGAGGTCGTCAAACCGCTCCTCTATTGAGAGTGTTGATGCGAGCTACCGGAATCACCGGGAATGCCCCCGGACTGCGCAAGACCCGCGATGCTGAACGATGCGGATGACAATACGGCGAAGGCTAGGGTCTGTCTACTGACGGCGTGTCCGCAGTTGGAGGGGTGTTGCTGCGCCGTCATGACGGAATTCCGTCGATGCGGCGGACCCAGACGATACGGGTCGCGTTATTGTTGACCGGATCGCCACGTGAAACAAGCGCCACCTGGCCAAGCTGCGCGCGCTCGTGGCGGGCCATGCCGTAGACCAGGAAGTAGTGCGTCTGCACGTCGAGCAGGTTGCTGATATTGCTGGTGTCCGCACCGGGCGCCAAGCCGCGCAGCTGGTTGGTGACGTCGCCGATGTTGCGGAAGTAGGCACGGTCGCGCGCCTGCACCAGTGCCCGTGCGCGGTCCAGGCTCAGGCTGGGGATGACAGCAGCCAGCACTTCGGCGCTGGCCGTGTTGGCGTTGATCTGCGTGCGCGTGGGCAGCACGATCACGTAGGGGCGCAGCTTGCGCACGGTGTCTGCCGTATAGCCGGGGATGGACAGTAGGCTATCCACATCATCGAGTGGGCGTGGGCCGTTGCCAGGGCTACCGCCACCGCCGCTGTCATCACCGCCGCCAGATTGCCCACCGGTAGCGCCCTCGACCGACTGGAAGCCGCCCAGCATCTGCGCCAGGGTCGTTGCCGTGAGGTTGGCCAGGCTCGGGTCGAGGTTCAGCGACTGCAACAGCTGGCCGTAAGCCTTGATGCCGTCCTTGTCGCGGCCGGTGACGATGGTGCGCGTGCCCAGCGTCTGCATCGTCAGCAGGTTCATCAGGTTGAAGCGCGCCTGGGCATCGAAGATGCGGCCCGAGAGGTACGACTCTTCGCCGGCGGTATCCGTGCGCAGCGAGCTGCCGAGGAAGTCCGACAGCTTGGTCTCCTGAATGGGCACGGCCCAGATCTCGCCCAGGTGGTCGACGGCGCCGGTGCGGCGCAGGTCGTCGCGCAGGATCAGGCGGGCCCAGTCGATGCCCGCCCGCGCGATCCACGTGGCCTGCGCCTTCAGGCGCTGGTTTTCCACCGCGCGAATCTCCACCTGCTGGCGCCACAGCATGCCCGAGACGATCACCACGGCCAGCGTGACCACCAGCAGCGCGGTGACGATGGCCGCGCCGCGCTGGCGCGCACCACGGTGCAGGGGCCTGGACGAGCATCGCGCCATGTCAAAGCCCCGTCATGCAGATGCGCGTGAAGCGCTGCGGCGCGCCCTGCGGCGTCATGCGCACGAGCAGCGCCAGTTCCACCGCGCGCACCGACGCGGCCGGTACCACCACGCCGGCGTTGGCAGACGGCGCCGATGCGCTGGGTGTGGAGGCCGACGGCAGCCCCGTCAGCGTGGTCGTATTGCTGCCGCCCGGAAACAGCGCCGCCGACAGCGCGCCGGTGCTGTCCAGCCAGCCGCCTGGTTCGATCCAGGCACGGGCGCTGATGCTGTCGATATTGGCGGCGAGTTGGTAGCGTGCGGCATTGCCGCCGCCCTGGCGCAGGTTGTCGAGCGCGTTGCGCAGGTCGCCGCGGTTGGTGATGGGCTGGCTTTGCAGACGTTCGAGCCGGCTGTCGACGATGCGGTAGAGCACCACCTGCCACGCGGGCGGCTGGCCGTCGTCGCGGCGGTCGCGCACCAGCAGCACGCGGTTGGCATCCACCTCGATTGGCGAGCGCGACAGAGTGTTCGGATCGGCCAGTTGCGTGCAATCAGCATCGAACTGGGCGTAGGCGGTCTTGAGGGCCTCGATGCGCTCATCACGCTGGGCCAGTGCCTCGTGCGTGCGCGTCATGCTGTCGAGCCCGCGCCAGGCCAGCACGGCCAGAATCGCCAGCAGCGTGATGGCCACCAGCAGCTCAAGCAGGGTGAAGCCGCGTGCGCGGTGTTTAGAAGACATTGCGCGCATCGTTGGGCAACAGGGTGACCAGCCAGGCCAGACGCACGGACTTGGCGGCGTCGGCGTACACCGACACCTCCACGCGGCGGAACACCGGGTTGGGCGTGGTGGCGACGGTCTCTTCGCACCACAGTTCGGTATCGCCCTGCGGGCACGAGAAGCCGCGCGAGCCGGGGTCGGGGAAGGCACGCGCCAGACGCAGGTTGGCGAGATCGTTCTCGGCGCTCCAGGTGGCGATCATGCGCGTCTGCAAGGATTCGCTGGCCGAAGTCATGCTGCCCATGGCGCGCATGGTGGCGGTGAGCGCCACGGCCACGATGGTCAGCGCCACCAGTACTTCCAGCAGGGTGAAGCCACGCGTACGCGCGCGGCCGAGGGGGCGCGAGGGTTTCACGGCGGGCGTCATTGTGTTTCGGTCAGTACGCGTGGGCCGCCGTCGGAGACGATGTCCACGCGCGCGCCCTGAGAGGCCAGCGCCACGCGCCACGGCAGGCCGATCGCCTCGCGGCCGAACACCAGCCGCTGCGGTGCACCGGGCGCCGTCGCGGCACCGCTGACGATCTGTACGCTGTCCATGCCTTGGCGCCAGTGGCCCGGCGCCAGTACATCACGCGTGAGCAGACGCCAGCCGTTGGGCGTCGATTCATAGAAGCGCCAGCCCTGCGCATCGCCTTCCCACGCCACGGGGCGCGAGGTCAGTTGCGCTTCTTCCTGGCCAAGTTCGATCAGGCGGGCCATCTTCTGCGCGTCGTCGTTCAGTTGCGAGCGCGGGTTGGGCGTGGCATTCACGGCCACCACGCCCAGCACGATGCCGATGATCACCACCACCACCAGCAGCTCCAGCAGCGTGAAGCCGCGAGCGTGCCGCAGGGCCTGCCGGTAAGGCAGCGGATGGCCGGTCATGGCGTTGAGAGCCGTGCTCAGGCTGGAGGATCAGTTGTCCCAGTTGCCGATGTCGGCGTCGTTGCCCGTGCCGCCCGGCTGGCCGTCGGCGCCAAAGCTGAAGATGTCCACTTCACCGCGCACGCCCGGGTTCAGGTACTGGTACGGATGGCCCCACGGATCCTTCGGCAGGCGCTCCAGATAGCCGCCGGCCTTCCAGTTGTTGGGGATGGGCTCGGTGGTCGGCTTGGCGACCAGTGCGCCAATCCCTTGCTCGGTGGTCGGGTAGCGGCCGTTGTCCAGGCGGTAGAGCTTGAGCGCCTGCGAAATGGAAGCAATGTCCTGCTTGGCGGCAATGATGCGGGCCTCGTCGGGGCGGCTCATGATCTTCGGCACCACAAGCGCGGCAAGGATGCCGAGGATCACCACCACCACCATGATTTCGATCAGGGTGAAGCCACGCGCCGCACGACGGGCCAGGGTGGCGCCTGCACGTTGGCGGAAAGAGGAGCGGAGTTGGCCTTGCATCATGGCGAGAGAGTTGGCAATAAGAGTGGGAACACAGTATATCCGTGAGATATGACCATAGATTGTGCGGCGGGGTCGCGCCGCGCCTACGTTTAGAACGGGCCCTCCAAGCTGTTCATCGAACCGGCACGAAGGGCGGATAGAATCAGCAAACTCTCACGGTGCACCACCACGTTTCATGAACGCTCAACAGTCGTCCCGCCTGCTCAGTCTTGTACTGTTTGCTGCCCTGTGTGCGCTGTTGACGCACTGGGTTCTGACACTGTCGTCGCTGCGCGCTCTGTCGGTGCCGCGCGAGGCCCGCGTGGCGCAGACCGACGCGCTGGAGACCGGCGCCTCGGTCACGCTTTTCGGCGGCGGCCCGCAGACCGGCCCGCGCGACGTGCAGGTGGCCGGCGTGGTGGCTGATCTGACCGACGGCACCGGCGCCGCCATCGTCTCGGTGGATGGCGGCCCGCCGCAGGCCGTGCGTGCCGGCAAGTCGCTGTCGTCCAACCTCAAGCTGGTCGAAATCAAGGCGCGCTCCGTGGTGATCGAGCGTAACGGCGCACGCCAGGAGATTCCGCTGCCGGCCAGCGCCGTGGTGGCCGGGGTCTCGCCCGCGAACCGCAACGCACCGTCTCAACCGCTGCCGCCATCGGGCGCCGCCGCTCCGATGGCAACGCCCATCGCACCGCCGCCACCGGCCGTACCCAACAATCCGGCCAACACCGCCATGCCGGGCGCCATGCTCCCCATCGCCCCGGCACAGATGAACACGGGCGATGAGGCCCCCCCTAACCAGGGCGGCATCACCGGCCCGCGCCATCGCGCTGCCGCTGCAGCGCGCAAGGGCGACGCCGCCCCTCAACAACCCGGCGCAGACCAGTAAGCCCACCGCCCCCCGGAACAGCGCCCGGCGTGACCGGGCGCGCATATTACAGCGCGTGTCATCGGGGTAACAGCGTGTAAAACCCGGCAACGTGATGGCATTGTCGGGTTCTAATCCGCTACACAGTCCATGTGAAAAGGAGCTGACCATGACCAACAAACGTGCTGTCCACGCCTTCCTCGCAACTTCGGCCCTGTTCCTGGCCATGTCGGGCATGAACGCCCGCGCCCAGGACGCCAGCGCGCCCGCCGCGCAGGCACCCGCAGCCGCCCAGGCACCGAGCACCACCGCCCGCGCCGCCAAGCCGGCCCACCACGGCGGCTTCAAGGCCATCGATACCAACGGCGACGGCCAGATCTCGCGCGACGAGGCCAAGGGTCACGCCTGGCTGGAAAAGAACTTCGACCAGATCGACACCAACCACGACGGCCAACTCAGCAAGGAAGAGCTGGCTGCCTGGCGCAAGGCCCACAAGGGCGAAGCACGCGCCAAGATGGAAGAGCGCTTCGACGCCAAGTTCAAGGCCGCCGACAAGGACAACGACGGCAGCCTGACCATGGACGAAATGCAGGCCGGCATGCCGCGCCTGGCCAAGAACTTCGACCAGATCGACGCCAACCACGACGGCAAGGTCACGGAAGACGAGATCCGCGCGTACATGCAGGCCCGTCACGACGCCCGCAAGGCGCAGAAGGCCGCCTCGGCAACGACGCCAGCTACCACGCAAACGCAATAACGCATCGTTCGATGCAGCCAATGGCGGCGCCTTCGGGCGCCGTTTTTCATGGCTGCGCGAACGCACATCATCTCATCGACCCGCGACTGAATTGAGGCGGCTTCGCGACAACGCGGTGTCAGCAGCGCACGCGCTTTTGCCGCGTCGCGCGCAAGAAAAAACACCCCGGTGGCGAACCAGCGGGGTGTGGAGGAAGCAAACCTGACGTGAGGATGTTCAGGCTGGCTGATCGTCGGCCTTGAGCACGCCGCGGCGCATCTGGTCGAGTTCAATCGACTCGAACAGCGCCTTGAAGTTGCCCTCGCCAAAACCTTGGTTGCCCTTGCGCTGGATGAACTCGAAGAAGATCGGGCCGAGTTGGTTTTCCGAGAAGATCTGCAGCAGCAGGTCGCCCGGGGCACCGTCGATCAGGATCTTGCGCTTCTTCAGTTCCGCCACGTCTTCGCCATGGCCGGGGATGCGCTTGTCGACCAGTTCGTAGTACGTGTCGATGGTGTCGAGCAGCTTGATGCCGTTGCCGCGCAGCGCGTCCACCGTGGCGGACAGATTGGTCGAACCCAGCGCGATGTGCTGGATGCCTTCACCGTGGTACATGTCCAGGTACTCCTGGATCTGGCCGGCCTTCTCCGTCCCTTCCTCGTTGATGGGGATGCGGATGTTGCCGCACGGGCTCGTCATCGCCTTGCTCTTCACGCCCGTGACCTGGCCTTCGATGTCGAAGTAGCGCACTTCACGGAAGTTGAAGAAGCGTTCGTAAAACTCGGCCCATTCCTTCATACGGCCACGGTAGACGTTGTGCGTCAGGTGGTCGATGTAGGTCAGGCCGTGCCCGGTGGGGTTCGGGTTGGCGCCAGCAATGGGCACGAAATCGACGTCGTAGATGCTGATGTTGCCGATGTCGCCCGGCTTGGCTTCGTTCTTGCCGGTCCAGCGGTCCACCAGGTAGATCAGCGAATCGCCGATGCCCTTGATGGCCGGGATGTTCAGTTCCATCGGGCCGCTGTGGGTGTCGAAACCCCAGGCGCCCAGTTCCAGCGCGCGCTTGTAAGCGAAGGCCGCGTCTTGCACGCGGAACGCGATGGCGCAGATCGACGGGCCGTGCAGGCGCGCAAAGCGCTGCGCGAACGAATCCGGCTCGGCGTTGATGATGAAGTTGATGTCGCCCTGGCGATACAGCGTCACGTTCTTGTGGCGGTGCTTCGCAATGGCGGTAAAGCCCATGTTCTCGAACAGCTTGCCCATGGCAACCGGGTCCGGCGCGGCGTATTCGATGAACTCGAAACCGGCGGTACCCATCGGGTTTTCCCAAGGCGTGAATTGCATGGCGATGTCTCCTGCAGGGGGCGGCGCACTCACTGCAGTGAGGAGGGCGCTCAGGGCTTTGACGATCCTCGCAGTGTAGAAGTGTCAACCAAAGCAAAAATTGCGAAGTTGTGCCCGGCTTGCTAAATTTGCGCAAGAAAATTGCCGAATAAATTGGTGCGGAGCAACAAAATGAGCAAGGTAGAACTCGACAAGATTGACCGCAAGATCCTGGAGGTCCTCCAGAACAACGGCCGCCTCACCAATCTGGAAGTCGCCGAGCGGGTGAACCTGTCACCCAGCCCGTGTTTGCGACGCATCCGTCGCCTGGAGGAGAGCGGCGTGATCCGCCAGTACGCCGCGCTGCTCGACCCGGGCAAGATCGGGCTGGGTTTGTCGGCGTACATCAACGTGCGGCTGGAGAAGCAGGGCGGAGCGCCCAAGGGCAAGGCGCCGGGCGATATCTTTCGCGCCGCCGTCGCCACGTGGCCCGAGGTGGTCACGTGCTACGCCATGACCGGCGAGATGGACTACCTGCTCAAGGTGTTCGTGGAAGACATGGACCACTTTGCGCGGTTCATCCGCGACCAACTGCTCGCCCACCCGGCGGTGATTGATGTGAAGAGCAGTTTTGCGCTGGAGCGGATTAAGGATACGACGGCGTTGCCGGTGGTGGTTTGAGGAAAAATGATGCTATATGCCCCGTTCCTAGACTAAGGAAAGGGGCTTGTTGTTACGCAATCGCTCGATGACTGTGGGCGCTAACTGCTCGACGAGCCGTTCTTCCCTAGCGCGTCATATCTCGCCATTACATAGCTGCTGCGCATACTCCGTAAGTATCGCGGCGCGTGCCAAGATGAAGTCTTGATAAGTGGCACTCGTGTAGTCAAAAAGCGATGGCAGAGGGAGCAGGTTGGATTCGAACACCGCTTCCGCTTTGCCCCCGTGATCGGTGACTATTGTTGGTAGATAGATGTTTGGAGCATCGTCACTAATTTTTAGGTTTGCAGCCGCACTCAGCATGCAAATGTTGGCCGCAAGGTTGTCGTCCAGTCGCTCTTTCTCTCGCTTCAGAAATGCTCTCGGATAAACGTGGTGGTACTGCTTCTTATTGAAGGACGATAGTGCTTCACTTGTATCTATCGCTGCACCGTTGAGCAGATTCTTCGGCCCTTTAAGAGCGAGTCCGAGCAAGAATGCTCTTGAACGAGATGCATTGCTACGGAACGAAATGCCAGCCCATTCGTTGGCATTTGGAGGCTCACCAAAATCAGAGTCTTTCCCTTCGCCTTTGATGACATAGTCAATAACGCGCGGCAGATCATTGGAAACAAAAGTTTCGCCACCGACCTTGTATCGCTCCGAGAACGACGCACGCCAGAACCATTTCTTAAGACGGTGTGTCTCGTCTGGGTCCAGTGCTTTTGTCTTCGAGAATAAGTGGCAAATGATGATAGTAATGGCTTGATAGGAAAGAAAGTCCCAGCTGTGAACTCTAAATTGAGTGCTTAGCAGGTCAACAGTGCGAAGCAGCGATTCTTTCGTGTTCTTTGTGAGAGTAGCTAAGGTTTCACCATCCAGTTCTCGTAATCCGCGCAGTGATGTCTCTTTAATGCTGCCGAGTTGTACTGCGGACATGCATTTGAGGACCGTTGTTTTGTCGATGTCATCAAAACCTTTCGGTTCCAACGCTGCAGAAATTTCTTCTACATTATCGTCAAGATCAAAATTGTGAGACCAGGTTGCGGCGACCATAAGGTCGTAGGTGCTAAGCTTGGTGCCGGAGCTGTTGATGCGCTCAAAAATTGGACAGACTTCTTCTACTGCAAGGTCTTTGAGAACTACGTTCGGCAGCTTGTAGGTGGTTATTGCCTTAATTAGTTGGTCCAGCTTGGCTTGGAGTGCTTCTTTGTTGGGGTGTGCCTGCAAGGCAGTTCTGAAATCTAGTAGTGCGGTTGTGTCGTAAAGTTTGCGAAGCGGAAAAACAGCCAATCCAGGCTGGATGTTCTTCTGTGAGAAGAATTCTTCTTTTTCCAAATCGTATGATGCTGCAAATCCAGCGTCACTGGTGTCCGCACCAAAGCAAGAATAGATCACTGTGAGCCGCTGCTGACCGTCGAGAACATAGTCCGTTGGCGTCATGTCATCCGTTTCGGGAAGGATGAACTCCCCAAACGTTCGCTCAGTATCCAACTTTGAGCTAGTTCTCCAAATCAGCAAGCTGCCAATTGGGTAGCTGTTCGCAATGCTGTCGAGAAGCTTTAAGGCTTGCTCATCTTCCCAAACATAAGGGCGTTGGAATTTTGGAATCTTGATGCGCCCTTGCTTGATGTCCTCTATTAGCGAAGAGAAGAATACCGTGTCGGTGCTGAGTCGGTTTGATATGTTTGTCGCCATTATCTGGGTATTCTTGGTTTGAGATGTCAGATTTGGAGTCGCCTGTGTGCGGGTGAGGAATCGCCGCGCGTCGTCAATAATACGGAAGTAATGCGGGTGCGCAAGTCTTACGCCGAGGGGTGCTAAGGTGGGATCAAAACAAGTGACACTGTTAGAAAAAAGGTGGCACTAGGGCACGTTATAATTTCGGCGCCATCGCGCAAACGGTGGCACGGGTTTGGCGACCCGTCAGCTAGGACGGCGAACGCATCAAGCGCTCGCTGCGTTCGCGCACGTCGTGTCTCATACGGCGGGCCGGGCGGGGAGACCCTTGGGTCTGCCGGGTCCTAGCTCCGGTTCGCCAACCCCGCCGTCTGGCCCGCCACCCCCGTTTGGCGACGAGGAAGGCGGCCGGTTACTCAACCGTCGCTAGGAGACACCATGCTGTTTGTACCCAGCGGGCACCGCCCCGCGTCTTATCCATCCCCGCCTCGCACCCCTGCGCACACCGCTCACGGAGGTGCTCAATGACCCATCGCAAACGCCATTACCTGAGCGGCGCACTGGCCGCGCGGGAATTCCTCCGCCGCACGCAATCCGATTTGCGCGTGCATCGGCAATTTCGGCCGAACGCTTTGCGCTGGGAGTTCGCGTTCACGGTCGGGCTGCATCCGCACGAATTTCGTGCTGGATTCCTCGACGCGATCGGGGCGTATCTGCTGACCACGCTGGAGGGCGTGTTGGTCGATCCGTACCGGTGGGAAGTGTTGGATCTGCTTGAGCGGGAAGAGAACTAAAACAGTGGGAAGGCTTCCCCGAGACGGGCGGGGTTGCTGATAGAAGAGATGCAGTTACGTCGAGCCGAGTTCTGCTGAGCTATCGCGGAATATCAAAGGCGCATGCTCTGCGGGCTCCCAATTTTTCAGCGCAACGCCTAGGCGATTGATCGTCGCGGCTTCCACCGGGGTCGCGAAGCGCACGACTTCGAGGTGCAAGCGGTTGCCCGGCTTTTGGTACTCGATTTCGAGGGCGGTATTGCCTGCACCATCTGCAACGAAGGCGCGCACAGCCAACCAAAGATATGCATTCCCATCCTTGGCACCTTTCTCGAAAGCGACCTCTGCGCTAGCGCTGGCAGGAAACGACATCAGTTCCTCGCCCCATTTCTTAAGCTCGTCTGCGTAGTCGTAGAAATCGACGGCAACTGACTGGCGCTCACCTTCGATGAGCAGCCGAAGTTCGAGCATGCCGTCATCCGGATCACGCCAAAGTAACTGCAGGGAGAGATTCATCGGGTGTGTCCAGTTACGTGGCAGCCTCAGCCACCACCAAATTCGCGTCCCGCACCAACCGCCACTTCCCATCCGCCTCCTTGCGCAAGATGGTGAGCGTCTGCCCCGAGCGCCGCACCACCTTCCCATCCGGCATGGTGATGACGATGCGCAGCGCGTTGCGCAGGTAAGCGATATCGCCAAACACCTGCACTTCCTGAATATCGCTTGTGCCGTCGACCTGCACATCCTTCATGCCGTTGGACATGGCTGCGAAAGCTTCTTTGCCAAAGGGCGCCTGACCAGGCGTGAGGAACAGCACGTCATCGGTCATCAGGCTGAGCACAGTGGGCAGGTCGCCCGCTTTGCTGGCAGCGAGCCAAGTCTCCACTACGTTGCGGATGGCGCGTTCGTCGTCGGTCATGGCGGTGCGGGTGTCGGTGAAAAGGCGGCCTTTCACTCTACACCGTAGGCTCCACCGGCGGCGTTGCGCGGCGTTTCACAAACACCGCTGGCGACAACACCGGAATGTGCCGCGCGCGCAGCGTGACCAGCCAGTCGCCGACGGCACCTTCGCAGGTCAGGCGAAAGTGCTCCGCATCGATCCATTGCACATCGGCCAGCCAGAACGTGGCGTAGGGCGCGCCGATGGTGGCGGTGTCGATCACGCGTGACAGGTCGTGCGCGACGAGCGTGATGGAGACGGCTTCTTCAAACGGGCAGTCGTACTCGGTGATGAGCACGAAGCCGAGTTCGGTTTCGTACTGCCGCAGCAAGTCGTAGCCGGGAATGGCAAGCGTGGGGTGCGGCACGCCGTCGACGATCACGCGCGTGCGCGCGGGCCACTTCTCATACGGGCCGGTGTGTTTCTCCAGACTGAAGCGTTGGAGCGGCTGCATGGCGGCGGCGCGGTGCGTGCGCTTATTCCTTGCGCATGCCGCAGTTGGCGACCTGCCGGCCGGGCTCAACTGAGTCTTTCCAGCCGGGCTCGTCGCGCTTCTGGTACGCCTCCAGCGACGGGTAGCCGTTCACGTTCCAGAAGGTGTCGTTGTAGCGCGAGACCTCGATGACGGCGAGGCCGCAGCGTTTGTGGTGGTCTTCAATTTTGTACGCGGCGCGCGGCTTGTCACCGGCCAAGTCTTGGTCGAGCACCTTGTAGCGTGCCGGGCCACACTTGAAAAAGCTGGCGTTCCACTCGATGGTCTTGGGGCGCACGAACAGCGCACCAAAGCAGGCACGGCCATCGCCGCGGTAGGTGCCAGTCAGCGTGTCGGCGGCCATGGCCGACTGCGCTGCCAGCAGCGACAGGGCGATCAGCAAGCGGCTTACTTGCATGCGGCAGTCTTCCCGTTGTGGATGAGGGTGAGCGCGTAGTCGAGCTTGCGGGCGTACGACGGGTCTCCAACGTTGTAGAGCACGGCCACGTTCTGCGTGGTGGCGGGCCGCCAGCCGGTAATTACCTGCTGCATGGCGGCCTTGCGGTACTTGATCACCTGACCAGGCTTGAGCGCGCTGGCGCCCGGGTTGAGCGCGCGCAGCTCGGTCAGCGTCGAACCCTGTGCGCGGGCGATCTTGTCCAGGCTGTCGCCGGCCTTGACGGTCACGTCGTAGACCTTGGTGTCGGCATCCGGCACGCTCTGGATGCTGAACTTGGCCATGCGGGTGAGCAGGTAGCCGATGCCCGCGCGAATGTTCCACGCCGGCACGGTGGCAACGGAGGCTGCATTGAGCTTGGTGCGGATGGTGGGTGGCACGATCAGGTCGCTGCCTTCCTTGCCGCGCAGCAAGGTGTTCAGGCCCGGATCGCCCGGGTTGCCGATCTGGATCGGGTTGCTGCTCCACTTGGGTGAATCGGCGCCGGTTTCGACCCATAGCATCGCCTTGATGATCTGCCAGTCCAGCGGCTGGTAGCCGGCGGTACCCATCAGGAAGCGGTTGTATTCGATGACGGCGGATTGGATATCGCAGTCGTAGCCGTTCCATGGATCTGGATGCTGCGTCGCGCTGTTGACGTAGTCCTGCCAACGCTCGAAATCCGTCTTGGGTTTGGCCGCTGGCTTGGCCTGATGTTGGGTTTGAGCCTTGGTGACCATGCGCCCCTCCGTGGTTGCTTGGCGTGTGGAGGAGCATGGTAGCCAGCGTGCGTCGGCCACGTGTTAAGGGGCGTTTATCTAGCTTGCCGACCGCTGGTTGAGAGGAGTGGCTGCCCCGGTGGCCTCGCGGAGCAGCCATTGATGCGGCGTGTCATTGCTTAGGTGACGGATCATCCTGCGGGTTGACGTACTTGATGTCCAGCGGCCCCGTGCCATGGATCTGCACCACCGTTGCCGTCTTGGTGAAGGCGTAGTGGTGCACGCCGCCCGGCAGGTTGTGGAAGCCGCCCGCCTTGAGCGCGTGCGCGGCGCCCATGTCCATGGTGTCGCCGCCGCCCAGATAGAGCGTGCCCGAGATCACCGTGATGTTCTCGGTTTGCGTGTGCCAGTGCGGCGGCACCTTATAGCCGCCCGGTGCCTTCATGCGAATGACGTACGGGCCATCCTTGCCTGGGTCGCCGTAGAGCACGGCCAGCTTGAGGCCCTTGGGCATGCTCGGGGGGCCGTCAACCCACTTCATGCCGGCGGGATTCATCATCATCATTTCGCTGTCGGCGGTGTCCTGGGCGTGGGCGGGCAGGGCGCCCAGGCACAACAGCACGATCGCGCTCAACAGCGGCCAGTGCGCAAGTTGCTTGTTCATCTTCGTCTCCTTCTTGCCTCGGCATCGGCTCGCGGGCGACGAGGGATGGGCCGCCCCTGAAGGGCGAGTGGTGCCTCGCAATCATCGTAGGGGAGGCACCCGTGCGGCTGACAAGCGCGCAATCGCTCTAGGCGTCGGCCCTTGTGGCGCAGAACGCCATTATGACGGAGTTACCCCTTGAGCCCTGAGGCCGCGAGGTGGACGATAAGGAGCGCCCTACGGGGCGCTTTTTCTTTATGAAACAACAATAAATGGCTGCTTGTCGGCCGGCAGGTTGAGGCCTGCCAGCTAAATCCTCTGCGTTTACAAATTTTCAGAAGGAGAACAGCGTGGGGATTCAACTATTCAAGGGCGCCGCCCGCCAGCGAGCACGTCTGCTTGGCGAAATCCAGAAGCTAGAGCGACAACGCGGCGCAGTGGACCGGCAAATTTCTGAGCTGCAAAGACGCGTAGCTGCATTTGACGAAGTGCTGAAAGCGCAAGATGTCGACATCGAGCCTGATGACTATGCACCACCCGTCAAGCCCACGCCACGGCGCGCCTACTTCAAGCATGGCGAACTGCTCGGATTCTGTTTGGACGCGCTCCGCATCGCGCAATGCCCGCTAAGCACGGTCGACATCCTCGATAGCATCGTATGTCAAGGACAAATCGCGTGGCGAACACCCGAGGACCGCTATGAGGTCCGGCGGTCCATCAAGAATGCGCTCGGCGTCCAAGCCAAGAAGGGGCTGGTCGTCAAAGTTGGTCAGATTGGTCGCGCCAATGATGGCGTTGCGATTTGGGCACTACCGGAATATGCCCATCTACCTTTTCAGGCCGCCAGCGCCAGCGGTGAGGCCCCTTGAGCAAGGGCGCTCAGCGCCTTGGGGAAAGCTTGGTCAAGCTTGAGCAACTTGGTTAGCTGCCGCATGTCGGCCTCTGAGGTTGCGCCGACCGGGCGCAGCTCGATTTGACGCGGAGCGCTACCGGACCGCTCGTAGCGGCGCTGTTGGTATTTCTTCAGGTCTCGACAAGGCCCCACCGTTGCAAGCCGGCGCAAAGCGTCGTGCAGGCGCTGTCCAGGGGACTGCCGTCGCACGTTTTCCCGCCAGCTGCACTCGGCGAAGTACAGGTGTAGCCGGCGCTTGCTCATGCGGTGATAGGTGCCGATTTCCATCCGACGCCAGCGGGAAAACGCGCTCTCGATGTAGTTGGTATGCCACCCTTCTGGGCTTTTGTAGTGCGTGTCGTGATTGACGCGGCGCACCTCATAGTGGGCCCGTAGCGCGGTGGATGCGCTGGCACTGTCCGAGTAGATAACCGAACCCTTGGCGATGTACCGCTCCAGCGCTTCGCGAATGAGCTCGTAGTTTTCGGTCGGAAGGGGCATGCCGATGACGAGGTCGGAACCGGCACCCGCTGGATTGCGGCGCGCGATGCCAAGTACGCACTGTTTCTTGGGATTGCTCCTGCGCGACTCAGACGTCAGCGGGTACTCCTTGGCGGCCAGCTTGGTCGCGAGCTTTTCGTCGATACCTTCAGCCAGCAGCCGCTGAACCATTCGCTCTCGACGCTTAGTCTGTCGCGCAGCCTTGGCCTCGGGTGTGCGGTCGTTCGGCTTGCGCAGCCCCTTCAGCACCCAGACGACGTCGATATCGAATTCGCCTGTCATCGGTTTAGCCGGTGGCGTCGCCCAGAATGCCCAGCGAATTTTGTGCAGCAGCAAGTAGGCCGCACGGTAGCTGATGTTCAGCTTGTGGCTCATCTCAATGGCCGAGCGCCCCTTGGCATTGGTGACGAATAAGTAGAGGCCTTTGATGATGACCCAAAACGGCAGCTTCGTGCCGTCGAATACGCTGCCAGATTTCAGGGAGAAATCATGGCCGCAGTCACGACAACGCCATTGTTTGTGCCGCGTGCGGAGCATGTGGCTGCGGATGACACCGCACCGTGGACAGATTTGCTCATTGAGAGAGCCCCACCGATGCAGCATGAAAAGGGCATGGGCCAGCGGTTCGTTCTGGGTGATGAGCAAGCTAAACTCATCGTCCTGAAGCGAACGAGCGACTGGGGAAAGCAGAAAGTGCTGCGCCATGTCCTGTGCGAAAAACGGGTCCTGAGAGTGTCTAGGAACGCATTCCCCCGAAATTTGCTCGATTCATCGTTTACAATGCGAGTTCCTCAAAATTGAGGAATTTTTGGCCAGTACTGGCATTTCGACACCTCCGTTTCAAATCGAACTCAATGGATTGGCAACGCGAAGCACGGCGGTTATTGCGCGCGCAGATGGCCCTGAAAGACGTGCGTTACAAAGGCTTAGCCCGAGCCTTGGAGAGCGTCGGCGTCTTCGAGGAACCCAAGGCGTTGGCCAACAAAATCAATCGTGGCACGTTCAGCTTCGCGTTCTTTCTGCAATGCATGCGCGCGCTTGCTATCGACACAGTCAAGTTGACCGACTAAATGTCATTGAGCCACGAGCTTCAATTTTTAGAGAAATTTGGTTGGAAAGCTCGAACTTTCGATTACGTAATAGAAATCGCAATTTCGTAACGGAAACTTTTTGACATTTTTTCTGGATTGGCGCCGATAATCGCCTTTTCCGCATCGATTCGGCAACGAGCACCTTCTAGCTTCAAACGTCGATAATCGACCCAACCAGCGTCATATTGACACTTGGCGATACGAGTAAGGCGGTAGAATTGGGGCACCCGCGCCCATGCACAAAAACGACATCATCGCGGTCACAATATCAACGGCGATTCGGTTGCTAGCCTAGAGCACCTCGTAAGCTAGCAAGCCAATAAAGGTCGCTCACGATGCGGCGCCGCGAAGTGCTTCAAGATGCACACTCAGGTTGTCACTTGACAACCTTGAACACCTATACTAACCTTCTAACAACATCAATGGCTCGGTCACGACATTCGAACAAGGACATCGAAAAGGCTATCTGCCACGCCGAAGAGAGCGGCTGGAGGGTCAAAGAAAGCACGGGAAAGGGACACTCGTGGGGCTCCTTATACTGCCCTTACAACGATGCGGAGTGTCGATGCGGTGAGTTCTGTATTAGTAGCATATGGTGCACACCCAAAAACCCAGATAACCACGCTCGTCAATTGAGAAAAATTGTCGATAACTGCACGACGCACAGGAAACAGCAGGAAAAATTAGCCAAACTGGCTAAAAGTCCGAATGAGCCGTTGGATACGGAGTAACTTATGGAATACGAATTCACCCTCAAATTTAAGCTGGACCCTACAGACGCGAACCATGACGAAATTGTTGAGCGTCTGGGCGCGGCCGGCTGCACCGATGCGTTGGTGGGAACGGGTATAGCTGGCCATCTGGGCCTCGAGTTCGTTCGTGAATCCGTTTCGGCTGAAGAAGCAATCTTGAGCGCTATTGCTGATGTGAAGGTTGCCCTTCCTAGTGCAAAACTTGTCGAGGCTGGGCCTGACTTTGTCGGTCTAACCGATGCTGCAGACCTGGTTGGAGTCACGCGTCAAAATATGCGCAAGTTCATGGTGACGCATTCGACAGCTTTTCCCTCACCGGTTCACTCAGGTAGCACATCCATTTGGCACCTAGCCTTAGTCTTGAAGTTCTTGGGGGCGCGTGAGTACAAATTGGCCCAGCCCCTGGTCGATGTGGCGGAAGCCGCCATGCGGGTTAATTTGTCTAAAGAAGCTACCCTGATGACACATCCCCTAGCTGACGCTAGATATTCTCTCGCTCTATGACCGTTCCGACTAAGGGCTGCTCGGATAACTACCTGCCATACGTTCGGACATGACTAAGGAAGAGCTTCATGCGTTCTTGAGTAGCACCTTCGATTTGGTCGCCGACCCAATCGAGCGGGGCAGCGCCCTCACGTACTTCCTCGGCAAAGTGGTGTGGCACCCGTCAACGACCACGCGAATCCTTCATGTTCAGTACGATGCGAACGACCACGTTAGCCATATTAAGCTGTGCGTCTCGTCGGACAACAATAACAGTGTGTTCGTACAGTTGCCCGTGAGTTGGCCGAAACTTCAGAAAGCCGTGGCCAACGAGATTTGGCAGCATGTGCGGAATCGACCGCTGAATGCCAGCGTATCAGGCAGCACGCCGGCAGGTGCCACACGACTGTAGGCACCGTCGGCTCCCTGCCAAAAGCAGGCCGTTCACGCTTCGCCGGGCCGCGTCACCCCGGTGAGGTGTCGGCTCTACCGTCAGTTTGCGCTGCGCAGTGACCCGCCGATTTTCGACTCCGAGAGAACCGAGTTCTGCCGCACATGATTCAGATACTGCAAGTAGATACTAGCGGAGGGGTTCCTTGCCCAGAGGCAAGCAATCCGATGCGTTCAAAACTGCGTGGGCTGAAGACCATGGGTGGTGTCAGTTTAGCTGGGGAATTTCCAGAGCTTACGCTTGCGGTGCAAGATGGCTATGACGCCCCACCTGGGCTGGTTGATTATTTCAAAGTTGGCCTACTGCACGTGGTATCCGAAAGACTCAAGGCGGTTCTTTCGTCTCACAACGCCGAGCTAGAATATTTTCCAGCCGTGGTCATGTACAACGGGTCCGCCACGGAGGTCAAATATTTCGTCGCAAATCCACTGAAGCGAATCAAGGCGATTGATTTGGGAAAATCAGATATCGAGCTTGACGGCGAGCTGGGTGATGCGCTTTGGGTGAAAAAGCTGGTTCTCAATGAATCGTGCTTTTCTGGCATAAAGCTTGCCGTGATAGACGAAGTTCAGAGGATTGGATTGCAGCAGGAGATTGCTCTTGCGGTTGAATCGGCCGGATGCACCGGCTGTTCGTTCGTTAGCCCGGCCACTGTACGGTACGGGTACCGTTAGCTGCTGCCCGTGGAGCGGCGGCGAGGGGTGCTTGCTCGTGATGGCTCCGCGTTGCTGGGCTGAACCGAAGGACCGCTTCCGGCCAGGAACGGACGCACAGGCAATAGGTACAACATGAACAATTTCATCCTCTTGCGGAACCGACGTTTCGACGTTGCAGTCGCCAACTTGCGCTACAGCGGCGGCACATGGACTCTGGAAATTGAAGCGAAGCCCCAGGAGTTCGACGACGAGCTATGGACACCTCGGCTCTACCATCAAGGCTTCACAATGAACGCACGTACCGCCGAAGAACTGCAGGGCATGAGTACGTCATGGAAGCACAAAACCGACGCTTCGTATGCGCATCCGGAGCTTGGGTTGCTTTACGTCTTCGGCCATCACGACGTCTACGATGCAACGTTGAGTTTTGGATGTTTGCACGCAGGACTTATTGAAGTCAGCTGGATTGGGCTGTGTGATGTGTTTTGGGACGACGACTATATGACACGCGTGCCATTCCGCAGCGAGTGCCTCGCGTACTGTTCGGCTTGATTCCCTCATCTCTGCGCCGGCAGGGCCCACATGTCCGCTGTCGGCCGACAGCGGTCGTCGAAACCACAGACGTCGCGGACTAGAATCGCGCTCCAGCTACCCTGGTGAACTGCCTCGGCTTTCGGGAGGCCGATTAGTTTAAGTTGAGACCGTTTCAACAGTATGGCTGGCGAGTATTTGCCCAAATTTGGGCAAATATTGAGCAGATTTTCGGGGCAGGTCACCCCGCCAACAGCCAACTCTGTACGGAAGAGCCCTCCGCGCTTCACACGGCGATGAGGCCGCGCGTGACCGCATTCCCTGCTAAGGGTTCACAACGCTCCGCACGGATGGCTACATCCCGAGAAGAGTCAAGGGGTAACTCCGTCATAATGGCGGCGCAGAACGAAAAACGCCCGGTCAGAGCCGGGCGTTTGTTCATCTGCAGGTGCGATCAGACCGTGCGCTTTTGCGGCACCAGCGAGCGCCAGAAGCGCTGGCCGAAGCGGCGTGCATCGCGCAGGTTGCGCTTGAGCAGGTAGTCCAGATCGGCGACTTGTTCGTCGATGGCCTCGGTCAGCAGGCTCATCGTGTCGGCGGGCGGCAATTCCAGGTAGGCGTCGGCTTCACCGTACGCATACTGCACGCGCATGCCGGCCTTCTTGGCGATGTGCATCATGGCTGCATTGCGCGACAGGCAGTGCATGTACAGCGTACGCACCTTGGTGTTCTGGCCGTGCATGGCGGCGCGCTGGAACAGCGCACTGCCCACGCCCTTGCCGCGAGCGGATTCCGACACAGACACGCCAAACTCCGCCACACGCCCTTGCGGGTTGTCGCGCAGGTAGGCGAGGTGGCCAACGCCCACCAGCTCCAGGCGCTCGTTATAGACGCCGAAGACCTTGTCGTGGTCGAAGTCGATGCTGTCGACGTACGCTTCGATGACGTGATCGCCCACCACCTGGCCGAAACGCAGCAGGCGGTCTTCCTGGCCCAGTGCGAGCAGGTGTTTGAGCAGGCGCGACCGGTGGTGCGCAGCAAGCTCGCGCACCAGCACGGTGGAACGCGGCGCACCTTGCGCGGCTTCCGTCTTGTCGATGTCGTCCTGGGTGACGACGCCGATGGCCTTGCTCAGTTCGAGCGGGTTCACGACAACGTTTCCTATTCTGTGTGCGCCCTTGTTTGCGGGGCGACGGGGTGATGATGGGGAGACGCGGGTGGCGCCTCCGAGGCACGCAGTTGGGTGCAACTGGGTGTTGTGCAACGCACCATGCTATTGTAGGACAATCAGGGATTTCCCGTAAGACTCGCGTCAGGCTTTCGCCAGAATTTCCCGCCAAATCATTGATTTATGGCAGACGCGCGCGGCTTCCAGGCCTGTGGTGTACTCACAACGGTCATTGCTGTGCTGCACAAAAAGCGCCGCCGGAATCGCTTCGTTTGCGCAAATGCATCCGGTGGCTTCCATGAACTGCGGGGGCCCTGTAACGCCGCTCAACAATAGCCGTGCGAAGATGCGCGTTCAAGACGCCCCGTCTACTGACTTTCCATGACTCCATCGCGCATTCTTGTGATTTACGCGCATCCTGCGCCGCGCCGTTCGCGTGCCAACAAGCCGCTTGCGCGCGCACTGGCCAGCCTGCCGGGCGTGGCCATGCACGACCTCTACTGGCACTACCCCGATTTCGATATCGACGTGCGCATCGAGCAGGCAGCGGTGGAGGCGGCCGAGCTGGTCGTCTTTCAGTTTCCGGTGCAGTGGTACGCCACGCCGTCGCTGCTCAAGGAGTGGTTGGACGTGGTGCTGGAGATGGGCTGGGCCTACGGGCCGGGCGGCACCGCCTTGCGCGGCAAGCATCTGATGGTGCTGGCCACGACGGGCGGCCGTGCGCACGCTTATAGCCAGGCCGGCACCCACGGGTACACGTTCGACATGTTCCTGCTGCCGCTGCAGCGGACCGCCGCGCTGTGCGGCATGCAGTGGGAGCCGCCACACGTGCTGCACGACGCCGACGATGCGTCACCAGAGGTCATCGACGCCCATATCGCCGAGGTGCGCGCCGCGTTGCAGCCGTGGCTGCCGGACGACCCCGCGGATCCCGCTGATCTCGACCCCGCGGCCTGACGTTCCCGATTCACCGTTTCTTGCCAGCCCATGCAATCGCACGACCTGCTCGTCAACTTCGTCATCTACTTGGCTGCCGCCGTGGCAGCGGTGCCGCTGGCGCGTCGGCTGGGCCTGGGTTCGGTGCTTGGTTATCTGCTGGCCGGGGTGATCGTGGGGCCGTGGGGGCTGCGGCTCATCACGAATGTGCAGTCGATTCTGGATTTCTCTGAGTTCGGCGTCGTGCTGATGATGTTTGTGATCGGGCTGGAGCTGGAGCCAGCGCGGCTGTGGTCGCTCCGGCGCAGCATCTTCGGCTATGGCGGGCTGCAGTTGGCGGTGTGCGCGCTGATGGTCGGGCTGGCGGTCATGGCGGTCGGCCACCCGTGGCGCGCGGCGGTGGTGGCGGGGCTGGGGCTGGCGTTGTCGTCCACGGCCATTGCGCTGGCCACGCTGACTGAACGCAACCTGATGCGCACACCGGCGGGGTCGGCCAGCTTTGGCATTCTGCTGTTCCAGGACATTGCTGCCATCCCGATGATCGCCTTGCTGCCGTTGCTGGCGGTTGATTCAGCGGGGTCGGGCGAGGGCCACCATTGGATGGCGGCGGCCAAGGCGGTGGGCGTGGTGGCGGCGGTCATCTTTGGCGGGCGCACCCTGCTGCGGCCGGTGCTGCGCGCGATTGCCCGTACCAACATGCGCGAGATGTTCACCTCGTTCTCGCTGTTGCTGGTGGTGGGCATTGCGCTGCTGATGCACAGCGTGGGCCTGTCGATGGCGCTGGGCGCCTTCATTGCCGGCGTGCTGCTGGCTGATTCCGAATACCGCCACGCTCTGGAAACCGACATCGAGCCGTTCAAGGGTCTGTTGCTCGGGCTGTTCTTCCTGGCCGTGGGCATGTCGATCGACTTTGGCGTGCTGATGCGCCAGCCGCTGGCGGTGGTGGTGCTGGTGGTGGTCTTCCTGGTGGTGAAGATTGGCGCACTGCGCCTGCTGGCCACGCGCTTTGGCATCGCGCGCGGGCAGGCGTGGCTGTTTGCGTTCCTGCTCTCGCAGGGCGGTGAATTTGCTTTTGTGGTGTTCGGCCCCAGTGTGGCGGGCGAGGTGCTGGGCGCCGAGACCGCGGCCACGCTGAACTTGGTGGTGGCCCTGTCGATGGCGGCCACGCCGCTGCTGCTGCTGTTCCACGACAAGATCCTCGTGCCGCGGCTGACCAGCGGAAAGAAGCGCCTGCCGGAGGCCATCGAGCCGCAGGACAACCAGGTCATCATCGCCGGCTTTGGCCGCTTCGGGCAGATCGTCGGCCGCATGCTGTACAGCCAGGGCTACAGCGCCACGGTGCTCGACCACGATCCGGATCAGATCGACATGCTGCGTCGCTTCGGCTTCAAGGTCTTCTATGGTGACGCCACGCGCATGGACCTGCTGGAAACCGCTGGTGCCGCCCGCGCCCGCATGATGGTGGTCGCCATCGACGACATGGAGACCAGCCTGGAGGTGGTGGACCGCGTGCGTGAGCGATTCCCGCACCTGACGCTGTACGTGCGGGCGCGCAACGTGTCGCATGTGTACCAGTTGCGTGACCGTGGCGTGGAGGTGATCGAGCGGGAGATGTTTGAGGGCTCGTTGATGCTCGGCCGCCGCGTGCTGGAGGGTCTGGGCAAGGAGCCGTACGAGGCGCACCGCATTGCCCAGACGTTTCGCCGTCACACGCTCAATTCCATGGACCAGGTCTACCCGGTCTACCGCGACCAGAAGAAGCTCGTGTCGCTCGCCCAGCAGGGCCGCGATGAACTGGCCGAGATGTTCCAGCGCGACCGCACGCAGCGCAAACGCCTGCGTGAATCGGGCATGCCGTGGGGCGAGGGCAACGAACACGACGATGTGACCGAGTCCCAACCCGACGCCGACCCCGTCAACGAGACCGACGGCAGTGAACCCGCTACGCCTATCGATTGCCCGGCGCGTGCCGGCATTCGGCGCGAGGACTGACGCCCCCGCGCCGCAAGCATCAGCTGATCAGCTATAGACGTTGATGCTGCTGCCCACCGCCACCGAAGCGGTCGATTTGACGACCGAAGCACACTGCGAAGACGGGGTGAACAAAAAGGAGCGCTCTGAGGCGCTCCTTTTGCATGGGCTTATCAACGGCCCGATTGGCGTGAACTTAAACCGCCACGCTCACATTGCGGCGCAGCTCGCAGGTGGAGAGCGAGTCGGCCTCGCCGCGCAGCAGCAACTGGCCGTTGCCGACCAGTTCGCGGCAGCGCCAGAAGACGAACCAGTCACTGGCGAGCAGCCCATCGATGGCGCCCATGATGCTGCCGACCACGTCGCGTGCGCTGGCCCAGTCGGTCGGCACGTGCTCCAGGATCACTTCGTCGACCGTGGCGTACGACACCGGTACCAGCGTGTTGCCCTTCCAAAGCCGCACGTCGGCGTTTTCGCGCACGGTCTGCTGCCACTCGTACGCCAGGCGACCGATGCGCAGCACCGATACCGGCGCGATGGTCGAGAACCGCCGCGCCAGCCGCGCTCCCGAATACATGCCGATGGCCGTGAGCGGCCCCTGGCCATTGGGCGTTTCCAGTTCGCGGGCATCCATGCCGACTTCGTTGATCCGCTGCGGCGATTGATGCAGATGGAACGCCACCCGGCGCAGCATGAGCTGATCCGACGCACTCTGGCCGTGCCAGATCGCCACCTCGGTGGTGGCATCGCGCAGGTCTGCCAGTGACGCAAGTGCGTCGCGCATTTCAGTGGCGAAATCGATGCTGCTGGTGGGCGCCACGCGCTGCCAGAAGCCCGAGCGCGCCATGGCCACGCTGTCGACGTCGGCCAGCGGCCCGACGGCGAGGTCGTCGCGCAGCACTACGACGGAATCGGGGCGGCCTGCCTGTGCGAGCGCCTGCTTGAGCGTGGCGCCGGCAACATCGCCGTTGACGACATGGATGTATTGCATGGCGGCAATTGTAGCGACAGTGTCAGCGGTGCGCTGTCGTTTCAGGTGCGATTTTAGGCAGCACTGCCGATATTCCATTGCGTTGGGTCAGAAGCTCTATCCGAAGAGGGGAGAGGGCTCCAGGCAACCATCAGGCGAGCGTGCGAAAATCGCGGTCTGATTTTGTTGCAGACCATAACTACACAGGTGAGGAAACATCCATGAGAGCCAAGTCGATGGTGAGGGGAATGCGGCCAGTCATATTGGCAACGCTGGCGATGGCCGGTGCATTGGCTGCGGGTCAGGCCGCCGCCGTGCCGCCTGCCGAGATCTACAAGCGCGCCCAGCAGGAAAAGCCTGCGCTGATCGACACCATGAAGGCGCTGGTGTCGATTGAGTCGGGCAGCAAGGACATCGAAGGCCTGGACAAGATTGCCGGCGTGATTGCCGACCGCCTGCGCCTGCTGGGCGGCGACGTCAAGCTGATCGACCCGAGCGATCACGCCTACCGCATGGCCGACACACCCGAGAAGATCGGCAAGATGGTGCTTGCGCGCTTCAAGGGCGAAGGCACGCGCAACATCATGCTGATCGCGCACATGGATACGGTGTACCTCAAGGGCATGCTCGCGCAGCAGCCGTTCCGTATCGACGGCGACCGCGCTTATGGCCTGGGTATCGCCGACGACAAGAACGGCGTGGCCGTCATCCTGCACACCGTCGCGATCCTGCAGGCGGTTGGCTTCAAGAAGTACGGCACGCTCACTGTGCTCATCAACGGCGATGAAGAGATCAGCTCGCCGGGCGCGCGCGCCATGCAGGCCAAGCTGGGCGCCGAGCAGGATGCCGTGTTCTCGTGCGAGGGCACGCGTGTGACGTCCGACAAGCTGTCGCTGGCCACCAGCGGCATCGGCGCCATCCTGCTGGATGTGAAGGGCAAGGCCTCGCACGCAGGCGGTGCACCGGAGCAGGGCCGCAACGCGCTGTATGAACTGTCGCACCAGGTGCTGCAGATGCGCGATCTGTCCAAGCCCGAGACCGGGCTCAAGGTTAACTGGACGGTGTCGCAGGCCGGTACCAACCGTAACGTGATCCCGGCAGTCGCCAGCGCCCAGGCGGATGTGCGTCTGCTGCGCGCCGCGGATGCCGACAAGCTGGAAGAGACCGTCAACGAGCGCATCAAGAACAAGCTGATCCCCGATACGCAGGTGAGCGCCAAGTTCGAGCGCCGCCGCCCGCCGCTGGAAGCCACGCCGGCTTCGCGTGCGCTGGCCGAGCACGCCCAGAAGATCTACGGCGAGCTTGGCAAGACGCTGGAGATTGATGACAAGGCAGAGGGTGGCGGTACGGATGCGGCCTTTGCCGCCTCCAAGACCAAGGCCCCGGTGATCGAGCGCTTCGGCCTGGCCAGCTTTGGCGCGCACTCGAACGACGCAGAATACGTCGACCTGAATTCCATCGTGCCGCGTCTGTATCTACTCACGCGCATGGTGATGGATGTGTCGCGCGATCGTGTGGGCGTGACCAAGTAACGATCATCGCCATCCGAATCAGTATCAAGAGGGGACGGTTGCCGACTGGCACCGTCCCATTTTTGTTGGGCACCGGGCAACAATGAAAAAGCCCCGCTGGCGCAATACCAGCAGGGCCGCAGTGGGCCAAAGGCGGAAAACGGAGGGTGCCTGGAGACCGGCCCTTAACTGGAGAAAGCGCGCGGACGAGGCGCGCGTTCCGTATCAGTTCGGTACCGGATACCCATAGACCGTGCCGCCGCCGTCACGTGAGCGGCCTGCCGGATCGCTGCGTGAGCCTTCGGAGTACGGATCAAAGCGGCCGCTGCGCGCACCTTCTGTGTAGGTGTCGAAACGCCCGGTGCGGGCGCCGTCGCTATAGACATCAAAGCGTTCGGCACGGGCGGCCTGGCCGAACACCTCCACGCGGCTGGCCTGCGCCCAAGCGCTGCCCGCCGCCAGGGCACCTGCCGCCAACAGCGCGGCCATTCCAATCTGCTTGAGTCGCATGGCGAACTCCTTCTTCAACTGATTTTCGATGCTGTTTTAAGGCGTGGTCTTTTGACTGTCCTGCCACGGCCTGAAGGGTAGGTCAGGGGGATGGCGGTATCCACGGTGGTGCGACGAACGGTTTGTTGTGAGCGCCGAAATGATGGAAGTCAGCGTGAATGGCGCTGAAAAACGCGCCAATGGCGGGACGCCGGGGGCAAGGGCTCAACCTTTTTGCCTAATCAGGGAATGTTTGAAGCACGACAACCAGTCTTGGTGCACCACAGCAGGGCGCGACGAGCCGGCAAGCCTTGCAGGAGGCCGTTTTGGTGCGTCGCACTAAGAGCGATGCGCGCTTACCACACTTGGTGGCGCGATTCTGTGAATTGCTTTGCCGGGCATAAGGGCTTTTGTTAAATTTGCGCGGCACTTCCGACACGGAAGCAAAGGAAACGGAGGAGCCCAACCTCATGCACACGGGGTCGGGCGGTTTGAGACAACTCTTTTATTACGAGCCCACATGAAAAAGTCTGCCATTCTGGTTGCAGTCGGCGCCCTGTTCGCAGGTTCGGCTTATGCCCAATCGAGCGTGACGCTGTACGGTATTGTCGATACCAGCATTCACTACATCAACAACGCGAACCAAGCTGGCAACAGCGTGACGCAGATGGAAAGCGGTGCTGTGTCCAACAGCCGCTGGGGCCTGAAGGGCTCGGAAGACCTGGGTGGCGGCAACAAGGCACTGTTCGTGCTGGAAAGCGGCTTCAACTCGGCCACCGGCAAGATGAGCAGCGCCGGTACGCTGTTCAATCGTCAGTCGTTCGTGGGCCTGCAGAACAAGGACCTGGGTACCATTACGCTGGGTCGCCAGTACAACTTCGGCTTCACGACGGGCGGCAACTTCGACCCGCTGGGCGTGGGTAACTACGACGGCAACTCGTGGATGTACTACGGCCTGACCGGCCTGCGTGAATCCAACATGCTGAAGTACGAAGGCAAGTGGAACGGTCTGTCGGTTGGCTTGGGCTATGGCTTCGGTGAAGTGCCGGGCAGCAACTCGGCAAACCGTTATCTGGGCGGCACCGTGTCGTATGAATTCGGCCCGGCCTACATCGGCGCCTTCGCGCAGCAGCACCAAGACGTTGCTGGCAACAAGCAAACCGTGTGGGGTATCGGTGGTAACTACACCATCGCCGCAGCCAAACTGTTCGCAGGCTACATCGACAGCAGCGACGCCACGGGTTGCGTGAACAGCTCGTCGAACTGCGTTGGCGGCAGCGCCTTCGGCCTGAACATCTACGGCAACGCCACCACGGGCGCTGGCCTGACCCCGGGCGCCACGAAGCGTCGTGACCACGTCGGCATCCTGGGCGTGACGTACAACGTCACCCCGGCACTGGCTCTGACGGGCGCGTTCTACTACGACAGCATCAGCAGCGCCGCTCTGACCGCCGGCAACGACGGCAAGCGCTACACCGGCGTTCTGCTGGCCGAATACGCCCTGTCCAAGCGCACGCAAGTCTACGGCACGATCGACTACAACAAGGTCAAGGACGCAGCACTGCCGCAACTGTCGGGTGGCGGCAACGCTTCGGGCATCGGCAAGTCGAACCAGACCAGCGCCGGCGTGGGTATCCGCCACATCTTCTAATCGACGCAGTCACTCGATTGGGAACGGAAAGGCGCCTTCGGGCGCCTTTTCTTTTGCCTTGTTGTCTTGATATGGCTGGGCAAGACTGCCTGGGCATCCGCCTACAATGGCATTTTCTGATTGCCCCTCCGTGCGCGCCATGACTGCTGAACGCTCCGTCCGTCGTCGTCTGATTGCTTCTGCTGCGCTGGTATGTGCCGGTGTTGCGTTGCTCGCTGCGGTGCCTGTGCAGGCGCAGGACTATCCGGCCAAGCCGATCCGCATCATCGTCGCCTACCCAACCGGTGGGATTTCCGACAACGTGGCGCGTGCCCTGGGTGAGAAGCTCTCAGCGCAGCTTGGTCAGCCGGTTGTGGTGGAGAACCGCGCTGGTGCGGGCGGCAGCATCGGCATGGATGCGGTGGCCAAGGCAGCCCCCGATGGTTATACGCTGGGCTTTTCGTCGGTGAGCCCGCTGACGCTCAACCCGCATTTCGGCAAGCTGCCGTATGACCCGCAGAAGGACATCGCGCCGGTGGCCAACGTCATGTACGCGCCGATGATCCTGCTGGGCACGCCATCGTTCACGGGCAAGAGCTTTGCCGACATGCTGGGCCAGTCGCGCGCCAAGCCGGGTTCGATCCGTTGGTCGACGTCGGGCCTGGGTACGGTGGGGCATCTGGCGCTGGAACAGATCAAGACACAGGCGCGAGTCGATATCACGCTGATTCCGTACAAAGGCGGTGGCCAGCAACTGACGGACGCGCTGGGTGGGCAGGTGGAAGTGATGTCGACCAACGTCGGCCCGACGCTGATGCAGCATATCGCCAGCGGCAAACTGCGCCCCCTTGCGTTGGGCGCGCCGCACCGGCTCGATGCGCTGCCGAACGTGCCGACCTTTGCCGAGCTGGGTTATGCCAAGGCCAACATGGCGTCAACGTTCGGTGTGTTTGCGCCGGCCAAGACGCCCGTACCGGTCATCGCGCGGCTGAACGCGGAGATCAATAAGGCGCTGGCCGCGCCCGACCTGCGCGATCGACTCACGCAGGCTGCCGTGGTGCCGGCAGGCGGCACGCCCGAACAGTTTGCTGCCGCCATTCGCGCGGAATACGACAGCAACGGCCGCATCGTGCGCGCCGCGGGCATCAGGGAACAGTAAGGCTCAGGCCGTAAAGCGGTACCCGACGCCGACTTCGGTCAGCAGGTACTCGGGCCGTGCGGGATCGCGCTCAAGCTTGTGGCGCAGGTGGCCCATGTAGATGCGCAGGTAGTGGCTGCTATCGGAATGCGCGGGGCCCCAGACTTCACGCAGCAGTTCGCGATGGGTCATCACGGTGCCGCGCCGGCCGAGCAGCACTGCCAGCAGGCGATATTCGATGGGCGTGAGGTGCACGGCCTCGCCGTTACGGGTGACCAGGCGGCGCGCCAGGTCGACCTCTACCTCGCCGAAGCGGATGACGCTGCCGCCGTCTTCGCCGCGCTTGGCGTGTCGGCGCAGCAGTACGCGCAGGCGGGCGATCAGTTCGCCCACGCCAAAGGGTTTGGTGAGGTAGTCATCCGCGCCGGCATCGAGCGCCTCGATCTTGTCGCGCTCGTCTACGCGGGCCGAGAGCACCAGCACCGGCACCTCCGTCCAGGTGCGCAACTCGCGGATCAACTGCATACCGTCGCCATCGGGCAGGCCAAGGTCGAGGATCACGGCATCCGGCTGACGCGTGCCGGCCTCGATCAGGCCGCGTTCGACGCGGTCGGCTTCATGGACTTCGCAACCTTCTTCCTCCAGCGCAGCGCGGACGAAGCGGCGGATATGGGGTTCGTCGTCGATGACGAGGACGGTGGGCGTGAATGTGAACGGCATGGCACGCATTGTAGAGCGGCGCCGGCAAAACAAAAACGGACCCCGCAGGGTCCGTTGCGTTGGCAAGTGGCCAGCCTGTGTGGCTTAGGCCTTCTTCGCCCAGGCGCTGCACCAGCCCTTGTTGGCAACGTCCTTGCCGGCGAACAGCGGGCAGCCGCCTTGTGCTGCCGTGCCACCTTGGTAGAGGGCGCAGTTGCCGCAGTGTTGATCTGCGGCGTGCTTCGGGAACTTGGCCTTGTCGACCTTGGTGGTGTCAGCCTTGTAGCCGAGGGCGGCGGCTTGCGGGTCGGTCTCCGCCACCATCGGTGCTGCCAGTGCCAGATCCGACATCGACATGACGGCGCCTGCGGCGGCCACGATCGGGATGCTCTTCAGGAATTGACGACGATTGGACATGCTGATTCCTTTTGTGGGAGTGTGTTGTGTGGCGTCCCGTGCCGCGCTGGTGCTCACGCACCGGCTCGCCCTAGGGGACAGCGGACGGCGTCGGCGCGCCATTTTCCCGCTCGTGCATTCTGGCACAGCAAGCGGCGGGAGGCACCTGCGTCTGGTCAATGTTCCCCATACCTGCGTGCAGTAATCACTGACTTCGCTGGGCGGCAATGCGGTCAGCGAAAGTGTGCCGGTATGCCGTGTAGCTGGGGAATGACGCGGCAACGGGGGCTTGCCATCCCCCATCTGGCGGGCTGCCCCATCGAGGCGGCCGACGCTTGCCCGCCGGGGATGGCAATTTGTCGCAGGGGTCAGGCCAGCAGGTCGCGCAGCGCCTCAATGAATGCGTCGCATTCGCTATCGCTGCCGACGGTGATGCGCAGATGCTGGTCGATGCGCGGCAGTTTGAAATGACGCACGAAGATCTCCCGCGCCTTCAAGTGCGCCGCCAGCGTGGCGGCATCGTGTGCCGGATGCCGTGCGAAGACGAAGTTCGCGGCCGACGGCACGACTTCGAACTCCAGGGCGTGCAGGGCTTGCGTCAGCCGATCGCGGCTGGCGATCACGCGCGCGCAGGTGGCGCGGAAGTAGGCGTCGTCTTCGTAAGCCGCCTGGGCTGCGACCTGGGCGAGGCGGTCCAACGGGTACGAGTTGAAGCTGTCCTTCACGCGGTTGAGCGCTTCGATGAGCGCCGCGTGGCCAAACGCAAAGCCGACTCGCATGCCGGCGAGCGAGCGGGACTTGGACGTCGTATGCACGACCAGCAGATTCGGATAGCGGTCGACGAGCGAGATTGCCGACTGAGCGCCGAAATCCACATACGCCTCGTCGATCACCACCACAGACGACGGGTTGGCCGCGACGATCCGCTCGATCTCTGCCAGCGGCAACGCGTGGCCGGTCGGCGCGTTCGGGTTCGGGAACAGCACGCCGCCCGTGTCGCCCAGATAGTCGTCCGCGTCGATCGAAAAATCGTCGGCCAGCGGAATCACCTTGCACTGCACGCCGTACAGCCGCGCGTAGGTCGGGTAGAAGCTGTACGAGATGTCGGGAAAACGCAGCGGCTTGTCGTGCTTGAGCAGCGCGTGGAACACGTGCGCCAGCACTTCGTCCGAGCCGTTGCCTGCAAACACCTGCTCGGGCTGCAAGCCGTGATGGGCGGCAACCGTCTCGCGCAGCCGGCGCGACAACGGATCGGGATAGCGGCGCAAGCTGTTGCCCGTGTCGCCCAGTTCACGGGCGATGGCCTCAACCACGCGCGGCGACGGTGGGTAGGGATTCTCGTTGGTGTTCAGCTTGACCGGGTGCGCCAGCGCCGGTTGTTCACCCGGGACATACGGCACAAGTTGCTGAACCACGTCGCTCCAATAACGGCTCACTGCTCGACTCCTGACGGGTGATTTTCCCAGCATGCCTGACTTGCGATCGACGGAACTGGGGATTGCGAAAGCGCGCTGGGCGGGGCTTGATCCTGTCTTGGACCGTGTTTAGCGGCGACGCCATGGATTGCGGCAGAAACGCGACTCGGGCGCAGGATCGCCCCAACATTTTGCGCAATTCGGTGAGTGATTGGCGCGCCCGGCTGGGATCGAACCAGCAACCCCTGCCTTCGGAGGGCGTCGCAGAGGGGTATGGTTGCTGGTTCGACCCAGCAAAATCAAGGACTTACCTTACCCTGAGTTGCGGCATGTTACCGCGATTTACTGCAGCGAGTGCAGCAAAAGTGCAGCAAGGGTGTCCACAAAGTAGCTGCACGAAGATGTCGGTAACTCACGGCTATACTCATTGCAGTCATGTGACTGCTCGATGTAGCCACGTGACGCTGTGGAACACCTTCTCACTCCAAAGACTCTTGCCGCCGCACTCGGCCTGGCGGAGCAAACAATTTACAACCGCCACTCCAACGGTGGCGACTTGCCGCCCAGCATCAAACTTGGTCGAATGCTCCGGTTTCGTCCGGTTGATGTTGAAGCGTGGCTGGCAAAACAACTCAGTGCGACCGAAAAGCCGGTTGTTCGGGAGCAGACACAGATGCCGCGCCGCCGCGGGCGTCCAACCAAGGCTGAGCAGGTCGCTGCTCGCCGCACGTAGTGGCAAGCTGGTCAACCATCGCTGCAGATGGACGCAGCGTCAGCTTTTTCGCTGGCAGTGTCCTAATAGGACACGCTCCCGCGCTGGAGTGTCCGAGTCGGACACTTTATGTGTGAGCACCAGACTCGAACACGTGCTGGACTATCTCTCAGCAGGTCCGTGTCCATGATGGACACGGCGACCAGAACGCCTTCACTCACCGCGGCATCTCTCCGCACGTGTCCAATACCATCTCCCACTCCTGCAACCAGGACTCGGCGGCGAGCTCCTGACGAAGCGCACTAACGATGAGGCCAATGTCGGTTCTGCCTTCACCCGGCGGCATCGACCTTTCGAGTTGCCGTGCGCGCATGATGACAATTGGACCACTACAGCACGAGTCTGTACTGCAGCCCGGAAGGCCGAGCCTGAATCGGTTACGCTTCTACGGGACAGCCCATGATGGCTGAGGATACTCGATAGCGGGCAACTGACCCGACGGAGGTGCGGGGTGGCTGACAACAAGGTTCCTGACGAAAAATTCCTACAGAAGTGGTTCGAGAAAGCCGCCAAGCAGAACGAGATTTGCGCGAGCATCGAGAACATCGAGGAGCTTCGCGCCAAGGTTGCTGACCTATCTCGCGCCCGCAGGCATTCAACGGCCAGCATGTGCGCGGCGCTCACCCGAGCCTTGCATATCTGTGAGGTCCTGCAGGACGTTCGCCTCATTGGAGCCAACGAGAGTATTGCGCCGCCTGACTGCAGCTCCATGCGGCCAGATGTTGTCCTGGTCACGCCGGCTGCTCAGTATCTGCTCATTGAGCTCAAGACAAAGCCGGAGGCGGAACGTCAAGGCGTGCAGGAACTGCTGGCCTATAGCACCGCTATCAAACTGCAGGCGCATCACGTCAATGATTTCATCTACATCATCGTAGCGAACGACTGGGGAACGCTGCTTTCCTATGGGGTTCGCGCCATGATGATGGACGGCAAGCATGTGTTGCCGGTGCAGTGCTCTCAGACCGCCAGCGGGTTCAGCCTGCGCATCAACCTCGAGTTGTTCGAGTTCCAGTACGTCCGACCGTATCTACCAGGCTACGCCCTGTCACCCGCGACCTTGGCTGTTCAAAGGCGATTGCCCGGCCCCTATGACAGCGTGGTAGCGCATATTAAGCTCGACAAATACTTCTGGAGGCTCGCCTTGAGCGCCAGGGCAGAGTGCACCCGGCTGCAGCAATCTGGATTTCTCATGGCCTGGCGGCATCCCACTTCACCAGGTTCGTTCCACGCGCAAGAAATGGTCAATCTGACGCTGTTTACGGTGAATCAGCACTGGCGAGCGGGCGAAGACACGCCGGCAGAGCACCACCCAAGGGCGCAGGACCCCAACAAGATGAGGGGTTTGGATGGGCTGCACTTACGGCGCTACCACGACGTGTATGACGCGGAAATGGCACGGCATCCTGAACCGGAGGAGGATGATTTCTTTGCTGACGCAGCTCGACATGAGGCGGCTGCGCTGGAAGCGGAAGGCATCTTCCCCCAAAGTACTTTTTCCGCAGATGTGCTTTCCCGGTTCCGGTCACAAAGCTTGGAGCAAGCCCTCGAGAATAATCGCGACTGGTTCGGCGGGTTCGAGCTTGGAGCCCCGAACTTTAATTTGAACCATTTTTTCCTCAGCGTCCCGGCCTGGCCGGGGGCAATTTTGATGGATATTTGGCGGTTCTTTTCCTTTGGAGATGTGGCCGACTTCGCAGACTCCACGCAGGGATTGTCGAATCCAACCGACTTCTTCAGCTTGCAAGAGTATTTCGCGGAGTTCCATCGGTACAAGACGGGCGGCCAGGGATAACGACCGCGACACCGCAACAGGCTGCCAGTAGGCGGCCTCTTTCATTACGGGCACCGGCTGGCTTCAGGACCTTGCCGCTGCCGTGGGGCCAGCTCTGACGCCCTGCAACGGATGGTTCTTCGTGGTGGCCGCCCCGCGGCTCAATTTTGGTAAAACATTGCCATAGCTTGCGTGCTGGGTCCTGGGGGATATTGGCGCCGTCGGTATGAGCCGACTTCACCAACAGGAGAACAGCATGCGCAGCTTCAACGTCAATACGAACAATCCGAACTGGCCGAGCCGTACCGGCAATCCATCCGGCGGGGGCCGGGGCAACAATCCGCCGGCGAAGGGCAAGTAAAGCCTGACGCTACGGGCTGGTCGGCGTTGCTTTGGCCAACTCGGCCAGCGCAGCGCCATGTTCCCTGTGATACGCCAGCCAGAACGGATACCGGTCGGCCGCCCATGACTCGAAATCAGGGTGGCCGAAGGGGTAGGCGGGCCACGGCCACAAGGCTGTCGGCTCGCCGCGCTCGCGTGTCTTGCCGGCGATGTCCTGGCTGAGATAGCCCAGCAGGTTGATGAGCCTGGCCGCATTGAACTGCCGGTACAGGATGTCCCGCTCGTCCAGGAGCCCGTACGCCACCATGACCTTCGACAGCGTCTCGGCGTCCGGAAAGTTCTTCCCCGAACTCCACCGGTAAAGCGTCCCAATTTCCACCTCGGGCTCGCTATCGCCTTTGTCCAGTATCTCAGCGACTGAGGACACCTGCAGCCGGCGCTTCAGCTCGTCGAAAAGCAGACTGGTCGGGTTGCGGCCGCGGCGCGCACTCGAGGGCAGCAGGCAGGCGAATTGTGGCGCCGGTAGCTCCCTGTGCTCTGCGTCATCGAGGTCCCAGGCGGCCAGCCATCCCAGATGGGCATCCATGGCCATGGCGATGGTCAACGGAAGCAAGGCATTCAGGCTCGTTGCGCCGCGCAGCACCTCCAGCGCCTCCGGCCAGACCAATGCGTTCAGCAAGGGGTGGGTGGTGATGTACTCGACAGCGCCGGGCGTGTCGCCCGCCTCAAACAGCTGCTGGGCGTGTCGGCCCGCCCGTTCCATCAAGACCTGGTGACAATGGCGTCGCTGCCACGTGTCCGGCTCGATACCAAACCCCAGATACGCTGTTTCGATGAGCGTCAGCTGGTCGATTCGCGCGCTGGCTTGCTCGCACCCGTCCAGTGCCAGCTGCATGTCATCAAACAAGGAGGGCGCGTCCTCGTCAGAGGCCACCTTGGCAAGGACTTCCTTGAGCGCCTTCGCGACGAACTTGTCCTTTGGCGGGCCGTTCTCTGTCCGACGGTTCAGGCGCCTGTACTGGTTTCCCAGGCCGTGGTCCTCGAATGCCGCTTGCATCTGTATGCCAAACAGCTTGAGATACGCCCCCGGCAGAAAGCTGAAGAGCCCCACCATCGGGATGGGCGCGGGGTGGCCTTCAAAGGGGTAGCGAAAGTTGAGCTGCCCGTTAGTCATCGGTTTCTTGGTCACCCTGTACGTGCCTTGGCCGAGCATGTTCGCCCAAATCGGCGATGTTCCCCGGCGCTATTGGGTTGGAGGTCGGCTCGCGGCCTGCAGGCTGTACAGCGTAGACCGCGACACGTGGAAGTGCCGACTGATTTCGGCAACTGACATCTCCCGATTCCTCATCATCGCCAACGCGGCTCGCTGCTTGTTGGCGTCCAGCAGTTGCGGGCGACCGCCTTTGCTGCCACGGGCTCGCGCCGCCTCCAAGCCGGCTAAGGTTCGTTCCCTGATGAGTTCGCGTTCAAACTCGGCCAATGCAGCAAACAGATGAAAGACGAGTTTGCCGGCAGGTCCGCTTGTATCGATGGATTCCTTCAGAGACTTGAACATGATGCCGCGGCCTTCGAGGCCGCTGACGATACGAATGAGGTCCTGCACGTTTCGCCCGAGCCGGTCGAGCCGCCACACAACCAGGGTGTCGCCTTCGCGTAGTGCTTTCAGGCATTGGGTGAGCTCCGGCCTATCGGCTGTCTTACCACTTGCCTTGTCTTCATATGTGCTGGTGGCTCCGGCCTCCTTCAGAGCGTTCTGCTGAAGGTCGAGCGACTGCTCGTTGGTGCTGACCCGCGCGTATCCAATTACAGCCATGCTTACCCCTTTTCCAGATGTTGATTACTGGAGGAAATGTTGAACATCTGAATGGGTATAGCCCGGCGTGGCGGTAATGATTTCGCGCATGTTCAGGAAACCATCGTTTCCTGGACTGACTGAATGCGATGGGCCCAAGGTCAACAATGGCCGTCCTCAACCCTGCGCCTGCCAGCAAACTGGCCTGGTTTGCTCAACATCTACGGCGTTGGTTCCTTCGCGGGCCTCAACGTGTCCTATTAGGACACAATCAGGAGGCTGCAGACGAGGTTCGTTGGTCAAACGCGTTGTCAGGACCGTTGCCGTCGTGAACCTCAACTAGCCAATCCTGGATGTGCTGCTGCGCCGAACTATCACCGATGCCGCGCGCCGAATCGAGAAGGAGAAAGCTATATATCTCCCAGCGGCTACGGGTCTACGCCGTTACCAGACTCTATGGTGGGAACTTCGCCTCCGGTGCTGCCACCAATGCGAGGCAGCCCCCTATGCGAAACCGCCACCTTTGGAACCGCTGAAAATCGTGGCTTCGCGGGATGCATGGCCTGGAAAGCCTTGTGTGGCAAGGCTTTCGGGAAAGGTGGCAGTTTCGCATAGGGCGCGCCGCAAAGAGGCGGGTAACTTATGCCAAACCGCCATCTTTGGAACCGCTGAAAATCGTGGTTTTTGGCGATGCATGGCCCGGAAAGCCTTGTGTGGCGCGGCTTTTGGGAAAGATGGCGGTTTGGCATAAGTTGCGCGGAAAAAGGGAGGAGCCCCTTATGCCGAAATGCCACCATGGGAACCCCTCGGGAAATGGTAGCGTGAGACCGCAGCTGGTCCGGAGAGCTCTATGCCGCGCAGTTTCTGCGTGTGGTGGCGTTTAGGAATAGGGGCAGACTCCCCAACGGCAAGGTCACCACAATTGTTCGGCCTAAAGACATTGCATGGAGCAAGGTCACCGAAATTGTGCTCGGAACGTGGTCACGGTGGCCAAGGTCACAAAAATTGTCCTGTCGGGAGCCGTTCCCTGGCCGACAGACGCCCCAAAGCCGCTGCCTCGCGACTATTGCCGCATGGAATTGGGACAATTGCGGTGACCTTTCTCTTTGTGCTTAGCTGGCGGCACTGAAAGCGGACAAATCCGGTGACCTTTCGTCACCCCGTTTTTTTCCGTACGTTGCCTCTTTCGCGCGCCAATACACATTCTTGCTGCGTTTGGGTTGGCTACCAAGGTATATGGAGGTAACGCTTGCTTATACTGAATGCAGTCATGTGACTGCGCACTCAGTATCGTGACTCATGCAGCAGCTCTTCTCTCCAAAAGCACTCGCCGTCCACCTTGGGTTGGCAGAGCAAACTATCTACAACCGCCATTCTTCAGGCGGTGACCTTCCCAAGTCCATCAAGCTCGGCCATCTGCTTCGATTCCGTCCCGCAGACGTTGAATCCTGGCTGGATGCAAAGCGTCAGTCCAGCGCAGCGGGCACTGGCCAGCCCCCATATGGAAGCCCAGGGGGGCAACCCCCAGCGGGCAACCAGGTCGCGACCGAACGCTACCAGTAAGCCCAAACTCCTCGCACCCAAAGCAAAACGCCCCGGCTGGAACCGGGGCAGGGTGCGCCAATGGCGCGTCTTTACTCACTGTCAAACGAGTATAGGCGCGGAAGTAGCTCATCCCGCCGCTCAGCACGCGGAGGACAGAATTTTTCTGCAGTACCAGGACACAGCTAATCAGCTGACGCGGCACACATACGAAGTGTGCCCATGTTGCATCAAGCATCAACGGTCGTCGCACGACCGAGTATCACACCGGCATCGGTTGCCCGATTCGCTGAACTTGTCAGAAAGAACGAAACAAGTGCGACACCATCATCCCGGAAACGAAAAAATGCCGGACGAATGAAGATGAACAGCGTCACCAAAGAGCAGCTCCGGTACGCAAAGCTCGCGAATTTGCGCGCTGTCGCTGTAACGCTGACCTACCTTGACGCCAAAACGTTTTCAACAAAACACATCAGTGCCTTCCTCGGCGTGCTTCGCCAGGCACTCAAGCGCATGGGATACCGGCTTCCCTACGCGTGGGTATTGGAGCGCGCCAGCCATCTGCACTACCACCTGCTTTTGTGGTTGCCGCGCGGCTACACGCTTGACTTGGCGAAACTCCGCAAGTGGTGGCCGTGGGGCAGTACGTGGGTGGAGAGTTGCCGCAGCGTTAAGGCTTGGGGGCGCTACATGGCGAAGTTCGACTGCACTGCATTGCTGCCGAAAGGAGTCCGTCTGTATGGCTATGGCGGGCTCGATGAAGACGGAAAGCTAGCGGTTTCCCGTGCTGCTTTGCCGCGCTGGCTACTTGCCGTGCTGCCAGGTGGACACCGCGCCCGCCGCCATCCGGGTGGAGGTTGGGCTAACCTCACGACAGGCGAGGTGTACTGCTCACCGTATCTCTGGACACCGTGGGGTGCCGTTCTCAAGACCGCCGTTCGTCCACCAATTTGCCATCGACCCGCTTGAACACGTCCCCGCTCGTATCGCTGCACTTCCCCATTGATGGGTTCGCCGCTGAAATAGGGGGTAGCCTCGGCCGTTAATCAGCGTTCAAGACGATGCAGCCATGAGTACACATCCGACCGGGCTGAGGGGAGCCCGGCGAGGACAGTTACAATGAGGCGCAAATTACGAATAAGTCGAACGTCCTAGAACACGGGGAGATTTTGATGTCATCGGAACGATTTGTTTCTGCTGATGCAATCAAGCTGGCGCTTGTCTCATTAAGGGGTACAGCCGATGCAATGCTTAAGGTCTGGTTGACCATCAAGCAAATGGGGTTCACGCGAGAACAGCCCGTGCTCGTTGATACGTCCAATCCGACAGACGCCGTAAACAAATTGTTCGCATACGGTGCGTCGGACCCCGCCAAAGAGTATTTGGTGCCGTTTGCCACAACTCGCTCCGATTTGACTATGGGGCGTGATGCACCTCGAACCGGCATCCAGACCAATATCAAGAAATTTCACGATTCAACGGTTGGTTTTGACCCACGAGCCTTCTTGCGGATTGAACGAGACCCAAGCGGTCCCTGGAAGGTGTCGGCTCAACCAGGTTATCCACAAGGCTTAGGCCTTAACAAGGACGGATTCGCCAAGGCTGACACACAGCGTGTGGCACTACCTCTGCGTGCGTGGGCAACGTGGTATGGCCGGACAGAGCCCATACCATCCAACGAAGCCGACCCCACGGCATATCTTGTGAGGGTGATGCTTGCGGGGCTCAATATTGACGCAGAAGAGCGCGCCGTCATCTTCGTTGATGACCTGGATTTCCAGCCTGGGTTCGATAACAACGTCATCGATGCGGACCGGCTGCGTGCAATAGTCGAGGAAGCCGTATCCGGCAATACCGAGGCCAGGGAGGATAGAGTCTTCAAGCTCGACGAAAGAACCTATCAGAGACGCCTCGCTGCAATTCGTACACGCTCTGCCGGTCCGCGATGGATTTTCGAAGAGCCACGAGAACAATTGAAAACAGCGCTATCAATGTCAAAGGCTGTTCTACTCTATGGACCGCCGAGAACCGGTAAGACGAAAGCGGTAATGGACTTGTTCGGGGAGTTATCTCCTGTTGTAATTCAGATTCATGATGGTTGGGGGTATGAAAACCTCGTTGTCGGCCTGAAATCTGATGGGAATGGCGGTTTTGACTGGCAAGAAGGGCCGCTTACAGATGCTATTCGAGCCGAAGCAAAGGTGATTGTGCTCGAGGAAGCTAACCGAACTCAGCTATCACAAGCTTTGGGGGAGGTTTTCTCCTTACTCGAGAATGCATATCGAGGGGGCAAATTCGCGATAAAACTTCGCAGCAACAAATCGCTGTCGGTGTCGCCTGACACAATGTTCGTCTTCACAATGAACACGCTGGATAACTCCACTGAGGAGGTCGATGATGCGCTCCTTGGGCGCGTAGCGAGCGTGGAATTTCCGCCACGTGTCGAAGACCTACGAGAGATGCTGAGTCAGAAGCACCTGCCAGAAAAGAAAGTGGACGCTATCGTGGAATTTTTTGCAGGAGTCCAAGAAAAATATCCGTTGGGGCATGGCTATTTCGCGCGACTTAAACGAGAGGATGATGTCCGCACGTATTACCGCGCTTTCATAAGGCCGGTGCTTCAAAAGCATTTTCGACACAGAGCAACCGAGCTGATGGAGCTGGACTTGTTAGCGGACGAGCTATTGTCGCCTGAGGATTGATATGTTGTGGGATGTCCGCGAATGTGCAACCACTGAATTACCCGGGTTCGACCTCGCATGGCTGCCAAAGGGGCTGCCGGCACAAATCAGGCCCTTCTATAGGGGAGTTCGTGTCGGTCTAGAGGTGGATACCATCGTAGGGAGCATCCCACTCAAGAATGGAGATACTCTCCAAATTCGCCCTCGAGTGGGAAATGCCAACTTCATCCGGATGTTGGTTGAATCGGAGGCGACAAGCGCCGCATTAGGAGCTCAGGACGAGGAGCTTGTTGGATATTCTTTTTCCGAAGAGGCTTCTCTGGGAAGTCTTGTGGCGAGGCCATTCGTTCGAGCCCTGCTTGCGGTCGATTCTGGAAGTGTGCGATTTGCGTGGCATAGGCGGCGAGAAGTCGCGGAGGCGGCTGGCGGGGAACTCGAGGTGCTCGCGACGGCTATAAGAATTTCCCAGAAAAACGACAGACCATTTGTATTCTCTCGGAAAGCGCGAACCACTGATGTGCCGGAGAATATCGTGCTTGCAGCAGCCTCCCAAAGTGTCTTACGACGGCATTCGCGGTTGCTACGTAAAGAAGACCAGCAGTTTTTGTTCGACTTTTCTCATAGATTCACGTCCAGTGCTCTATCCGGAGAAACCATAGAGCACGTGCGAGCACGTCTTTCTACTGGTCAATACGATGGCGCTCGCGGTTACTATGCCGAGGCGCTACGCTTGGCGCTTATCTTATTGGGCGAATCTGGCTTCAAACAAGGGGCCGCGGAGGAAATCCGAGCGGAACCTGTGTTGTTTAATTCGGCCTCTATCTTCGAGGCGTACGTTCGCCAGCAGCTCAAGCACAGCTATCAAAGAAGGGGCCTAAGTGTTCGGAAAGGATTCTTTCCGCCTATGTCTCTTCTGAAAGAGGGAAGTTTGGTGCTAGACCCCGACATCGTTATTTCCAAAGATGAGAAGCTGCTTCTGGTTGGCGATGTCAAGTACAAGGTCGATGGGATGTCGGCGGCAGATTATTATCAAGCTCACGTGTATTCCCTTCGCGCCTCCCAAGCATTTTTTGTCTTCTTTTGTGCAGACGAGCATGCAACCCATACCCAATTTGCACGGCGGAAGTCATTCTTAGGCGTCGAGGTCTTCGAAATCAAGCTACCGCTCGCGCACCTTCAAGCTGCAACGATGGCACTGCGCAATCTTGAGCAATTGGTTCCAGAGTTTCGTCCTCTGTGAGCAATCCTGCAGCCGCAGCTTCTAGCCTACGCCGCGCGACGGACAAATAGGTCTCGCTTATATCGAATCCTAGAAATCTCCGCCCCAAGGCAAGTGCGGCCACGCCAGCAGTCCCCGCGCCGCAGAATGGGTCGAACACATAGTCGTCTGGCTCGGTTGAGATGGCTATGCATCGGCCGGGAAGGGCTACGGGAAACTGAGCGCCATGACCGTCGCGGCCAGCCGACGTGGGAAGTATCCAGCTATCCGAGAGCTTATTTGCTTCCACACCTGAATTGCGCCCTCCAAGCTTAGGGGGCGTCGTTCGGAAGGCCTCTTTCGAAAAAAATGGCGTTCGCTGGCGAGTAATATGCAAAACATACTCTACGTTGCGGCTAACCCTAGAGTCCTGGGGTTCCGGCAACGAGCTGACTTTAGCCCAGCTAATTACGCTTTTAACGTAGAGGCCCATTCGACTCGCACGCTGTGCAATAGAGAACGGTATCAGGCACTGTTCTCCATCTTTTAGGAACGAGTGCCCCGCGCTATAGCGCCGGCACTCGTAGTCCTTCCAGCTACGTGTCTCTTTCCCTTGCATTGCACGCAGTGCTTCTGCGGCATTCTCGCGGACTTGTGTTCGGGTATTGAACGTATCCATGACGTTCCACCAAATGGAGCCGTCATCAGTGAGAACTTTGGATAGCGCGAAAATCATTTCAGCTGAGTGCCGAATAAAGCCCTCAGGTGTTTGCTCCATCCCATAGGCGCAATATTCCCCGTCGGCCCATTGAACGCGCTGCATATCCTCATATAGGCGCATGGCCCAATAAGGCGTAGACGTCACGACGCACCGAATGCTCGCAGGTCTAATTGAGTTCACAAGGTGTAATGCATTACCCTGGCACAGACGATACTGCGCACCGCTGTCAGTGTGCTCCACTTCATGCGTGGTGACCGGCGAAAGACTCACGAGTCTTTCTAGGTAGGCCGGAATCTTACTCCGGGGAATGAAGGTCTCGCTGAACGCATCCTGGTCTAGGAGGGCGACGATGTCCGCCTTGGACAACTGCCGCTTCCTCCCGACAACCTTCTTAATGAAGCTTTCGGACATTCCAACCACTGGTGCAACAACCTCCAGCGGATAGCGTCCCGTGCTATCCAGTTTGGCTGGACGGTCCAACGATGCGACCGGCGTCTCAGGCTTAATATCGCGGTACGGCTTATCAGCTGGCAACGCAGCTAACGGCAGTGAACGCATACCGGGCTTGGAGGCCGTCTTCTGTGTTCCGGCTTTCTTTTTGCTCGACATGTTTTTCAGTGATTCATTTATAGGCGCCCGGGGAAGGACTAGCCCCGCTGCCGGGAGCGAACTTGTCCTGCTGCGCTAAAACCGTTATCCAACGGAAGCACTTCTTGTCTTGGAAACTGCTGCACGTCGAGGTATTCCCGTATCAGGCGGGCGATGAGCGTGCTCTTCTTAAACCCGTGCTCGTCACAGTACGCGTCCAAACGCGCGAATTCGCTTGAAGACAGCAAAACAGTAACCTTGGGCATGAGCTTTATTTTTGCGCAAAAGTGCGCACTTGTGCGTCAATGTGGGGATGCTACGGGAGAGGTGCCGACGAAGCAAGACGTTGGGGAGGTCCGCAGGGTCTTTGCCGGTGCCTGCGGAGTAAATGGGGCGTCGCAGCCCCGAGCTGCGCAGCAAAAGTGTGAGGCGGGCAACACCATCCATCGTCAGTGGCAGGCTAAACAAGCGAGAGCCGTTCCCCATGACTGACCTTCTGAAGGTAGAAGAGCTGCGGGAACGGGCCGGCGTAGCCACGTCGGCTTGCCTCCTGAAATAGGGTCCACGATTGCGCCCGGACCCCATGGAAACCAGGCTGACGCGCAATGCGCTCAAGCGTCTCGGCCAAAGCAGCGTAGTGTCGCTGGCTGGCTTGGTGAGCCAACAGGGCATGCAGGTCGGCCATCTCCAGTTTTGGTCGGCGCCAGGTCCACGCCGTCCGTTCGTGTACGGAGTGGCGGACCAACTCATAGCCCAGCCAGTTCAGGCGAGGTGTCGCCTCGGCCGCGCGCAAGGATTCTTGCTCCAAGCCATTACCTTCTGTGGCCAGGAGCAGCCATTCCACCTGTGCGGCCTCGAGCGGCCAGTACAGGACCAAAGCGGCATTCGCCAGCCCCTTACCCTTGCGCGTGAGGCGCTGCGCGGGCGAGCAACCGATACCGTACAGCGCGTGAAACTTGCGGGCCAGCGCCTCAGCCTTGTTGGCGCTTACGGTTCCGCAGGTGTATCGATGGTATCCCTTTGGCACGCAATCAAGGATGCGGGCCAGGGCGGCTGTCTTGCTACGTGCAATCGGCGTGGTGGCAGGCATTGAGGCTCCGGAGAAAGGTGATACCCGGTATAGCCAGAAGCCGCGCCGATGCAGTGTGATTGGGGTTGGCGGGGAGGAGACGTAATGATGTTCCGTGCGAAGCACGGACAAGCAGGAAGCGAGACTGCAGAGTGCCTCAATACGACGGGCTGAAACCGGCCGTCACGCTGCACGCCTGGAGGTATCTGAGGCGACATCACCGGGGGATTCTCTTCGAATCGCGGCGCGCACGGACGCCTTCTGTCATCACGCGAACGATTGACGGGTTCGCTTGTGCGAGATGTTGGTGTTCGGCGTGGAAGCCGTAGAGTCGATGCAGTGCGACGGCGACTGCGCATGACCGCGAGTATCCTCCCTCGCAATGGATAACCACGGACGCAATTTCACTAGGCAGTGCATCCACGAAAGACCGAATGGCATGACTGTGCTCCGGTGTGAAAGCATGGCTGAGCTTTCCTCGTGCTCGCTCGGACAAATCTGGGTTAAAGAAATCGACGTCAGCAAAGCTCAGCCGCAGCACATGAACGAAGCCCTTGATGTCGGCAGGCGGGCGTTCTGGTGCGGTGATAGAGATGACAGCAATCGAGGGCAGTTGCGGTAGCTTTTCTGCATCCGCTCGCGATAGCGCGAACACTTGTCGTGTGCCATCGGTCGGCGGCCGATAGAGCTTGCCGAGAACATCCGTCAATCGCTGTGGCATTTCATCTGGTTGAGAGAGGGTGGCCAAGTGAGATGGCAGGACGAGGTACGCTGAGTGCGGGTGCCACTCTGTGCTCAGTTGGTTTTGGCAAGCCTCGCGCGACACAACTCCAGCTCCTTGCTGAGTGCGTCGATTTCACGTTGCATGTCAGCAGCTCGCCGCAGCAAGCGTCCGACCTCATGCCAATAGGCGTATCCCAAGTCTCCGTCGTTCGACGCAAGTTCGTGGATTTTCCGTAGGGCGACAGCAAGGTCAATCGAGTGTTCAGAGGCCATCTGCGGCGCGCTCCAGAATAAAGATGCAATGCTTTCGATGGAGGCATTGCGCGAGACTCGTCCATCGAGCGAGCTCATCCTCGGGACTAACGTGATGGCTCATCCGGCGGGCCGTAAGGACCCGGTCACCAATCACGCTACCAACGGCCGAGAGACCACGTCAACGCCGACGCTGGAAAAGTTGGCAACTCGAGAATTCCCCGTTATACGAGGGCGTTGCGTGCGCGCAAATGTGGGCATTGGCTCGCGCTATACCCCAGTAGGTCAGTCAGTTCGTAAGGGCAGGCACCTCGGTGAAGACCGAGATGACTCGCACGCGCGGCAGCCTGCTCAGTGAGCCTTCAGACGCAACGTTGAGGGTTCAGCGAGCAGGCCGCCAAACTGTAAACACACACGCCCGAAAGGGCGTGCCGGGACGCCATCCCGGCAGGTTTCAGGTCGCCAACCTGGAACCGAGCAAACGCTGTAGCCGCATGCCTCTAATAGGGCTGGTGCGGCTGCGAAGGGCGCTGGAGGGTGCAACTCCCTCCTTCGACCCAATCCAAGTCGGTTTCGTGCCGGCAGGGCGTTGGGCGACACGGAAACGGCGTCAGGCAGGCAATGGCCTGATGACCTGTTACCTGGTGAAAGCCGGTGCAAGACCGGCTCGGGGGACGTACCGCAAGGGCGTAACCCGTACCGCACACGTAGGCTGATGAGCGTGCAGTGATGCACGAGGGCTGCAAGGAGAAATCTGGCGCAGCCGGCACCTCGGGAAACCGTGGGCCTCTGGATAGCTCAAGCGTGTAACGGCGCCCCTCGAAGGGTGCTGTGCGGAGCAACGCAGGGCCATAGGCATGAAGCCGTGGTTCGTAGTCGATGAAGCATGAACTGAGTACCCAAGCAGCTCTGGAACATCGTGCTGGGGAAACCTATGGGGAGCCGGAAGGCTAGGGGATTGTGGAGACAGTGGCGCTACGTTGCGCAGTAGCTGGTAACTAACGTGGGAACCTCTCTCCGTACCATGTCGGGTGGCACCGCATGGGTTGATGGCAGAGAGGGGGAGACTGACTGAGTAGGGATTGACTCATTGGGCGATACGACCGAAGCCCATGGGGAGCCACGAGAGTGGCGGCACGGCTGGCACCGTGTTCCGAAAGGTTGGAGCGTTTGCGAAAGTGTGTGATTGGGCTTGGCGGCCCGTTGCAGTGAAGTGCCGTCCTTCCCGCTTGGCGGCGGGAGGGACGACCTCTGACCTTGGTCGGTCGGATAGCGAGAAGAGGCAAATCTCGTAGGCACTTCTAACTCAAGACCGGGCATCGAGCTCGATGCCCGGTCTTCTTTCTGGTCCTTATGCCCGGCCGCCACCTCGGCTGCGGCAGAGGCGGCCGTCAATTCACTGCAGCGCTGGTCGGGGCCGGATGGGGCGCCACTTTCCGGACGGCAGTTACCAGTTCCTGGTCCGTCGGGTTGTAATACCGCATTGCCATCTGCAGTGTTTTCCAACCCATGACTTTGGCCAGGGTGGACGCAGGCATGTGCGGCGCGAGCCGCGATGCAGCTTCGTGCCGCAAGTCATGAAAACGCAGCCCGACAATGCACGCCCGTTCGCAGGCCCGACGAAATGCTGCGCTGAGTCCTCTCGAATCGTAGAACGACGTCAACCGCCCGCCATGAATTGACCGGGGAAGCGCCCGAATCGCTGCCTCTGCCCGCTCGGACAGCGGCACCGACCGCGCATGCCCGTTCTTTGTGAGGTTCAGGCGGATGGTGTGATTCGCGAGGTCGATTTGTTCCCAGCGAAGCTTCACAATTTCACCTGCACGCATCCCCGTCTCGATGGCAAGGACGATGCAGAAAGACAGCGTCGCAGCCCGGCTGTTATGAGCCGCCTCCAGCAATCGCGATTCTTCATCGTCGCGTAAGCGACGCTCCCGGTGGTCCTTTTCTCGTGGTTTGGCAATGCCCGCAAGGGGGTTGCCGACCGGCAGCGACCACTCGCTGCTGGCGTGGGTGAACACGTGCGAGATGATGACCAGCTCTCGTTTGACGGTGGCCGGGCAGCAAGTCTTCAAGCGCTCATTTCGGTAGTTTGCGAAATCCATGCTGCGCAAACTGGCCAGAGTTCGAGCCGCGAGCGGATGCTTTTTCAGGGCCCGGATGCGAACCATCTCCGTCTCTCGGCCCCGCTTGGCGGACGTGACTTCCACCGCGTAGCGGTCGAGCAACTCGCCAAATGTCGTGGCCTCAAGTTCCGACCGGTCGACGAACGAGCCGCGGTTCATCTCGTTTTCGACAGAGGTCGCCCATTTCTCGGCGGCCTTTTTTGTCTCGAAAGTCTTGGTTTGGGTAGGGTAGCCCTTGCGGCGAACTTGGGCTTGGTACTGAAGGGGGCCGCGATTGAGGATGGTAGCCAATTCCTGTTCCTGTTGATGATAGGTAACAGGGTATAGCCCGGCAGACCGTTGATGTTTGCAGCAGGAGTGCAGCAACAAATCTGTAAGCACCGCAAAGCGAGGCTTGAGCTTGAGGTAAGTCCTTGATTTTGTTGGCGCGCCCGGCTGGGATCGAACCAGCAACCCCTGCCTTCGGAGGGCAGTACTCTATCCATTGAGCTACGGGCGCAACTCGGCACAGAACGCGCCGAAAGAGAAGCCCCGCAGGATAACGTATTTGCGTTCGGGCGTCCATCGCACCCAGGTCGCAGTGCCCGGTGCAATACCGTTTTCAGCGGTTTTTGACGCAGGTCGAAAAGCGCTGCCTAGGGCTCTCCCGCGTGTCAAACGGCTTGGCATTGCGGATATAATCGCCCGTCATTTGCCAGAAAAACAAGCGGGGACAGGTCTGTTCGGGCCAATGGGGCACGTCCCAAGGTCTTCCTGCCCTCATTGCGACCCCCACGGGGCCTCACGCACTGCCGGCGATGCTTGCGACTCGTGCCGGTGGCGCTCTGAGGCTTCAAGAGCGGTTCCACCATCCTGAGAGTTGAGCATGAGCGACGCGCAGCACGACGAACACGAGCCCCTGATCAAGACCCCCAAGCAGTTGATCATCGCGGTGATCGCCGCCTTTGCCGTTCCCATCCTCATCATCATCCTGCTGGCCAACTACGTTGGCATGGGCGTCAAGGAAGGCGCCGGCAGCTCGGGCATGTCCGAAGAGGCCGTCAACGACCGGATCAAGCCCGTCGCGCAGCTCGACCTGAAAGACCCGAACGCGCCGCGCGTCTTCAAGACCGGCGAGCAGCTCTACAAGGAAGTCTGCGCGACCTGCCATGCCGCTGGCGTGGCCGGTGCACCCAAGTTTGGGGATGCAGCCAGCTGGGGCCCGCGCCTGTCGCAAGGCCTGGACGGCCTGACCAAGGTTGCGCTGGCCGGCAAGGGCGGGATGCCCGCGCGCGGCGGCACGTCGCCTGACGACGTGAGCGACTACGAAATCGAACGCGCCATCGTCTACATGGCCAACTCCGGCGGCGGCAAGCTGCAGGAGCCGGCTGCACCGGCAGGTGGCGCCGCTGCAACGGCGGCGGCTTCGGCACCGGAAGCCGCGGCGCCGGCAGCAACACCCGCAGCCGCAGCAGCACCGGCACCGGCTGCTGCGCCGGCCGCTCCGGCTGCCGCCGCTGCACCGCAGGCTTCGACGGGCGACGTCGGCAAGAAGGTCTACGACTCGACCTGCCAGATGTGCCACGCAGCAGGTGTGGCCGGCGCGCCCAAGTTTGGCGACAAGGCTGCCTGGGCGCCGCGCATTGCCGAAGGCAAGGCCAAGATGTACGACATCGCGCTGCACGGCAAGGGTGCGATGCCGCCCAAGGGCACCTACGCCGGCTCCGACGACGATGTGAGGGCCGCCGTCGACTACATGGCCGCCGCAGCCAAGTAAGTCGTCACTCCCGTTTCACGAAGAAGCCCGCCCCGTGCGGGCTTTTTTGTTGCCTGCCAAAGCAGGCGCCCCGTGGCATGCCGATTGCTCACCTATGCTTAATGTGTGGAGCCCGGTGCCGCCGGGTGGCATCGCTCCGCATGCGCCCAGGTTGACGCAAACGGAGGTTGCCATGCGAAGGGATCGAAGGGTATTGGCCGATTGCTATTGGGCGGCGTTCGCCCTGTTGCTCTGCAGCGCGACTGCCATGGCGGCCGACAACTGGGTCAAGCTGACCCCGCTGGCTGACAACGCCGGCACGCTCTACCTCGACAAAGATTCCATCGAGCGCAACAGCGACGGCACCGTGCGTGCCACCTCGCGCGATGCCTATGACACGCCGCGCAAACTCGCCGATGGCGAGGCGTACCAATACGATTCACGCACGTCGGTGTACGACTGCAAGAACGAGCGCATCCTGCCGGTCAGCGCGCTGATCCAGGACAGCCAACACGGCACCATCCTCTCCAAGAACATCGACAACCCCCGCTGGGAGTCCGTTGCACCGAGCACCGAAGGCGAAGCCGTGCTGCGCGCGGTCTGCCTGCTGAAGTAGGGCGCGCTGCGTTACTGCACGGCCGCTGCCGGCGCCAAGTCGACGCGCAGCGTACCGTCCGCATCCATGCGGGTGGTGCCGCGCGCAGCGGCCTCGCGGTAGTGGTACAGGTCAAAGCGCAGCGGTCCGCGTACGGACGTGTCGGTGACGAGCACGCGGCTGTTGGTCACCAGCACGTTGTACATCTTCAGGTCACCCGACTGGATCCAGATGCGGCTACCGGCATCAGTTGGGGCGGGCGCACACATGGACGGCGCCGGGCCGAAGCCGAGCACCAGGCCATCGGGTGTCACACGTGCGGTCTGCATCTGGCCGAGCAGGCGCGGCGGTGGGAACACCGTAGTCTGGTCCAGCACCATCGCGTTGCCATCCAGCTTGGCGCCACCACGATCAAGCGGTGCCAACTGCGACAGCTCCAGCCCCATCCCCTTGAGCATCGCCAGTGTCTGGACGCCCATGACACGCGCTTCACTCGGTGTGTAGACGAGGTAGCGCGACTCCTTGAGTGACAGGGTGCCGCGCATGCCAAACGGCATCCACACGCCCGGAAAGTGGTTGCGCAGCTTGAGCCCGCCCGACACGTCGAGCACGCCGTCGCCCGGTGTGAGCGACAGCGCGTTGAGCGAGCGCGGCGCGTAGTCCAGCAGGTACGTGTTGAACAGCGCATCAAGCGACGCCTTGGGCACCGTCACCTCGCCGCCGAGGATGCGGATGTCGAACTGGCTCGGGTCGTCCATGTCGACGGGCTGGCCGGGCGTGTGCGGCACGAGCTGCGCGGTGAGTTGATGCACGTGAAAGCCGATGTCACCGGTGATGCGGAAATCGACATCGCGCATTTGCACCACAGGCGGCGCGGAGCGGGAGTCGCGCACGGCAATGACGCCGTTGGCATTGGCCGCGCCGGAGGTCGGCTGGCAACGCTGGGCCCATTGCTGGCGGACCGTGCTGAGTTCCTTGCGCTGGGCGCTGGCCATGGGTGGCTCGGCCGCGCGCGCGAGCGTACTGGCCAGCAGACCGGCGAACCCCAGCGCCAGCAACGCCAGGCGCAACGTAAGGACGGCGAGAGCGATGGCGGGGGCGATCATGGCGCGGTCCTCTTGGCGAGTTGCATGGCGGGTTTGGCGGACCCGGCCGCTGGTTTGCCTGCGCGGGCCACGGCGAGCGTGTCGAACGACGGCATCAGCACGCGAATGCTGCCATCCGGCGAGAAGCGCAGCGAACCGGCAACGAGCTGATCCCGATAGCGGTACAGGTTGAACACGAAGGGCTTGGCCGGATCGGCAACGACGATGTCGATGCGCGCGTTCATCGGCATCGAGCGCAGGAAGCGGATATCGCCACCGCGAAAGAGGATGTACGGGCGCTGTGCATCTGCCGCGTTGGCCAGCGGCGGCATCTGCGGGTTGCCATCGCCGATCTGCATGACGAGCCCGTCGCGCGTGACGCGAATGGCGGAGACCTTCAGATCCAGCGCGGGCGGCGGAAACAGCTTGGGCACCCGCATGACGATCTCGCTGCCGGTGAGCTGCACGGCCGGCGTGGAGACCGGCAGGAGATCGGCCAGTTCGATATGCGCGGCACCCATCAGCGCGCCGGCGTCCTGGCCTTGCACCTTGACCACGCTGGGGCGGAACACGATGGTTTGCGCGTCGCGCAGCACCAGCGGGCCGCGCAGCTCGATCGGCACCCAGGCGCCGCGGCGGCGCATTTCAGCGCGCATGTCGAGCGTGCCGTCATCCAGCGTGAAGCTGAAGCGCCGCAGGGGAGGATCGTTGCCCGGCCCACGCGCGAAGACCACGGTGTTGAACAGCGCGGCCATGCTGTCGGCGCTCACGCGCACCGTGCCGCTCACAGGCTGCAGCGTGTACGACGACACATCGTCGAGCCAGACCGGGTCGCCCGGCTGGCGCGGCACCATGCGCAGCGCGAGTTGGTCGACCAGGAAGCCGACACCGCCGTCGAAGCGGAAATCCACGTGGTGCAGGTAGGAGATGGCATCTGGCTGGCCAGAGTCGCGCAGCGTGGTCGGGCGGACTTCGCGTGTGGCGAGATTGCCCGACTGGAACGGCGCACGTGCCTGCTGGCGGGCATCTTCCAGTTGCTTGGCCTTGGCGGCTTCGATGCCGCCGTGGCCGTCACCGGCGCTTGCACAGCTTTGCAGTAGCACCGCACACATGACGCCCGCTGCCCGGAGTGTCCAACCCAGAGCCTGCTTACGTTTCCAAAGCGTTCGTGTTGACGCCCACCTGTGCGTCGAGCTGGTTTGGCCGTACCCTGCCCTATGCGGCGCCTTGAATTTTTGTGAGCGGGCGGAAAAAGGAAGGAGGCTGTTTGAGCGCAGCGAGTTTGCGTCCTTCCCCGCCCGATCACGGAAATTCAAGGAGTCTGTCGCCGCATCGGGCGCGCCTTTCTTTGCTTCCTTTCTTTGGCAAGACAAAGAAAGGGAGTCGGCCCCGGCAGGGGACGAAACGGGGGATGCACCAGCAACGCCAATCCATTGCAAAGCGCGTACACAACGCAAGTTCAAGTCCCACATCGACGTGTCTCCTCGCCGAGAGAAATACACCGGAAGGTCCGGCAACCCGGCGCGGTCATGTTGCCGCGCTCGTGTAGAATTTTTTGCATGCCTGCCCGCAAACCAACCGGCGATGCCGGTCCGCCCGCCACTCCGCCCGTCCGCGAATTCACCATTGATGAACTCGCGCGCGCGGCCGAGACCACTGTCCGCAATGTCCGGTCGTACCAGGACCGCGGGCTGATCGATCCGCCCGAGCGGCGCGGGCGCGTGGGCATCTACACGCAGGCGCACCTCGGGCGGCTCAAGCTCATCAACCACCTGCTGGCGCGCGGCTACACGCTCGCCAACATCCAGGAGCTGCTCAAGGCCATCGTCGAGGGCCACGACCTGCGCTCCATCCTCGGGCTCGAATCCGCCATCAGCAGCCCGTGGTCGGATGAGCAGCCCAAGCATTTCTCGCTGCTGGCGCTGGCCAAGCTGTTCGGCCGTTCCATGTCGCGCCAGGCGCTGGCCCGTGCCATCTCGCTTGGCATGCTGCAGCCCGATGGCCTGGGCTATCTGGCCCGCAGCCCCAAGGCATTGCTGGCCGGCGCGCAAATGGCGAAAGCCGGTTTCCCGTTGGTTGAGGTGCTCGATATTCTCGAGCGGGCCCGTCCGCACACGCAGGCCGTGGCCGACGATCTCGTCTCCATGGTCGTGCGTGAGCTTGACCGGTACGGCGAAGGCCAGTTGCCGCCGGTCGAGGACGTGCCGCGCCTGGTCGACGTGATCTGGCGCATCCGCCCGCTGGCGCTGGTGGCCGTGGAGGCCGAGCTGATGCGTGCGCTCGAGATCGCCGCCAACAAGTACCTGGGCGACCGCGTGGCGCAGGTCATCGAGCACCTGCACGAGCCGCCGGGCCAGCCGCCCGCGTCGGACAAGGGTTAGTGTCTCCGGCGCGCCCATGCGTGGGGCGCGCTTTCTCTATTTCTAGTTTGATCCCGATGCGACTGGTACTGCAGGCGTTTTGAATGCCTGCTCAGGACCCGGCTGCACTTGCTGCTGACAGCTTGCGGCGGATCGACGGCGACGGCGCTTCGCCATTGGCGGCGGCATACGCTTCAATCTCCGAGATCAGCTTGGGCAGGCGCTCAAGTGCTGCGCGGTTGTCTTCATCCCACGGGTGAAACGACGGCCGGAAGTAATCGAAGAACTCCGGAATGATCTTGCGCAGCGGCGCCGGGTGAATCCACAGGAAGTGGAACGCGCGGCCCAAACCAAAGAACTTGTTCTTGCAGGTGCGATCCGCAAAGATCAGCCGCAGGTGCACGTAGAACACCATTAGCCAGAACGAGACCGTGGTCAGCAACATGACCGAAGTGCGCATGATGTAGCGACGCAGCCCCGGCTTGATCGCGAGGTTCCACACGTCGTAGCTCACGGCCTTGTGCTCGGTTTCTTCCATGGCGTGCCACAGCCAGACCTGGCGGTAGCCGGGCTGGGAGTTGCGGCCCAGACCGTCTTCATGGCTTAGCACCTGGTTGGCCAGCATGGCGGTGTAGTGCTCCAGCGCCACCGTCACGGCCAGTTGATGCGACTTGGGCGTGTACTTGCGCAGCACGTTCAGAAACTTGCCGACAAAGCGGTCGATGCGATTGGCGGGCAGGCCAGCGCGGTCGAGCAGGTCGTTGTACAGCACGTGTTCGCGCGTGTGCATGGCTTCCTGGCCGATGAAGCCGGCCACGGCCTGCTTGAGCTCGGGGTCGGTCACCAGATGGCGGTAGTTGCGCACGCTGTCCATGAAGAAGCGCTCGCCTGCGGGGAAGAAGATCGACAGCGCGTTCAGGAAGTGGGTGACGTGGTGGCCTCGCTCGTGCCAGTTGCTGATGCGATCAGCCGGCAGGTGAGGATGCACGTCGCGGCGGACTGGCATCATGGGCGGTTCTCCTGGTATGTGGTTTCTGCGAGGCGGCTGGAAACGCGGCCTTGGTCGAGGAATGCGCAGAGGTCGGTCCCCACGCGCACGGGGTCTTCCTCCATCGGGATATGGCCGAGCGCCGGATACAGGCGCAGTGTGGCGCCGGGAATGCGGCGGGCAAATTCACCGGCATGCGCGGGCGGGATCCACCGGTCGCGCTGGCCCCACAAGATGAGTGTTGGCACGCGGATGGCGGCCAGCCCGCTCGTATCAACATCGTCGAACCGGAACTTCGGCACCATCAGGCCGATGGCCTGGCGGGCACCGTCGGCGTAGAAGAAATCGGCGTAGCGGCGCAGCGTGGGTTCCGACACACGCGACGGGTCGCCATACACATCGCGCGTGGCGGCGCGGATGATGCCTTCGGGCAGCATCCACGGCGAGGTCAGTCGCACGCTCAGGTGGTTGAACAGGTCGATGTAGATCGGCAGCTTCATCGGGAAGCCCGCCGAGTCGATCAGCACGAGTTTTTCGACACGGCCCGGATGCCGCACGGCAAAGTCCCACGACACCATGCCGCCGAGCGAGTTGCCGATCAGTGTGAGCTTGGACAACCCCAGCGAATCGACAAACGCGTCGATGAAGTCGCGGTACAGCGGCAGCTCCATCGCACGCGGGCGGCCTTGTGCATCGCGCAGCGGCCCGGTGATGCCGAACGGCGGCAGGTCCAGCCGGATTACGCGATAACGGCGCGTGAGTTGCGGCAGCACACCGTCCCACGTGTGAAGCGAGGCCCCGAAGCCGTGGATCAGCAGCAGCGTGCCCTCGGCGTTGGCGGCGCCTTCATCGGTGTAATGCACGCGCGTGCCCATCAGCGGCAGGTAGCGCGATTGCGGCTTGGCGTAACGGGCGATCAGCACGTCGCGCCCGATGCTGCGCAGGCCGATGCGGCCGGGGCGCAGCATCGCGCGTGCAACGTTGCGCAGGTTCGCGCGCGGGGGGCTGGCGAATGGTTCGAGTTCAGCGGTGGTGGCCGTGTTCATCGGTGGCCTCTTACTTGGCGCGTGCAGTGGCCGGTGCGGTGTCTTCGCGCAGACTCTTCTTGCGCGAGTGGCGGGCTTGGCGCACCACCAACGCCTGGTAGGCGGCGGGCAGGACGCGGGCCATGACATCAGCGGCATGGGCGTCGGGGCCGATTAGCACGCGGCGCTTGTTCTTGCGCACGCCATCGAGGATCACCTGTGCGGCCTTCTCCGGCGACGTGATGAAGAACTTCTCGAACTCTTCCTTGCCCTGCTGTTCGTCGCGCACCAGGAAGCCATTCATGCTCGGCGATATGCGGCTCGACTTGGCGATGTTGGTCTTGATGCCGCCTGGGTGTACGCACGTGGCCGACACGCCGCAGTTCATCATGTCCAGTTCTTGGCGTAACGCCTCGGTGTAGCCGCGCACGGCGTATTTGCTGGCGTTATAGGCGCCCATGCCTGGCTGCGCGAAGATCCCGAAGATGCTCGACGTGTTGACGATGTGCCCATCGCCCGTCGCCTTGATCAGCGGCAGGAACGCCTTGGTACCGTGCACGACGCCCCAGAAGTTGATGTTCATGATCCACGCCAGCTCGTCGTCGTCCATGCCTTCGATCGTGCTGGACAGCGCCACGCCTGCGTTGTTGAAGATCAGGTTGACCTTGCCGTGAACAGCGTTCGCTTCTTCGGCCCAGCGGTAGACGGCAGCACGATCCGCCACGTCGACAGCGTGCGTGGTCACGCGGATGCGATCGCCTTCATGCGCGCGCACCAAGTGCAGCGTCTGCGCGAGCGCGGCTTCATTGCGATCGGCCAGCGCGAGGTGGCAGCCATCACGTGCGAGCTGCAGTGCCAGCGTGCGGCCCATGCCCGATGCAGCGCCGGTGATGGCGGCAACCTTGTTGTTGAATGACTTCATGACGTGGTCTCCTGGTGGCCGGCGCGTGGTTCAGGCGCGATCGAGCGCTTCTTCGTTGGGGGTGCTTTCTGCGGCGGCCGGCACGGTGCGGGCAGGCACGCGCAGCGGCACGCTCTTGGGCACGGGCATCGGGCGTGTGCGGTAATCGGCAAGCCGGAAATGCGCGGTGGCGCGACGGAACTGCCACGTGAATCCCGGCCACAGCGTGGTGTTCTTGCCGGTCTTCGGATCGAGGTACCAGCTCACGCAGCCGCCGGCCGACCAGATCGCATTCGACAGCCGCTTCTGGATGCCGTCGTTGAAGCGACGCTGCACGTCGAGGCGCACGTCGATCGTTGCGACGTTGTGTGCGCGCATCGACTTGAGCGCATCGACGATGTACGCCACCTGCGACTCGATCATGAACACCATCGACGAGTGGCCGAGCCCCGTGTTCGGGCCCACCACCATGAAGAAATTCGGGAAGCCCGACACCGTGGTGCCTAGGTAGGCTTCGGCGCCGCGCTTGTCCCACGCATCGACAATGTCCACACCCTGGCTGCCGAGCAGCACGCCGCGCGGGAACGGGTCCGTGGCATGAAAGCCCGTGCCGAAGATCAGGCAGTCAACCTCGCGGCGTGTGCCGTCGGTGGTGACGATGGCGTTGGGTTCCACACGCGCGATGCCGGTGGTGATGACGTCGACGTTCTCGCGCGTGAGCGCCGGGTAGTAGTCGTTCGAGATCAGGATGCGCTTGCAGCCGATGGTGTAGTCGGGCGTGACCTTCTCGCGCAGCACCGGGTCGGCAATGCGGCGCTTGATGTGGCTGCGCGCCATGCGCTCGACCGCCTTCATCAGCTTCGGGTGAATCACAAAGCCCAGCACACGCGATTCGAGCATCCAGTAGATGCTGGTGCGCATCAGCTTTTGCGTGAAGGGCAGGTGGCGGAACAGCCAGTGCTCGGCACGCGAGACCTTGCGGTCGGGCTTGGGCAGGATCCACGGCGGGGTGCGTTGGTATAGATCGACGCGGCCGGCCTTGGGCGCGATCTGCGGGACGAACTGGATGGCCGACGCACCCGTGCCGATCACCGCCACGCGTTTGCCGCGCAGGTCGTAATCGTGCTCCCACAACTGCGAGTGGAAGGCCTTGCCCTGGAAGGTTTCGATGCCGGGAATGTTTGGCCACGACGGGCGGCTCAGGCCACCCATGCCCGAGATGAGCACGCGGGCGCGGTAGCGGCGGCCGTCGACCATGTCCAGATCCCACGCGCCGGCCGCTTCATTGAAGGCCGCGCGCGTCAGCTCATGGTGGAAGCGCACGTGCGGGCGCACGCCAAACTGGTCGGTGCAGCGCTCCAGATACGCGCGAATTTCCGGCTGCGGTGAATACATGCGCGACCAGTCCGGATTGGGCGCGAACGAAAACGAGTACAGGTGCGATTGCACATCGCACGCGCAGCCCGGGTAGTGGTTGTCACGCCACGTGCCCCCCACCGACCCGGCCTTCTCGAAGACCAGGAAATTGTCGATGCCATGCTGCCTGAGCTGGATCGCCATGCCCAGCCCGGCAAAGCCGGTGCCGATAATGGCAACGTCGACCAGCGCGGGGGCGTCGCTGCCGCGCGCGGCCGAAGCAGAAGAATCGGCGCGAGGAAAATCGGACCGTGCGTTCACGTGGTGTCTCCGCGGGCACCACATGACATCATGGGCACCTCTTAATGTGACATTGATCGATGTCATCGTAGGAGGCGCCCCCGGTCGAGTCAATCGGCCGATTGGAAAGGAACGTCTAGAAGTGGTTCATCAGGCGCTTGAAACGGATTTCCCTTATGAATCCGTCACTTGCGTGCGGTGCACAACGCCTTGGCTGGCAGTTTCGAGCGTTGCCATCAACCGCTGAAGGTGCGCGAGCAATCGCATCACGCGCTCGCCTGCCGCGCACAAGTCAGCGTCGGCGGCGCTCTGCATGGCATGGCGGAAGGCCTGCATTTCGGCGTCGACGGAAGGGCTGCGCAGCAAAGCCAGGGCGCCTCCCGTGCGGTGTGCCCATTGGCGCAGGGCGGTGCGGTTGGCGGTTTTCAGCAATGGGCGCAACTGCTGCGCATCGTCATCCAGCGACGACAGGAAGATCTCGACCAACCCGTCCGTGGCCGGCCCGGTGCCCAGCGAGCGCTGCAAATCGTCGAGCGACACGGCAAAGGCGTCGCCGTCTGCGGCAGCGCCCGCGTCTGGCGCGTCCTCGGGGCCTGGCGCGGCTGGCCAGAGTGCTGATAGCGCTTCCTGCAAGGTGGCCAGTGTGGTCGGTTTGAGCAGGCTGCCATCCATGCCAACGACGCGGCAGCGTGCATGTTCTTCGGCCAGCGTGGTGGCGGTGATGGCGATGATGGGCAGGCGCGAGCCATCCGCGCGTTCCTGTTCCGCCTTGCGGATGTGCGCAGCCAAGTCGAATCCGTCCATGCGCGGCATGTGGCAGTCGGTCACCAGCGCATCGAAATGGCCTTCGCGCAGGCGTTCGAGTGCGGCGATGCCGTCTTCAGCCAGCGTGACGCGGTATCCCAGCAGCCGCAGTTGCTTGGCGATCAGCTCGCGGTTGATCGGGTGGTCTTCTGCCACCAGGATGTGTGCGCCCAGCGCTTGGTTGGACATCGCAAGCGGTGCGGCGGGCGCGGGCATGCTGGCCGGCTTGATCACCTCCGGTTGGGGCAGGGCACGCTCGCAGGCGTGCAGGAACGCGAGCCAGCTCAACGGATTAACGCTCAGGACGGCACCGCGCTTGGCGTAGCGCACCTCACGTGTCACGCGGATCGCCTCCGGCTGCGTCTGCTGCGATGTGGTGAAGACAATGTCCGCACGGGCATCCGACGTGACGTGCAGTCCAGCAGCCTCGGCAAATTGCGCGAGGCAGCGTTGATCGATGGCCGCGTCCACGTCGATGGCGACGCTGCGGCCTGCCAGTTGCGGCAGCGCATAGTGGGCCGCCACGACCGGCACCGGCAACCGCAGCGTGATGGTCGTGCCGCGCCCGGGGGCGCTGCTCATGTCGAGCGTGCCGCCCATCAGTCCGGCAAGCTGGCGCGAGATCGCCAGGCCAAGGCCGGTGCCGCCGTAGTTGCGCGTGGTCGAGCGCTCGGCCTGTACGAACGGTGCGAATAGCGTGGCCTGCACCTCGGGCGTGATGCCGATGCCCGTGTCGGTGACGTGGATGGCGATCTGCGCGGCGCCGTCGTCCATAGGGGTGCATTCCGCCTTGAGGCTGATGCTGCCCCGATCCGTGAACTTGATGGCGTTGGAGAGCAGGTTGAACAGCACCTGCCGCACGCGCACGCTGTCGACCGACACCGTGGCCGGCACGTTGGCCGCCACGTCCACGTGCACCGCCAGCGATTTCTCATGCGCGCGGCTGGCCAGCAAGCCGACCGTGCCGTCGAAGAGCTCTCGCAGATCGGTGTCCACGGGCAGGATGTCCAGGCGCCCGGCCTCGATCTTGGCGTAGTCGAGGATGTCGTCCAGGATGTGCAGCAGCGCGCGACCGGAATCCTGCACCAGCGACACCATCTGCTTCTGTTCGCCCTCCAGCTTGGTCTGCTGCAACAGCTCGACCAGCCCCAGCACGCCGTTCATGGGCGTGCGGATCTCGTGGCTCATCATCGCCAGGAAGCGATCCTTGGCCAGCAACGCCGATTCGGCCGCGTTCTTGGCGGCTTGCAGTGCATCGGCCTGTTCCCGCTCGACGGTGACATCGCTCATGTAGCCATTCCAGACGGTGCGGCCGTCCGCTTCCTGGCGCGGGTTCGAGCGCGCGTGCAGCCAACGGATCGAGCCGTCGTCGCAGACATGGCGGAACTGCTGATCGAACGGCGTCAACTGTTGCGCAGAAATGCGTACCGCTTCCAGCATGCGTTCCCGGTCGTCTTCGTGGATCAGAAGCTCGGGCGTGGACAGGTCCTCCAGCACGTTGTCCGTGCGCACACCCAGGGTTTCGTACGCTTTGCCGGCCACATAGGTGCCGCGGCCCTGGGACGCCCCAGATTGCAGTTCGAATTGATAGACCAGGGCCGGCAGCGATTCCGTCACCTCGCGCAGGCGCCGTTCCAAGCGCTCGGCGCGCGCCTGAGCCTCGCGAATCTCGCTGATGTCGACCACCGAGGTGATGATGCCGCCAGGTTGGCCTTCGCGCAGATGGAAGGGCTCGACCCAGTACAGCACGTTGCGCGATTGCCCGTCGGGCGTGGTGATGATGATCTCTTCACGTGTGCTTTCGTCCGTCTCCAGGGCACGCCGGTTGATGTCGGACAGGTGGGCCATATTCTTGGCCGAATACATGCCGAGTTCGCTCGGCGTGCGCCCCAGTACCGCTTCGCGCGGGTAGCCGAACATGCTGCAGAAGGCGGCATTGACGGCCACGTAGTGATGCTGAGCGTCCTTGGCCGCCAGCGGAAAGGGCACGGATTCCATCAGCGCCCGCTGGAAGTTCAACTGGCGGGCGAGTGTTTCCTCGGCCAATCGACGTTGCCGGTTCTCACGGCGCAATTGCCATTGCTTGATGACCAGCGCCACCACGGCGATCAGCACGAGCGTCGCCGCCGGTCCGAACTTGGACAACACAGCGGAGGCCGATGGACCCAGCTGATAGCTGACGGACAGCCACTTGTTGCGAATGCTGACCTGCTCCCCCTCGGGCATGGCAAACAGCGCGCGGTTGAAGAGTGGTACGAGTGCCGCATAGTGCGCCGACACACCCACGCCGATGCTCTCCGTCAGGTTGGCCGAGCCGGTGACCTTCAGCTCGCCTGGAAAGTGGTGGCGGATCAGCGCGTCCACCACCGGCAGGTTGGCGATGGTGAAGTCGGCCTGACCTGTGGCGACCTGCGATAGCGCATCGGCAGGTGAGGATGCGGTGACGACGCGGATTCTCGGTATGTTCTGGCGCAGCGCCTCGGCCAGCGTATCGCTGCGCGGCAGGGCGACCGTCTTTCCTGCCAGCTCGGGCAACGCGGCCACCGTCAGCGCGTCGCCGCGCCCGACGATGACCATGGGGGTCGCATCAATGGCCTGGCTGAGGATAAAGCCGGGTGGGCGGCTATCCTGGTCGGACAGGCCGAGCAGAATATCGACCTCACCAGCACGCGCCTTGGCGAGCGCGTCGGACCAATCCTGCACGGGTACACGCTCGAAGCGCAGGCCAAGCGTACGCGACAGAAAGTTCAGGTACTCGGGCAGGATGCCCAGCAACTCGCCGCGCGCATCGTTGAAGCTGTAGGGCATGTAGTCGGGGTCGGCGGCATAGCGCAGCGGTGGCAGCGATGCCAGCATGGCGCGTTCTTTGGCCGACTGCGGCAGGGTCGTCGTTGAAACGCCGCCTTGCGTGATCCAGCGCGCGCGCAGGTCACTCATGGCCGCGTCGGGCAGTTGCGCGAGGTGGCGGTCGAGGTAGCGGACGAGCACAGCACGCTCGCGAGGTGCTGCAAAGTGCAGCGCATCGACTTGCTGATTGACGAGTTGCACGATCGACAACGGCCGGTAGCGCGGTTGCAGCATCAGCTCGCGCGTTGGGTAGGTGATGCCGACGTAAGCGTCCGCCGCGCCACGCAGCACGGCATCGAGTGCGTCGGTGGCGGTGGGCGTGGTCTGCACGCGGATTTTCGGGTACTGACGCGGCAGTTCTTCCACCAGGGGCGACCCCTGTTCGACCGCGATCCGCGCATCTGTGAAGAAGGGATTCTGTGCAACCCGCGCGTTGTCGTTGCGGGCAACCACGGCGGTCGCGCGCTCCAGATAGGGGGCGGAATATTCCAGGCAGCGGTCGTACTGCGAGCGTGGCACCACGCTCATGATGATGTCGACCTCGCCTCGGCACGCGGCGTTGAGCAGCTCGTCGCGGCGGCTGAACACGCGTGGCACGATCCGCACACGGTCCTGCGGCAGCAGTTGCCTCAGCAGGTCACCCGAGAAGCCGGTGAGCTTGTCGCCCGCCACGCCCTCAAGCGGCATCATCGACTCACCGACGACACCCACGGTGAGCTTGGACGGCATCTGATGAAAGAGCTGGACAGCCTGGGCCGCATCCTCCGCATGGGCTTCGCCCGCGCTGCTCAGCCAGGCAAGTGCAGCCGCACAGGCCAGCAGGCCTGCACCGATGCCCATGCGCAGCCGCGCCAGGGGCGACAAGGGAGAGAACCTCACGCGCCAGCTCATGGCTTAACCCTCGGCGGTGCCAAGCAAGCCGTGGCGCACGGCAAAGTCGAACAGCGCGGCTTCGGTGGTCAGCGCGAGCTTGCGCATGCCCGCCTGCTTCTGCGCGCTGATGGTCTTGACGCTGCGGTTCAGCCGCACAGCAATCTCGCTGACCGTCATGCCGGTCACATACATGCGCAGCACTTCCAGCTCGCGCTTGCCGAGCAGGTTGATCGGGTCGTTCTCGGCCGGTTCCGGTGCGACAGTGCGCCGGATGAGCTGGGCGTCGAGTTGCGGCGAGAGATAGATGCGGTCACTCAGTGCGGCGCGCACGCCTTCGAGAATGTGGCGCGGCTCGTCAGCCTTGCTGACGATGACCTTGATGCCGGCGCGCAGGATGTTGCTCATCAGAGCGCGTGTCTCCAGCATGGTCAGCACCATGATGCGCAGGTCCGGATGCCGGCGCGCGAGGAATTCGAGCAGGACGATGCCGTCGCCATAGCGGCTGCCGGGCATGGCGTAATCGGTGATGGCGATGTCGCAGCGCACGCGACCGAGCACCGCGAGCAGCTCGTCGGCGCTGCTGGCTTCTCCCGCCACCTCGAAGCCGTCGACTCGCGAAACGAGGTGCCGCACCGCGGCCACCACGCCAGGATGGTCATCTGCAATCACGAGTTGGATGGGGGGCTGCATGTCAACAAGTCTCCAGGGCGCGTAACGTGCGGCAACCTGTTTGCCGCATTGCTGAGAATCGCTGAAGCAGCTACGAGGGAAAATCGGAAAAGTCTTATTAATGCGCTGCTATCTGCGCGCTTCTGGTGCAAATTCGTTAAGACATGCCACAACCATGGTCGCGCATCTGATTCGAAGGCGTGCCGTCGTACGTGGCACAATGCACGCGCTACAAATCTGTCAATTGCCATGACGCCCAACCTGCCCACCACTCCATCGGCTGCCACGCGCCAGCAGAGCGCCGAACGTTCCACACTCGTGAGCGCGGGGGTCAATTGCCTGCTCTCGGCGGGACAGATCGCGGCGGGGCTGTGGTCGCATTCACAGGGGCTGGTAGCGGACGGTCTGCACACGCTGTCGGACCTGATTGCCGACGGCATCGTCTTCGTCGCCAACCGCAACAGTCACAAGGGGCCGGACGAAGACCACCAATACGGTCACGCGCGCTACGAAAACGCGGCGTCGCTCGGGTTGGGCCTGCTCTTGCTGGCAGCCGGCGGGGGCATGATCTGGGCGGCTGTGGACAGCCTGCGCTCGTCGCAGGGGCCGGCGCCGGTGCACGGCTTGGCGCTGGTGGTGGCGCTGATTGCGCTGGCGGCCAAGGAAGGGCTGTTCCGCTACATGCTGGCCGTGGCCAAACGCATTGGCTCGCGCATGCTGATTGCCAATGCGTGGCATGCGCGCTCCGATGCGGTGTCGTCCCTGGTGGCGGCGGTAGGCGTGGCAGGCAACCTGATGGGCTACCACTGGCTGGACCCGCTGGCCGCCTGCGTGGTGGGGCTGATGATCGGCCGCGTCGGCCTGCGCTTCGCATGGGAGGCGCTCAACGATCTGATGGACCGCGCGCTGCCGCCCTCAGAGGTGCAGGACATCCGCGCAAGCCTGGCCGCTACGCCTGGCGTGATCAACGTGCATGACCTTCGCACGCGCGTGACAGGCGACCAGGCGCTGGTGGATGCCCACATTGAAGTCGACCCGCGCGTGTCGGTGAGTGAAGGTCACGCCATTGCCGTGCGTGCCCGCGCCAGCGTGCTGGCCGCGCACACCGCCATGGCTGTCCTCGACGTGCAGATCCACGTCGACCCGCGCGAGCACATTGCGACCGATCCGCTGCCGCTACCTGACCGCGATGCGTTGCACGCCGCGCTGGCGCAACTGCTGCCCGCCGGTACGCCGCTCGACGCCCAGCACTGCGTACTCCACTACGTCGATGGCGCGGTCGAGATGGACCTGATCCTGCCGCCCGCACTGGCTGCGGAGCACGCCCGCATTGCCGCGGCACTGCAAGCCCGCTGGGATGGCCTCGTCCGCCTGCGCGTGCTGAGCGCTGACTAACGGCACTGATCGGTCGCGTTGGCTGGCTGCGCCTTGGTTGGGTCGAAACGCAACTGCGCCAGCCCTCTCTCTGTGAGCGACAGCCAATCGAGCGAACCCGAGGTGCGCAGCAACCCGACACTGCCCACCGGGCGCCATTGCACCGGTTTGCCATCCGCATTCATCAGCGTGCCGGATAGCGCGAGCGAATCCGGTCCCACCTCGAACTGAAGCAGGCGGCCATCGGCTGCCGGTGTGTAGGCAGTGCGATCCGAGACGGCAATGCCCGCTTCGCGCACCGTCGCCGGCATGCAGGAGATGGACGCGCGCACCTTGCCCTCGCTGTCGATCAAATCGGCAAAGCCGTTGCCCTTGGCCACGCCAACCAGCAGAAAGCGCTCCACTGCCGGCAGCCACGTCACGCTGTAGGTGTAGTACTGCAGATGCTTGTGCAGCAGCTGTTCACCGGTCACGCGTCCGCTCACGGGGTCCAGGATGGCGATCTTCAGATTGGCTTCGGACTGCCCGGGCACGAACTGCTGCCAGGCGAGCAGTGCCCGCGTAGTGCCGCCCGCAATCATGGGCCACCATTCGCGGCGTTCGTCGGCGACGTTGATGTCGTGCAGGCGCCGGCCGCGTCCGTCGTACACCTTCACGTAGACGCCGTTGCCGCTGCCGAGGTTGTCGACGCCGCCGCCATTGACCCAGCCGTCGGAATAGAACACCACGAAGCGGTCACCCACGGCCGTGATGTGGCCCGAGTGCCCACCCGATTCCACCTGCTGCGGGTACGGCTTGATCGGGCGCAGCGCGGTGTTGTAGATGCCGTAGCGCTGCGTGACGTTTTCCGGCGAGTTCCAGCCGTCTTCAAACGACACCATGACCTGTCCGGTGCGGTTGCGCGCCACCGTCACCGGCTCCTGTGCCTCGGGTTTCTGGATGAAGATGCGCGGTGCGTCCAGCACGCCCGTATCGGCATGCCACTGGGCCACGTACACGTCGTGCGGCCAACTGCCATTGCGATCGGCGCCGCGCGGCGGCAGGCCCGATGCGCTGAAGAACACATTGAAGGTGTTGGCGGCGGTTGCCGGCACGGCGCCGATGCCATGCATGTACTGGCGTGGGTCGGGTGCGCCGGCCTGGGCAAGGGTGGGCACGGTTAATGTACAGGCCAGGCAGGCGAAGCCCAGCAGCGCGCGCTGCAGGCGGGGCGGGAAGGACGTCGGTCGGGGCATGCGGTGCTCCATAGGCGGCGCTCCATCGGGGGCAGGGTGCAAGGGGATATAGCAAATGCGGAACCCATTGGGCCCCGCCCGCTTGGTGAAGTTGCTGCGCGAATGGGGGAGCCCGTTCGGAGGAGGGTGTGCCAACAGGCCCTACCCCTCGCCATGGCAATCAAGTTTCAGCCCCACCTGCCGTTCTCATGGGCAAGAGCGGAACCGATTCCGCCAACCCCTTCCCAGCACGGTCAGAGTGGGCTTAAGCCTGCCGCCCTCCGCGCTACAACCGACCAACGAGAACAACATGACCCAGCAAGTCAGCAGTGAGTCGAGCCGCCGATGGCGCAGTGAAGTGACGGAAGCGTTGTCTACCGTGCGGCAGGAGTTTGGTGTGTCGCCCGAGAGTTTGCCGCGTGAGGCATTGATCGCCGCCTTGACGGATGCCATCTGGGCGCAGCGCGCTGCCTATGCACGCATGCGTGAGACGCTGGTCGTGCAAACCGAGTTGGCAGACGAATCGATGTGACCCGTGTGAGCCCGCACGTCTTGCGGGCGAGCACTGGCGTTTTCTAGGTGGTGATGTGATGCGGTACTGCGGTTCGCTGGATCTGGAGCATCTGCTGCGCCAGCCGTTTGCCCAACTCGGCCGGCTGGTGCGCGACACCGAAACCGGGCAGCCCCTGCCCCCGGTCGAGGTGGCCGCACGCGCGGTACTGCTGCGTGCCGCCGGCTACGAAGTCATGCCGATGTGCGCACATCACGATCATCGCGGCTTCTGTCTGGGTCACGCAGACCAGATCATCGGCGTGTAAGCGCCATTCCTACGACGCTCGCGCCACCTTCGCGCAGCCTTGCGCACACGCTGTTGCGATGGCGCATCACGGCGTTCGAAAACATCCCCGTCGCGTGGAGTGCTCTGCACCCGCAAAGCGTTGACTGGCGCACCTTTGCAGGCGATCCGTTGCCAAAATGCAAACGGTAAAAATGACTTACATTCCCGTTCTTTTTCAGCCCATGGTTCTGGTGCATCCTGAACCAAGATAGGTCGCACGGACGGCAGAGTGTGCGATGTCTCGCGCAACGTCAGACCGGAAGTTGGAAAGCAATCGGATCGGCGGCGCGTGCAGGCCAGGGGTCAGGGGAATGAACATGAAGACGCAATATCTCAGCAAACAAGAAATCTACGACGGCGCGGTGCGCCACCTGTTCGGCCAGGGCGGTGCAGCCATCCTGCCGCGCGGCGGTGCGGCATACCGTGGCCAGGGCGGCCGTTGCTGCCCCATCGGCAACCTGATCGGCGTGAGCGACTACACCACGTCGATGGAGAGCGTGCCGGTGCGCTACATCCTCAAGGCCGCCAACGAGATTCCGCGCTACATGGACGCGGGTGTCATTGCGCTGCGCCGTGCGCTCAAGAAAGCCCGTATCGATGTCGATGATCGCGATACGGTGGAGTTGCTCTCCAAGTTGCAGAACGCGCACGACGTGTTCGGCACGTGGGAGTGGAAGGAGCGCCTGCATTCAATCGCCCACCAGTTTGGACTCAGCGGCGCGGTCGTTGATACGTTCTGACCGACCGGTCACAGAGCACCAAGCAGAAGGTGACGCCCATGCAAGGGAAGGGGACGTTCCTCGCCATCGAGGACATTTTTGAGCGCGTGCGCACGCACCTGCTCACCCAGCAATGCCGCTCCGAAGACGCCGATGGCGAGCCGCGCTACCGTGGCCTGCAAGACCGCCGCTGCGGCGTCGGCATCCTCATCGACGATGCGTTCTACTGCCATGCGATCGAACGTCTGGGCGTGAGCCTGCTGCGCGTGCCCGGCGACGATCCGCTTGCACGTGCGTTACGCAACTCAGGCATCAATGTGGACGACAGCCGCGTGGTGGACCTGCTGATCGATCTGCAGGACATGCACGATCTGCAGGCGATCGAACACTGGCCAAGCGCACTTGAAGACTTGCGCTGCCGGTTGCCCGCGGCTCCGTCTGCCTGAACTGCCCAGCCTTGATCGAAACCCGGCCTGCGCCGGGTTTGTCATTTCAGCGCATCGAGTTCCGGGTAGTGGCGGAAGATACCCATCGTGTTGAAGGGAATGCGCCGTGGCGATTGCAGATACGTCGCGATGTTCGGCTGTGCGGCCACGCGGTCATGCAGCGCCACGAGATGCGGCAGCGTGCGTTCATAGCGCTGCATGTGACGCGGAAACGCATAGCGCAGCCCCGCCACGATCTGGAACAGCGACAAGTCCACATAGGTGAGCGCATCACGCACGGCCCAGGTCGGGCCGGCGGGGTTGCGATCGAGCACGCGCTCGAAGTAGTGCAGGAACTTGGGCGCGCGGTTGGTCAGGAAGTCCTGTGCGCGGCGCAGCGCTTCGGTCTGCTGGTCTTCGTAGTACTCGCACGAGGCAATCGGGTGGTGTGTGTCGTGAATCTCCACCACAAAGTCGGCAATCGTCAGTTGCAGGCCGTGCGTCCACAGACCGCCGGCCTCGTCCTGCGGCGCCAGGCCGTAGTGCTGGCCAAGGTACAGCAGGATGTTGGCCGTCTGCGCGATCACCAGTTCGCCAGCCACCAGAAAGGGCGGCGCGAACGGCGGTGTGATGATGCCGGCATCGTCGAGGAAGGTTTCGATGGCGGCCTCGTCTTCGCGGCCGAGGTCGGTGTAGGGCACCGCCGCCTGCTCGAGCGCGAGGCGCACGAATTCACCGCGGCCCTGGATCTCGGGCCAGTAATAGAGCGTGGTTTCCATGGTCGGGCTGAGTCGGGGCGGAAGCTGCGCTGCGTGCCGCATCGCAGCAGAAAAGGTGGCTGCAAACGATAATAGGCGGTCGCCTTCGCGCTTGTTGCCCGATTCTTTCGCCGTGAACGCCCCGTCATCCCTCAGCGCGCCTGCCGCCGCACCAACCCCCGCGCCCGCCATCGAACCGGCGGACCCTTCCCGTTGGTTGGTCCGGGGCCATCCTGGTTATCTGCGCGCCAATCTCGCGCTGTTTGCGGCGGGCTTCTCCACCTTCTCGCTGCTGTATTGCGTGCAGCCGCTGATGCCGTTGCTGGCGCATGATTTTGGCCTCACACCTGCGCAGACCAGCCTGGTGCTGTCGGTGTCGACCTTGCTGCTGGCGTTTGCGATCCTGTTTGCGGGGCTGCTGTCGGAGTCGATCCATCGCAAGACGCTGATGGGCGGGTCGCTGGTGCTGTCTTCCGGGCTCACCTTGTTGGCGGCGGTGCTGCCCGGCTGGCACGATCTGCTGGTCACGCGCGCGTTGCTGGGCATCGTGCTGGGCGGTGTGCCGGCCGTGGCAATGGCGTATCTGGCCGAAGAGGTGCACCCGCAAGGCCTGGGCATGGCGATGGGCCTGTACGTGGGCGGCACGGCCTTCGGCGGTATGGCCGGGCGCGTGTTGACCGGCGTGGTGGCGGACCACACCGGCTGGCGCATCGCCATGGGCGTGACCGGCGCGCTGTGCCTGCTGGCTGCGCTGGTCTTCGTCTGGCTGCTGCCGCCGTCGCGCCGCTTTGTGCCGCGCAAGGGCGTGGCGCTTGGCGACTTGCTCGACACGCTCGCCGCACATCTGCGCGAGCCCGGCCTGCGTGCGCTGTTTGCGATGGGCTTCCTACTGATGGGCGGCTTCGTCACGATCTACAACTACGCGAGCTTTCATCTGCTCGATGCGCCATATTCCCTCAGTCAGACGGCGCTTGGCGGCATCTTCATGGTGTACCTGCTGGGCATCGTGGCGTCTGCGTGGTTCGGGCGCATGGCCGATCGGCATGGTCGCGGCCGCATGCTGCTGGCGGGCACGGTGTTGATGTCGGCCGGTGTGCTGCTGACGCTGGCGGCGCCGCTGGTGCTGGTGATTGGCGGCATTGCGCTGCTGACCTTCGGCTTCTTCGGTGCGCACGCGGTGGCCAGCGGCTGGGTGGGGCGCCGCGCGCAGCGGGCCAAGGGGCAGGCTGCGGCGCTGTATCTGCTGGCGTACTACTTTGGGTCCAGCTTGATCGGCACGGCGGGCGGCAAGCTGTATGCGCCGTGGGGTTGGCCCGGTGTGGTGGCGCTGGTGACGGCGCTGATGCTCTGCGCGCTGGGCACCGCCACCTGGCTGTGGCGGCGTGCGCCCCTGCCGCCCGGCGCCAAGCGTTAAGCTGGCGCGCGCCGCGCCAACGGGTGAGGCGCGAGGGAATTCGGGTATGGTGCAGTGTTCTGTGTCTGCACGATCGCTTTCCTCATCATGTGCACCCAATTCCTGTTGTTGATGCGGCGGCTGCCGCTGCTCGGGCTGTTTCTCCTGATGCTGGGGGCTGCGCCAAATGTGGTGCATGCCGCGCCGGTGTCGTTCTCCAAGCTGACCAAGCTATCCGCTGCTGAGAGCAGCGCCTCCGCGCCGGCGGCCACCCCTGCGCAGACGCGCGAATCGCTCGATGCCGTCATCACGCTGCTCGACAACGATCAGCAGCGCGCTGCGCTCGTGGGTGAACTCAAGCAGTTGCGCGATGGCGTGACCGCGCAGCAGAAGATGCAGGCCGAGCAGGCGCCGGGGCTGCTGGGCGCCGTAGCGTCGCTTATCGAAAACGGCTCGGTTGAGGCCGACGTGGAAGCCGGCGCGCCGCGCTACTGGCTGCGCCGTATCGAGGCCGCCAGCGGCAACGCCAGCCTGCTCGTTGCGCCCGAGAAGCGCATGCACATCGTGACCGACTTTGTGGGGACCGTCGCCGTTTGGGCGGCCATTGCCGGCGGGCTGCTTGGCCTGGGCTGGCTGCTGCGTCGCATGTTCGGCATCCAGGCTGGGCTTGGCGCCCACCCGACCACGCGCGCGTTGTTTGTCGATGCACTCCGCAAGATCGGCCCGTGGGCGGTGTCGTTTGCCGTACTGATGCGATGGGAGCACGAGGCCACGCCGGGCTTTGTGCTGGCGGTGGTGCTGGCGTACGCCATCGTGTGGGGCGCGATCATCACGGCGGGTGTGGCGATGTTGTTCTCGCTGTTTGCCGGCAGTGCGCACCGGCGTGTGGCCGTGGAGTACCTGCTCAAGCACGGCATGTGGCCGATCTTCCTGACGGCCAGCCTGGGCGCCTGCGGTGATGCCCTGCTGGACCCGCGCGTGGCGCTGATGCTGGGCGGTGCGCTCAGCCTGCTGCTGTCGACCATCTGCAATGCGGTGTCGTCGATCATGCTGGCAGTGGGCGCGCTCTGGGTACGGCGCCCGATCGGCCAGTTGATCACCAACCGGCCGCTGGAACAGCGTCAGGGCGAGCACGCCGGCAACGAGCTCCGCCGGTTGATTGCCGCGCTGTGGCCGGTGCCGGTGGTGGTGCTGGCGGGCGTGACGGTGGCGGCCACGCTCACCATGCCCGACAACGTGGATGCCATCTCGCGCCGCGCGGTGATGACCTCGCTGCTGCTGGTGGCAGCGTTCTTCCTGACGGCGGTGGTGCGCCCGCGCGCGAGCTGGCGCTCGCACTTGAGGCTCACGCGCACGTCGCCGTATGTGGAGCGGCTCAAGCATTTCTTTGCGGCGCTGGTGCAGCTCGGCATCTGGATCGTCTTTGTCGAACTGGTGCTGCGTGTGTGGGGCCACACGTTGGTGGAGGTGACGCACAGCTCGGTCAACGGGCGGCGCATTGCTGATGCGATGGCGGGGCTGATCAGCACGGTGTTCGCCACGTGGCTTGCGTGGATCCTGCTCGATACGGCGATCCTGCGAGCGCTGTCGCCGGCCACGTCGCGCGCGCAGCCCAGCACGCGTGCGCGCACCATCCTGCCGCTGCTGCGCAACGGCCTGAAAGTCACGCTGATCGTGACGGCCGCCATTGGCGTGCTGGCCAACCTGGGCGTGAACGTGACGCCACTGGTGGCGGGTGCCGGGGTGATCGGCCTGGCGGTGGGCTTTGGTGCGCAGTCGCTGGCGCAGGACCTGATTACCGGCATCTTCATCCTGATGGAAGACACCATCAGCGTGGGCGATGTGGTGGATGTGGGCGTGGCTACCGGCACCGTCATCAGCCTGACCATCCGCACCGTGCGGCTGCGCGATGGCACGGGGGCGATCCATTCGATTCCGTTCAGCCAGATCAAGACTGTGCGCAACCTCTCGCGTGACTATTCGTTTGCCGATTTTGAGGTGCGCGTGGCGATGGATGCCGACCCGCAGAAGGCCATCGACCTCGTGCGCACGGCGGCCGACCAGATTGCCGGTGAGCCGCGTTTTGCCTACACGCTGCTGGGTGGGGCCGAGGTGTTTGGGCTGGACCGTTTTGATAGCAGCAATGGCGGCGCGATGATCGTCAAGGGGCGCTTCAAGACGCTGCCGCAGAAGCAGGCCGAGGTGCTGCGTGCTTTCAACGTTGTGCTCAAGGATGCGTTTGATGGGGCGAAGATGCCGCTGGCGACGCCGGCTACGGTGTTGCGGACGTCGCCGGCGTTTGAGCAGTGGATGACGCAGGTGGGTGGGGAGAAGGTGGCGCCGGCTTCCAATGAACCCCCTGCGGGTGCGCCGGCCTAAAGGCGTTGGTGGTTTGCTGCTGTTTCGTCCCCTGCCGGGGCCGACTCACTTTCTTTGTCTTGCCAAAGAAAGTAAGCAAAGAAAGGCGCGCCCGAGATGGCGACTTCCCCTTGAATTTATGTCGCAGAGAGGGGAAGGGGAAAACTCGCTGCGCTCAGACAGTTCCCCTTCCTTTTTCCTCTCAACAGAAATTCAAGGCGCCATCTAGGGCAGGGTACGGCCACACCGTCTGGGCGCGGGTGTTGGCGCTGGGTTGGTTTGCGTGGCCGTTGCCTGGTTTTAGAACCCGTGGCGCATGCCGACCATCACGCCGGTTTGCGATGCCTTTGGCAGCGCTGCGGCCAGGACGGTGCCGGCATCTTTCTGGTGGGTGTAGTCCATGCCGACGTACAGCCACGTGCGCTTGCTGACCACGTAATTCATGAGCGCGTAGGCCGTGTAGCGCAGGCCATCGGGGTTGCGTTGGCGCGTGGCCATGCCGCCCACCACCAGGTTGTATTGGCCGCTGAAGTCGTACTTCACGCCGCCCAGGATCAGGTCGTTCTTGGTGGGCGTGCCATCGCGGTAGTTGATGTAGCCGAGCATGAGCTTGGCGGAGCCGACTTGCACGCTGCCGCCCGTCGTCCACGTGCGGGTGGCGACCGAAAGCAGGTCCTTTTGCTGTTCCCATGCGCCGCCCACGGTGACCGGGCCGCTGGCGTAGTTAAGCGACAGCGCGCTGTAGTTGCCCGCAGAGAATGCGCCCGCCTGTTCGCCCATGCCGACCATCACGCCGGGGCGCAGGCCATTGAAATCGCCCACGTACTTGACCGCGTTGTCGATGCGTACGCCGGTGGCGGTGACGTGCCACGCGGTCGCGCCCAGGTTGCCGATGGAGAGCGCGTCGTACTGGCCGGCCGTGTTGAAGACCAAGTTTTCCTGACGCCCGAACGTGAGCGCGCCGAAGCCGCCTTCCAGGCCAACATAAGCCTGACGCCCGAACAGGCGCGATGTGGCCGGTGTGACTGGCTTGTAGCCGCCCAGGCCCATGTCGTTGGTGGAGCCCACGCCCGTGTCCGGTGCGAAGCCGCTGACCAGATGGAACACGGCCTTCAGACCGTTGCCCAGGTCTTCCGAGCCGCGAATGCCGAAGCGGCTGCCGCTGTAGTAGCCGCCGACTTCTTCTGCCTTGCCGTGGCCGGCGGCGTCGTTGTTGGTGCTGTAGCGCAGGCCGGTTTCCATCACGCCGTATAGCGTGACATTCGATTGCGCGTGCGCGGCGCTGCAGGCAAGCAGGCCCGCCAGTGCCGTCAGTCTGATCGCGGACAGCGGAATGGAACGGATCGAAGTGGTCATGTGGCTCCCCTATTGTCGTAACGACTGTTGTGTTGGCCGGAATGGGTTTCCGGATTGGCTCGGGGGCCGACTCTCAGGCAAGTCTTGCCTGTAAGGGTTGAAGTTACGCGCGCACCGGCAAAGCGCCGCGCACGCCGCGCCGGTTGGGGCGTTGCCCGGTCTTTGTGCGGCGCGCGTAAACCGCGGACTTACAGATTCTTGGGGGTTTTCCCTCGGGCAAGCGGTGCGGCACGGGGCTGCCGCTACACTGGCGACGCTCTTGTCCGACTGTGACTGTTCGCCGCCATGCCTTCGCTCTCCGTGCCCGTACTCAATGCCTTGCGTGACCAGTTGCCCGCGCTCTCGCCGGCGCAGCAGGGGGTGGCGCGGCTGATCCTGGAGGCGCCGGAGCTGTCGCTCGAACAATCGGTGGAGACGCTGGCCGTGCGCGCCGGTGTGTCGATGCCGACCATCGTGCGGATGTGCCAGGCGCTCGGCTTCGAGGGCCTGCGCGAGTTCAAGGCCACGCTGGCTGCCGAGCTGGCGCACGCGCAACCGACGCTGCCGGGCCACGTTGGCCGGGCCGATCCGCCGGCGCTGGTGGCAAGCAAGGTCATCGACGGGGCCACGCGCGCGCTGGCACGGCTGCGCGACACGCTCTCCGCCACCCACGTCGACGCCGCTGCAGAGCGCATCGCCCGTGCGCGCCGCGTGGATTGCTATGCCGCCGGTGCAGCCTCGTCGTTCATGGCCAACGACATGCAGTCAAGGTTGATGCGGCTGGGGCTGGCGTCCAACGCCTACTTTGATGCGCACCTGCAGTTGGTGTCGGCCGCCACGCTGGGGGCATCGGACGTGGTGGTGGCGTTCTCGCACGTGGGGCGCATGCCGTATCTGCTGGAGTCGATTGCCTATGCGGCGGAGCAGGGCGCCTGCGTGATCGCCATCACCCAAGCGGGCACGCCGCTGGCCGAGCGCGCACAGATCGCGCTGACGGTGGATGTGCCGGAAGATGCGGTGATGCGGGTGGGCACCGAGGCGTACCTGGTGCATCTGACGGTCATCGAGATCCTGATGACCTGTGTGGCGCAGCGCCGCGATGAGATGGTGCGCGCGCGCATGCGGGCGATCCAGCGGTTGCTCACAGAACGGAGCGTGGATCGCCCGTAAGGCGGGCAAGCGTTACAGCCGGGCGATCACCAGCCCAAGCGTCAGCAGGCTCCCCAGCCCAAAGATCGTCCAGCCGACCGTGCGCCGCTTGGTGGTCAGCACCCACAGCCACAGGCCCGAGATCGACAGAAAGATCAGGCAGCCGGCCAGCGTATCCACCAGCAGAATCCACGGCACCGTCATGCCGATGCCCTTGTGCAGATTGTTGAGCGTGGCGAGGACGCCGTTGTCGGTCTGGCGGATCGATACCGAGCGGTTGCCGGCCCAGTACTCGGCCTGAACCTGCGTGGTGGCATTGCCGAAGCTGAAGGTCCACTGCTCGGGCTGCATCAGCGGCTTGGCGGTGTCGCGTGGGGCGTCGCCTTCGGTCTTGGCGGTGCTGTCCCCCGAACCTTCCTTATCTTCCCTGCGGCCTTCCCCCTTGGCCGGACGCTCAGCCCAGGCCACGGGCTTGGCCTTCTCCACGCGGACGCGATTGGCAGGTTCCGGCGTGTTCAGCGCCTGCTGCAGCCACGCCCCCATGGCTTCAGGTGTGGCGGGCACCGGGTCGGGCAGGGCGATCTGCGTGTTGGTGCGCTGTTGCGCCACGGGCAGCTTCAGCACGGCACGGTGGTTCAACCAGATGCCGGAGATGCCGAAGATCAGCCCCATCACCGCACCCCACAGCCCGAACCAGCCGTGCGTCTTGCGCAGCCAACGCACCAGGGTGGCGCGGCGGTTGGCGGGGTGTTCGGCCTTGGCCTTGGCCGGCCGGGCGTTTGCCGCCGGCTTGACGCCGGGTTCGGCCGAAAGAGGGGGATGCGACAGGTCGGTCATGATGCACATGGCGACACTGCGGCCGCCGGTGGGGGACAAATCGACCGGCCAATATAAATGAGAATGATTCTCGTTGCAACGCGTGTGCGCTTACAACGTAATTCGCTCCAGCGCCCGGCGTGATGCCTCATCCGCCGGATAGAAACACTCGATGCGCATTTCCTGCAGCCCCGCATCGCGCGGTGTGCCCAGCGTGGTGAGCGTGGTGAACAAAGAGAGCGTCACACCGTCGCGCTGCAGGGCCACGGGCAGGAAGGGCAGCGGATCGCCGGCGCTGGCGGCGGCGGGCGATGGCGGCGTTTCCGCCGCATCGAACAGCGCGGGCTGCAGCGCGCGAATGTCATTCAGCAGGCGCTGCGTGGCGGGGTCGATGGCGTGCAGGGCCAGTTCCTGCCGCACACGCCGGGCGAGGTAACGGCCCACTTCTTCGCGGTTCACGATCGCCGGCCACAGCCCGGTCGGGTCGAACACCAGCTTCATCAGGTTGACGGCGCCAGGTGTCCCCTCGGAGCGGTCGTCGCCGATGGCCCAGCGCATCAGGCGCCGGTGCGCGGCGTTGGCGTCGAGCAGATGCCAGAAGCGGTCGAGCACGATGGCCGGGTAGGGCGCCTGCTTGTCGAGGATCAGCTTCACCGCGTGGCGCACCGCCTGCATCATCGGCGAGGTCTCGTCTGGCGGCGTCGTCAGCCCTTGCTCCGGATACGCGGGCGCAAAGCCGGCGGCCAACAGCATCTGGTTGCGATGGCGCAGCGGCACGTTCAGCTCTTCGGCCAGTTGCAGGATCATGTTGCGGCTCGGTGCAGCGCGCGCCGATTCCAGAAAACTCACATGCCGCTGCGACACCCCGGCTGCCAGCGCCAGGGCCAGCTGGCTGTAGCCGCGTCGGGTGCGCCAGAAGCGCAGCAGTTGCGGGAAGCGGGTCAGCGCGACTTCGGGCGGCTCGGCGCCGGCTTGGGCGGCGTCGGCGTCATCCAGCACGGCGGTGCTGTCGGCGGAAGAGGTCTGGGCGGGTTTCATGGCACCTATTGAAGCAGAGTCGGGTAGGTGCGGCGATTACCTGTCGCGTAATTGTGACCGTCACCCCTGCCGCCCATACTGCCAGCATCCCCGACACCCCGAGCGGAGTGCCCCATGCAGCGCGAACCGATCGACTACCCCGCCGATGCGCTTCCCACCCGCGAAGACCACGTGCGCACCGCCGACGGCTGGACGCTGCCCGTGACCGTCACGAGCCCGGGCCTGGGCGCACACGGCACGGTGGTGATCTGCTCAGCGCTGGGCGTGCCGCGCCAGTTCTACGGCGCGTTTGCCCGCGGGCTCTGCCTGGCCGGCTGGCGTGTGGTGACGTTCGACTATCGTGGCATTGGGGACGCATTGGCCACCGGCCCGGGCATCCCGCGCTTTGCAGACTGGGGCCGGCGCGACATCGACGCCGTGCTCAAGTGGGTACATGACACGCTCGTCCCCGAGGGCTGCGGGGGGCGCAGGCTGGTGGTGCTCGGCCATAGCGCGGGCGGACAACTGGCTGGGCTGGCGCCGCACATCGTGCATGCCGATGCGCTGGTGCACGTGGCGGTGTCGCTGGCAAACGCACGGCTGTGGCCCTGGCGCGGGCTGCTCAGCCGGCCGCAGCTGGCGTGGTTGCTGAACGTGCGGATTCCGCTGGCGGTGGCGCGTGTACAAGGTGGTCGGGGTGGCATGTTGCCGCTGTCTGACGTCGGGATGGGGCCGATGGCGATTCCGGCCACCATCCTGGGCGATTGGGCGCGCTTTGCCCGGCAGCGCGGTTACCTGTTCGCGCCGGGCACGGGCCTGGATACCTCTCGCTACCCGAGGCTCGCGGTGCCGCTGCTCGCCTGGGGGTTTGATGACGACCCGATGGCGCCTGCCCGCGCCATCAATGCGCTGGTTGCGCAGTTTCCCGCCGCCAGCGTGACGCGCCGGCAGGTGGGCGGCGCCGCGCTGCCAGCCAAGGGTGTCGGCCACATGGGCTTTTTTCGCGCATCGTCCGGTGCGCCATGGTGGCGTGAAACCGTGGCGTGGCTGGACGCGTTGCGCACCCGCGCCTGAGGTCCGGCGAACTTAGAACGTGTAGACGACGCCCGTGCCGCCAAAGTAGCTCTGCTTGTTCTGCACGATCGGGCTCTTGGCGGCGTTGCCCAGCAGGCGCGTGGTGCCGACCGCCGTCTGCATGGCCCAGTGGCGCGAGAAGGCGTGCGTCCAGGCCACCGTTACCGATGCGGCCTGCAGACCGCTGCCCGCGTCGTACTGCGCAAAGCCGCTGTTGATCGATTGCTGCGGCGTCACCCCGAAGTACGTCTGCATGTACTTGCGCGAGCCGAAATGCAGGCTCGGGCTCACGCTGATCTTGTTGGTGCCCCAGCTCGCCAGCGGCGTTGCCATGTCGATGTGCCCGGACCAGCCGCGCTCGCGGTTGGTGAGCGGCACTTCCAGCGAGGCGGTGGCCGAGGTCTCGCCGATGATCTTGCCGCCCACCGTGAACACGCCCAGCAGCGAGCCCTTCACCGTGCCCATGCCCTTCAGGTGGTCCGAGCCGGGGCGGCCGAAGCGGTTGGTATCGGAGCGGCCCGGGTCATACGACAGCGCGGCTGAAGCGAACATGCCGTTCAGGAAGCGGATGGCATAGCCCGCACCGCCCTGGGTCGGGTCGATGAACCAGCCGTTGCCGAAATCCGCCCGGAAGCCCGGGCCGGCCGTCACGGTGTACTGCTTGCCGCCCTGATAGCGCGGTGCCACGCCCGCGTTGAGCGACAGCGAATACGACGCATCGTCGGCATACACGGCCGACGGCGCCAGCCAGATGCCGGAGAGCACGGCCAGATAGGGAACGGAGAAGCGCGGGGAGAGACGCGGGGGGAGACGATTGAGCACGTTGGACCTCTTGTTGGATCTCTTGAGAGAGAGTCCGAAGTCTGGCGAGAGGCCGCGCGCACGTCTGTCTGGAAATTGCCGGGAAGTTGTGCGCAATTGTGCGCGAGTGTTTGCAAGTTTGCCCCCCCACTCCACTCGCAAGCCGGCCGCCGTACACTGCGCCCCATCAAAAAGAAAAACGGGGGCGAACGGACCATGACGGCGATGACCGACAAACCGCTCAAGACCAAGGTGCTGCTGATTGAAGACGACGACCGTCTCGCGCAGCTCATCAGCGAATACCTGGGCAATTACGAATTTGCGGTGGAGGTGGTGCGCCGGGGCGACATCGCCGTGGCGGCTGTGCGTGAACATGAGCCGGCGCTGGTGATTCTTGACCTGATGCTGCCGCACCTGGACGGTATGGAAGTGTGCCGGCGCATTCGCGGGTTCTCACGCGTGCCGGTGTTGATCCTGACGGCGCGCGTGGATACCTACGACCAGGTGGCGGGTCTGGAGATCGGCGCGGACGACTACGTGCTCAAGCCCATCGAGCCGCGCCTGCTGGTGGCACGGGCCCGTGCGCTGCTGCGCCGCGCCTTGCCGACCATGTCGAATTCGGAACCGGCCGCGCCCCACGACGACACGCTCGTCTTTGGTGAGCTCGCCATCTCGCCGCCCAATCGCACCGTCACCTGGCGCGGCCAGCCGGTCGACCTGAAGACGGCCGAGTTCAACCTGCTGCTGATCCTGGCGCGCGCCGCGGGCACCGTGCTCAGCCGCGACGACATCCTCAAGCAACTGCGCGGTATCGAGTTCGACGGGCTGGACCGCACTGTGGATTCGGGCATCTCGCGCCTGCGCCGCCGCTTTGGCGATGCCTCGCCCGAGCCGCACAAGATCAAGACGATCTGGGGGCGCGGCTATCTGTTCAGCCCCTCGGCCTGGGAGGATTGAGGCGTGCTCAAGTCCCTACTGAAGCTCTACGCCATGGTGGTGCTGGCGGCCGCACTGGCGCTGATTGGCGTCAACAAGTCGTTCGTCTGGCTGTTTCACGACACCCTCACGCACGGTGAGCGCGAATTGCGCAAGGGCTACGCCTTTACGCTGCAGGACTACCTGGACCGTGCCGGCCCGGCAGGCCGCGACGCCGCGCTCGCGCGGCTGAACGAGCACGCGTGGGAGCGATTCGATTTTGTCGATCCGGACACCGTGCCGGAGTTGTCTGCCCAGCAGCGGCGCGATCTTGCCGAGCACAAGCTGATCCTGATGACCAACGGCCGCGACTACTACCTGCCATTGCGCGACGGCACGGTGCTGCACGCCTACGCTGCGGACATGGAGTATCTCGGTATTCAGCTGATCGCCTATTCGCTCATTGCCATTGCCGCGTTGTTGCCGCTGCTGGCCTGGGTCTGGCTGCACTGGCGCGATCTGCGTGCGCTGGAAGAGGCGGCGCGCGGTTTTGGCGCAGGCAAGCTGTCGACGCGTGCACATCTGCACAAGCGCTCCAACGTGTTCGGCCTGGCGCGCCAGTTCAACGACATGGCCGAGCGGATCCAGGGCTCGATCCAGCACCAGCGCGAGATGATGAACGGCATCTCGCATGAGCTGAAGACGCCGATTGCGCGGCTGGAATTCGGCATCGCGCTGTTGCAGTCCCCCGTGCCAGAGGCGCAGCGGACCCTGCGCCTGGACGCCCTGCGCCGTGACGTGCGCGAGCTGGACGAGCTGGTGAGCGAACTGCTGGCCCTGAGCCGTCTGGAGCAGGGCGCCACGCACCTCGTGCTGATGCGCGTGGCGGTGGGCGAGTGGCTCGACAGCGTGGTCGCCAGCGTCGCCAACGACGTGGCCGACCGCCAGCTCACGCTGGCCGTACATATGGAGGCGGCTCCCGCGCACCACGTGTGCGATCCGCGCCTGGTGGCGCGCGCACTGCTCAACCTGATCCGCAACGCCGCGCGCTATGCGCGCAACACCATCACCGTTCGGCTGGAGGCCGGCCACGCCGGTGCGCTGCGCCTGACCGTGGAAGACGACGGCCCGGGCATCCCGGCGCCGGACCGTGCGCGCGTGTTCGAACCGTTCCTGCGCCTGGATGCCAGCCGCGATCGCCATACCGGCGGCTTCGGCCTGGGCCTGGCGATCGTCCGCCGCATTGCGCTGGTGCACGGCGGTGAGATCCGCCTTGATGCTGCTGAGGGCGGCGGCGCGCGCTTTGCGATGCTGCTGCCGGCGATGAGCGAGCCGCCGATCTAGGGCCTGTCATCCAATCAAACGCGCGAGGACGTTTGATTGGATGGCAGGCCCTAGGCGTCGCCCTCAGAGCCGGGCCGGTGCAGGAACGCGCTGGGGCTCTGCCCAAACGCCCGACGGAACATCGCCGAGAACGCACTCTGGCTGTTGTAGCCCAGCGCCTGCGCCACACGTGCGAGCGGCACCCCCTTCGACATCATCGGGATGGCGCTGGCGAGCACCGCCTGCTGGCGCCACTGCGAAAAGCTCACACCCAGTTCCTCACGAAAGCGCCGCGCCAGCGTGCGCTCGCTGGCGCCCACGTCGCGGGCCAGGGCATCGAAGGTCAGCGGCGTGCCGGGGTCGGCCATCACACGCTCACACAGCGCGCGCAGGCGCTTGTCGGTGGGCATGGGCAAATCCAGCGGCAGCGGGGCACTGTGGCGGACTTCATCGAGGATGAGGGCGCCCAGCGCCTGCTCGCGCGCGGGCGGCAGCGGGTGGTGCACGTCCATCGCCGCGATCAGCTCGCGCAGCAACGGCGACACCTCCATCACGCGGCATTGCGCCAGCGTGCCCGTCGCCAGGGACGGGTCGGCATACAGGGTGCGCAGGAACGCCGCCTCGACCACCCATACCTCATGCTCGATGCCGGGCGGAATCCAGATGGCGCGCGAGGGCGGCACCACCCAGGCCGTGTCGCCGGCCTGCACGCGCAGCACGCTGTTGTGGCTGTACGCCACCTGTGCCCACGGATGGGTGTGGCGCGGGAAGCGCGTGTTGGCGTCCATCTGCCGCGTGTACAGGCGCACCGGATGCGCCGGCGAGGGCGGGGTACGGCCTTCGATATCGGTGGGCAGGAGGCGCTGCGGCATGGGAGGTGGGGCGCGTTTGCGACAGAAGCGGTCGAGTGAGTCTAAAACGACCCCGGCGGGACTTGTCGAAGCCCCTGCGCAATGGCAGGCTATCGCCCGCGCGAGTTATGTTTCGCGCAACCAGAACGACAAAGTGGGCTGCCTAGGTGGCCTCGACAATAACGCCGTTGCCCACGAGGTGGCGGTGAAGGGTGCTAGCAATGCAAACGGGAAATCACACGCGCAGCCGGGGGGCGCGCGGAAGGACCTGGCGCGGCCGGCCGTGGGCTGCCGTGCTTGCGGTCTCGCTCACGGTGTCTGCGGCGCTTGCTGCATCGGCTGCCCGTGCCGACATCAGCATCATCCAATCGCTGCCGTTATCCGGCACGCAGGCCTCCACGGGGCGCGCACTCAATGCCGGCGCCCGGCTGTATTTCGACTGGCTCAACCTCAGCGGCGGCATCAACGGCGAAAACATCCGCCTGGTCGCCCGTGACGACGAGCAGAAGGTCGAGCAGACCCTGCGCAACGTGCGCGACATGGCCAAGATCGACAACCCCGTGGCCGCGCTCACCATTGTCGGCACCGCCAATGTGGAAGCGCTGATGCGCAGCGGCGTGCTGGCCGAGGCGAACCTGCCGCTGGTGGGCCCGGCCACCGGTGCTACCACCATGACCGGCGATCCGCTGGTGTTTCCCATCAAGGCGAGCTACCAGCAGGAGATGGACAAGATGGTCGGCGCGCTGGTCACCATCGGCATCACGCGCATTGGTGTGCTGTACCAGGACGATGCACTGGGCAAGGAAGCGCTGGGAGGCATCGAGCGCACGCTCAAGCCGTACAAGCTGGCGATTGCGGCCACCGCCTCGTACCAACGCAACACGGCGATGGTGGGCCCGGCGGTGGACAAGCTGCTGGGTGCCGATGTGCAGGCGATCTTCCTGGGGGCCACGGCCGAGCCGGCCGCCCAGTTCGTCAAGCAGTACCGGGCACGCGGGGGCGGTGCGCAGCTTCTCGGGCTGTCGTCCATCGACCCCGGCATCCTGCTCAAGACGGCCGGCATCGAGGCGGTGCGCGGCTACTCGCTGGCGCTGGTGATGCCCAACCCCGGCAAGAGCGTGAACCCCGTCATCCGTGAGTTCAACCGCGCCCGCACGGCAGTGGGCGCCAAGGATGTCGACCTGTCATTCCGCGCGGTGGAGGGCTTTGTGGCCGCCAAGGTGCTGGCCGAGGCCCTGCGCCGCGCCGGCCCCAAGCCCACGCGCGACCAGGTGCGCCGCGAGCTGGCCAACCTGCGCAACTTTGATGTGGGCGGTGGGTTTGTGGTGGATTTCTCCGATCGCACGCGACCGGGCTCGCACTATGTGGAACTGGGCGTGGTCGGGCCGAACGGGCTGGTGATTCAGTAAGCGGCGTTAAGCCGGCTGCGTTGGGCCGACGCGATAGTGATACGCGTAGGCCTCAACAAAGCTCAGCGAGCGGTACAGGCTGAGCGCTGGCACGTTCTCGGCGCTGACCTGCAGATAGGCGGTGACCGGCGTACCAACCGTGCCCTGGGTACGCGCCCAGCCGAGCATCGCGTCCGTCACGGCACGCCCCAGCCCGCGGCCGCGCGCGGCGCTCGCCACGCGCACATCGAACAGGCCGACATACGCGCCGTCTGCCACGGCCAAACCGATTCCCAGCGTGGTGCCATCCGCTTCGCGCAGCGTGATCGCCGCGTGCGGGCGGTCGAGCGCGTCGAGCATGGTGCGGCGCGTGGCATGTCCGCGCGCATTGAGGCCGTCGAACTGCGCGAAGGCGTCGTGCCAGGGTTCGGGGATCGCCGTGTCGATGCTGACGGTGATGCCGTCAGGCAGCACTGCCGGCCCCGCGGGCGCCAACTGCGCGGTCATGACGAGGCTGCGGTCGGTGATGCGGTAGCCGCGCGCTTCGAGCAGCGCATCGGCCTCGGGCGAGGCCAGCGGTGTAACGCGCACGATAGCCGGGAAGCCAGCGCGGCGGTAGAAGGCTTCGATGCGGTTCAGTCGATCCGCATCGAGCAGCGCACCCGGTGCGCGCGGGTTGGCGGAGTTGGCCCGTTTGGCCAGGCCCCCCGCCATGCGCAGCACCCAGGGGCCGTCTTCGATACTGTGTTCGGGCGGCAGCGCGGCAAAGCCGGCGTGCTCAATCGCGACAATGTCGCTCAGGCCACCATGCATGCCGCCCGGGTTCTGCATCGCTCGGTCAGGCAGCGGGGGCCGTGCCTGCGCCGTGCACATGCTTGCCGGCCGGCTTGACGATGGCCAGCGTGGCCACCAGACCGCACAGCGCGGCAAACGACACCCAAACGCCCGGCATCGCCTTGTTGCCCGTCTCGTGGATCAGCCAAGTGGCAATAGCCGGGGTAAAGCCGCCGAAGATGGCCGTGGCCAGGCTATACGCCAGCGAGAAGCCGGTGGTGCGCACTTCCGGCGGCATGATCTCGGTGAGCGTGACGACCATCGCGCCGTTGTAGCTGCCGTACAGGAACGACATCCACAGCAGCACGGTCAGCATGCGGGCGAACGACGGGGCGCTCACCAGCCACTGCATGGCTGGGTAGGCCGTCAGCAGCATCAGCACGGTGAAGAGAATCAGCAGCGGGCGGCGGCCGACGCGGTCAGACACCGCACCCATCACCGGCAGCCAGAAGAAGTTCGATGCACCCACGCACAGCGTGACGATCAGGCTATCGAAATCCGACAGGTGCAGCACGCTCTTGCCGAAGGTCGGCGTGTAGGCGGTGATCAGGTAGAACGACACCGTGGTCATCACCACCATCAGCGTGCCGGCGCCCACCAGGCGCCAGTTCTGGCCCATCGAGCGGAACACGGCGGCCAGGTCCGGGCGGTGCTTGCGCTTCTGGAACTCTTCCGTCTCTTGCAGCGAGCGGCGGATGATGAACAGGAACGGCACGATCAGGCAGCCGACGAGGAACGGCACGCGCCAGCCCCACGCGCTCATCTCAGACGGCGGCAGCAGCGACGACATCAGCACGCCCAGCAGCGCGGCAAACATCACCGCCACTTGCTGGCTGGCCGATTGCCAGCTCACGAAGAAGCCCTTCTTGCCCGGGGTGGAAATCTCGGCCAGGTAGACCGACACCCCGCCCAGTTCCACGCCGGCCGAGAAGCCCTGCAGCAACCGGCCGATCAGCACCAGCAGCGGCGCCGCCAGCCCGATGGTGGCGTAGCCCGGCACCAGCGCGATCAGCAAGGTGCCGCAGGCCATCAGCGCGAGCGTGACGATCAGGCCCACGCGGCGGCCGTGACGGTCGATGTAGGCACCCAGGAAGATCGCGCCCAGCGGCCGCATCAGGAAGCCGGCGCCAAACGTCACCAGCGACAGCATCAGCGAGAGGAACTCGTTACCGGCTGGGAAGAAGGTGTCGGCAATGGCCTTGGCGTAATAGCCGTAGACCATGAAGTCGTACATCTCCAGGAAGTTACCGCTGACCACCCGGAAGATGGCGCGGGCCTTGGATTCGTTGGGGTTGTGGTTATGCATGGTGTGTCTCACTCAACAGCTTGGGGTATTGCATGAAGATGAGGCGGACAGCGTTGCGCGGGCTGCCTCATAGAACGTGGTGATGTGGTACGGGGTGCTCGACGGCATGTCGGTGCGCAGGCGCTGGCCGGTGGCGTCGATGACTTCATGCCAGCCGTGGGCATGCAGAAAGCGCGCCGACCAGGCCGGCAGCAGGCGCGCAACCATGGAGCCCTGCGTTTCGGTGCACAGCGCGAGTGCCCGGCCGTATTCGGTCTGGGCCCAGATGCGCTGGGTGGTGTCGCGCGGCGTGCCGTCCAGGTTCAGCGACAGGCAGACGCCTTGCGTCTCGGCATCCACGCCCAGGCGGCACGCGGCGTCCACCGCCCGGCCGAGGGTCTCGGCCAGTTGCCGGCCGGCGTCCGAGCGGGTGAACACATCGGCATGTGCGCGCACGAGGTAGAACCACTCGAACTGGTGACCGGGCTCGATGCGGTTGTCCGCATTCGGCTCGTCGATGGGTAGCTCAGTGATGCTGCCGGTGCGCGGCTCGATGAAGCGCGCCAGGATGCCCTCGGCCAGCGTACGCACGCCGGCTTCGGCCCAGGCGGGCGGTTCGTCCAGCGCGGCGGCGGCCAGGTAGGCCTCGGTCAGGTGCATCACCGGGTTCTGCGCGACACCCGATAGGGTCTCGGTAAAGGTGGCGTCCATGGCGGCCACCGGCAGCGGTGTGGTGCCCGATTCGCCAGCGGCGCGCACAAAGCGCTGCGCGATCACGTCATGTGCGTCGTGCATGAGCGCGGCGGCGCGCGGGTCATCGCTAACGGCCAGCCAGTGTGCGGCGGCAAACAGCACGAAGGCGTGCGTATACAGGTCTTTGCTGCTGTCTTGCGGCGCCAGGGCGCTGTCGATCGAGAACACCCAGCCGCCGTGGAGCGTGTCGCGAAAGCGCGTATCCAGCGCATGACACAGTGCGGCGGCGCGCTCGGCGCAGAGATCGCGGTGTTTGGCGGACAGCCGTGTCGCACGGGCAAACGTATACAGCTGGCGTGCGCACGCCATGGCCCGGTAGCGAGCCGTGGAGGCGGGCACCAGCGCGTCGTTTTCAACGACGAGCGCCTCATAGCAGAGACCCGCCTGTGCGTTCCAGCCCGGCCCGAGCCACATGGGCAGCAGGATGTCGTCGTAATAGCGGTCAAACGCCTCCAGGGCCGTGGCCGCGACAGTCGCAGGGGACGGTTCGGCAACGCCGGCAAGCGGTAGCGTGGAAGACAGTGGAAGCATGTGCGCCGTGAGAATCGTGGCGGAGTGGGCCGGAATCTTGGGCCCCAGGCCCGGTAGGGCGTAGATTGTGCGCCAATTGAAGGATAGGCGCCACGCGCGGTGCGTGGAATCCCAATTGCGGAGCAGGGTTGTGGGTCCAATGAAAGCTTTCTGTCGGATGCTGCCTGGGCGAGGGATGTGCCACACTGCATGGACTCTGGCTCCGCCCTGATCCATGCATCGTCGCGACCTGCTCAAGCAGTTGGCCGCCGGGCTGCTCGCCCTGGCGCCCGGTGTCCCCCGTTGCGCCACGCCCGGCGCCACCCCCCGCGCCACGCCCGGCGCGCCGGAACCCTTTGACGAAACCCGCCTGCTGGCGCGCGCCCGGGCCCTGGCGGATCGGCCATATCGGCGACGCAGCACGCAGTTGCCGCCACCGCTGGCAGCGCTCGACTGGGACGGCTATCAATCCATCGGCTCCCGCGCCGATCACGCCTTGTGGGCCGGGCAGCACCTGCCGTTCGAGGCGCGCTTCTTCCACCTGGGGCTGTTCTTCAAATCGCCGGTGCGCATGCACGAAGTCGTGGACGGGCAGGCGCGCCTGATCGCCTACGACCCGGCCATGTTCGACTACGGCCGCAGCGGGCTGGACCACCAGTCGCTGCCGGCCGATCTCGGCTTTGCGGGCTTCCGGCTGACCACCAGGGCCGATCCGACGCGCGATGTGGCTGCCTTCCTGGGCGCGAGCTACTTCCGCGCGGTGGGTGGGCAGTGGCAATACGGCATGTCGGCGCGCGGGCTGGCGATCGACACCGGCCTGCCGCGCGCCGAGGAGTTTCCGGATTTCACCGAAATCTGGTTGGTGCGCCCGTCGACGGATGCCGAGGTGTTGCGCGTTTACGCTTTGCTCGATTCGCCCAGCGTGGCGGGTGTCTACCGCTTTGACATCCGCCCGGGCGACACGCTTGTGATGGACGTCCGCACCACGCTCTATGTGCGCAAGCCGATCGAGCGGCTGGGCATCGCGCCGCTCACCAGCATGTTCCTCTATGGCGAAAACGACCGCGCCGACCGTGCTGGCGACAGACGCAGCGCTGCCCGCCGCTGGCGTGCGTCGGACTGGCGCCCGGAAATTCACGATTCCGATGGGCTCGCCATCTGGCGGGGCTCGGGCGAGTGGATCTGGCGGCCGCTTGCCAACCCGCCCGCACTGCGCAGTCAGCGCTTTGCCGACGACGGCCCGCGCGGCTTCGGCTTGCTGCAGCGCGACCGCAATCCCGATCACTATCAGGACGACGGCGTGTTCTACGAGAAGCGCCCGAGCGTGTGGGTCGAGCCCACGCACGATTGGGGGGAGGGGGCGGTCGAGCTGGTTGAGCTGTCGGCCAATGACGAGACCTTCGACAACATCGTGGCGTTCTGGCGGCCGGCGGTGGCGCCGCGCGCTGGGCAGGAACTGGCGTTCGGTTATCGGCTGACGTGGGGCGCGCAGCCAGCGGCGGCTTCACCGCTGGCACGTGTTGTCGCCACGCGCACGGGGATTGGCGGTGTTGTCGGGCAACCCCGCAAATATCTCTCCTGGCGGTTTGTGGTGGATTTTGCGGGTGGGGAGTTGTCGCGCTTGGGGCGTAGCACCGCTGGGTCGACGGTGGAACCCGTCATTCGGGCTTCGCGAGGGCGGGTGGAGATTGCTTCGGCGCGGCCGCTGGCCAGTATTGATGGCGTGCGGGCGATGTTTGATGTGGTGCCGGATGCGAGTAATGCGCCGATTGAGTTGTCGCTGACGTTGCAGTCTGGGGAAAGGTTGCTTTCGGAGACTTGGGTGTATCAGTGGACGCCGCCGGGGGATCGGGCGGTTTGATCTTTGTGTTTGCTGGTGGTGCATCCTGCGTTTCGTCCCCTGCCGGGGCCGACTCACTTTCTCTGTCTTGCCAGAGAAAGTAAGCAAAGAGAGGCGCGCCCGAGATGGCGACTTCCCCTTGGATTTTTGTCGCGGGGAGGGGAAGGAGCCAAACTCGCTGCGCTCAGACAAGGCTCCTTCCTTTTTCCTCCCCGCAACAAAAATCCAAGGCGCCATCTAGGGCAGGGTACGGCCACACCGTCGGAATGCGTGAGCTGGCACCAGCGCGAGCGTCGAGGTCAATCGCCAGATGGCTTCTCGCTGAACTTCTCCGCCATCGCTGCCCAACCTTCTGGGCCTAGCTTCTCCATCGTCGCGATGTTCCGCTCATAGATGTCCGCTGCATCTGGTACGGCCGCGGCGGCACGGGCGATGCTGTCTTCGCGCAGCAGGTGCAGGATCGGGGCGGGGGCGCGGTTGGTAGCGTTGGCAATGTCGTCTGGGTCCGCATCGGCAAAGACGAAATCGGGGTGGAAGCTGGCGAGTTGCAGTTCGCCTTCGTAGCCGGCTTTGGCGAGCAATGCCTCGGCGCGGTCGGTGAGGGTGTGGAAGTCGAAGAAATCCGCTAGCGCGGGGACGATCAGCAGGGTGGTGTCGATCTGTGCGGCGGGCGTGGTGTGCAGCAGGTCGGCTTCGGCGCGCAGGTGGTCGAGCACGTCGCCGTCCATGGTGGCGCGGCTGACGACGTAGCGGACCTGGCGTTTGACGTGCACGGCCTTGGCGAAGGGGCATAGGTTCAGGCCGATGACGGCGTCTTCGAGCCAGCGCTGCACGCGAGCGACGTGGTCGGCGGCGGCGTCTTCGGGCAGGGGCAGGGCGTCTGCGGGCGGGTCGAGCAGGGTGAAATCGGGGGTGGAATCAGGCACGGCGCAGCATCCGGGGAGAACCAGCGCGCAGTGTAGTGCATGGCCCGGGAGCGGTTCTTGCGCCACCAAGGGTGTTGTCTCTTGCAACGCTCCGGCACGTGATCTTTGATGCGCGCCGAGACCGTTTTTGTGGTGCGTTGCGCGCCGCTTGAGTGGTCAGACATTCCCGTGACTGTGTAAAAGAAGGAGCCCAACCATGATTGAACTGCGCCTGAAAACCGCCCTCGCCGTGGCCGCCACGCTGGCTGCGTCGGCTGCTTTCGCACAGATGACGCCGGCGCCGCAGACTTCGCCGGAGACGACCGGCACTGTGCAGGCCGCACCGCAAGGTGGACCGGCCACTTCGTCGTCCGACCCGCTGGTGCAGAAGCGCATCGAGGACAAGGCGGCCAGCGATGAATACAAGGCCCGCAAGTCCGACGCCAAGGCTGCCTACAAGGAAGAAAAGAAGGCCGCGAAGGCCAACCGCAAGGCTGAACGGAAGGAGGCCCGTGCCGAGCGTAAGGAAGCCATGAAGGAACAAGGCGGCCCTGCGCAGACGCCGAACAGCGAAGGCAAGTAAGCAGCTGACGGCATCATGAAAAAGGCGACCCTCGGGTCGCCTTTCTCGTGGTGCCAATGGGTTTGGCTTAGTGCCCGCGCGAAGCTGTCGGCAGGCGTACCTGTGCGACGGCCATTTCCCATTGTGCGATTCGGCTGAGCGCTTCGTCCCGGCTGATGACCGGGTGGAATGTGCGGGAGGCGCGCCATTGCTGGGCGACCTCGTCCTCGCCTTTGTAGAAGCCGGTGGCGATGCCGGCCAGGTACGCCGCACCCAGCGCCGTGGTCTCGATGATCTCGGGGCGCACGACTGGGATGCCCAACAGATCGGCCTGGAACTGCAGCAGCAGGTTGTTGGCCGAGGCACCGCCGTCCACGCGCAGCTCCGAGATGGTGGAAACGGCGTCGCGCGTCATGGCTTGCAGCAGCGCGGTGCTCTGGAAGGCGATCGACTCCAGCGCGGCCCGTGCGATGTGGCCGATGGTCGTGCCGCGCGACAGGCCGACGATGGCGCCTTGTGCGGTCGGGTCCCAGTACGGTGCGCCCAGGCCGGTGAAGGAGGGCACGAACACCACGCCGCCGGAATCCGGTACCGACGCAGCGAGGCCTTCCACATCGGCTGACCGCTGGATGGCGCGCAGGCCGTCGCGCAGCCACTGCACTACCGCACCGCCGACGAACACGCTGCCTTCCAAGGCGTAGCTGCGCTTCGTACTGCTCTGGCAAGCCGCCGTGCTGATCAGGCCGTTGTGCGATTGCACCGCCTTGTCGCCCGTGTTGAGCAGCATGAAGCAGCCGGTGCCGTACGTGTTCTTGGCCATGCCGGGCTTGAAGCAGGCCTGACCGAACAGGGCCGATTGCTGGTCGCCTGCAATGCCGCCGATGGTGAGCGAGGCGCCGAGCCAGTCGGCATCGGTCTGCCCGAATTGATACGCAGAGGGATGCACCTCGGGCAGCAGGCTCGGGTGGATGTCGAGCGCACGCATCAGGTCGGCATCCCATTCGCCGGTGTGGATGTTCCACAGCATCGTGCGCGAGGCGTTGGACACATCCGTCACATGCAGGCGGCCGCGCGTGAGTTGCCACACGATCCAGCTGTCGACGGTGCCGAAGGCGAGTTCGCCACGCGCGGCGCGCTCACGGGCGCCATCGACGTGGTCAAGAATCCAGCGCAGCTTGGTGGCGGAGAAATACGGGTCGATGACCAGGCCGGTGCGCTTGCGCACTTCGTCTTCCAGGCCTTCGGCGCGCAGGCGCTCGCAGATGCTCTCGGTGCGGCGGTCCTGCCACACGATCGCGTTGAAGATGGGCTTGCCGGTGGCACGTTCCCACACGACGGTGGTCTCGCGCTGGTTGGTGATGCCCAGCGCGGCCATGTCGGCGGCCGTCAGCTTGGCTTGTTCGAGTGCAGCGCGGCAGGTGGCGAGCTGGCTGTTCCAGATGTCGAACGGGTCGTGCTCTACCCAGCCGGGCTGCGGGAATTGCTGCGGAAACTCCTGCTGGGCACTGGCGACGATCTGGCCGGCACGGTTGAAGACGATGGCACGTGAGCTGGACGTGCCCTGGTCGAGCGCGAGGAGGTATTCCATAAGACAGATTCAGTAAGCCGCCGGGGCAGCGTGAGCCGGCCCGGCGGTGGGTGAAACGGAAGCAGGCATGGTAGCCCGCCGGTCGAGGGTGAGTCGATCCGGCGGAGACCTAAATTAACGAACCTTGCCTTCCTTCCAGGCGGCCAGCAGCTTGTCGTAGGCCACCGTCTCGCCCTTCGGACGCTCGTTGTCGAGCTTCTTCCACGGGGCGTGCTCAGCCGACAGCCACTTGGACGGATCGCTTTCCGGGTTCAGCTTGGGCGCGCAGTTCTTCATGCCGGCGCGCTGCAGGCGGCCCATCACCTGGTCCATTTCCTTGGCCAGGTTGTCCATCGCACCTTGCGGGGTCTTCTCGCCGGTCACGGCCGTGGCAACGTTCTTCCACCAGAGCTGGGCCAGCTTCGGATAGTCGGGCACGTTGTTGCCGGTCGGCGTCCAGGCCACGCGGGCCGGGCTGCGGTAGAACTCGATCAGGCCACCGTACTTGGCTGCGTTCTTGGTGAAGTAGTCGCTGTGGATGTCCGAATCACGAATGAACGTGAGGCCGGTGATCGACTTCTTGAGCGACACGGTCTTCGACGTGACGAACTGGGCGTACAGCCACGCGGCCGAGCGGCGCTCGAACGGGGTGGACTTGAAGAACGTCCACGAGCCGACGTCCTGGTAGCCGTTCTGCATGCCGTCCTTCCAGTACGGGCCGTGCGGCGACGGCGCCATGCGCCACTTGGGCGAGCCGTCGGCGTTCACGACCGGGCCCGGCTTGGTCATCGGCGCGGTGAAGGCGCTGTACCAGAACACTTGCTGGGCGATGTGGCCTTGTGCGGGCACCGGGCCGGCCTCGTTGAAGGTCATGCCGGTCGCCTCGGGCGGGGCGTACTTCTTCATCCAGTCGATGTACTTGGTGAGCGCGTACACGGCGGCCGGGCTGTTGGTGGCACCGCCACGCGAGACCGATGCGCCCACCGGTGCGCAGTTTTCCGCACGGATGCCCCATTCGTCGACCGGCAGGCCGTTCGGGATGCCCTTGTCGGCGGAGCCGGCCATCGACAGCCACGCATCGGTAAAGCGCCAGCCCAGCGACGGGTCCTTCTTGCCGTAGTCCATGTGGCCGTAGACCTTCTTGCCGTCGAGCTCCTTCACGTCGTTGGTGAAGAAGTTGGCGATGTCTTCATAGGCCGTCCAGTTGACGGGCACGCCCAGGTCGTAGCCGTATTTGGCCTTGAACTTCTCTTGCAGGTCTTTGCGGGCGAACCAGTCGGCGCGGAACCAGTACAGGTTGGCGAACTGCTGGTCGGGCAGCTGATACAGCTTGCCGTCCGATGCCGTGGTGAAGCTTGTGCCGATGAAGTCCTTCAGGTCCAGGCCCGGGTTGGTGAACTCCTTGCCTTCGCCGGTCATGTAGTCCGACAGCGGCATGATCACACCGTAGCGGTAGTGCGTGCCGATCAGGTCGGAGTCGGAGATCCAGCCGTCGTAGATGCTCTTGCCGGATTGCATCGAGGTCTGCAGTTTTTCGACGACATCGCCTTCCTGCATGATGTCGTGCTTGACCTTGATGCCGGTGATCTCTTCGAAGGCCTTGGCCAGCGTCTTCGATTCATAGGCATGCACGTCGAGCGTTTCCGACACGACGTGGATCTCGGTCACGCCCTTGGCCTTGAGCTTGGCCGCGGCGTCGATGAACCACTTCATTTCCGCCATCTGCTTGTCTTGCGACAGCGTGCTGGGCTGGAATTCGCTGCTGACCCACTTCTTGGCTTCGGTCTCGCCGGCGTGTGCTGCGCCGACTGCCAGGGCGCTTGCCAGTGCAATGGCACTGATCTGAAGCGTCATGCGCCAGGATGTTTTCATCGGTATCTCCATTCTGTTTGTTGTTCTCCCCGCAGCGAAAACATCCGGCATTCCGACGCGGGGAGCGTGGTGGAATGCCCTTGCCCGACCATCAATTCGGGCGTGGAAGCGTCAACCCGTACTGACGCCCCCGGACCTACGAAACCGATTGCGCGTCAACCGCGCCACATGATCAGAACCAACACCACCATCGAGGCGATGAAGCCGCCCCAGGCACCGGTCTCTTCCGACGTCAAACCGACCCACGCCAGGTTGATGTAGGCGGCGGTCAGCAGCCCGATGAAGAGGCGGTCACCGCGTGTGGTCGCAATCGGCAGGAAGCCCTTGCGCTCCACCGTCGGGCGGCTCACCTCCCACACCGTCATGCTGGCCAGCATCAACGCGATGCAGGCAAAGAAAGTCGCCACTTCGGGCGTCCAGGCCATCCAGCTGAACATGGCTGTGTCTCCTGTTCTTTTCGTTCTTTTAGACGCGGCCCATCGCGAAGCCCTTCGCGATGTAGTTCCGCACAAACCAGATCACCAGCGCGCCGGGAATGATCGTCAGCACGCCGGCCGCCGCCAGCACGCCCCAGTCCATGCCCGAGGCGGATACCGTGCGCGTCATCACCGCGGTAATCGGCTTGGCATCGACCGAGGTGAGCGTGCGCGCGAGCAGCAGCTCCACCCAGCTGAACATGAAGCAGAAGAACGCCGTCACGCCCACGCCGGCCTTGATCAGCGGCAGGAAGATCTTCAGGAAGAACGCGGGGAAGCTGTAGCCGTCGATGTAGGCCGTCTCATCAATCTCGCGCGGAATGCCCGACATGAAGCCTTCCAGAATCCAGACGGCCAGCGGCACGTTGAACAGCATGTGTGCCAGCGCCACGCCCAGGTGGGTGTCCATCAGGCCGACCGTCGAATACAGCTGGAAGAACGGCAGCAGGAACACCGCGGGCGGTGTCATCCGGTTGGTCAGCAGCCAGAAGAACATGTGCTTGTCGCCCAGGAAGCGGTAGCGCGAGAAGGCGTAGGCCGCCGGCAGCGCCACCACGGTCGAGAGCACCGTGTTCATCGTCACGTAGATGATGGAGTTGATGTAACCCCAGTACCACGACGGATCAGTGAAGATGATCTTGTAGTTGTCGAAGGTGACGAGCTTCGGCCAGATCGAGAAGCCGGCCAGCGTCTCCTCGTTGGTCTTGAGCGACATGCTCAGCATCCAGTACAGCGGCAGCACGGCAAACGCCACGTACACGACGAGCGTGATGGCGCGCGCGATCTTGCGCTGGTGCTCGTTGTTCTTGCTTGTCGGATTACGCATGGTCGTCTCCCACGGCCGTGCTGGCACTGCCCATGCGCTGCATCCAGTTGTAGAGGACGAAGCAGAACAGCAGGATGATGAGGAAGTACACGATCGAGAACGCTGCCGCCGGGCCCAGGTCGAACTGGCCGACTGCCTTCTGCGTCAGGTACTGCGACAGGAAGGTCGTGGCATTGCCGGGGCCGCCGCCGGTCAGCACGAACGGCTCGGTGTAGATCATGAAGCTGTCCATGAAGCGCAGCAGCACGCCGATCATCAGCACGCCGCGCATTTTCGGCAACTGGATGTAGCGGAACACGGCCAGGCGGCTGGCGCCGTCAATCTCGGCAGCCTGGTAGAACGCATCCGGAATCGAGCGCAGGCCGGCATACGCCAGCAGCGCCACCAGTGGCGTCCAGTGCCATACGTCCATGATCAGCACGGTGATCCACGCGTCGAACGAGTGCGACGTGTAGTTGTAGTCGATGCCCATCTGGTTGAGCCAGTAACCGGCCAGGCCGATGTCCGAGCGCCCGAAGATCTGCCAGATCGTGCCGACCACGTTCCATGGAATCAGCAGCGGCATCGCCAGCACCACCAGCGCCGCCGAAGCCTTCCAGCCCTTGGACGGCATCGCCAACGCCAGGCCGATGCCCAGCGGAATCTCCACCGCCAGCACGCACAGCGAGAAGATCAGCTGACGGGTGAGGGCGTCCTGCAGATCGCCATCACGCAGGATCTGGCGGAACCAGTCCACGCCCACGAACACGTGCTGCTCGGGGCTGATGATGTCCTGCACCGAGTAGTTCACCACCGTCATCAGCGGCAGGATGGCGGAGAACGCCACACACAGAAACACCGGCAGGATCAGGAACCACGCCTTGTTGTTGAGCGGCTTGTTCATCGGCCGATCCTCTCGTCGTCGGAGTAATACAGCGTCTGCGGCGCATCCAGGCGCAGCCACACGCGCGCATCGGTCACGCTCACTTCGTTGGGTAGCTTCGCCTTGATCGGCAGGCCGACCGTGCCGTCGCCATTGCCGCCAAGACTGGCCGTCAACAGTTGGTGCGTACCCAGTTGCTGCACCTGGTGCACGTCAGCCGCCACCGTGCCGACTTCTCCCGGCGCCGCCAACTGGACGAACTCCGGCCGGATACCGAGCTTGAGCGAACCGTTTGCGTTCTTGAGCGTGTAAAGCGTGTCGCGGCCCACGGACAGGCGCTGGTCGCCCAGCGCGATCACGTCGCCATCCACCGTCACCGGGTAGAGGTTCATGCCCGGGCTGCCGATGAAGTAGCCGACGAAGGTGTGGTCCGGCCGCTCGAACAGCGCTTCCGGCCCACCTTGCTGCACCACCTTGCCTTCGGTCATGACGACGACCTCGTCGGCAAAGGTCAGCGCTTCCACCTGATCGTGCGTCACGTAGATCAGCGTGAGCTTCAGTTGCTGGTGAATCTTCTTGAGCTGGCGGCGCAGTTGCCACTTCAGGTGCGGATCGATGACGGTGAGCGGCTCATCGAACAGGATGGCCGCCACGTCCTTGCGCACCAGGCCACGGCCCAGCGAGATCTTCTGCTTGGCGTCCGCCGCCAGGCCCGAGGCGCGGCGCTTGAGCGCGTGCTGCAACTCGAGAATCTCGGCCACTTCTTCCACGCGCTTCTTCACCTCGGCTTCCGGCGTCTTGCGGTTGCGCAGCGGGAAGGCGAGGTTGTCGAACACGGTCATCGTGTCGTAGATGACCGGAAACTGGAACACCTGGGCGATGTTGCGCTCGCGCGGGCTGGCGTGCGTGACGTCCTGGCCGTCAAACAGCACCTGGCCCTCAGACGGCACTAGCAGCCCCGAGATGATGTTCAGCAGCGTGGACTTGCCGCAGCCCGACGGGCCCAGCAGTGCATACGCACCGCCGTCGCGCCAGGTCATGTTCATCGGCTGCAGCGCGTAGTCGCTCAGGCTTTGCGGATTGGGGCGGTAGCTGTGCCCCAGGTTGCGGAATTCAATGCGCGCCATGTGCGTCTCCCTGCTTGGGCGCGCTCACCAGCTTGCCCGCTTCATCGAACAGGAACAGCTCGGCCGGATCGACAAACACATCCAGCGCCGCACCCAGCTCGAACTCGTGCACGCCCGGCAACTGCGCGACCAGGCCGATGCTGCTTGCCTGACCGGCGGCATGCGCGCGCACGTGCAGATAGGTTTCCGAACCCGACAGCTCGGCCAGTTCCACCGCGCCCGGCAGGGCGACGCTGCCGCCGTTGCGCGGCGCCAGGCGGATATGGCTCGGGCGTAGGCCGATGCGGCAGCGTGTGCCGGCGGCCATCGGCAGCGGGCGCGTCCATTGCACGTCAATGCCTTGCGGAAGACGGATGTGGTTGCCTTCGGCCACGGTGGCGTCCAGCACGTTCATCGGCGGGTCGTTGAAGATGGCGGCGGCATTGACCGACACCGGCACTTCATACATGTCCAGCGTCGGCCCCGACTGCAGCACGCGGCCTTCATGCATGACGACGGTATGGCCGCCCAGCAGCAGCGCTTCCTGCGGCTCGGTGGTGGCATACACCACGGTCGTGCCGCCATCGGCAAACAGCGAGGCGAGTTCGGCGCGCAGCTCTTCGCGCAGCTTGTAGTCGAGGTTGACCAGCGGTTCGTCCAGCAGCACCAGTGGCGCACGCTTGACCAGCGCCCGCGCCAGTGCGCAACGCTGCTGCTGGCCGCCGGATAGCTCAGCCGGCAGGCGTTGCAACAGGTGGTCGATGTGCAGCTTGGCAGCGACGGCGCGCACGCGCGCATCGATCTCGCCCTTGTTGGTGCCCTGCAGGCGCAGCGGCGACGCGATGTTGTCGAACACCGTCATCGCCGGGTAGTTGATGAATTGCTGGTACACCATCGCCAGATTGCGATCGCGTACACCGACGCCCGTCGCGTCCTTGCCATCGACCAGCACGCGGCCGGTGGTCGGCCGGTCCAGCCCGGCCATGATGCGCATCAGCGTGGTCTTGCCGGCTTGCGTCGGCCCGAGCAGCACGTTGATCGCGCCGGGCGCCAGCCGCAGGCTGGTCGGGTACAGATGTGTCTGCGCCCCGACCATGGCCGTAACCTGGTCCAGTTCGAGAATCAATTGTGTCTCCCGTCTTGTACTTCTCTACAGCTTGATCTTTCGGGCCCCCCGGCCCGTGTGCTGCTTTGTTGCCAACCTCTGGGGATCAGGGGGCTTGTTCTGCGGCTGGGGCGGCTTCGTTGTCCGGCAGATGCCGCATCAGCCAGCCCTCCAGCCGGCTGCGATCGGCATCGCTGGCATGCAGCCCCAGCTTGGTCCGCCGCCACAGGATGTCCTGCGCCGTGCGAGCCCATTCGTGTTCGGTCAGGTAGCGGATTTCCGCTTCATACAGACCGGGCGTCACCTCCGTGCCCAGGTCTTCCAGGCGCGCGGCGCCGGCTAGCAGCGTGTTCACGCGGGTGCCGTACTGGTGCGCATAGCGCGTGGCCAGCGTGGTCGGCAGCCAGGGCAAACGTTTTTGCAGGCGCGTCACAAAATCGTCGAAGGTGTATTCGGCGACGAGTTGGCCTGGCGCTTCCAGATCGCCGCCCGGCAGCGATGCAGTCGCCGTCCACGACGGCTTGCCGGCTGCGGGCAGGTGCGGGGCCAACTGGTCTAGCGCTTCTTCGGCCAGTTTGCGGTAGGTCGTGATCTTGCCGCCCCATACATTGATGAGCGGGGCGCTGTTGCCGTCGGCGCCGGTCTCGCATTCGACCAGGTAATCGCGCGTGATGGCCGAGGCGTTGGCGGCGCTGTCATCAAGCAGCGGGCGCACGCCCGAGTAGGTCCACACCACATCGGCCGGCGTCAGCTGCTGCGTGAAATAGCGGCTCGCCATCTCACACAGGTATTGGATCTCGCCGGCATCGATGGCCACCTGATCGACCGAGCCCTTGTATTCCAGGTCGGTCGTGCCGATCAGCGTGAATTCGTTCTGGTACGGAATCGCAAACACGATCCGCCCGTCCGGGTTCTGGAAGATATAGGCGAACGGGTGGTCGAACATCCGCCGCACGACGATGTGGCTTCCCTTGATCAGGCGCAGGCCGCGCGTGCTCGGCAGCGCGTGCGCCGAGCGGGCAAAATCTGCTGCCCACGGTCCGGCCGCGTTGACGATGGCCTTGGCGCGCACCGAGCGGATGCCGTCCGGGCCCGCCAACGAGGCATGCCAGCCATCGGCGCGGCGCTCGGCGTTCAGGCAGCGCGTGCGAGTGAGAATCTGCGCGCCACGATCGGCGGCGTCGCGGGCGTTGAGCACCACCAGGCGGGCGTCATCGACCCAGCCGTCGGAATAGACGAAGCCGCGCGTGTAACCGGGCTTGAGCGGTTTGCCCGACGGATGCTGCGCCAGCTTGATCGACTTCGAGCCCGGCAGAAAACGCCGCTGCGCCAGATGGTCATATAGGAAAAGACCCGCGCGGATCATCCACGCCGGGCGCTGGGCCGCATCGTGCGGCATCACGAAGCGCAGCGGCCACATGATGTGCGGCGCCATGCGCAGCAACACCTCGCGCTCCTGCAGCGCCTTGCGCACGAGGCTGAATTCGTAATATTCGAGGTAGCGCAGGCCGCCGTGGATCAGCTTGGTCGAGGCCGAGGAGGTGTGCTGGGCCAGGTCGTCCTTTTCACACAGGACGACCGACAGGCCCCGCCCGACAGCATCGCGCGCAATGCCGACGCCGTTGATGCCGCCTCCGACCACCAGCAGATCACACTCCAGATGCGACGCATCGGTGTGTTGCATGGGTTTGGGTTGGATTCTGTTGGTTTGCGCGCCTTTTCTTGCGAACTGCAACGCGTTCGCGGATAGTGTAGTGAAAGGCGAAAATAAAGCAACGTAGGGAATCGCCTAATTCGATCATATGTGTTCGTTTGTGTTCATTTGATGCATTGATGCTTCCCCGCCACCGCCAGATCCTTGAGTACGTCCGCCAGCACGGCGATGCCTCCGTCGATGCGCTCGCCCGCGTGCTCGGCGTGACCACCCAAACCATCCGCCGCGACATCCGCCAGCTCGAAGATGAGCGGCTGCTCGCGCGCTATCACGGCGGCGTTGGCCTGCCGTCCTCGGTGGAGAACATCGACTACGACCAGCGCCAGGTTCTGCACATCGATGCCAAGCGCAGCATTGCCGAAGCCGTCGCCCGCCATGTCGAGCCCGGTCGCTCGCTCATCATCAATATCGGGACGACCACCGAAGAGATCTCCAAGGCACTGGTTGGTCGCAAGGGTTTGCGCGTCATCACCAACAACCTGAACGTGGCGTCCATCCTGTCCGGCAGCCCGGATGCCGAAGTCATCGTCGCCGGCGGCCTAGTGCGCAACCGCGACCGCGGCATCGTCGGCGAGGCAACGATCGACTTCATGAAGCAGTTCCGCGTCGACATCGGCATCATCGGCGTCTCCAGCATCGACGAAGACGGCACGCTGCTTGACTACGACTACCGCGAGGTGCGCGTCGCCCAGGCCATCATCGAGCAGTCGCGCGAAGTCTGGCTTGCCGCCGATCACTCCAAGTTCGGTCGCCGCGCCGTGGTGCGTCTCGGTCACGTCTCGCAAATCGACAAGTTTTTCACCGACATCCCCGTGCCCGAGGCCATGTCGGAAGTCTTCCGCGCTGCCGAGGTCGACGTCGTTGTCGCCAGCGAAGCGCGCGAGGCTTGATCCACGTCGCCACAGTTCTTTCCCGTCGCCTACAGTGAAATGGCCGGGCGCGCACCTTGCGTGCCCCTGCCATATTCGGTCCAGTCCAACGGGGAGCATCGTGAGCCAGCACTCACATGCCGAAATTCTTTCTGTTTTCGCCAACATCGTCACCGAGCACGTTGCGGCACTGCGCGATGCGCTCATCAAGCTGGGTGAGCCCGGCGCCAGTGACGAGGATCTCCATCAGTTCCGCGTGACGCTGCGGCGGCTGCGGTCCGCGTGGGTGACGTTCGCCCCAGTGCTGCCTCGCGCGTTTATCACCGAATGGAAGCCGCGCCTGCGTACCCTGGCGGGCGCGACCGGCCCCGTGCGTGAATGGGACGTGTTAATCACAGACTGGCTCCCGGCTGCCCAGGCCGTGCTTTCAGAAGGTGATGAAGCGGGCCGTGCATGGCTCGCCGCCGCCATTGAGCGGGCAAAACAGGCTCGCCATCTCGCCTGGCAAACATTGCGTGTGGAGTTGGCGTCGCCCAGTGTCATGAATGCGCTGACGGAGTTAGAGGGCGGCGTGGCTGCGTTCCGCTTGTCCAGTAAGCCCCCACGGCTTGCAGGCTTCGCACATGCACGAGCCGCCGCTCTCCGGAAGAAGGTACTGCGCCGCGGGCGCCATCCCAAGCGGGCCACCGCGGCACGTTTGCATCGTGCGCGCATTGCGGCCAAGCAGTGGCGCTATCTATATGAAGCGTTTTACCCCGCCCTCGGGGCACGGGCCGCTAAGCGCTACCGAAAGCACCTGCGCAAGCTCCAAGACGCCTTGGGCGAGATCCACGACGCCAGCGTCTCTTTAGAGCGGGTTGTCTCACTTGCGAATGAGGCTCCGCCAGACTCCGTAGTGAATGCCTTTCACATGCGAGCGCGGGCGGCCAGAGTGTGCACCGCCAAAGGGCTGCGTTGGATGCGTGGTCACGCAGCCGTCTGATCCCATAAAAGCCCCAAAAGACCCTGCAGAAAGAAAGGGCTTGCCAAGTCCCGCAAAGATGCCTATAGTTCGCCCCTCGCTGCACGACGCGGCGCCGAAACGAAGGTTGAGGCGGTGATGTCGAGGCGGTGGAGAAGTAGTGGTGGTGCGGGTTTGCGGGTTGTCGGGTGGTTAGCGACGGTCCGCGGTTGCAGTGAAGTTAGCGACGCGTTGAACGATAAAAATTCTTCAGCAAGTTGTTGACAGCGACGAAAAAGCTCTGCATAATCTCGTTTCTCTGCTGCAGCAAACGCAGCGACGCGGTGAACAAAGTTGATCGCGCAGTTCTTTAACAAGCAAACAGCCGATAAGTGTGGGCGCTTAATACTGGATGCGGCGAATGTAAATTCGCTAGCTTACAAGTAATGAAGTGCTCGCACAGAAGTAAGGTTTGAACGAAAGTTCAAGTCAGATTCTGAGAGTGAGCGACCGCTCGTAAAGAGCGAAAACAGCAGATTGAACTGAAGAGTTTGATCCTGGCTCAGATTGAACGCTGGCGGCATGCCTTACACATGCAAGTCGAACGGCAGCATGATCTAGCTTGCTAGATTGATGGCGAGTGGCGAACGGGTGAGTAATACATCGGAACGTGCCCTGTAGTGGGGGATAACTAGTCGAAAGATTAGCTAATACCGCATACGACCTGAGGGTGAAAGTGGGGGACCGCAAGGCCTCATGCTATAGGAGCGGCCGATGTCTGATTAGCTAGTTGGTGGGGTAAAGGCCCACCAAGGCGACGATCAGTAGCTGGTCTGAGAGGACGATCAGCCACACTGGGACTGAGACACGGCCCAGACTCCTACGGGAGGCAGCAGTGGGGAATTTTGGACAATGGGGGCAACCCTGATCCAGCAATGCCGCGTGTGTGAAGAAGGCCTTCGGGTTGTAAAGCACTTTTGTCCGGAAAGAAATCGCACTTACTAATATTAGGTGTGGATGACGGTACCGGAAGAATAAGGACCGGCTAACTACGTGCCAGCAGCCGCGGTAATACGTAGGGTCCAAGCGTTAATCGGAATTACTGGGCGTAAAGCGTGCGCAGGCGGTTGTGCAAGACCGATGTGAAATCCCCGGGCTTAACCTGGGAATTGCATTGGTGACTGCACGGCTAGAGTGTGTCAGAGGGGGTAGAATTCCACGTGTAGCAGTGAAATGCGTAGAGATGTGGAGGAATACCGATGGCGAAGGCAGCCCCTGGGATAACACTGACGCTCATGCACGAAAGCGTGGGGAGCAAACAGGATTAGATACCCTGGTAGTCCACGCCCTAAACGATGTCAACTAGTTGTTGGGGATTCATTTCCTTAGTAACGTAGCTAACGCGTGAAGTTGACCGCCTGGGGAGTACGGTCGCAAGATTAAAACTCAAAGGAATTGACGGGGACCCGCACAAGCGGTGGATGATGTGGATTAATTCGATGCAACGCGAAAAACCTTACCTACCCTTGACATGCCACTAACGAAGCAGAGATGCATTAGGTGCTCGAAAGAGAAAGTGGACACAGGTGCTGCATGGCTGTCGTCAGCTCGTGTCGTGAGATGTTGGGTTAAGTCCCGCAACGAGCGCAACCCTTGTCTCTAGTTGCTACGAAAGGGCACTCTAGAGAGACTGCCGGTGACAAACCGGAGGAAGGTGGGGATGACGTCAAGTCCTCATGGCCCTTATGGGTAGGGCTTCACACGTCATACAATGGTGCATACAGAGGGTTGCCAAGCCGCGAGGTGGAGCTAATCCCAGAAAATGCATCGTAGTCCGGATCGTAGTCTGCAACTCGACTACGTGAAGCTGGAATCGCTAGTAATCGCGGATCAGCATGCCGCGGTGAATACGTTCCCGGGTCTTGTACACACCGCCCGTCACACCATGGGAGTGGGTTTTGCCAGAAGTAGTTAGCCTAACCGTAAGGAGGGCGATTACCACGGCAGGGTTCATGACTGGGGTGAAGTCGTAACAAGGTAGCCGTATCGGAAGGTGCGGCTGGATCACCTCCTTTAAGAGCGTGCATCCGACGTTAGGCGTCCACACTTATCGGTTTGTTTGATGTTACAGCCAAGGGTCTGTAGCTCAGGTGGTTAGAGCACCGTCTTGATAAGGCGGGGGTCGTAGGTTCAAGTCCTACCAGACCCACCAAGTTACGGACGGTGGAAGAAGTTCTCTGCCGTGACTGGGGGATTAGCTCAGCTGGGAGAGCACCTGCTTTGCAAGCAGGGGGTCGTCGGTTCGATCCCGTCATCCTCCACCAATACCTTTTGGTTGCCAAATGCAAGCATCGACGATGCGTCGATGGTGTTTGCATTTGGCCTAGCCAAGACGAGCGTAAAAGTTCGGCTGTTCTTTAACAATATGGAATGTAGTAAAGGTGTCGCGGAGCATTGATGAGATGCTCGGTAGTAACGCGACACTGGGTTGTGATTGTATCAACCAGTATTACCAGAGCAATCGAAAGATTGTCTTGGAATACGGCACAACGCGAGAACTCAGCCTGTAACGAGACATACTCGTTATAGGGTCAAGCGAATAAGTGCATGTGGTGGATGCCTTGGCGATTACAGGCGATGAAGGACGTAGTAGCCTGCGAAAAGCTGCGGGGAGCTGGCAAACAAGCTTTGATCCGCAGATGTCCGAATGGGGAAACCCGGCCCGTATGGGTCATCCCTTGCTGAATACATAGGCAAGGGAAGCGAACGCAGCGAACTGAAACATCTAAGTAGCTGTAGGAACAGAAATCAACCGAGATTCCCAAAGTAGTGGCGAGCGAAATGGGATCAGCCTTGTACTCTTTAGCAGTATTGCTAGCAGAACGGAATGGAAAGTCCGGCCATAGCGGGTGATAGCCCCGTATGCGAAAGCAGTATTGTGGAACTAGGTGTACGACAAGTAGGGCGGGACACGTGAAATCCTGTCTGAAGATGGGGGGACCATCCTCCAAGGCTAAATACTCGTAATCGACCGATAGTGAACCAGTACCGTGAGGGAAAGGCGAAAAGAACCCCGGGAGGGGAGTGAAATAGATCCTGAAACCGCATGCATACAAACAGTCGGAGCCTGGAAACGGGTGACGGCGTACCTTTTGTATAATGGGTCAGCGACTTACATTCAGTGGCAAGCTTAACCGATTAGGGAAGGCGTAGCGAAAGCGAGTCCGAATAGGGCGTTCAGTCGCTGGGTGTAGACCCGAAACCAAGTGATCTATCCATGGCCAGGTTGAAGGTGCGGTAACACGTACTGGAGGACCGAACCCACTAACGTTGAAAAGTTAGGGGATGAGCTGTGGATAGGGGTGAAAGGCTAAACAAACTTGGAAATAGCTGGTTCTCTCCGAAAACTATTTAGGTAGTGCCTCGTGTCTCACCTTCGGGGGTAGAGCACTGTCATGGTTGGGGGTCTATTGCTGATTACCCCGCCATAGCAAACTCCGAATACCGAAGAGTGCAATCACGGGAGACAGACATCGGGTGCTAACGTCCGGTGTCAAGAGGGAAACAACCCAGACCGCCAGCTAAGGTCCCTAAATATTGCTAAGTGGGAAACGAAGTGGGAAGGCTAAAACAGTCAGGAGGTTGGCTTAGAAGCAGCCACCCTTTAAAGAAAGCGTAATAGCTCACTGATCGAGTCGTCCTGCGCGGAAGATGTAACGGGGCTAAGCAATATACCGAAGCTGCGGATGCACGTAAGTGCATGGTAGGAGAGCGTTCTGTAAGCCTGTGAAGGTGTCTTGTAAAGGATGCTGGAGGTATCAGAAGTGCGAATGCTGACATGAGTAGCGATAAAGGGGGTGAAAGGCCCCCTCGCCGTAAGCCCAAGGTTTCCTACGCAACGTTCATCGGCGTAGGGTGAGTCGGCCCCTAAGGCGAGGCAGAGATGCGTAGCTGATGGGAAGCAGGTTAATATTCCTGCACCGTCGTATGATGCGATGGGGGGACGGATCGCGGAAGGTTGTCCGGGTGTTGGATGTCCCGGTCCCTGCATTGGAGATGGCACTTAGGCAAATCCGGGTGCGTGATTCAAGGGTGTGGGGCGAGCGACTTTAGGTCGCGAAGCAATTGGAAGTGGTTCCAAGAAAAGCCTCTAAGCTTCAGTCATACGAGACCGTACCGCAAACCGACACAGGTGGGCGAGATGAGTATTCTAAGGCGCTTGAGAGAACTCGGGAGAAGGAACTCGGCAAATTGGTACCGTAACTTCGGGATAAGGTACGCCCTTGTAGTTTGACTGGCTCGCGCCAGAAGGACGAAGGGGTTGCAATAAAATGGTGGCTGCGACTGTTTAATAAAAACACAGCACTCTGCAAACACGAAAGTGGACGTATAGGGTGTGACGCCTGCCCGGTGCCGGAAGATTAAATGATGGGGTGCAAGCTCTTGATTGAAGTCCCGGTAAACGGCGGCCGTAACTATAACGGTCCTAAGGTAGCGAAATTCCTTGTCGGGTAAGTTCCGACCTGCACGAATGGCGTAACGATGGCCACACTGTCTCCTCCCGAGACTCAGCGAAGTTGAAGTGTTTGTGATGATGCAATCTCCCCGCGGCTAGACGGAAAGACCCCATGAACCTTTACTGTAGCTTTGCATTGGACTTTGAACCGATCTGTGTAGGATAGGTGGGAGGCTTTGAAACCGGGACGCTAGTTTCGGTGGAGCCGACCTTGAAATACCACCCTGGTTTGTTTGAGGTTCTAACCTTGGCCCGTGAATCCGGGTCGGGGACAGTGCATGGTAGGCAGTTTGACTGGGGCGGTCTCCTCCCAAAGTGTAACGGAGGAGTTCGAAGGTACGCTTGGTACGGTCGGACATCGTACCTAAAGTGCAATGGCAAAAGCGTGCTTAACTGCGAGACCGACAAGTCGAGCAGGTGCGAAAGCAGGACATAGTGATCCGGTGGTTCTGTATGGAAGGGCCATCGCTCAACGGATAAAAGGTACTCTGGGGATAACAGGCTGATACCGCCCAAGAGTTCATATCGACGGCGGTGTTTGGCACCTCGATGTCGGCTCATCTCATCCTGGGGCTGTAGCCGGTCCCAAGGGTATGGCTGTTCGCCATTTAAAGAGGTACGTGAGCTGGGTTTAAAACGTCGTGAGACAGTTTGGTCCCTATCTGCCGTGGGCGTTGGAATCTTGACGGGGGCTGCTCCTAGTACGAGAGGACCGGAGTGGACGTACCGCTGGTGTACCTGTTGTCTCGCCAGAGGCATCGCAGGGTAGCTATGTACGGAAGAGATAACCGCTGAAAGCATCTAAGCGGGAAACTTGCCTGAAGATGAGGATTCCCTGGAGACTTGATCTCCCTGAAGGGTCGTTCGAGACCAGGACGTTGATAGGCTGGGTGTGGAAGCGCAGTAATGCGTTCAGCTAACCAGTACTAATTGCCCGTGCGGCTTGATCCTATAACCGGTATGTTTCCGGCTGGGTCTGCCTTGTGCCTGATACAAAATACACAACCTGAACTACATTCCCATATTGGCGGCGTTGACCATCGAGTCAGCGACGCGACAAGTCATAGCCTGGTGACCATAGCGAGTCGGTACCACCCCTTCCCATCCCGAACAGGACCGTGAAACGACTCCGCGCCGATGATAGTGCGGATTCCCGTGTGAAAGTAGGTCATCGCCAGGCTCTCCATAAAAACACCCCAGCCCTCATCCGGCTGGGGTGTTTGCTTTTACGCCTCCCAAACGCAGCACCACCGCTGCCTCCCTGCCGCAACAGCCCAATAAAAAAGCCACCCAACGGGTGGCTTCTTGCGCTCTGCTGCGCCAAACAACCTCAGCCCCGCGCCAGGTACCGCTCCACCAGCCTCACCCAATACGTCGCGCCCAACGGCAGCAGCTCGTCGTTAAAGTCGTAGCTCGGATTGTGCAGCATGCATGGGCCTAGGCCGTGATTGGGCGGCCGTTGGAGGCCGTGCGCTGGCTCGCTGCAGCGTTGGCAGCAAGCTCTTTCGGTGCCGGAGTTCCTTCGGGACCTTTCGGCGGCCTAAGGGTGAGAGCGTATGCATGTTTCGTTATGCGATTTCATCAAGCACTGCTTGACAAGGTGCATCGATGGTCCCATAATCGCACGTTCTCTTCGGAGAGGTGCCCGAGTGGCTAAAGGGGGCAGACTGTAAATCTGTTGGCTTACGCCTACGCTGGTTCGAATCCAGCCCTCTCCACCAGAATTAAGCAGTGAGTTCGGTCCTTAGCCAGGGCCGGGCGGCAAGGGAAGAAGTAACCCAGGCGGGTGTAGCTCAATGGTAGAGCAGAAGCCTTCCAAGCTTACGACGAGGGTTCGATTCCCTTCACCCGCTCCATTCGCTGTTAGTAAGTTTCGCCCATGTGGCTCAGTGGCAGAGCACTCCCTTGGTAAGGGAGAGGTCGGCAGTTCGATCCTGCCCATGGGCACCACGCATCCACCAACCCAAATCGCTACCGAGACAGGAGTCGCGTCATGGCAAAGGAAAAGTTCGAGCGGACCAAGCCGCACGTGAACGTTGGGACGATTGGTCACGTTGACCACGGCAAGACGACGCTGACTGCAGCGATCGCGACCGTGCTGTCCGCCAAGTTTGGTGGCGAAGCGAAGAAGTACGACGAAATCGACGCTGCACCGGAAGAAAAGGCACGCGGCATCACGATCAACACCGCGCACATCGAGTACGAAACGGCCAACCGCCACTACGCGCACGTTGACTGCCCGGGCCACGCCGACTACGTCAAGAACATGATCACCGGTGCCGCCCAGATGGACGGCGCCATCCTGGTGTGCTCGGCCGCTGACGGCCCGATGCCGCAAACGCGTGAGCACATCCTGCTGGCCCGCCAAGTGGGCGTGCCGTACATCATCGTCTTCCTGAACAAGTGCGACATGGTGGACGACGCTGAGCTGCTGGAACTGGTCGAGATGGAAGTGCGCGAACTTCTGTCGAAGTACGACTTCCCGGGCGACGACACCCCGATCATCAAGGGTTCGGCCAAGCTGGCGCTGGAAGGCGACAAGGGCGAGCTGGGCGAAGTGGCCATCATGAACCTGGCCGACGCACTGGACACCTACATCCCGACGCCGGAGCGCGCTGTTGACGGCACGTTCCTGATGCCGGTGGAAGACGTGTTCTCGATCTCGGGTCGCGGCACCGTGGTGACCGGCCGTATCGAGCGTGGCGTGATCAAGGTCGGCGAAGAAATCGAAATCGTCGGTATCGCCATGGACGGCGACAAGCCGAAGATCGACAAGACGACCTGCACGGGCGTGGAAATGTTCCGCAAGCTGCTGGACCAAGGTCAAGCAGGCGACAACGTCGGTATTCTGCTGCGCGGCACCAAGCGTGAAGACGTTCAGCGTGGCCAAGTGCTGGCCAAGCCGGGCTCGATCAAGCCGCACACGGAATTCACGGGCGAGGTCTACATCCTGTCGAAGGACGAAGGCGGCCGTCACACCCCGTTCTTCAACAACTACCGCCCGCAGTTCTACTTCCGTACGACGGACGTGACTGGCTCGATCGCCCTGCCGGAAGGCAAGGAAATGGTCATGCCGGGCGACAACGTGTCGATCACCGTCAAGCTGATCGCCCCGATCGCCATGGAAGAAGGCCTGCGCTTCGCAATCCGCGAAGGCGGCCGTACCGTGGGTGCTGGCGTCGTTGCCAAGATCCTGAAGTAAAAAAGGCTGTAACTCTTCCGTGCGGCTGCCAACCGGCCGCACGCGAAGTGCCAGAGTGGGGTTGACCGAATGGCAACCCCAAAGTTGTTCTAGGGGTATAGCTCAACTGGCAGAGCGTCGGTCTCCAAAACCGAAGGTTGGGGGTTCGATTCCCTCTGCCCCTGCCAATTCATCAGCCGCGTAGCGCGAACCAGCGCCACGCGGCTTGTCTCGTTTGGGAAACATGGCCAATCCGAACGTCGAAACTGTCAACACCTCCAGTGGCAAATTGCTGCTGGTCGTGGCGTTCCTGCTGTTGGTCGCCGGGGTGATCGGTTTTTACCTGCTGGCGCAACAGCCGGCTTACGTCCGTGCTGCCTCGCTGATCGGCGGGCTGGTGCTCGGCGCCGGTGTCGCGCTGGTGTCTGCGCCGGGGCAGAGCTTCATTGAGTTCGCCCGCGAGTCGTACCGTGAAGTTCGCAAGGTCGTTTGGCCGACGCGCAAGGAAGCAGGGCAGATGACCGGTCTGGTGTTCGCCTTCGTGGTGATCATGGCCTTGTTTCTGTGGTCTGCGGACAAGCTCATCGAGTGGGTGATCTTCTCGCTCGTGTTGGGCTGGAAATAATCGGGTGAAGCCATGACGGATAACGTAGCGAACGACACGTCCACGGATTCGTCCGCGCCGGCCTCGAAGAAGCGCTGGTATGTCGTGCATGCCTACTCAGGCATGGAAAAGAGCGTGCAACGCGCGCTGCAGGAGCGCATTGAGCGCGAAGGCCTGCAACATCTGTTCGGCCAGATTCTGGTGCCGTCGGAAGAGGTGATGGAGAGCAAGAACGGTCGCAAGACCGTGACTGAGCGCCGCCTGTATCCGGGCTACGTCTTTGTCGAGATGGAAATGACCGATGTCACCTGGCACTTGGTGAAGAATACCGCCAAGGTCACGGGATTCATCGGTGGCACAGCTAACCGCCCATCGCCGATTTCCCAGCGTGAGCTCGATAAGATGCTGGCTCAAGTCCAGGAAGGGATCGAGAAGCCGCGTCCCAAGACGCTGTTCGAAGTGGGCGAGATGGTGCGCGTGAAGGAAGGCCCGTTCACCGACTTCAACGGCAACGTCGAGGAAGTCAACTACGAGAAGTCGCGCTTGCGCGTTTCCGTGACGATCTTCGGTCGTGCGACGCCGGTCGAGCTCGAGTTCGGCCAGGTCGAGAAGGTGTAAAGAATTTGGCGCGACGGCGTAAGTCGTTGCGCCAGTCGCCCAGTCCACTGGACTTGGCGGGCAACGGCGGCGTAGCTGCCTGAGCCAACAGAGGAGCGTCAGCCTCGCGCTGATGCGTTACCACTCAATAGGATTGCCACGGTTTCTTAGCTGGGCAATCCGGATTGGAGTCAAGATGGCCAAGAAAATTATTGGCTTTATCAAGCTGCAAATTCCGGCTGGTAAAGCAAATCCGTCCCCGCCTGTCGGCCCGGCCCTGGGTCAGCGCGGTCTGAACATCATGGAGTTCTGCAAGGCGTTCAACGCGCAGACTCAAGGCATGGAACCGGGCCTGCCGGTGCCGGTGGTGATCACCGCCTTCGCCGACAAGAGCTTCACGTTCGTGATGAAGTCGCCGCCGGCGACCGTGCTCATCAAGAAGGCCGCAGGTATCCAGAAGGGTTCTGCCAAGCCGCATACCGACAAGGTCGGCAAGATCACCCGCGCCCAAGCTGAAGAAATCGCCAAGGCAAAGAATGCGGACCTCACCGCTGCTGATCTGGACGCCGCCGTGCGTACGATCGCCGGTAGCGCCCGTTCGATGGGTATCACGGTGGAGGGCCTGTAATCATGGCAAAGATTTCGAAGCGCGTGGCCGCGAACAAGGCCAAGGTCGAGCGCACCAAGTTCTACCCGATCGACGAAGCGCTGAGCCTCGTTAAGGAATGCGCCAGCGCCAAGTTCGACGAGTCGATCGACGTGGCCGTGCAACTGGGCATCGATGCGAAGAAGTCGGACCAAGTGGTTCGTGGTTCGGTGGTGCTGCCGGCTGGTACCGGCAAGTCGGTGCGCGTGGCTGTGTTCGCCCAAGGCGATAAGGCTGAGCAAGCCAAGGCTGCTGGTGCTGAGATCGTCGGCATGGAAGACCTGGCCGAGCAGATCAAGGCTGGCAACATGGACTTCGACGTCGTGATCGCTTCGCCGGACACGATGCGCGTGGTCGGTACGCTGGGTCAGATCCTGGGCCCGCGCGGCCTGATGCCGAACCCGAAGGTTGGCACCGTGACGCCGGACGTCGCTACGGCTGTGAAGAATGCCAAGGCTGGTCAAGTGCAATTCCGTGTCGACAAGGCCGGTATCATCCACGCCACCATCGGCCGCCGTTCGTTCGAGCCGGCTGCACTGAAGAGCAACCTGGCTGCACTGCTGGACGCACTGACCAAGGCCAAGCCGGCCTCGAGCAAGGGCGTGTACCTGCGTAAGGTTGCTGTCTCGTCGACGATGGGTGTTGGCGTGCGCGTCGACCAGTCGACGCTGGCTGCCTGATCGTTTGAGAGTATTCGCGCTGGGTGGCCCGATAACCATCCCGGCGTTAGCAGTTTTTTCTCGCGTAGCTCCGGCTGCGTGAGCCCTTGAAGTTTGAGGGAAGAACTTTGGGCAGTGGCGGATGTGCGTGCAAGCGTGCTGATGCCGCTGGTTATCAAAGACCGTTGGCGGTGAAGGGCTCTTCGGAGCCGACACCTTAATCGCGGCGCAATCCGGAAACGGAGCGTACGGCCAACGCAGATGGCGCCCCCGAAGGGAATAAGTGACTTTGGTATTGCCGAAGTGATTTGTGCCAATCGGACGCCGTACTTTTGGACTGACCGAGGTGACCGCAAGGCTTGCGGAAGCCGACGTCGTTTTGGAGCTTAACCGTGGCACTCAATCTCGAAGATAAGAAGGCCGTCGTGGCCGAGGTAACGGCGCAAGTCGCCAAGGCCTCGACCATCGTCGTTGCTGAATATCGCGGTATCACGGTTGGCGATCTGACCAAGCTGCGCGCGCAAGCGCGCCAGCAAGGCGTCTACCTGCGCGTTCTGAAGAACACGCTGGCACGCCGCGCTGTTGAAGGCACGCCGTTTGCCGAACTCGCCGAGCAACTGACCGGCCCGCTGATCTACGGTATTTCCGAAGACGCAGTGGCCCCGGCCAAGGTGCTGAACGATTTCGCCAAGGGCAATGACAAGCTGGTGCTGCGCGCCGGTTCGTACGAAGGCAAGGTGCTGGACGCCAATGGCGTGAAGGCCCTGGCTTCGATCCCGAGCCGCGAAGAACTGCTCAGCAAGCTGCTGTTCGTCATGCAGGCGCCGGTGTCGGGCTTTGCCCGCGCCCTGGCTGCTCTGGCCGCAAAGCAAGGCGAAGGCGAGAGCGCAGCAGCCTAATCGGCCGCAGCACCTCGTACAGATCGCACGATCGATACCGAATCACATTCTGGAGTTATTCAAATGGCAATCACCAAAGACGACATCCTCGAAGCCGTTGGCTCGATGTCCGTGATGGAACTGAACGACCTGGTCAAGGCGTTCGAAGAGAAGTTTGGCGTGTCGGCTGCTGCCGTCGCCGTTGCTGGCCCGGCTGGTGCTGGCGCAGCAGCTGCTGCTGAAGAGCAAACCGAATTCACCGTGACGCTGAAGAGCGCCGGCGCGAACAAGGTTGGCGTCATCAAGGCCGTGCGTGAAATCACCGGCCTGGGCCTGAAGGAAGCCAAGGACCTGGTCGATGGCGCACCGAAGCCCGTGAAGGAAGGCGTCGACAAGAAGACCGCCGACGAGCTGGTGAAGAAGCTGGTGGAAGCCGGCGCGGAAGCCGAAGCCAAGTAAGTGCAGGTCTCGCGTGCCGTATTCGGTACGCGACGGAGGCTGGCAAAGGGAGATTTCCCGGCGCCAGCCTTTTTGCGCTTGTGGGACCGGTTGTTGAGCGATCCCGCAATCACGCTGTAAGTATCGTTGAAGTCTCGTTTGTGTCTTTCATGCCGGTTTTTCCGGCAGCCGGCCGGAACAAGGCCAGCAGAGGCCAAACATCAGTGGCACACTAGGCAGTTCGCAGTCCGCTGATGTTTGTCTTCTGAACCGACTGCAGAAGGCAAGTTTGGTCGGGTACTCCCCCGTCCGTGGCATGGGCTCCATGGGTCCATGTGCGGGCGGCGCGCGCAGTACCGTCAGCCAGAGGTTGGTAGCGGCCAACCGCCAAATCCCGTCACCAGTCGCTGAACACCTCAAGTGCCAGGCGTGACTCACGCCACAAGTCCGTCGCATGCACTTGCGATGATTCGGAGATCCCATGGCGTACAGCTTTACCGAGAAAAAGCGCATTCGCAAGAGTTTCGCGAAGCGCGCAACGGTCCATCAGGTTCCCTTCCTGCTTGCCACCCAGATTCAATCGTATGCTCAGTTCTTGCAGGCCGAGACCGGCCCTTCGCAACGCAAGACCGAAGGCCTGCAGGCTGCATTCAATGCCATCTTCCCCATCGCGTCGCACAATGGTCTGGCGCGCATGGAGTTCGTGTCGTATCACCTGTCCAACCCGCCGTTTGACGTCAAGGAATGTCAGCAGCGTGGTCTGACCTTCCACTCGGCGCTGCGCGCAAAAGTGCGCTTGATCATCAACGACCGCGAGAACCCCACCAAGGTCAAGGAGATCAAGGAGCAGGAAGTCTACATGGGCGAAATTCCGCTCATGACGGACACCGGTTCGTTCGTGATCAACGGTACCGAACGTGTGATCGTGTCCCAGCTGCACCGCTCGCCGGGCGTGTTCTTCGAGCACGACAAGGGCAAGACGCACAGCTCGGGCAAGCTGCTGTTCTCGGCACGGATCATTCCGTACCGCGGCTCGTGGCTCGACTTCGAATTCGATCCGAAGGACATCCTGTACTTCCGCGTCGACCGCCGCCGCAAGATGCCGGTGACGATCCTGCTGAAGTCGATCGGCCTGACGCCGGAACAGATCCTGGCGCACTTCTTCGTGTTCGACAACTTCACGCTCAAGAGCGAAGGCGCACTGATGGAATTCGTGCCCGAGCGTCTGCGCGGTGAAGTCGCACGCTTCGACATTGCCGACAAGAACGGCAAGGTCGTCGTCGAGAAGGACAAGCGTATCAACGCGAAGCACATCCGTGACCTGGACTCGGCTGGCACCAAGCTGATCAGCGTGCCGGAAGACTACCTGCTGGGTCGCGTGCTGGCGAAGAACATCGTCGATCCGGATACCGGTGAAGTCCTGGCCAACGCCAACGACGAACTGACCGAAGGCGTGCTCGAGAAGCTGCGCGACGCCGACGTGAAGGAAATCCAGACGCTGTACACGAACGACCTGGATCAAGGTCCGTACATCTCGTCCACGCTGCGCACAGACGACACGGCCGACCAGACCGCCGCACGTATCGCGATCTACCGCATGATGCGCCCCGGCGAGCCGCCGACCGAAGACGCCGTCGAAGCGCTGTTCCAACGCCTGTTCTACAGCGAAGACTCGTACGACCTGTCGCGCGTGGGCCGCATGAAGGTCAACAGCCGCCTGAACCGCTCGGAAGGTACGGGCCCGATGGTGCTGACGGATGACGACATCCTCGACACGATCAAGCTGCTGGTGAACCTGCGTAACGGCAAGGGCGAAGTGGACGATATCGACCACCTCGGCAACCGTCGCGTGCGTTGCGTCGGCGAACTGGCGGAAAACCAGTTCCGTGCTGGTCTGTCGCGCGTTGAGCGTGCCGTCAAGGAACGTCTGGGCCAAGCCGAGACGGAAAACCTGATGCCGCACGACCTGATCAACTCGAAGCCGATTTCGTCGGCGATTCGCGAGTTCTTCGGTTCGTCGCAGCTGTCGCAGTTCATGGACCAGACCAACCCGCTGTCGGAAGTCACGCACAAGCGTCGTATTTCGGCACTGGGCCCGGGCGGTCTGACGCGCGAGCGCGCGGGCTTTGAAGTCCGTGACGTGCACCCGACCCACTATGGCCGCGTGTGCCCGATCGAAACACCGGAAGGTCCGAACATTGGTCTGATCAACTCGCTGGCACTGTACGCGCAGCTCAACGACTACGGCTTCCTCGAAACGCCGTACCGCAAGGTTGAGAACAGCAAGCTGACCGACGAAGTGCACTACCTGTCGGCTATCGAAGAAGGCAAGTACGTGGTGGCGCAGGCCAACGCGACGGTGGACAAGGACGGCAACCTGGTTGACGAACTGGTCTCCGCACGTGAAGGCAGCGAGCGTGAAACGCGTATGGTCACGCCGGACCGCGTGCAGTACATCGACGTGGCGCCGTCGCAGATCGTGTCGGCTGCAGCTTCGCTGGTGCCGTTCCTCGAGCACGATGATGCAAACCGTGCACTGATGGGCGCCAACATGCAGCGTCAGGCCGTGCCTTGCCTGCGTGCGGACAAGCCGCTGGTGGGTACCGGCGTCGAGCGCACCGTGGCAGTGGACTCGGGTACGGCTGTGCAAGCCACTCGTGGCGGCGTGGTCGACTATGTTGACGCGAACCGCGTGGTGATCCGTGTGAACGATGCGGAAGCCGTTGCTGGTGAAGTCGGCGTCGACATCTACAACCTGATCAAGTACACGCGTTCGAACCAGAACACGAACATCAACCAGCGTCCGATGGTCAAGGTGGGCGATATCGTTGCCCGCGGCGACGTGATCGCTGACGGCGCCTCGACCGACATGGGCGAGCTCGCGCTCGGCCAGAACATGCTGGTCGCGTTCATGCCCTGGAACGGCTACAACTTCGAGGATTCGATCCTGATCTCGGAGCGTGTGGTGGCGGAAGACCGCTACACCTCGATCCACATCGAGGAACTGTCGGTCGTTGCCCGTGACACCAAGCTCGGACCGGAAGAAATCACGCGCGACATCTCGAACCTGGCTGAAGCCCAACTGGCTCGCCTGGACGAGTCGGGCATCACGTACATCGGCGCAGAAGTCGAAGCCGGTGACGTGCTGGTCGGCAAGGTCACGCCGAAGGGCGAGACCCAGCTGACGCCGGAAGAGAAGCTGCTGCGTGCGATCTTCGGTGAGAAGGCGTCCGACGTGAAGGACACCTCGCTGCGCGTGCCCTCGGGCATGACCGGTACCGTGATCGACGTGCAAGTCTTCACGCGTGAAGGCGTGACGCGCGACAAGCGCGCCCAGTCGATCATCGATGAAGAACTGAAGCGCTACCGTCTGGACCTGAACGACCAGCTGCGTATCGTGGAAGGCGATGCCTTCCAGCGTCTGGAGCGTCTGCTGGTGGGCAAGGTGGCCAACGGCGGCCCGAAGAAGCTGGCCAAGGGCACTGCGCTCACGAAGGAATACCTAGCCGACCTCGACAAGTGGCACTGGTTCGACATCCGCCCGTCGGATGACGAAGTGGCCACCCAGCTCGAAGCCGTGAAGGAAGCCATCGAGCAGAAGCGCCACGACTTCGACCTCGCGTTCGAAGAGAAGCGCAAGAAGCTCACGCAAGGCGATGAACTGCCGCCGGGCGTGATCAAGATGGTCAAGGTGTACCTGGCCGTGAAGCGCCGCCTGCAGCCTGGCGACAAGATGGCCGGCCGTCACGGTAACAAGGGTGTCGTGTCGAAGATCACCCCGATCGAAGACATGCCGTACATGGCTGACGGTACGCCGGCAGACATCGTGCTGAACCCGCTGGGCGTGCCTTCGCGGATGAACGTGGGTCAGATTCTCGAAACCCACCTGGGCTGGGCCGCGCGCGGTCTGGGCGAGCGCATCGGCAACATGCTCAAGGCGCAAGCCAAGGCCGCCGAAGTGCGCAAGCTGCTGGGTCAGATCTACAACGAGAGCGGCAAGATCGAAGATCTGGACAGCCTGTCCGACGCCGAGATCCTGGAGCTGGCCGAGAACCTGAAGAAGGGCGTGCCGTTCGCGACGCCGGTGTTCGATGGTGCGCATGAGGACGAAATCCGCCGCATGCTGGACCTCGCCTATCCGGAAGACATCGCGAAGGAGAAGGGCCTGACCGCTTCCAAGCAGCAGGTCACGCTGTTCGACGGCCGCACCGGTGAAGCCTTCGAGCGTCCGGTCACGCTGGGCGTGATGCACATGCTGAAGCTGCACCACTTGGTCGACGACAAGATGCACGCGCGTTCGACCGGTCCGTACTCGCTGGTGACGCAGCAGCCGCTGGGCGGTAAGGCCCAGTTCGGTGGCCAGCGTTTCGGTGAGATGGAAGTGTGGGCGCTGGAAGCCTACGGCGCGTCCTACGTGCTGCAGGAAATGCTGACCGTGAAGTCGGATGACGTGAACGGCCGGACCAAGGTGTACGAGAACATCGTCAAGGGCGAGCACTCGATCGATGCCGGCATGCCGGAATCGTTCAACGTGCTGGTGAAGGAAATCCGCTCGCTGGGTATCGACATCGACCTCGAGCGCAACTAAGCGCCCGAGCGATGGGAGCGCGGTAGACACATCGCCGCGCTCCGGTAACAGCAGCCATTGACGAAGATTTAGGGCCGGTGCCTTAGCAACCTAGGGCGCCAGCCTCAAACTCAAGGAGTTTGGAATGAAAGCATTGCTCGACCTATTCCGCCAGGTACAGCAAGAAGAGCAGTTTGACGCGATCAAGATCGGCCTCGCGTCGCCTGAGAAAATCCGTTCGTGGTCGTACGGCGAAGTCAAGAAGCCCGAGACCATCAACTACCGCACGTTCAAGCCCGAGCGTGACGGTCTGTTCTGCGCCAAAATCTTCGGCCCGATCAAGGACTACGAGTGCCTGTGCGGCAAGTACAAGCGCCTGAAGCACCGTGGCGTGATCTGCGAGAAGTGCGGCGTGGAAGTGACGCTGGCCAAGGTGCGCCGTGAGCGCATGGGCCACATCGAACTGGCTGCGCCGACCGCGCACATCTGGTTCCTGAAGTCGCTGCCGTCGCGTCTGGGCATGGTGCTCGACATGACGCTGCGCGACATTGAGCGCGTGCTGTACTTCGAAGCATTCGTCGTGGTTGAGCCGGGCATGACCGCGCTCAAGAAGAGCCAGATCATGTCGGAAGACGACTACCTGGCTAAGTGCGACGAGTACGGCGAAGGTGAATTCGTCGCCATGATGGGCGCCGAAGGCATTCGCGAGCTGCTGCGCGGCATCGACATCGAGAAGCAGATCGAGACGATCCGCGCCGAGCTGCAGGCCACGGGTTCGGAAGCCAAGATCAAGAAGTTCGCCAAGCGCCTGAAGGTGCTCGAGGCCTTCCAGCGTTCGGGCATCAAGCCGGACTGGATGATCCTGGAAGTGCTGCCGGTGCTGCCGCCGGAACTGCGTCCGCTGGTGCCGCTGGACGGCGGTCGTTTCGCCACGTCGGACCTGAACGACCTGTATCGCCGCGTGATCAACCGGAACAACCGTTTGAAGCGTCTGCTCGAGCTGAAGGCGCCGGAGATCATCGTGCGCAACGAAAAGCGCATGCTGCAGGAAGCCGTGGATTCGCTGCTGGACAACGGCCGTCGCGGCAAGGCGATGACCGGCGCCAACAAGCGTCCGCTGAAGTCGCTGGCTGAAATGATCAAGGGTAAGGGCGGCCGTTTCCGTCAGAACCTGTTGGGCAAGCGTGTGGACTACTCGGGCCGTTCGGTCATCGTGGTGGGCCCGACGCTCAAGCTGCACCAGTGCGGCCTGCCCAAGCTGATGGCGCTCGAACTCTTCAAGCCGTTCATCTTCCACAAGCTGGAAACGATGGGCATCGCCACCACCATCAAGGCGGCGAAGAAGGAAGTGGAAAGCCAGACGCCGGTGGTGTGGGACATCCTGGAAGATGTCATCCGCGAGCACCCGGTGATGCTGAACCGCGCACCGACGCTGCACCGTCTGGGTATCCAGGCGTTCGAGCCGGTGCTGATCGAAGGCAAGGCCATCCAGCTGCACCCGCTGGTTTGCGCGGCGTTCAACGCCGACTTCGACGGTGACCAGATGGCTGTTCACGTTCCGCTGTCGCTCGAAGCGCAGATGGAAGCGCGCACGCTGATGCTGGCGTCGAACAACGTGCTGTTCCCGGCCAACGGCGATCCGTCGATCGTGCCGTCGCAAGACGTGGTGCTGGGTCTGTACTACACGACCCGCGACAAGATCAACGGCCGCGGTGAAGGCATGACGTTTGCCGACATCTCGGAAGTGATCCGCGCCTACGAGAACAAGGAAGTCGAACTGGCTTCGCGCGTGAACGTGCGGATCACCGAGTACGACCTGGTGAACCCGGAAGCCGACGGCGACGCCCGTTTTGCCCCGAAGATCACGCTGCAGGCCACCACGGTCGGCCGCGCGATCCTGTCGGAGATCCTGCCGAAGGGTCTGCCGTTCTCGGTGCTGAACAAGCCGCTGAAGAAGAAGGAAATCTCGCGCCTGATCAACACGGCGTTCCGCAAGTGCGGTCTGCGCGAAACCGTGATCTTCGCTGACAAGCTGCTGCAGTCGGGCTTCCGCCTGGCAACGCGCGCCGGTATCTCGATCGCCATCGACGACATGCTGGTGCCGCCGGCCAAGGAGAAGATCATCTCCGAGGCCGCCGCCAAGGTGAAGGAATACGACAAGCAGTACATGTCGGGTCTGGTGACGGACCAGGAGCGTTACAACAACGTCGTGGACATCTGGGGCGCCGCTGGTGACCAGGTGGGCAAGGCGATGATGGAGCAGCTCCAGACCGAAGACGTGATCGACCGCAACGGCAACACCGTCAAGCAAGAGTCGTTCAACTCCATCTACATGATGGCCGACTCGGGCGCACGGGGTTCCGCCGCGCAGATCCGTCAGCTCGCTGGTATGCGTGGCCTGATGGCCAAGCCGGACGGCTCGATTATTGAGACGCCGATTACCGCAAACTTCCGCGAAGGCCTGAACGTTCTGCAGTACTTCATCTCGACCCACGGTGCACGTAAGGGTCTGGCGGATACGGCACTGAAGACCGCGAACTCGGGTTACCTGACCCGTCGTCTGGTCGACGTGACGCAGGATCTGGTGGTCGTGGAAGACGATTGCGGCACCACCAACGGCGTCCTGATGAAGGCGCTGGTGGAAGGCGGTGAAGTGATCGAAGCCCTGCGCGACCGTATCCTGGGCCGCGTGGTCATTGGCGACGTGGTGAACCCGGAGACGCAGGAAACTGCGATCGAAAACGGCACGCTGCTGGACGAAGACCTGGTCGAGCTGATCGATTCGATCGGCGTGGACGAGGTCAAGGTCCGCACGCCGCTGACCTGCGACACGCGCTACGGCCTGTGCGCCAAGTGCTACGGCCGCGATCTGGGCCGCGGTGTGCTGGTGAACTCGGGTGAAGCAGTCGGTGTGATCGCTGCTCAGTCGATCGGTGAGCCGGGCACGCAGCTGACGATGCGTACGTTCCACATCGGTGGTGCGGCATCGCGTGCGGCAGTGGCATCGAGCGTGGAAGCGAAGGCAACCGGTATCGTGCGTTTCACGGCGACCATGCGTTACGTCACCAACGCGAAGGGCGAGCAGATCGTCATCTCGCGCTCGGGTGAAGCGCTGATCACCGACGACCACGGCCGTGAGCGCGAGCGCCACAAGATCGTCTACGGTGCAACGCTGCTGGTGAAGGATGGTCAGTCCATCAAGGCCGGCACGCAGCTCGCCACGTGGGATCCGCTGACGCGTCCGATCATCTCGGAGTACTCGGGTACGATCAAGTTCGAGAACGTCGAAGAAGGCGTGACCGTTGCCAAGCAGATGGACGAAGTGACCGGTCTGTCGACGCTGGTGGTGATCGATGCCAAGCGTCGTACCACGGCTTCGAAGGGCATCCGTCCGCAGGTGAAGCTGCTCGACTCGTCGGGCGCTGAAGTGAAGATCCCGGGCACGGACCACTCCGTGACCATCGGCTTCCAGGTGGGCGCGCTGATTACCGTGAAGGACGGTCAGCAAGTGCACGTGGGTGAAGTGCTGGCACGTATCCCGACCGAATCGCAGAAGACGCGTGACATTACCGGTGGTCTGCCGCGTGTGGCCGAACTGTTCGAAGCCCGTTCGCCGAAGGACGCTGCCGTGCTGGCAGAAGTCACCGGTACGACTTCGTTCGGTAAGGACACCAAGGGCAAGCAGCGCCTGGTGATTACGGACCTCGACGGCAATGCCCACGAGTTCCTGATCGCCAAGGAAAAGCAGGTGTTGGTGCACGACGGCCAGGTGGTCAACAAGGGCGAAATGATCGTCGAAGGCCCGGCCGACCCGCACGACATCCTGCGCTTGAAGGGCGTGGAAGAGCTGGCGACGTACATCGTCGACGAAGTGCAGGACGTGTACCGTCTGCAAGGCGTGAAGATCAACGACAAGCACATCGAAGTGATTGTTCGTCAGATGCTGCGCCGCGTGCAGATCGTCGACACCGGCGACACCCGCTTCATCCCGGGTGAGCAGGTGGAGCGTTCGGACCTGCTCGACGAGAACGACAAGGTGATCGCGCTGGGCAAGCGTCCGGCGACCTACGAGAACCTGCTGCTGGGTATCACGAAGGCATCGTTGTCGACCGACAGCTTCATCTCGGCGGCATCGTTCCAGGAAACCACGCGCGTGCTGACCGAAGCCGCCATCATGGGCAAGGTCGACGACCTGCGTGGTCTGAAGGAAAACGTCATCGTCGGCCGTCTGATCCCGGCTGGTACCGGTCTGGCTTACCACCGTGCCCGCAAGGCCAAGGAAGCCGCCGACCGCGACCGCGCTGCAGCGATTGCCGAAGAAGAAGCCGCTTCGATCTTCGAGACGCCTGTCGTCCACCAAGAGGAAGGCGGCGCCGCCTGAAGTTAGGCAGCGTTCTCCGCATCAAAACCCGGCCCCCTTCGTGGGGTGCCGGGTTTTTTTTCGTCCGTCCGCTGGAGCCGGAGCGTTGATGCCCCACATCAGCGTGTTCTGATTTTCTCCAAACGTTAACCCGTCTTAACATGCCAAACGCTATGATCTCGCGCTTATAGACCGGCACTTTTTACAAGCCGCCGGCCCTCTCCAGTCTTGCCGCAGATTCCTCCATGAAGCTCACACGCAAGCAGATCGCCGTTGGCGCGGTCGCCCTGGTCGTTGCCGGCGCGGCGGTGGTGCAGATGGTCTGGCACCCGTTTGGCCGCACGCGCGCGCTGCACGCCCGCCAGGTCCAGCTCGACCTGACTTACCCCGATGCCCTGATCGACAGCCAGAGCTTGTCGCAACTGCCGCGCGACGTGCTGCGCGTGCCGTTGCTGCGCGACGTGCTGACCGAAGACTTCGTCGCCTACTACGAGGGCAACGAAGACCGCCTCTCGGTGGCCGGTGCGCTGCGCCGTCTTGCCTACGAACAGAAGCTCGACCTGGCGGAAACGGTGCTCAAGCACGTGTTTGACGAGCCCGCCCGCGTGATGCTGTGGCGCGGCCCGGACGACAAGCTGCGCTACTGGGTGCTCTCGATGCAGCGCAACGGCCTTGCCAAGGCGCTAGAAGCCGTCGCCACCGTGGCGACCAGCGATACGCAGCTCACCAAGGTGGCCGATGCGCTGGGCGATTCCGGTGCGCCGGTCTATGCGCTGCGGTTGTCGGCCACGCGTTCCATCCTGATTGCCAGCAAGGGCGACCGGCTGATCGCGTTGTCGGAGCCGGGTATCCTGCTGGACAAGGACGGCAAGCCCGTCTCCAAGCAGGCAAACGCGCTCGCCGCACTGCTGTCGGATGACGCCGGCAAGCGCAACGTGCAAGGCAATGCCTATGCGCTGCCGACCGCAGAGACCACGGGCCACCACGTTGTGGTGAGCGCCAACTACCTCTCGTTTGGTTATCAGCAGTACTTCCCAGGCATCGAGGCGTTGCGCTTCGACTTTGCTGCGGGGACGTCCGGCAACGGTTGGCAGAGCGCCGCGCTCATCGACCCGGGCCGCCTGCCCGGCAAGTGGGACAACGCTGCGTTGTGGCACGCCTTGCCCGCGGACCCCGCTGCCTGCGCGACCTTGCCGGTCGACTGGAAGGCTGCCGGCGCGCTGCTGCGCAATGTGGCCGGCGATGCCAAGGAAGTGACCGAAGCCGCCGCGCATGTTGGCGATGCGTTTGCCGGCCCGGCTGCCGCGTGCTGGTATGGCAAGTCATCGCTGGTGGCACCGTTGTTCGTCGCCCGGTTGTCCTCGCCTTCGCAAGCCGAGGCGGTGAAGCCGGCGCTTGGTGCGCTGTTCGGCCAGATCGTCGGGTCCTATGAAGCCAAGGCGCAGGCCGATGACAAAGCCGGTCCCTACAAGCGCCTGCCGGTGACGACCAAGCAAGGCCCCGCCAATGCAACCCTGTGGCAGCGCCCGGTGAGCGCGCGCTACGGCACGGCACAGTCGGCCGGCGCACCGTTCGCGGCGCAACTGTCATCGGACCGCTACTTCCCGGTCACGCTGGCGATTGCGGGTGATGTGGTGGTGTTCTCGCCCGATGCGCGCCTCGTCGATGACGCATTGGCCGTGCTTGCCAAGCGCTTCCCGGCGGTAGCCGACAGCCCGCCGCGCGACAAGACCGATCGCATCGTGCTGACGATGACGCCAGCGTCGCTCGCGCCGCTCGTTCGCCGCGAAGCCGGTGCCGCGCTGCCCGCCGACCAGGAAGCCGTGTTCCTGAACGCCGCGCAGACGCACCTGTTCCCGAAGCTCAAGGCGCTGTCGCGCTACGCGCCGGTGTCGCTGGCGTTGGATGGTGGTGTGCCATCGTCGCGCGGCTGGGTGCCGGTGACCTGGCTGTCGAGCGGGCGCGGTCTGCCTGCTGGTGGCGACGGTTCGCCGCCGCCGGCTGACACGGCCGCGGCATTGGCTCCGTCGACTGCGCCTGCGGATGCGCCGGCCACCGAGGCCGCTGCTCCGGTTCCCGCTGATAACACCAGTACACAATGAGGCTGCGTTCGCAGGCCGCCGCGCTGAACCGCCGCCGTTGGTTGGCGGCGGCCGGTGCCTGCCTGCTTGCGCCGTCTGCCTATGCCTTGTCGGGCTGGGCGGATGCCGCACCGGCGGACGCTGATGCGCTCACGCCGGATCAATCAAGCGTGTTCCGCGCGTGGTTCGTGCGCATCGTCAACGAGCAGCTCCGCCAGGGCCCGACGCCACGCTGGACGCACCGCGACTGCGCCGGCCTCGTGCGCTTTGCCGCCGGCGAGGCACTGCGCACGCACGACGCCCGCTGGCTGCGCGCCAACGGCATGCGCGATGCGGAATCCGCACGGCAACTGCCGCCCGAGCTGAACCTCACGCCCGCCCAGCGCACGCTCACGCAGCGTTGGGCACGCATTGACGGCAGCACCGGCGCGTATGTCTCCGCGCTCGGGCTCATCCAGCAGAACAGCCGCTTCATTGCCAAGGACGTGAATCAAGCGCTCCCTGGCGATCTGCTCTTCTTCGATCAAGGCGACGACCAGCATCTGATGATCTGGATGGATCGCTATATCGCTTACCACACCGGCACCGTCACCCGCACCGACAACGGTCTGCGGGCCGTGCCCGTTTCTGAACTGATGCAATGGAAAGACTCGCGCTGGCAGCCGCAGAGCGGCAACCCCAACTTCATCGGCGTGTTTCGTCTGGCCTTTTTGACACGGTAGAAAAACTCATGCGCAACCGCGGGTGGTCGTTCCGTTCGTTCAATCTCGTTGCTACCGTCTGCCTGACGGTGCTGGCGTTTGTTGGCCATGCTCATGCGGCCGACGCCCCCGAAAAGCCGAACCCCACCTTCGCCGAAGTGCCGGGCAGTGGCTATGAGCCGTTCAAGGGCCAGCCATTCTTCCTGCTGTCGGACGCCAGCTACGGCACCGATCAAGAAGCGATGGTCCGTCTGGAAGCGCCGGGCCGTGAGTACAAGGATGAGCTCTCCCGCTACGGCGGTGCAGACATCCTCGTCTATCGCGTGCCGCAGCCGCTCGAATTCCTGAAGGCGCAGAAGAACCTGCACCGCATCGACGTCAAGGCCAACTACACGGGCGAAGGCCTAGCCAACACGCTGGCGTATCTGTGGGACAACTGGACGCGTCAGGCCCGCCGTGCCTGGCAGCGCGTGCTGTCGTTCGCCACGCGCACCAAGGCCGTGGAGACCGCACCGCAATTCAGCATGGGCGATCAGATGACCGCGCCCACGCGCTTCTCGAACAACCCGCAGTACGCGCCGCTCAAGGGCTACGAGCTGCTGGGCCGCTTCCGCTACCCGATCTGGGATGCCAAGCCGATCGCGCCGCCCAAGGACGTGAAGCTCGAAGGCAGCAGCAGCGAATGGATGCCGCAGAACGTCGGCAACGTGATGATTCCGGTGGGCAAGCTGCCGGCGGGTTTGTACATCGTGGAAGCGGTGATTGGTGCGTACCGCGCGCACACGCTGCTGTTCGTGTCGGATACCGTGGCCGTCACCAAGGGCACTTCGCAAGGGATGATGGTGTGGACGGCCGAGCGCAAGAGCGGTAAGCCGGTGAGTGGCTCGTCCGTGAGCTGGACCGACGGCGTGGGCGTGCTCGCTTCCGGCACCACCGATAGCGATGGCACTGCGGACCTGCGCCACGTCTCCCCCGAGCGCAGCTACGTGATCGGCAACGACCGCGCGGGCGGCGTGTTCATCTCCGAGAATTTCTATTACGACAGCGAGATCTACAACACCAAGCTGTACGCCTTTACTGATCGTCCGCTGTATCGCCCGGGCGATGAAGTGCGCGTCAAGTTCATCGGCCGCAACTTCAAGAACGCGACCGAATCGACCGTGCCGGCGGCCGGGGACATCAAGCTGCAAGTGCTCGACCCGAACGGCGCACCGGTGGCCACGTCCACCACGCGCCTGGCCGGCGAGACCGGCGCCGACGCGCGCTTTACGCTGCCGTCCAACGCACCGGCCGGCGGCTACTCGCTGCGCTTCGACTACAACGGCGGCACCTACGGCGGCGCTTTCCGCGTGGCCGAATACATCAAGCCGCACTTTGACGTGAACCTGTCGCTCGACAAGGCCAGCTACGGCACGGGTGAGGCGGTCAAGGGCAAGATCAGCCTGCGCTATCCGGACGGCAAGCCGGTCAAGAACGGCAAGGTGTCGGTCAGCCTGCGCGCCCAGCAAGTGACGATGGTGGAGGGCGAGTTGCGTTACGCCGGCCTGTTCCCCGTCAAGCTGGAGCAGCAGGAGCTGACCACCGACGGCGACGGCAATGCCAAGCTGGAATTGCCCGCCGCCAAGGAGCCGAGCCGCTACGTGGTGACCGTGTTCGCCAACGATGGCGCGGCTTACCGCGTGAAGGTCACGCGCGAACTGCTGATCGCGCGCGGCGCCACGCCGTACAAGCTGTCGACTACGTCGAATTTCACGACGCCGGGGCAGGACGTGTCGTTCAACCTGACGCCGATGCCGGTGGTGGCAGGTACGACCGGGCCGACGGCACCGCCGGCCAAGTGGGATCTCGTGCGTCTGGAAACGCGCGCCCGCACTGAAGGCACGTTGGCCCCGGATGCCAAGGGCAACGCGACCTTCCCGGTCAAGTTCGACCAGCCGGGTTCGTACACGCTGTCGGTGCGTGATGCTGCTGGCAACCTGCTCGCCGCCGCCAGCCACTGGGTGGCCGGTGATGGCGTGCAGACCGTGCCCGGCAACATCGAAATGGTGTTCGACCGTGACCGCTACCAGATCGGCGATACGGCCGAGGCGCTGATCACCTTCCCGTTGCCGGTGGACGACGCGCTGCTCACGCTGGAGCGCGACAAGGTCGAGCGCCACGGGCTGCTCTCCAGCCCTGGCGACTGGCTCAGCTTGAAGAAGGTCACGCCCGCGCAGTACCGTGCCCGCATCAAGATCGGTCCGGACTTCGCACCGAACATGACGTTCTCGGTGCTGTATGTGCACGACGGCGACATGGTGTTCCAGAACGCCGGTATCGTCGTCACGCAGCCGACGCTGGACCTGACGGTGCGCACCGACAAGACCGTGTATGCGCCGGGCGAGACTGTCACGCTGGACCTGACCAGCGCACTGGCGGGTAAGGCCGTGCCGGCCAACCTGACCGTGTCGGTAGTCGACGAGATGATCTACGTGCTGCAGCCGGAAGTGGCCCCCAGCATCGTCGACTTCTTCTACCACCCGCGCCGCAACAGCGTCCGCACCACGTCGAGCCAGAGCTTCATCAGCTATGACCTGGCGCTCGCCTCGCTGCCGGGCAAGCCGGGCGGTACGTATGGCCGCCACAACGAGCGTGGCGTGAAGGTGCTGGAGCGCCCACGTCGCGACGAGCAGGACACCGCCGCGTGGGTTGCCAACCTGCAGACCGATGCGGATGGCCGCGCGCGCATGACCTTCAAGATGCCGGATTCGCTGGCACGCTGGCGCATCACCGTGCGCGCCGTCTCGACCACCGGCGCCTCGGACGGCATCGTCGGCCAGCGCACAGCGAGCATCCGCTCCGATAAGCCGCTGTACCTGAAGTGGACCGGCCCGCAGCGCTTCCGCGAAAGCGATCAGCCGCGCCTGGACATGGTCGCCTTCAACCAGACCGACAAGGACATCACCGCTGACTGGATCGTCTCGGGCGCCGGCTTGAACATCAACCAGCGCGTGACGCTCAAGCGCGGTGCCAACTATCTGCGCGCGCCGGTGACGGCATTGCAGGCGGGTGTCATCAACGCCGAACTGAAGCAGGGCGATGCCGTATCGGACCGCCTGCAGACCACGCTCAAGCTGGACGCCACCGGTTGGCTGGCGGACCGTGAAAACGTCGTCCCGCTCACGCAGCTGCAGGGCACGCGCCTGCCGCTGGGTCTGCCAGCTGATGCGCGCGACGTGCGTCTGCGCGTGATCGGCAACACGGCCAGCCAGTTCGCCCGCGTGGCGGATGACCTGATCGAGTACCCCTACGGTTGCGCCGAGCAGACCGCCAGCCGCCTGATTCCGCTGGCACTCGCGCAGCAGAGCCTGGCCGCCACCGGCACGCGCCTGGGCGACGGTGGCCCGGCCGGCACGCAAGGTGTTGACGCATTGCTGCGCACGCAGCGTCAGCGTCTGGCACTGCTGGCCGGCACCAATGGCACCTTCGGCTGGTGGGGCGAGCTGACCACCAGCAGCGCGCTGATCACGTCGTATGCGTACTACGCGGACTGGCTCGCCAGCCGCTCGGTCGGCATCAGCCTGCCGGCAGATAACTGGAAGCAGGTGCTCGAAGCCTACAAGCGCACCAGTCAGAACGAGCCGCTGCTGCACCGCGCGCTGGCGCTGTGGTTTGCCAACGAGATGGGCCTGCCGGTGGCAACGCCGCTGTCGGGCGTGGCCAACGAGTTGGCTCGCAACGCCAAGGCCCCGGCCGACGCCGAGCCTGCTGCCGGCGATAGCCTGATCTTCGTCGCGCCGGACTCCCCGCGCGGCCGCCAGGTGGCGACGGTGCTGACCGCACAGCTGATGCGTCAGATCGGCCAGCCGGTGCCGGAAGCGCTGGTCTCTGCTGACATCGCTGCACGCAACGCGCTGGCTGCTGACAACTCGCCGCTGGTGCAAAGCCTGCTGCTGATGGGCGGTGGCCGCTCGGCTGCGGACCCGGCACCGCTGCTGGCCCGCGCCAGCGCCGCCATGCCGACGATGGATCGCGCCATCGCACTGGTCTGGCTGCAGAAGGGCCTGGGCGGTCTGCAAGGTGCGAGCGTTGCTGCCATCCAGCCGGCGGTGTCGGCCGGTGGCTGGCAGGCGACGCGCTCGCCGGTGGGTGTGCCGACATGGCGTTGGACGGGGGCCCAGGTGCCCGCTGTGCTGGACCTGACGACCGCACCGTCCGACGTGACCACGCAATCGGCCATCGTGTCGTATCGCAGCCGTGCGCCGGAAGCGTCCAAGCTGCCGATCACGGTGGAGCGCAAGCTGTATCGCCTCGAACCGATGGAGGCGCCCAAGGCCGATCCGAAGGCGGCCAAACAGCCCGGCGCCGACACCAGCAGCAGTGGCATCACGCTCAAGGCCAAGCCCGTCAAGCCGGGCGACACGCTCGACAGCAACGCGCTGTATGTCGATGAGGTGGTGTTGACGCCGCGCCAGGGTACGTACCGCTACGGCCTGGTCGAAGTGCCGCTGCCGCCGGGCGCCGAGGTGGAAGCCACCACCTGGGGCATTCAGATCGACGGTCTGAAGGGCGAGCCGAACGAAGGCAACGGCCCGCAGCCGTTCGAGCGCAAGGCGGCCTATGAAATGGGCCAGCTGTCGTACAACCAGCCGGTACCCGCGCTGGAGCGTCCGACTGTGCTGCGCCAGCTGGTGCGTTTCTCGCTGCCGGGCAGCTTTGCGCTGCCGCCGGCGCGCTACTTCCGCATGTACCAGCCGGAAGCGAAGGCGTTGCAGGGCGACGGCAAGACGGCCAGCTATCCGTACAAGGTGGAGTGACGCGGCAATGCGCTTCGGCCTGCTTGCGCGCAGTGTGCTGACCGGCCTGATCTGGGCCGGCGGCGCACTTGCGTCCGTTGGCCACACCATCGCTGCACCTGCGTCGGAGCCGTTGCGCTATGCCGCCTTGCAGGGGGATGAAGCCAAGCTGTGGCAGTTCAGCACCAGCACGGTCACAAGCGCACCACAAGCCACCGCATTGCCGCGCGACACCGAAACGCCGCTCGGCAGCGTCTGGAAGCTCTTCGTCTACAGCTACCTCGTCTCGCGCCGCCTCAACACGCCCGACTACACGTGCCACGGCAATGATGCCGAAGAGGTCTACTGCTGCACGGCCGGCCAGAGCATCGACCGCGAGCGCGCGCTCATCCAATCCTGCGGACGCTATTTCGAACCCGCGCGCCTGGGTCTCGATGGTGCTGACTGGCGTCGGTTCTGGCAGCAAGCCAACGCCCCCACGTGGTTGCGTGACCTGCGCGCCATGCAGCCCACGCGCCGCGTTTCCGTCGCCGATCTGCTGAGCGCGTTGCACAGCGTTCCTGCCGATGGGCGTGAGACGGCTGCGCAGACACTTGTTTCCGTGCTGACCGTCGGGCGCGGAGAGGGCACTGTGTCCTACTTTGGTGGTTTGCTGCGCGCCAAGACATGGACGATGCCCGACCCGCAACGCCCCGGCGCGTCGATCGGCGGCGCGGCCGGCTGGCTGGCCGACGGCACGCCCGTGTGGTTGGGCGGCGTGGGCTCCAGCAACCAGGTGCTGGCTGCCGCTGCACCGCGCCTCACACCGCTGATTGCGCAGACGCCCGTACCCGACGACGACGCCTGCGTGGCAGTCGATTTCTTTACGCGCTACCCCGTGCGGGAGGTACGCGATGTTGGTGGCAAGCCCGCCGCCCCCGGTCGGCTGGAGGGCCACTACACCGTGCGCTTCGCCAACGGCAATACGCTGCCGATCGAGAGCCGCGGCGAGTTGACACTCACGCGCGAAAACAACGCGCCCACCATCACCGGCCGGCTCGGCATGAACGACTACGTGGCGCGCGTCGTGGAGCGCGAGGGCGATCTGGCCGAGCCGCAGGCCGCCCGCGCGTTGGCGGTGGCCGCGCGCAGCTACCTCGTGCAGCACGCCTCACGTGACAAGGGCTGCTACGGCATCGCCGATAGCTCGCGCACGCAGCGCGTGTTGCCGCGCCCGCCCGCGGCTGCCGCACGCAACGCGGCGGCATTTACCGATGCGCTGGTGCTGGTTGGCCAGTCTGTGCAGTACCACGGCACGATCAGCGCGCGCGGCCAGATGAGCTGGACTGCCGCGCGCGCTGCCGCCCAGCGTGGCCAGGGGTTTGACGGCATCCTCGCGCGGTGGTGGCCGCAGGCCACGTTGACGTCGTTCCAGAGCCCGGTCGCGGGCGATTGCTCGCCGGTGGCGGGCGCGCAGCAGTGGCTGCAGGCGCAGGCACCGCGCTGGTCCGCGCGACTGGGCGCCGAGCCCGGTTACGAGACGCCACCGCTGCCCGCCGTCTGCGTGGTGCACGAAGGCCGCCCGTATGCCGATGCGCGCCGCAACCGGCTCTACATCCATCGGCTCGCCAGCGAGGAAGACCGCATCGCGCTGACGCACGAATACTTGCACCTGGCCTTTGCGCACCATCCGCTCGGGCAGGACGAACAGTTTGTTGAGGCGACAGCGCGCCGCCTGATTCGAGGGGAGGGCTTGCTGTGAACGTGAAGGCATGGACAACGCGGGTGGCCATGGGCGCGGCGGCCTTGCTGCTTGGTGCTTCGGTTGCCGCCGAGCCGGTGGTCGACCTGGAAGGCCCGATCGGCGGCTGGCGCAACAGCAAGCTGACCAACGAGCTGGAGCAGTACACCGCCGCATACCCGAAACCGCCGGTCGATCGCGGTGCGCAGAAGTACCGCACGCTCATCGCTGGGCGCATTCGTGCGGCAGGCAAGCAACGCCGCCCGCCGGTGCTGATCGTCAACGGTAATGCCATGCCGCTGTACGGCGACAGCGAAGGCCGCTTCGCGCGCCCGTGGGCATTCGGCCCGGGCTCGAACAGCGTGGAAATCGTCAGCCCCGACGGCCAGTCGCGGCAGCGCCTGCAGTTCTACGAGGCCGATACCACCAAGACGTCGGCCAAGCTACGCGCCATCCTCACCTGGGACGACCCGCGTGCGGAGGTCGACATGCACGTCATCTCGCCGATTGGCGATCACGCGTTCTGGGCGCAGCCGTTGCTGTCCGACGGTGGCGGGCTCGACGTGGACAGCGTGGATGGCGCCGGCCCCGAGATCTTTTCCACTGCCGCGCCGCGCCCCGGCGTCTGGTTGTTCTACGTGAACTACTGGGGCAACTTCAACGCCGGCGGCTACAACTTTGACGAAAAGGCGCACGACCGCGATCTCATCACCGCGCAACTGACGCTGATCTATAACGAGAACACGCCCAACGAGCGGCGCGAGTTTGTCACTGTGCCGCTGCGCAAGATCGGCGAGCTGGCGTTGATGAAATCGATCCGCTTCTGATGCTCATGATGCCTTCCACGTTCCGCCTCGCATTCGCTATTGCACTCGCCACGCTCGGGGCGTCGGGCGCATTTGCGCAAACCGATGCCGGCAATATCGAGATCACCGCGCCGCAGGGCGGCTGGCGTAACTCGGCCGGCGACGATTCGCGTTACACGCAAGACGTGCACTACCCGGCCGTGTCAGTGTCGACGCCGCAAGGGCAGGGCACCGCCTCGATGATTGCCGGACGCATCCGTAGCCAGCCCAAGGCCGCCGCGTCTGCCGATGAGAACAAGCCGCGCCGTCGTCGCGGGGCAGACGGCTCGTCGGTCGGCACGCTCATCGTCAATGGTGTGGCGATGCCGCAGCGCATCGAGGCCGACGGCACCTTCTCGCGCCCCTACGCATTCGGCGCCGGCAGCAACAGCGTCGAAGTGCGCAGCGCACGTGGCGATGCCAAGCGCGTGCAGTTCTACGACAGCTACGCCGGCAAATCCCGTCCGCGCCTGCGCGTGGTCCTGTCGTGGGATACGGATGGCACCGATCTCGACCTCCACGTTGTCTCGCCAGACGGCCAGCACGCCTGGTACGGCAACCGTGTGGTCGAGAACGGCGGCGCACTCGACGTGGACGTCACCACCGGCTATGGTCCTGAGATCTATTCGAATCCGGCACCCGTGCCCGGCACGTACCTCGTCTACGTGAACTACTACGGCAGCGGCAGCGACAACAGCATCATCACCACTGCCACCGTCACCATCATCACCGACGAGAACACGCCTTCCGAGCGCCAGCAGACCTTTGTCGTGCCGATGCGCAAGGCTGGCGATCTGACGCTGTTACGTAGTTTCACGATGAAATAGGAACCGAGGCTCAGGAGCCCACCGCCATGGACACGCAGACCGTCGCCGCCTACGACACCCTCGCCGAAACCTTTGCGCAGGAGTGGCGCGAGCAGCCGGCGCCGGAAGACATGTACGCGTTGTTCCGGCGCGAGTTCAAGGCGGGCGGGGCCACGGCGGACATCGGCTGCGGCGCCGGGCGCGAGGTGGCCTGGCTCAACGCCAACGGCTATCCGGCCGTCGGCTACGACGCTTCGGCCGGGCTGCTGGAGGCGGCGCGCTCGCAGTATCCGGGGCTGGCGTTCCGGCGGTCGCAATTGCCCGAGCTGGTGGGCATTGCCGAGGGCGCCTTCGACAACGTCGTCTGCGAGACCGTCATCATGCACCTGCCACCTGAGCAGATTGGTGCGGCGGTGCAGCGGCTGGTGTCGCTGCTGCGGCCGGGCGGTACGCTGTACCTGAGCTGGCGTGTGACGCCCGACGCCGATCAGCGCGATGGCCGTGGCCGGTTGTTCACCGCGTTCGATGCGGCGCCCGTGCGCGAGGCACTGGCCGGCACCACGCTCGTTTTTGACGAGGCAGCCGTCAGTCGCTCGTCGGGGCGGACGATCCATCGCATCGTCGCGCGCAAGGCCTGACGGCCCCCATCCGCAGACAATCCGATTGTCCTGATTGACCACCCCTCGGCGGGGTTTGTCACAATAGCGGTTTCGCCCAGCCCGCGCGTGACACCACGTGCACTCCGCCGCCCCGATGTACGACTCTCCCGCCATAGACCACGCGCTGCAGGCGCTGCCCGAAGACACCGCTGCCGCCACGCGCGCCGTGCTGCACGACGTGTTCGGCTACAGCGCGTTCCGCGGCCCGCAGGCGGAGATCGTCACCCACGTGGCCGACGGCGGCGATTGCCTGGTGTTGATGCCCACGGGCGGCGGCAAATCCCTCTGCTACCAGATCCCGGCGCTTGTGCGGCACCGGCGCGGACAGGGCGCGGGCATTGTTGTCTCGCCGCTGATCGCGCTGATGCAGGATCAGGTCGCCGCGCTGGAAGAAGCCGGCGTGCGCGCCGCCTACCTGAACTCCGCGCTCACCGGTGCCGAGGCCGCACAGGTCGAGCGCGATCTGGCGGCGGGCCGGCTGGACCTCGTCTACGTGGCGCCCGAGCGGCTGATGACGCCGCGCTTTCTGGACTTGCTGGAGCGCTCCCGCATCGGCCTCTTTGCCATCGACGAGGCGCACTGCGTGTCGCAGTGGGGGCACGATTTCCGGCCGGAGTACATCCAGCTTTCCGTGCTGCACGAGCGCTTTCCGCACGTGCCGCGCATCGCGCTCACTGCCACGGCCGACGCTGTCACGCGCGACGAGATCGTCGAGCGGCTGGCGCTGACGGGTTCGCGCGTCTTCCTCTCCAGCTTCGACCGCCCGAACATCCGCTACACCATCGTCGAGAAGGACAGCGCGCGCAACCAGCTCCTGCGCTTCATCCGCGCCGAGCACATGGACGGTGAGTCGTGCGACGCCGGCATCGTCTACTGCCTGTCGCGCAAGAAGGTGGAAGAGACCGCGCAGTGGCTGGCCGAGCAGGGCATCCGCGCGCTGCCGTACCACGCCGGCATGGACGTCGACGTACGCGCCCGCCATCAGGCCATCTTCCGCAAGGAAGAGGGCGTGGTGATGGTGGCAACCATCGCCTTCGGCATGGGGATCGACAAGCCGGACGTGCGCTTTGTCGCGCATCTGGACTTGCCCAAGAGCCTGGAGGGCTACTACCAGGAAACCGGCCGCGCCGGCCGCGACGGCATGCCCGCCAATGCGTGGATGGCCTATGGTCTGGCGGATGTCGTGCAGCAGCGCCGCATGATCGACGAGTCGGAGGCGGACGATGTGCATAAGCGCGTGTCGACCGCCAAGCTCGATGCACTGCTCGGCCTGTGCGAAGCCGCAAGCTGCCGCCGCGTGGCGCTGCTCGCCTACTTTGGCGAGAGCAGCCAGCCGTGCGGCAACTGCGATACCTGCCTCACGCCACCGCAAACCTGGGACGCCACGCGCGAGGCGCAGATGGCGCTGTCCTGTGCATACCGTGTACAGCAGGCCAGCCGTGTGAGCTTTGGTGCCGGCCAGCTCATCGACATCCTGCGCGGCAACGCCACCGAGCGCATCAAGCAGTGGCACCACGAAACGCTGTCCACCTTCGGTATCGGCAGCGAGCTGTCGGAGCCGGCGTGGCGCAGCGTGTTCCGCCAGTTGGTCGCGCAGGGTTTGTTTGCCGTTGACCACGGCGGCCACGGCGCCCTGATCCTGACCGACGCGGCGCGCCCCGTGCTCAAGGGGCAGCAGTCCGTGATCCTGCGGCGTCAGGCGGAGAAGGTGCGTGGTGCATCGTCATCGTCGGCCAAGAAGGAGCGCCGCGCCGATCCGGCCGCCGATCTCTCCGACGAGGCGCAGGCGCGCTGGCAGGCGCTGCGTGCCTGGCGCGCCCAGATGGCACGCGAACACAGCGTGCCGGCGTATGTGATCTTCCACGACAGCACGCTCGCCCGCATTGCCGAGATCGATCCGGACTCGCGTGAGGCGCTGGGTGAGCTGCCAGGCATCGGCATGGCCAAGCTGGACCGCTATGGTCAAGCGTTGCTCGACGTGCTGGGGAAGTGCCGCGAGCAAGCCTAGGCGGTTGTCGGCAACGGCCCCATGACATCGGTGCGTGTCAGGTGCTCGCCCAGAAAATCTACAAACGCACGCACCTTCGGCAGCAGATGCACGCGCTGCGTGAACACCGCGTGCAGCGGCACTTCGCGCGCGGTGTAGTCGGTCAGCACCGCCTGCAGTCGGCCAGCGGCGACATCTTCGCGCACCAGATACGCGGGCCCCAGCGATACCCCCAACCCTGAGCGCGCCGCCTCGCGTAGCACGAGGCTATTGTTGGCCAGCATGGACCCGTTCACGTGCGCGACATGGCGCTGGCCCGCACGGTCGGTTAACACCCAGTCGTATGGCCCATCGTAGTTGGCGTAGACGAGGCAGTTGTGCTCGCGCAGATCGTCGGGCGTTTGCGGGATGCCGCGTTCGCGGAAATACGACGGCGCGCCATAGATGGCGTGTGCGCAATTTGCCAGCCGCCGTGCCACCAGCGATGAGTCTTCCAGCATGCCGATGCGGATCGCCACGTCAATGCGCCCCGCCACCAGATCGGCGTAGCGGTCGTTCATGTCCAGATCGATCTGCACGGCGGGGTAGCGCGCCTGAAACGCCCCGAGCAGCGGCGCCAGCAGCGTCACTGCAAACGACGCCGGCGCCGACACCCGCAGCGTGCCGCGCGCCTCATCGCGCAGGGCGGTCACGGCCTGTTCGGCGGCATCCACCAGCGCCAGGCCCTCGCGGCTTTTCTCGAAGAAGGCCGCACCGGCTTCGGTGAGTGACAGGCGCCGCGTGGTCCGCTGCAGCAGGCGCGTGTCCAGCCGCGCTTCGAGCCGCGCCAGCGCCTTGCTGATGACCCCGCGCGACACGCCCATCGCATCGGAAGCGGCTGACTGGCTGCCGCATTCCACCACCCGCACAAAGATCACCACGTCGGAGAGTCGGTCCATATTTGCGCGCTTCTGGAAACAATATGGCGCCAGAGGCTACCTTAATCTGCGCGAATCGGCTGGCTACGATGGGGCGTCTCGACCTTCCTCCCGCCATCATGACGACTGAAGCCCCCAACATTGCCGTGTCTCATCCCCCCGCTGATCGCTTGCCACGCGGCGCGACGCCATTGTTTGCTGCTGCGGTGGGGCTCATTGTCGTCAACCTGTTCGGCATCCAGCCGCTCGTCGCCGAGATTGCCGCCAGCATCGGCTGGACCACGGCGGCCACCGGGCTGCTGGTGACTGCCACGCTTATCGGCTACGGCATCGGTCTGCTGCTGCTCATGCCGATGACCGATCTGCAGGACAACCGCGCGCTGGCCTCGCGCACGCTGTGGGGCACGGTGGCCTCGCTCGCGCTGACCACCGTGGCGCACAGCGGGCAGGTGCTGATGCTGGCCGCGTTTGCCATCGGACTCACGTCGACCGTCATTCAGATGCTGATCGCGTTGGCCGGACGCCTGGCGGCCGACTATCGGCGTGGGCGTGTGCTCGGCGACATCATGATCGGCCTGAATCTGGGCATCCTGCTGTCGCGTCCCGCAGCGAGCCTGATTGCGGCGCAATGGGGGTGGCGCGCGTTCTATGGTGCGTCGGCGGTGGCGATTGCTGTCTTGGCGATTGTCCTGCCGCGCGTGATGCCGACCTTTGTGCCGCCGCGTACGCAGTCGTACGGCGCACTACTGGGCTCGTATGGGCGCCTGTTGCGTAGCGAGCCATTGCTGCGCCGCCGTGCCGCCACCCAGGCACTGCTGATGGCGGCATTCACGCTCTTCTGGACTGCCGTGGCATTACGGCTGGCGGCAGCGCCGTTCCATCTGTCGCAAAACGGCATCGGCATCTTCGCGCTGTGTGGGGCGGCGGGTGTCGTGGCCGCGCCCGTTGCAGGCCGACTGGCGGATCGTGGCTTGGTGCGGGTTGGCACGCTACTCGCACACGGCAGTGCGGCGGCCGGGCTGTTGCTGGCGCTGGCCTCGGCGCTGGTGCCGGGCTTGAGCGTTCCCGTCATGTTGGCCATGCAGGTGATCGCCGCGCTGTTGTTGGATTTTGGCGCCATCGGTGATCAGGCGCTTGGTCGCTATATGGTCAACACGCTGTCTCCGGAGATCCGCGGCCGTGTGAATGGCTTGTACACCGGCGCGTTCTTCTTTGGCGCAGCAGCGGGCGGCGGCTTGGCCGGCGCGGTCTGGGCGCGTGCCGGCTGGATTGGCGTCTCGGCGCTCGCGCTGGGGTTTGTGTCGGCTGCGGCACTCGTCTTTCTCTGGCCCAGCACGGCCCCGCGTGCCATTGGCGCCACACCGCGCCGCTGTTGATCTGCAACGCGCGTCGCCAGACTGGTGGCGCGCTTGACGCTTGCAAAACACCCCGCTATAGTGCCAGATTCGAGTTTTTGGCTTCTGGCTTCGCACGTCCATGCCCGGCAAAGCGCTGTGCAAGGCATCTGAACCAGACGGGCTCGCGCTCTTTGGTCTCGATCTGTTCCCGCAGGTCTGTCTCTAGAGCGTTCTGCTCGCCACTTCCAAAACCCGATTGCGCCGATTGCCTCACATATGAGGCTGCCACGTCACGTGGTCCGGCGATTTTTCAAAAACCAAGCTGGATTGAACAATGCCAACTATCAATCAATTGGTTCGCAAGCCCCGCGTCTCTGAAAAGCTGAAGAGCAAGAGCCCGGCGCTTGAGAACTGCCCGCAGCGTCGCGGCGTGTGCACCCGCGTGTACACCACGACGCCGAAGAAGCCGAACTCGGCACTGCGTAAGGTCGCCAAGGTGCGCCTGACCAACGGTTTCGAAGTCATTTCGTACATCGGCGGTGAAGGCCACAACCTGCAAGAACACAGCGTCGTGCTGATCCGCGGCGGCCGTGTGAAGGATTTGCCGGGTGTGCGTTACCACATCGTGCGCGGCTCCCTTGACCTGCAAGGCGTCAAGGACCGTAAGCAAGCACGTTCGAAGTACGGCGCGAAGCGCCCGAAGAAGGCCTAAGTGGTCAGTGAGATCGGTCCGCGCGTTTTGTACGGATGCGGGGTCACGGTCTTGTCATGAGCAGGCGGTACAACGGTGCGTTTTTTGACCGCACTGGCACCGTCGAGTAAGTGGTCACCCGGCTCAGATTGTTGGAAGACAAGCTAGTTGGTGGCCGGAGAACCGAAGCGGTTCTCAACTGAACAGAGAAGGAAAGAAGATGCCACGTCGTCGTGAAGTCCCCAAGCGGGAAATTCTGCCGGACCCGAAGTTCGGCAATGTGGAAGTCGCCAAGTTCATGAACGTCCTGATGCTGGACGGCAAGAAGTCGGTGGCTGAGCGTATCGTCTACGGTGCGTTCGACCAGATCGAGAAGAAAGCAGGCAAGGCACCCATCGAGGTGTTTTCGGTTGCCATCAACAACATCAAGCCGGTGGTGGAAGTGAAGAGCCGCCGTGTTGGTGGTGCCAACTATCAGGTGCCGGTCGAAGTCCGGCCGTCGCGTCGTCTGGCATTGGCGATGCGTTGGCTGCGGGAAGCTGCGAAGAAGCGCAGCGAGAAGTCGATGGCCCTGCGTCTGGCTGGTGAACTGCTCGAGGCCTCGGAAGGCCGCGGCGGCGCCATGAAGAAGCGCGACGAAGTGCACCGTATGGCAGAAGCCAACAAGGCGTTCTCGCACTTCCGCTTCTAAGCGACTCACGAACGTTGTTGGTTGCTGGGCGGGTTGTGCGCGCACATCTCGCCCATTTGTATTAGGGGCGCTTGCTATCCGGCAGCGCCCCGTTGACGAATCAGAGCAAAGGATTAACCGTGGCTCGTAAGACCCCCATTGAGCGCTACCGTAACATCGGTATTTCCGCTCACATCGACGCCGGCAAAACCACCACGACCGAGCGGATCCTGTTCTACACCGGTGTGAACCACAAGATCGGTGAAGTGCATGATGGCGCTGCCACCATGGACTGGATGGAGCAGGAGCAAGAGCGCGGCATCACCATCACCTCGGCTGCTACCACTGCCTTCTGGAAGGGCATGGGCGGCAACTACCCCGAGCACCGCTTCAACATCATCGACACCCCCGGACACGTGGACTTCACCATCGAGGTGGAGCGTTCCATGCGTGTGCTGGACGGCGCGTGCATGGTGTACTGCGCAGTGGGTGGCGTGCAGCCGCAGTCGGAAACCGTCTGGCGCCAGGCCAACAAGTACAAGGTGCCGCGTCTGGCGTTCGTCAACAAGATGGACCGTACCGGCGCGAACTTCTTCAAGGTCTACGACCAGCTGAAGACTCGCCTGAAGGCCAACCCGGTGCCCGTCGTGGTGCCGATCGGTGCTGAAGACGGCTTCCAAGGCGTCGTCGATCTGCTGGAAATGAAGGCGATCATTTGGGACGAAGCCAGCCAGGGCGTGAAGTTCGAATACCAGGACATCCCGGCCAATCTGGTGGACATCGCCAACGAATGGCGCGAGAAGATGGTCGAGTCGGCTGCTGAAGCCAGCGAAGCCCTGATGGAAAAGTACCTGGGCGGCGAAGAGCTGACCCGTGCTGAGATCGTCAAGGCGCTGCGCGACCGCACCATCGCCTGCGAAATCCAGCCGATGCTGTGCGGCACCGCGTTCAAGAACAAGGGCGTGCAGCGCATGCTCGACGCTGTGATCGACTTCCTGCCGTCGCCGGTCGACATTCCGCCGGTCCAAGGCACCGACGAAAGCGACAACGAGAAGAAGCTCGAGCGCAAGGCTGACGACAACGAAAAGTTCTCGGCACTGGCGTTCAAGATCATGACCGACCCGTTCGTCGGCCAGCTGATCTTCTTCCGCGTCTACTCGGGCAAGATCAATTCGGGCGACACCGTGTACAACCCGGTGAAGCAGAAGAAGGAGCGTCTGGGCCGTATTCTGCAGATGCATGCCAACCAGCGCGAAGAAATCAAGGAAGTGCTGGCCGGTGACATCGCCGCTGCGGTGGGCCTGAAGGACGCCACCACGGGCGACACGCTGTGCGATCCGGCTGCCCCGATCGTGCTCGAGCGCATGGTGTTCCCGGAGCCGGTGATCTCGCAGGCTGTCGAGCCGAAGACCAAGGCTGACCAGGAAAAGATGGGCATCGCCCTGAACCGACTGGCCGCTGAAGATCCGTCGTTCCGCGTGCGTACCGATGAAGAATCGGGCCAAACCATTATTTCGGGCATGGGCGAGCTCCACCTCGAAATTCTGGTCGACCGCATGAAGCGCGAATTCGGCGTGGAAGCCAACATCGGCGCGCCGCAAGTTGCCTACCGCGAAACCATCCGCAAGAAGGTTGAAGACGTCGAAGGCAAGTTCGTCAAGCAGTCGGGCGGCCGCGGTCAGTACGGTCACGCTGTGATCACGCTGGAACCGGCAGACGACGAGGCGAAGAAGGCAGGCAAGAACTTCGAATTCGTCGACGCCATCAAGGGCGGTGTGATTCCTCGCGAATACATCCCGGCGGTCGAGAAGGGTATCGTCGACACGCTGCCGGCCGGTATTCTGGCGGGCTTCCCGGTGGTGGACGTGAAGGTCACGCTGACGTTCGGTTCGTACCACGACGTGGACTCGAACGAAAACGCGTTCCGCATGGCCGGCTCGATGGCTTTCAAGGAAGCCATGCGTAAGGCCACCCCGGTTCTGCTCGAGCCGATGATGGCTGTGGAAGTGGAAACGCCGGAAGACTACACGGGTACCGTGATGGGCGACTTGTCGTCCCGCCGCGGCATCGTGCAGGGCATGGACGACATGGTGGGCGGCGGCAAGATCATCAAGGCCGAAGTCCCGCTGTCGGAAATGTTCGGTTATTCGACGTCGCTGCGCTCGCAAACGCAAGGCCGCGCCACGTACACCATGGAATTCAAGCAATACGCTGAGGCACCGAAGAACATCGCCGAAGCTGTGATGGCCGCCAAGGGTACGAAGTAATCAATGTGTTTGGGCGATGCGCATGTGCGTATCGCCCGCATCCAAATCTAGTAATTAGCCGATTCCGAATTGAGGAGCTGACATGGCAAAGGAAAAGTTCGAGCGGACCAAGCCGCACGTGAACGTTGGGACGATTGGTCACGTTGACCACGGCAAGACGACGCTGACTGCAGCGATCGCGACCGTGCTGTCCGCCAAGTTTGGTGGCGAAGCGAAGAAGTACGACGAAATCGACGCTGCACCGGAAGAAAAGGCACGCGGCATCACGATCAACACCGCGCACATCGAGTACGAAACGGCCAACCGCCACTACGCGCACGTTGACTGCCCGGGCCACGCCGACTACGTCAAGAACATGATCACCGGTGCCGCCCAGATGGACGGCGCCATCCTGGTGTGCTCGGCCGCTGACGGCCCGATGCCGCAAACGCGTGAGCACATCCTGCTGGCCCGCCAAGTGGGCGTGCCGTACATCATCGTCTTCCTGAACAAGTGCGACATGGTGGACGACGCTGAGCTGCTGGAACTGGTCGAGATGGAAGTGCGCGAACTTCTGTCGAAGTACGACTTCCCGGGCGACGACACCCCGATCATCAAGGGTTCGGCCAAGCTGGCGCTGGAAGGCGACAAGGGCGAGCTGGGCGAAGTGGCCATCATGAACCTGGCCGACGCACTGGACACCTACATCCCGACGCCGGAGCGCGCTGTTGACGGCACGTTCCTGATGCCGGTGGAAGACGTGTTCTCGATCTCGGGTCGCGGCACCGTGGTGACCGGCCGTATCGAGCGTGGCGTGATCAAGGTCGGCGAAGAAATCGAAATCGTCGGTATCGCCATGGACGGCGACAAGCCGAAGATCGACAAGACGACCTGCACGGGCGTGGAAATGTTCCGCAAGCTGCTGGACCAAGGTCAAGCAGGCGACAACGTCGGTATTCTGCTGCGCGGCACCAAGCGTGAAGACGTTCAGCGTGGCCAAGTGCTGGCCAAGCCGGGCTCGATCAAGCCGCACATGGAATTCACGGGCGAGGTCTACATCCTGTCGAAGGACGAAGGCGGCCGTCACACCCCGTTCTTCAACAACTACCGCCCGCAGTTCTACTTCCGTACGACGGACGTGACTGGCTCGATCGCCCTGCCGGAAGGCAAGGAAATGGTCATGCCGGGTGACAACGTGTCGATCACCGTCAAGCTGATCGCCCCGATCGCCATGGAAGAAGGCCTGCGCTTCGCAATCCGCGAAGGCGGCCGTACCGTGGGTGCTGGCGTCGTTGCCAAGATCCTGAAGTAAAAGGCGGATCGATGCGCCGTTCCTCGTAAGGGGTGCGGTGCATCGCCTGTTGCATCGCTCTTTCAATTTCCCGGCGGCCTGGCCGCCATGCTCTTTAAGGAAACATCATGCAGAACCAAAAGATCCGTATTCGCCTGAAGGCTTTCGACTACCGCCTGATCGACCAGTCGGCCGCTGAAATCGTTGAAACCGCCAAGCGCACCGGCGCAATCGTCAAGGGCCCGGTGCCCCTGCCGACCCGCATCCAGCGTTTCGACGTTCTGCGTTCGCCGCACGTCAACAAGACCAGCCGCGACCAGTTCGAAATCCGCACGCACCAGCGCCTGATGGACATCGTCGACCCGACGGACAAGACCGTTGACGCGCTGATGAAGCTGGACCTGCCGGCTGGTGTGGATGTCGAGATCAAGCTGCAGTAAGCAAGACAACGCTGCCGGATCACTTCGGCAACGGGCAAACGGCGAGCCAAGTGCTCGCCGTTTCGCTTTTTAGGCCCAGATGTTGCACCGCGCACGACGTCCGGCCACGTATTCGGTAATCGCCCTTGCAGATTGTTTGTAGGCGGGATATAGTGTAGGGCTACCCCTTTAGTCAAGGGGAGTGGGCTGGCCATTTGGCCTCGCGCTGTCTCTTTAGGCGCAGTCCAGTTCAAGATTCGTAGTATCAATCAGCCCCGGCCAATCGCAGCTGGGAATGGAGCAAACCATGAGCCTTGGCCTTGTAGGTCGCAAGGTTGGCATGACCCGTATTTTCACGGACGACGGCGATTCGATTCCCGTCACCGTGCTCGAGGTCGGCGACAACCGCGTGACGCAAATCAAGACGGACGAGACCGACGGTTATACCGCGGTTCAAGTCACCTTCGGCACCCGACGCGCCAGCCGCGTCACCAAGCCGCTGGCGGGTCATCTCGCCAAAGCCGGCGTGGAAGCGGGCGAAGTCATCAAAGAATTCCGAGTGGATGCCGCTCGTGCCGCTGAATTCCAGCCGGGCGCGAACATCAGCGTCGACCTGTTCGAAGTCGGCCAGAAGGTCGACGTTCAAGGTGTGACGATTGGTAAGGGCTACGCCGGTACGATCAAGCGTTACAACTTCTCGTCGGGCCGCGCCACGCACGGTAACTCGCGCTCGCACAATGTGCCGGGCTCGATCGGTATGGCGCAGGATCCGGGTCGCGTGTTCCCGGGTAAGCGCATGACCGGTCACATGGGTGACGTCACCCGTACCGTCCAGAACCTGGAAATCGCCAAGATCGACGCAGAGCGCAAGCTGCTGCTGGTCAAGGGTGCGATCCCGGGTGCCAAGAACGGTCAAGTCATCGTCACGCCGGCCGTGAAGGCTCGCGCTAAGAAGGCATAAGGAGCAAACGCATGGAACTGAAGCTGCTCCAGGACAACGGTCAACTCGGCGCTGGCGTTGCTGCCTCGCCGGAAGTGTTCGGCCGTGACTATAACGAAGCCCTCGTTCACCAGATCGTCGTTGCTTACCAGGCCAACGCTCGCAGCGGTAACCGTAAGCAGAAGGATCGTGAAGAGGTCAAGCACACGACCAAGAAGCCGTGGCGCCAAAAGGGTACGGGCCGCGCCCGTGCAGGTATGAGCTCCTCCCCGCTGTGGCGCGGGGGTGGTCGTATCTTCCCGAACAGCCCGGAAGAAAACTTCTCGCAGAAGGTCAACAAGAAGATGTACCGCGCCGGCATGCGCTCGATTTATTCGCAGCTTGCCCGTGAAGGTCGCATCAACGTCGTTGACAGCCTGTCCGTCGAAGCCCCCAAGACCAAGCTGCTGGCTGACAAGCTCGGCGCCATGGGCCTGGATTCGGTGCTCGTGATTACCGATAACCTGGACGAAAACCTCTTCCTGGCATCGCGCAACCTGGCGCACGTGCTCGTGGTTGAGCCGCGTCACGCTGACCCCCTGTCGCTCGTGCACTACAAGAAGGTGCTCGTGACGAAGGGTGCCGTCGCGCAGATCGAGGAGTTGCTGAAATGACGCAAGTTGCCAAGAACGACCATCGCCTGATGCAGGTGCTGCTGGCGCCCGTGGTGTCTGAAAAGGCAACGCTGGTGGCCGAGAAGAACGAACAGGTCGTGTTCGAAGTGGCTCCCGACGCCAACAAGATCGAGGTGAAGGCTGCCGTTGAACTGCTGTTCAAGGTGGAAGTCGCTTCCGTCCAGATTCTGAACCGCAAGGGCAAGCAAAAGCGCTTCGGTCGCTTCATGGGTCGTCGTAACCACGTGAAGATGGCCTACGTTTCGCTGAAGCCGGGTCAGGAAATCAATTTTGAAGCGGAGGCCAAGTAATCATGGCACTCGTCAAGACCAAGCCGACATCGCCGGGCCGCCGCTCGATGGTGAAGGTCGTCAACCCCGACCTTCACAAGGGTGCGCCGCACGCTCCGCTGCTGGAAAAGCAATTCCAGAAGTCGGGTCGTAACAACAACGGCCACATCACCACGCGCCATAAGGGCGGTGGTCACAAGCATCACTATCGCATCGTCGATTTCAAGCGTAACGATAAGGACGGTATCCCGGCCAAGATCGAGCGCCTGGAATACGATCCGAACCGTAGCGCCAACATCGCGCTCGTGCTGTTCGCCGACGGCGAGCGCCGCTACATCATCGCCCCGAAGGGCGCTGTGGTTGGCCAAGCCATCGCCAACGGCTCGGAAGCGCCGATCAAGGCCGGTAACAACCTGCCGATCCGCAACATTCCGGTCGGTACGACGATCCACTGCGTGGAAATCCTGCCGGGCAAGGGCGCTCAAGTGGCCCGTTCGGCTGGTACGTCCGCCGTGCTGCTGGCTCGCGAAGGCATCTACGCTCAAGTGCGTCTGCGCTCGGGTGAAGTGCGCCGCGTGCACATCGAGTGCCGCGCGACCATCGGTGAAGTCGGCAACGAAGAGCACAGCCTGCGCCAGATCGGCAAGGCCGGTGCAACCCGTTGGCGCGGTATTCGCCCGACCGTTCGCGGTGTGGTGATGAACCCGGTGGATCACCCGCACGGTGGTGGTGAAGGTAAGACCGCAGCTGGTCGTGATCCGGTGTCCCCGTGGGGCACGCCGACCAAGGGCTACCGCACCCGTCGTAACAAGCGCACGGACAGCATGATCGTCCAACGCCGTCACAAGCGTTAATCGGTAGGTAGGAGCTAAGAAATGACTCGTTCCGTAAAGAAAGGTCCGTTCATCGACGCCCACCTGCTGAAGAAGGTGGAAACGGCGGTGCAGACGAAGGACAAGAAGCCCATCAAGACTTGGTCGCGCCGTTCGACCATTCTGCCGGACTTCATCGGCCTGACGATCGCCGTTCACAACGGCCGTCAGCACGTCCCCGTGTACGTCACGGAAAACATGGTTGGCCACAAGCTCGGCGAATTTGCGCTCACGCGTACGTTCAAGGGCCACGCTGCCGACAAGAAAGCGAAGCGATAAGGGGCAATCATGGAAGTTAAAGCGATTCATCGCGGCGCCCGTATCTCCGCACAGAAGACGCGCCTGGTTGCTGACCAGATCCGCGGCCTGTCGATCGAGCGCGCACTCAACGTGCTGACGTTCAGCCCGAAGAAGGCGGCTGGCATCGTGAAGAAGGTGGTTGAGTCCGCCATCGCGAACGCCGAGCACAACGAAGGCGCCGACATCGATGAGCTGAAGGTCAAGTCGATCTACATCGACAAGGCAACGTCGCTCAAGCGCTTCACCGCGCGTGCGAAGGGCCGTGGCAACCGCATCGAGAAACAAACCTGTCACATCACTGTGACGCTGGGCAACTAAGGGGTCACGATGGGACAGAAGATTCATCCGACTGGCTTCCGTCTGGCTGTCAGCCGTAACTGGGCTTCGCGTTGGTACGCGAACAACACCCAGTTTGCCGGCATGCTCAAGGAAGACATCGAAGTTCGCGAGTTTCTGAAGAAGAAGCTGAAGAACGCTTCGGTGGGCCGCGTGGTCATCGAGCGTCCGGCCAAGAATGCACGTATCACCATTTACAGCTCGCGTCCGGGCGTGGTGATCGGCAAGAAGGGCGAGGACATCGAACTGCTGAAGGCTGAACTGCAACGTCGCATGGGCGTGCCCGTGCACGTGAACATCGAAGAAATCCGCAAGCCGGAAGTCGATGCGCAGCTGATCGCCGATTCGATCACGCAGCAGCTTGAGCGCCGCATCATGTTCCGTCGCGCCATGAAGCGCGCGATGCAGAACGCAATGCGTCTGGGTGCTCAGGGCATCAAGATCATGAGCTCGGGCCGTCTGAACGGCATCGAAATCGCCCGTACCGAGTGGTACCGCGAAGGCCGTGTGCCCCTGCACACGCTGCGCGCCGATATCGACTACGGCTTCTCCGAAGCGGAAACCACCTACGGCATCATCGGTGTCAAGGTGTGGGTGTACAAGGGCGACCATCTGGGTCGCAACGACGCACCCGTCGTGGAAGAGCCGAAGGAAGACGAGCGCCGTCGCCGCCCGGGTCGCCCGGAAGGTCGTCGCCGTGAAGGCGATCGCCCGGCCGGTCAGCGCCGCGGTGCTGGTGCAGGTGCTCCCCGCCGTAGCGGTGGCGCCGACGCCAAGACTGGAGAATAAACATGCTGCAACCTAAGCGCAGGAAGTACCGCAAGGAGCAGAAGGGCCGTAACACCGGTATCGCCACGCGCGGTAACGCCGTGTCGTTCGGCGAATTCGGCCTGAAGGCGATGGGTCGTGGCCGTCTGACTGCGCGTCAGATCGAGTCCGCCCGTCGTGCGATGACCCGTCACATCAAGCGTGGCGGCCGCATTTGGATCCGGATTTTCCCGGACAAGCCGATCTCGAAGAAGCCTGCCGAAGTCCGTATGGGTAACGGTAAGGGCAACCCGGAATACTACGTGGCTGAAATTCAGCCGGGCAAGATGCTGTACGAAATGGACGGCGTCGGCGAAGAACTGGCACGCGAGGCTTTCCGCCTGGCCGCTGCCAAGTTGCCGATCGCGACCAGCTTCGTGGTGCGTCAGGTCGGAACGTAAGGAGCACACACCATGAAAGCATCTGAACTGCGCGACAAGGATGTCGCCGGGCTGAACCAGGAGCTCTCCGAGCTGCTGAAGGCCCAATTCGGCCTGCGCATGCAAAAGGCGACGCAACAGCTGCAGAACACCAGCCAGCTGAAGAAGGTGCGTCGTGACATCGCGCGTGTCCGTACCGTGCTGGGCCAGAAGGGGAACCAGAAATGACTGAAGCAGCAACGTCCCTGAAGCGCACGCTCGTCGGTCGCGTTGTCAGCAACAAGATGGACAAGACCGTGACGGTCCTGGTCGAAAACCGCGTCAAGCATCCGCTGTACGGTAAGTACGTGGTGCGCTCGAAGAAGTACCATGCGCACGACGAAGCCAACCAGTACAACGAAGGCGACAAGGTTGAGATCACGGAATCGCGCCCGATCTCGCGCACCAAGTCGTGGGTGGTGTCGCGTCTGCTTGAAGCTGCACGCGTGATCTAAAACAACAGCTGAGCAGTTTGCTGTTGCAAGACCGAGATTATGTGATATAGTCTCGGTCTTTCCCTTTGAGAGGGTTGCCAGCTGTTCGGCTGGTGGCTCGGGCAAAGAGAAGAATGAATGGGTCTGGTGGCACTCGCTGCCAGGCAGCTACCGACTTCAAGTTGATCAACCCAATCGCGGTTGGCGCAATGCCAGCAGCCGGCGGGACCAAGACTGATCGCTTCTGCGCATTGTGCGTAACGGCGAATTAAGTTGGGACGAGAACACCATGATTCAGACAGAAAGCCGGCTCGAAGTGGCCGATAACACGGGTGCGCGTGAAGTCATGTGCATCAAGGTGCTGGGCGGTTCGAAGCGCCGCTACGCCAGCGTCGGCGACATCATCAAGGTCAGCGTCAAGGATGCTGCCCCGCGTGGTCGCGTGAAGAAGGGCGATATCTACAACGCCGTGGTGGTGCGTACCGCCAAGGGCGTGCGCCGTCCTGACGGCTCGCTCATCAAGTTCGACGGCAATGCCGCCGTGCTGCTGAACACCAAGCTTGAGCCGATCGGCACCCGCATCTTCGGGCCGGTCACTCGCGAACTCCGTACCGAGCGCTTCATGAAGATCGTGTCGCTCGCGCCGGAAGTGCTGTAATCGGAGGCCGCATGAACAAGATTCGCAAGGGCGATCGCGTCATCGTCCGCACCGGTAAGGACAAGGGTAAGCAAGGTACCGTGCTGTCGGTGCTCGCTGAGCACGTGACGGTGGAAGGCGTGAACGTTGCCAAGAAGCACGTGCGCCCGAACCCGATGCTGGGTACCACGGGTGGTGTGGTTGATAAGGTCATGCCCATCCATATTTCGAACGTTGCGCTCGTGGATGCCAATGGCAAGCCGTCGCGCGTCGGCATCAAGGTTGAAGGCGGCGTGAAGACGCGTGTCCTGAAGACCACCGGTGCTGCCGTCGGCGCTTGATTCTGGGCGATAGAGAGGAGTTGAGCATGACTGCACGTCTGCAAGAGTTTTACAAAGAGAAGGTTGTGCCCGAGCTGATCAAGCAGTTCGGTTACAAGTCCGTGATGGAAGTGCCGCGCATCACCAAGATCACTCTGAACATGGGTCTTGGCGAAGCCATCAATGACAAGAAGGTCATCGAGCACGCCACGGGCGACCTGATCAAGATCGCTGGCCAGAAGCCCATCGTGACGAAGGCCCGCAAGGCTATCGCCGGCTTCAAGATTCGCCAGGGTTACCCGATCGGCACGATGGTCACGCTGCGTGGCCAACGCATGTACGAATTCCTGGACCGCTTCATCACGGTGTCGCTGCCCCGCGTGCGCGATTTCCGCGGTGTGTCGGGTAAGGCGTTCGACGGTCGTGGCAACTACAACATCGGTGTGAAAGAGCAGATCATTTTCCCCGAAATCGAGTACGACAAGATCGACGCACTCCGTGGTCTGAACATCAGCATCACGACGACTGCGAAGAACGATGAGGAAGCGAAGGCGCTCCTCAATGCGTTCAAGTTCCCGTTCCGTAATTAAGGGGTTACCGTGGCTAAATTGTCTCTGATCGAACGCGAGAAGAAGCGTGCCAAGCTCGTGGCCAAGTACGCTGAGAAGCGCGCCGCTCTCGAAGCCATCGTGGCAGACCAAAGCAAGTCGGAAGAAGAGCGTTACGAAGCGCGCCTGAAGCTGCAAGCTCTGCCGCGCAACGCGAACCCGACTCGTCAGCGCAACCGCTGCTCGATCACCGGTCGTCCCCGCGGTACGTTCCGCAAGTTTGGCCTGGCGCGTAACAAGCTCCGTGAGATCGCCTTCAAGGGCGAAATCCCGGGTCTGACGAAAGCCAGCTGGTAATCACGCACAGGCTACAGGAGAAACACTATGAGCATGAGCGATCCGATCGCCGATATGCTGACGCGTATCCGCAACGCGCAAGCGGTGGAAAAAGCGTCGGTGGTCATGCCGTCGTCGAAGCTGAAGGTGGCAATCGCCAAAGTCCTGAAGGACGAAGGCTACATCGACGAATTCGCCGTGACCGAGCAGGGTGGCAAGTCCACGCTGACGATTGGTCTGAAGTACTACGCTGGCCGTCCGGTCATCGAGCGCCTGGAGCGCGTCTCGAAGCCTGGTCTGCGTGTGTACAAGGGCCGTAACGAAATCCCGCAAGTGATGAACGGCCTGGGCGTCGCCATCATCTCGACCCCGCAGGGTCTGATGACGGACCGCCGTGCGCGCGCAACCGGTGTCGGTGGCGAAGTCATTTGCTACGTCGCCTAAGGGAGGGGAACCATGTCTCGCGTAGGTAAGGCTCCCATCGCGCTGCCCAAGGGCGCCGAAGTCAATTTCGCTGGTGGTCTGCTGACCGTCAAGGGCCCGCTGGGCACGCTGACGCAGCCGATTCACTCGCTGGTTAAGGTCAACACCGACAACGGCACGATTACGTTCGAGCCGGCAGATGAGTCGCGTGAAGCCAATGCGTTGCAAGGCACGATGCGCGCCCTGACGGCCAACATGGTCAAGGGTGTGACGACGGGCTTCGAGCGCAAGCTGAACCTGGTCGGCGTGGGTTACCGTGCTTCGCTTCAAGGCACCGCCCTGAAGCTGCAACTCGGTTTCTCGCACGACGTGATCCATGAGATGCCGGAAGGCGTGAAGGCGGAAACGCCGACGCAGACCGAAATCATTATCAAGGGTTCGGACAAGCAGAAAGTTGGTCAGGTCGCCGCTGAAGTGCGTGGCTATCGTCCGCCTGAGCCCTACAAGGGCAAGGGTGTGCGCTACGCAGACGAGCGTGTGATCCTGAAGGAAACCAAGAAGAAGTAAGGGTGCACATCATGAACAAAAATGACTCGCGTTTGCGCCGTGCACGTCAGACCCGCCTGAAGATTGCGGAACTGAACGTCGCTCGCCTGGCTGTGCACCGTACCAACCTGCACATCTACGCGCAGGTCTTCTCGGAAGACGGCACGAAGGTTCTGGCTGCGGCCTCGACGGCGGAAGCCGAAGTCCGCAAGGAACTGAACGGCAACGGTGGCAACACCGCGGCTGCCACCCTGGTGGGTAAGCGTATTGCTGAGAAGGCGAAGGCTGCCGGCATCGAAGCCGTGGCGTTCGATCGCTCGGGTTTCCGTTATCACGGTCGCGTGAAGGCACTGGCTGACGCGGCACGCGAAGCTGGCCTGAAGTTCTAAGCCGGCATAGAGGATATCGTCATGGCAAAAATTCAACCTAAGGTCCAAGGGGACGAGCGCGACGACGGTCTTCGCGAGAAGATGATCGCGGTCAACCGCGTGACCAAGGTGGTCAAGGGCGGCCGGATTCTCGGTTTCGCTGCTCTGACCGTGGTCGGCGACGGCGACGGCCGTATCGGCATGGGCAAGGGCAAGGCGAAGGAAGTGCCCGTGGCCGTACAGAAGGCAATGGACGAAGCCCGTCGCAAGATGGTCAAGGTCCCGCTGAAGAACGGTACGCTGCAGCACGAAGTGGTTGGCAAGCATGGCGCCGCTAAGGTGCAAATGATGCCCGCGAAGGACGGTACTGGCGTGATCGCCGGCGGCCCGATGCGCGCCATCTTCGAAGTGATGGGCGTGACGAACATCGTGACCAAGTCGCACGGTTCGACCAATCCTTACAACATGGTGCGCGCAACGCTGGATGGCCTGCGCAAGATGAGCACCCCGGCTGAAATTGCTGCCAAGCGTGGCAAGTCGGTCGAAGAGATCCTCGGCTAAGCCGAAGGGATAGGTGAACGATATGTCGCAGAAAACCGTGAAAGTCCAACTCGTGCGTAGCCTGATCGGTACGCGCGAAGACCACCGCGCCACGGTGCGTGGTCTGGGCCTGCGCCGCATGAACTCGGTGTCCGAATTGCAGGACACGCCGGCAGTGCGCGGCATGATCAACAAGGTGTCCTACCTGGTCAAGGTCATCGGCTAAGGCAAGACGGAGAAGAACATGCAACTGAATAACCTGAAGCCGGCAGCCGGCTCCAAGCACGCCAAGCGCCGTGTCGGTCGCGGTATTGGCTCGGGCCTGGGTAAGACGGCTGGTCGTGGTCACAAGGGTCAGAAGTCGCGTTCGGGTGGTTTCCACAAGGTCGGCTTCGAAGGCGGCCAGATGCCCCTGTATCGTCGTCTGCCCAAGCGTGGTTTCACCTCGCTGACCAAGGAATTCACCGCTGAAGTGCGTCTGGGCGACCTGGCGGGCCTGCCGATCGAAGAAATCGATCTGCTGTCCCTCAAGCAAGCCGGCCTCGTTGGCGAGATGGTCAAGAGCGCCAAGGTGATCCTGTCGGGCGAGATCGACAAGAAAGTGGTTCTGAAGGGCCTGGGCGCAACGGCTGGGGCGAAGGCCGCAATCGAAGCGGCTGGTGGCTCGCTGGCCTGATAGCCTGCTGTTTCACACTGACGGAGCATCCGTTTGGCCACGGCGAAACCTAATGTGATGGCCCAGGCCAAGAACACGGCCAAGTACGGCGATCTTCGCCGTCGGCTGGTGTTCCTGGTTCTGGCACTGCTGGTGTATCGGATCGGCGCGCACATTCCTGTGCCTGGCATCGATCCGGATCAACTGGCACAGCTTTTCCAACGGCAGTCGGGCGGCATCCTCGGGATGTTTAACCTGTTCTCCGGTGGCGCGCTGTCGCGGTTCACGGTGTTTGCGTTGGGGATCATGCCGTACATCTCGGCGTCGATCATCATGCAACTGCTGACGATCGTGCTGCCGCAGCTGGAATCGCTCAAGAAGGAAGGCCAAGCCGGCCAGCGCAAGATTACGCAGTACACGCGCTACGGTACGGTCCTCCTGGCGACGTTCCAAGCGCTTGGGATTGCAGTGGCACTCGAAGCACAGCCGGGTCTGGTTCTGGATCCGGGTCTGATGTTCCGAGCGACCGCAGTGATCACGCTGGTGACGGGCACGATGTTCCTGATGTGGCTGGGTGAGCAGATTACCGAGCGCGGTCTGGGCAACGGGATCTCGATCATCATCTTTGGCGGGATTGCAGCGGGTCTGCCCAATGCCATCGGCGGGCTGTTTGAGCTGGTGCGCACGGGTTCGATGGGGATTTTCTCCGCGATCCTGGTGGTGGCGATCATTGGCGCGGTGACTTTCGTGGTGGTGTTCATTGAACGCGGCCAGCGCAAGATCCTCGTCAACTACGCCAAGCGGCAGGTTGGTAACAAGATTTATGGCGGTCAGTCGTCGCATTTGCCGCTGAAGTTGAATATGGCTGGGGTGATTCCGCCGATCTTTGCATCGTCGATCATTCTGTTCCCGGCCACGATCGCGGGCTGGTTTACAGCCGGCAACTCGACGAATCCGGTCACTCGATTCGTCAAGGACCTGGCAGCAACGCTGTCGCCGGGTCAGCCGGTGTACATCCTGCTGTATGCGGCGGCGATCATCTTCTTCTGTTTCTTCTACACGGCGCTGGTCTATAACAGCCGCGAAGTGGCAGATAACCTGAAGAAGAGTGGGGCGTTCATTCCGGGCATCCGTCCGGGCGAGCAAACCACGCGGTATATCGACAAGATTCTGGTGCGTTTGACCCTGGCGGGTGCGATCTACATCACGCTGGTGTGTCTGTTGCCGGAGTTCTTGGTGCTGCGCTGGAATGTGCCGTTCTACTTTGGTGGGACGTCGCTGTTGATCATCGTGGTGGTCACGATGGACTTCATGGCGCAAGTGCAGTCCTACGTGATGTCTCAGCAGTACGAGTCTTTGATGAAGAAGGCGAATTTCAAGGGCAACCTGACGCTCCGATAAAAAGAGCGGTCGCACGAAGCTAAAGAGACATGGCTAAAGACGACGTGATCCAGATGCAGGGTGAGGTGCTGGAAAACCTTCCCAACGCAACGTTTCGCGTCAAGCTAGAGAACGGCCACGTAGTGTTAGGCCATATTTCCGGCAAGATGCGGATGCATTACATCCGTATCCTGCCCGGGGACAAGGTGACGGTCGAATTGACCCCGTATGATCTGTCCCGCGCGCGCATCGTATTCCGGGCGAAGTGAGCGGACTGGAATTGAAGGAAGAGGAAAATCATGAAAGTGCTGGCTTCTGTTAAGCGCATTTGCCGCAACTGCAAAATCATCAAGCGCAAGGGCGTGGTGCGTGTGATCTGCTCGTCGGACCCGCGTCATAAGCAGCGCCAAGGCTAATTTCGCAAAGAGGATTGACGAATGGCACGTATCGCAGGGGTCAACATCCCCAATCACCAACATACCGTGATCGGCCTGACGGCTGTGTACGGTATCGGCCGCTCGCGCGCTCAGAAGATTTGCGAAGCCACCGGTGTCCCGACCAACAAGAAGGTCAAGGACCTGACGGACGCTGACCTCGAAAAGCTGCGTGACGAAGTCAACAAGTTCACCGTCGAAGGCGATCTGCGCCGTGAAACGACGATGAACATCAAGCGCCTGATGGATCTGGGCTGCTACCGTGGCGTGCGCCATCGCAAGGGCCTGCCGATGCGCGGTCAGCGTACCCGCACGAACGCCCGTACCCGTAAGGGTCCGCGTAAGGCCGGCGTCGCGCTCAAGAAGTAATCCGTCGGGTAAAGGATAGGAACTATGGCAAAAGCAGCGAATACCGCCGCCCAGCGCGCGCGTAAGAAGGTTCGCAAGAACGTCGCCGACGGCATCGCGCACGTTCACGCGTCGTTCAACAACACGATCATCACGATCACCGACCGTCAAGGCAATGCTCTGTCGTGGGCAACGTCGGGTGGCCAGGGCTTCAAGGGCTCGCGTAAGTCGACGCCGTTTGCAGCTCAGGTCGCTGCTGAAAGTGCTGGCCGCGTGGCGCAGGACCAAGGCATCAAGAACCTGGAAGTGCGCATCAAGGGCCCGGGCCCGGGTCGTGAGTCGGCCGTGCGTGCGCTGAACAACCTGGGTATCAAGATCCAGGTGATCGAAGACGTGACGCCGGTGCCGCACAACGGCTGCCGTCCGCCGAAGCGTCGTCGTATCTAAGTGATTCGACCGGCCGCGCCAGTTGCTGGCGAGGTCGGTCCGCGGGTGCTATACTTGCCCGCTTGCCTGTCTTCCGGGTTTCTCTGGAAGGCGGGTTTCGTCTTTTCATAAGCCCACTGTTCGTCACGATTCCATTGGGAACCTGGTGATGAACCATCCGCGGAGTTTGTGCTGCGGATGACTGAAAACAAAGGAACGCAACGTGGCACGCTATACCGGCCCCAAGGCGAAACTGTCTCGCCGCGAAGGTACTGACCTTTTTCTGAAGAGCGCACGTCGCTCGCTCGCCGACAAGTGCAAGCTGGACAGCAAGCCTGGCCAGCACGGTCGCACTTCCGGCGCCCGCACCTCCGACTACGGCAACCAACTGCGCGAAAAGCAGAAGGTCAAGCGCATCTACGGCGTGCTGGAGCGTCAATTCCGCCGCTACTTCGCTGAAGCCGACCGCCGCAAGGGCAACACGGGTGAAACCCTGCTGCAACTGCTGGAATCGCGCCTGGACAACGTCGTCTACCGCATGGGCTTCGGCTCGACCCGCGCTGAGGCGCGTCAACTGGTGTCGCACAAGGCGATCCTGGTGAACGGCGTGGCACTGAACGTGCCGTCGGCACAGATCAAGTCGGGCGACGTGGTTGCCATCCGCGAAAAGTCGAAGAAGCAAGTGCGTATCGCTGAATCGCTGACGCTGGCTGAGCAAAGCGGTTTCCCGACCTGGGTGGCTGTGGACGCCAAGAAGATGGAAGGCACGTTCAAGCAAGTCCCGGATCGTGCGGACATCGCCGGCGATATCAACGAAAGCCTGATCGTCGAATTGTATTCGCGTTAATGACGACGCCCGTGCCGAAAGGTGCGGGCTTCTTGCGCTTTTTGGGGACGCTCATCGTCAACAAAATTGTGTTCGCGCGCCTGCCGTATCTTGGCGCCGTCCCAATCTGGTTCGTTACGTGCCGCAACGCGATTGCGGCACGCGCGTCTTCCGTCGCGGTGGACGCGACGGAATCTTTCCAGTCCAATCCGTCAGCCTTATCGGTGTAACGAGCCGAGGGTATTGAAACAGGACAACCTACATGCAAACAGCACTCCTCAAGCCCAAAATTATTGCGGTTGAGCCGCTTGGCGATCATCACGCGAAGGTCGTCATGGAACCGTTCGAGCGCGGCTACGGCCACACGCTCGGTAACGCGCTGCGCCGCGTGCTGCTGTCGTCGATGGTCGGCTATGCCCCGACCGAAGTCACGATCGCTGGGGTCGTCCACGAGTATTCCACCATCGATGGCGTGCAGGAAGACGTCGTCAACCTGCTGCTGAACCTGAAGGGCGTGGTGTTCAAGCTGCACAACCGTGATGAAGTCACGGTGTCGCTGCGCAAGGAAGGCGAAGGTGTGGTGACCGCTGCCGATATCGAGCTGCCGCACGATGTCGAGATCATCAACCCGGGTCATGTCATCGCCAACCTGTCGGCTGGTGGCAAGCTGGATCTGCAGCTGAAGGTCGAGCAAGGCCGCGGCTATGTGCCGGGTAACGTGCGCAAGTTCGGCGACGAGTCGAGCAAGGTCATTGGCCGCATCGTGCTGGACGCCTCGTTCGCGCCGGTGCGCCGCGTGTCGTACGCCGTTGAGTCCGCTCGTGTGGAACAGCGTACCGACCTCGACAAGCTGGTGATGAACATCGAAACCAACGGCGTGATCTCGCCGGAGGAAGCGATTCGCCAGTCGGCTCGCATTCTGGTCGACCAGCTGTCGGTGTTCGCCGCACTGGAAGGCACCGAGAGCGCTGCCGAAGCCGCCGCCGCCCGCGCACCGCAGATCGATCCGATCCTGCTGCGCCCGGTCGACGACCTGGAGCTGACGGTGCGTTCGGCCAACTGCCTGAAGGCCGAAAACATCTACTACATCGGCGACCTGATCCAGCGTACCGAGAACGAGCTGCTGAAGACCCCGAACCTGGGTCGCAAGTCGCTCAACGAGATCAAGGAAGTCCTCGCTTCGCGTGGCCTGACGCTCGGCATGAAGCTCGAGAACTGGCCGCCCGCAGGTCTCGAAAAGTAATTGCAAGTTGTCGGCCGGTGCGTGTGCATCGGCCGGTTTTCCCGCCGTTGCTGTCTGAGCGGCCTATTGTTAAAGCTACCGGCCCGCGCCTCGCAAGGGGTGATAGAAGAGCTGGTCAAACACTCTTAAGAAGGAATCATCATGCGTCACCGTCATGGTCTGCGGAAACTGAACCGCACCTCGTCGCACCGTCTCGCGATGCTGCGCAACATGTCCAACTCGCTGCTGCAGCACGAGTTGATCAAGACCACGCTGCCGAAGGCCAAGGAACTGCGCAAGGTTGTCGAGCCGCTGATCACGCTGGCCAAGAAGGACACCGTTGCCAACCGCCGTCTGGCATTCGCCCGCCTGCGCGACCGCGACATGGTCACCAAGCTGTTCACGGAACTGGGCCCGCGTTTCGCGACCCGTCCGGGCGGCTACACCCGTATCCTGAAGTTCGGCTTCCGTCAGGGCGACAATGCGCCGATGGCACTGGTCGAGCTGCTGGACCGTCCGGAAGTTGCTGAGGCAGTGGACGCCGAAGCCGCTGAGTAAGATCAGCCGAGGTTTGCCGGTGCGACACGTCGTCGCGCCGGATGCGCCGAATGTCCCTTTCGAGCGCGCATTACAATGAAGCCAGGATACGTATCCTGGCTTTTTTGTTGTCTGCGCTCGGCTATTTGGCCATGGGAGCGCATCTGTGGAGTTTCCATGTCTGCCGGAACCGATGTGCTGCTGGTGCTGACCAATCTGCCAGATGCCGACAGCGCCGACCGTGTGACCAAAGTCGTGCTCGAATCTCGGCTGGCCGCATGCATCAATCGCTTGCCTGCCTGCGCGTCGACATACTGGTGGAATGGCGCGATCGAACAGGCGACCGAGATCCCGCTGTTGATCAAGACCACGCGTGCGACGTATCCCGCGCTCGAGGCGGTGTTGCGCAAGGCGCATCCTTATGAGGTGCCAGAGATCATCGCCGTGCCGGTAGCTGTGGGCTTGCCGGCGTATCTTGCGTGGGTGGCTGACGAGACACGCCCGTCTTCTGTTTGAAGTTTGATAGCCGTTGATATGACCGCCTCTTCGTTCCTACCGATGCGACGTGTGCTGCAGTTGCTGATGCTGCTGGTCGCTGCGTTGATGCTGCACGCACCGGCGCACGCTGCCGACGATTTCCTGCCGCCCGAGCAGGCGTTCCGCTTCTCGGCCAAGCAGCTCGATGGGCAGACTGTCGAGGTCAAGTTCGGCATTGCTGACGGTTACTACATGTACCGCGAGCGCTTGGCCGTGGCGGCGGACCCCGCAACAGTCACATTCGCGCCGCTTGAACTGCCTGCGGGCAAGATCAAGCACGACGAGAACTTCAACAAGGAGGTCGAGACCTATCGCCATGCGCTCGTCTTCCACGTGAAGGCGCAAGACGCATCGGCACCGTTCACGCTGGTCGTCACCTCACAAGGCTGTGCGGACCAGGGCCTGTGCTATCCGCCGATGAAGAGCCGCTTCCAGGTGGAGCCGGCCTCTGCGTCGAGTGCGCCAACGGCACCAGGCGCCGCAGTCGTCAGCGGGACCGAGTCCTCTTCCGACGACAAGCTCGGCCGCATCGCCAGCACGCTGGGCAGTGGCAACCTTGGGGCGATTGCCTTGCTGTTCTTCGGCTTTGGTTTGCTGCTGACATTCACACCGTGCGTGCTGCCCATGTTGCCGATCATCTCGGCCATCGTGGTGGGCGAGCATGCCACGCGCATGCGTGCGGCGTTGGTGTCGGTGGCATATGTGCTGGGGATGGCGACGGTCTATACGGCGCTTGGTGTGGCGGCGGGCTTGGCGGGGCAGGGGCTTCAGGCTGCGCTGCAGAACCCTTGGGTGTTGGGCGCGTTTGCGCTGCTGATTGCATTGCTGTCGCTGTCGATGTTCGGCTTGTACGAGTTGCAGTTGCCGGCGTCGTGGCATCACCGGTTGACGCAGGCATCCAACAAGCTGAGCGGCGGCCAGATTGCGGGCGCCGCCGTCATGGGGGCGCTGTCGGCGTTGATCGTTTCACCGTGCGTGACGGCACCCTTGGCGGGGGCGCTCGCCTACATTGCACAAACCGGCAACGCGGCCACGGGGGGTACAGCACTGTTTGCCCTGTCCATGGGGATGGGCGTGCCGCTGATTCTGGTGGGCGTGGGCGCCGGCAATCTGCTGCCGCGCTCGGGGCATTGGCTGACCGTCACCAAGGCGATCTTCGGTTTCATCCTGCTCGCTGTGGCTCTGTACATCGTGCAGCCGGTCTTGCCTCCGTGGGCCGCGATGGTGGCCTGGGGCGCATTGCTGATCGGCGCGGCCGTGTTTCTGCGGACGTTCGATTCGCTGCCAGACGGTGCGAATAACGTGCAGCGTCTGGGCAAGGTGGTGGGCGTGGTATTGGCGCTGGCGGGGGCGGCGCAACTGGTGGGCGTGGCCGCAGGTGGGCGTGATCCGCTGCAACCGTTGGCCGGCGTGCTGCGCGCGTCGACCGGTGCATCCGCGCAAGCCGAGGTGCATGGCCTGACCTTCAAGCGCGTGAAGAGCACGGATGAACTCGATGCCGAGGTACGCAACGCCAGTGCGTCGGGTCGCGCGGTGATGCTCGACTTCTACGCCGACTGGTGCGTGAGCTGCAAGGAAATGGAGCGCCTGACCTTCACGGATGCGCGGGTGCGCACGGCGCTCGCCGATGTGGTGCTGCTGCAGGCCGACGTGACGGCCAACAGCGCGGATGATCAGGCGCTGCTCAAGCGCTTCGGCCTGTTCGGCCCGCCCGGTACGATCTTCTTTGATACGCAGGGCCGCGAGGCGCAGGCCCGTGTGGTCGGCTTCGAGCATGCCGACACCTTCCTCGCCAGTCTGCGCCGCGCGCTGGGCGCAGCACAGACGGCAAAAACTTCTACCTGATCAGCCGCGCAGCAAGCGGGCGGCGTCCAGCGCGAAGTACGTCAGGATGCCATTCGCCCCGGCGCGCTTGAATGCCAGCAGCGATTCCAGCACGACCTTGTCGTGATCCAGCCAGCCGTTCTGCGCGGCGGCCTTCAACATCGCGTATTCACCGCTGACCTGGTAGACGTAGGTCGGGAAGCGGAACTCATCCTTCACGCGGCGCACGATGTCGAGGTACGGCATGCCGGGCTTGACCATCACCATGTCGGCGCCCTCGGCGATGTCGAGCGCCACTTCGCGCAGCGCCTCATCCGAGTTGGCCGGGTCCATCTGGTAGGTCATCTTGTTGCCCTTGCCCAGGTTGGCCGCCGAACCCACCGCATCCCGGAACGGGCCGTAGAACGCTGAAGCGTACTTGGCCGCGTAGGCCATGATGCGCGTGTAGATGTGGTCTTCGTGCTCCAGTGCCAGGCGGATGGCGCCGATGCGGCCGTCCATCATGTCGGACGGCGCGACGATGTCCACGCCGGCCGCGGCTTGTACCAAGGCCTGCGCGGAGAGGATCTCCACCGTCTCTTCGTTCAGCACATAGCCATTGGCATCGAGCACGCCATCCTGGCCGTGACTCGTGTACGGATCGAGCGCCACATCCGTCAGGATGCCCAGCTCGGGAAAGCGCGCCTTGAGTGCCTTTACCGCGCGCGGGATCAGGCCGTCCGGGTTGGTGGCTTCAATGCCGTCGGGCGTCTTGATCGACGGCTCGATCACCGGGAACAGCGCCAGCACCGGAATGCCCAGTTGCACGCATTGCTCGGCCACGCCCAGCAGCACATCCACCGAGACGCGCTCGACGCCCGGCATCGACGGCACGGCCTGGCGCACGTTGGTGCCTTCGAGGATGAAGACGGGGTAGATCAGATCGTCGGGGGTGAGGCGCGACTCGCGCATCATGCGGCGGGAGAAATCGTCGCGGCGCATGCGGCGCGGGCGATGGTCGGGGAAGCTCGAAATCATGTCAGCGGACTCTAAGAACACACTGTGAAGTTTGAAAACTTTCGTGGCGATTATCCATCCTATGCACGGACAATGCGCCCGCGACGCTGGTGCAGCGTCCCCCGCGGCTCCTCCCTGACGCGGGTTCCCATCGATGGCTCGATGGGGTCGTTACCCCCGTTGCGCTTTTGGCGACGGGGTTTTTTTTGCCGGTTCGCTTTGCGGCGCCGGTTCCAGGGCTTCGGGCAGGCACAGCCAGCCTGCGACAATTCGCTGCGCCTCTTCGATGCCACGACGCTTCAGGCTCGAGAACAGCTGCACCGTGAGCGACACATCGCCATCGATCTGCGCGCGGTAGTCGGCCAGCACCTTGCGTGCGGCCATCAGCGCGCGCGAGGCGTCGTTGTTGGTCAGCTTGTCCGCCTTGGTGAGCAGCACATGGATCGGCTTGCCCGTCGGCAGGAACCACTCGACCATCTGGCAATCGAGGTCGGTGAAGGGGCGGCGCGCGTCCATCATGATGACTAGGCCGGCCAGTTGCTGGCGCGCCTGGACGTAGTCGCCCAGCAGGTGGACCCAGTGCGACTTGGTTTCGCCGGGCGCTTCGGCATAGCCGTAGCCGGGCAGGTCGACCAGGAAGCCGAGCGGGTCTTCCGCCTTGGCCGGCATCACCGAGAAATAGTTGATGTGTTGCGTGCGCCCGGGCGTCTTGCTCGAGAACGCCAGCCGCTTCTGATTGCACAGGATGTTGATCGCGGTGGATTTGCCTGCGTTGGAGCGGCCCGCAAACGCGACTTCCGGCACGGCGGTTGCCGGTAAATCACGCAAATGATTGACGGTGATGAAGAAACGGGCTTGATGCAGGAGCGACATGCGCGGCAGTACCTGTAGACTGCAGTTCAGAACTGCGTGGTTGCTGCGCCGCGAGGTCGCATTGCAGAGGCGTTATTGTACAATACGCCGGTTTACGGACGTCCCCACCAGATCCGTCGCAGGACCGCCCCGAGGCCCGGGCCGGTCCGTTTTCATGCACGGTTCCGGTACGAGGAGAAGGGGATGCCCGGCGCCGCAGGGTCCGGCATTGGGCGGCGCACGCAGCATTCGAAAACAATCTAAACAAGGTGTGCGAATGAACCGCATCGCGAACGTTTTTGCTGTCGCAGCGCTGTCCCTGGCTTCGGCCTTCTCCGTGGCCCACGCTGAAGAACAAAAGATTGCCAAAGCCGATGCTGCACGCGGCGAAACGCTCTTCAACGCCGGCGTCCCTGCCAATGGCGTGCCCGCGTGTACCAGCTGCCACGGCGCCGGCGGTAACAGCGCCATGAACGTCAACCCGAAGCTCGCCGGTCAGCACGCCGAATACATCGAAAAGCAACTCAAGGATTTCAAGGCCAAGACCGATCGCAATCACGCGGTCATGTCGCTGTACGCGGGCGCGCTGTCCGACCAGGACATGAAGGACATCGGCGCGTACCTGGGCAAGCAGGCCGCTTGGAAGCCGGGCTCGGCCAAGAGCAAGGACACCATCGAGCTGGGTCAGAAACTGTATCGCGGCGGTGACGCCAAGCGCGGCATCGCAGCCTGCGCAGGCTGCCACGGCCCGACCGGTGCCGGTATCCCGGCGCAGTATCCGCGTATTGCAGGTCAGTTCTCCGAATACACCGAGGCACAACTGGTGGCGTTCCAGAACGGCACGCGCAAGAACAGCGTGCAGATGCATGACCTGGCCAACCGTATGACGACCGAGCAGATCAAGGCTGTGGCCGATTACGTCGCCGGTCTGCGTTAATCTGCCGCACCCGACCGTCTGGCAGGCGGTCGCACAATCAACAAGAAGAACAGGGTGGCAATGCGCCTGGCATCGCCGCCCTGTTTTCGTTCCTGAACAGGCTTTCTTCGCATGTCTTCGGTCTCCACTTCCGGCGTCCAGATCCGCTCCCGCCGCCGCGCACTGCGCGAGACGGTCGAGCTGCTGTCGTCGATGCGTTTTGCGATCAGCCTGCTGACGGTCATCGCTATCGCCAGCGTGATCGGCACGGTGCTCAAGCAGAACGAGCCGTACCCGAACTACGTCAACCAGTTCGGGCCGTTCTGGGCGGAGGTGTTCCGCTCGCTGACGCTGCCCACGGTGTATAGCGCGTGGTGGTTCCTGCTGATCCTGGCATTTCTGGTCGTATCGACCTCGCTGTGCATCGTGCGCAATGCGCCCAAGATGCTGGCCGACATGCGTGCCTGGCGCGAGAACGTGCGCGAGGGCAGCCTGCGCGCGTTCCATCACAAGGACGAATTTGACACGCCTGCCGACGCGGCCACCGTCGCGGCGCGCCTGGCCGCACTGGCGCAGAACCGGGGCTTTCGCATCAAGGCGTTCTCGCGCGACGGCGGGGCCACGCTCATCACGGCCAAGGCCGGCGCCGGCAACAAGATCGGCTACATCCTGGCGCACTCAGCCATCGTCATCATCTGCATTGGCGGGCTGCTCGACGGCGACATGATGATCCGCGCGCAGATGTGGTTTGGCGGCAAGTCGCCCATCAAGGGCAACGCGGTCATCAGCGAGATCGGGCCGGAGCACCGGCTCTCGGTGTCCAACCCGGGCTTCCGCGGCAATGCGTTTGTGCCGGAGGGCTCGACCGTCAGCACGGCGATCCTGAACATTGCCGACGGCGCGTTGATTCAGGACCTGCCGTTCATGATCACGCTCAAGAAGTTCACCGTTGAGCATTACTCGACCGGCATGCCCAAGCTGTTCGCCAGCGACATCGTCGTGACTGACCGCCGCACCGGCAAGCAGGTCGACGCGCGTGTCGAGGTGAACAAGCCGTTCGTGTATGACGGCGTGGCGATCTACCAGTCGAGCTTTGAAGACGGTGGCTCCAAGCTCAAGCTGACCGGTTTCCCGATGTTGGGGGGCGACGCCAAGACGTTCACGCTGTCCGGCGTGGTTGGCCAAGACACCAAGCTGACCGACCACGGGGCGGATTACACGGTCGAGTTCACCGATTTCCGCCTGATGAACATCGAGACGGTGACGGATGCCTCCGGCAAGCCCGACGCGCGCGGTGTCGGCAAGAAAGGGGGCAATGAAACCGGCCTGCGCGCCGAACTGGGCAACGTCACCAAGATGACCCATGACCGCGACCTGCGCAACGTCGGCCCCTCGGTTCAGTACAAGCTGCGCGATGCAAACGGCCAGGCGCGCGAGTTCAGCAACTACATGCTGCCGGTCACGCTGGATGGTCAATCGGTGTTCCTGGCCGGCATGCGCACGCAGCCGGACGAGCCGTTCCGCTATCTGCGTATCCCGGCGGATGCGCAGGGCACTGTGAACGATTGGATGCGCCTGCGCGCCGCGCTGCAGAACCCGACGATGCGTGCGGAGGCGGCGCGCCGCTTTGCGCTGCTCTCCATGCCCGGCGACGATCGGGCCGCACTGCGCAGCCAGCTGACCGACAGCGCCCGTCGCGCGCTCGACCTGTTCGCTGGTGCGGCTGCTGACCTGAAAGACACCCCTGCTGAGGCGCAAGGTGGTTTTTCGGCCATCGCTACCTTCCTGCAGAAATCGGTGCCCGACGGCGAGCGCGAGAAGGCGGCCGACGTGCTGATGAAGATCATCAACAGCGCGATGTGGGAGCTGTGGCAACTGGCCCGCGCGCAGGATGGCCTGCCCGCGCCTACTGTCGATGCGACGAGCAGCCAGTGGCTGCAGACCGCCATCAACTCGCTGTCGGACAATGTTTTCTACGGCGCACCTGTGTATCTGCAGCTTGCCGACTTCCAGCAGGTGCAGGCCAGCGTGTTCCAGCTCACCCGTGCGCCGGGCAAGAACATCGTGTATCTTGGGTCGCTGCTGCTGGTGCTGGGCGTGTTCTCGATGTTCTACGTACGGGAGCGCCGCTGGTGGCTGTGGATCAAGCCGCAATCCGGCCAGACCAACGAAAGCACCTCCGGCGCACATGTGCTGACCGCCATGTCGACCATGCGCCGCACGCTCGACTTCGACCGGGAGTTCGAGCGCCTCAAGCAAGATGTCCGCGCCGTGACGGGCGCCCCCGCGATCCCCGGTTCTGCCAGTGCAGCAGACACCGACCCCAAACCAATGAAGTGAGCAGGTGATGGAAGCGACCAATCCTCCCCAAACGACCGTGGCGAGCGCTGATCTGGGTGCACTAGAGCGCCCGTCGTATTTCCGCCGGCTGGGCTGGTTCGACTGGCTGTTTGCTGTGTTGCTGGCCGCCGGTGCCGGTTTTGCCTTCTCGCGCTATGGCGCTTACATGGACGGCTACGAGCGCGGCATCCTGATTGCCGCTGTGCCGGCCTTCGCGTGGCTGGGGTGGACGTGGAAGCCGGTGCGGGTGCTGATGATCGGCATTGCCGTGCTGTCGCTGTTCGGTATCTCGCAGTACGGCGGTGCGAACGGCCCCGAACTTGCCCGCGCCGAGCACGCCTTCTTCCTGAAGTACTTCCTCGCCAGCCAGTCGGCCATCCTGTGGATGAGCGCGCTGATCTTCCTGTCCACGCTCTTCTTCTGGGCGGGCCTGGCGTTGCGCTGGGAAGCGGGCGGCTCGATCGGCAGCAAGCTGTGCTGGGCCGCTGTGGTGCTGGGGCTGACCGGCATGCTGGTGCGCTGGTACGAGTCCTACCTGGTGGGGGCGGATATTGGCCACATCCCCATCTCGAACCTCTACGAAGTCTTCATCCTCTTCACGCTGATCACGTCGCTGTTCTACCTGTACTACGAGCAGCGCTACAAGACGCGCTCGCTCGGTCCGTTCGTGATGCTGGTGGTGTCGGCGGCAGTGGGCTTTCTGCTGTGGTACACGGTGTCGCGCGGTGCGCAGGAGATCCAGCCGCTGGTACCGGCGCTGCAGAGCTGGTGGATGAAGATTCACGTGCCGGCCAACTTCATCGGCTACGGCACCTTCTCCCTGGCGGCCATGGTGGGCGGGGCCTACCTGCTCAAGGAACACGGCATCCTGGTGGACCGCCTGCCGTCGCTCGAAGTGCTGGACGACGTGATGTACAAGGCCATCACCGTCGGCTTTGCGTTCTTCACCATCGCAACGATTCTTGGTGCGCTATGGGCGGCTGACGCCTGGGGCGGCTACTGGAGCTGGGACCCGAAGGAAACCTGGGCGCTGATCGTCTGGCTGAACTATGCCGCCTGGCTGCATATGCGCCTGATGAAGGGCCTGCGTGGCCGCATGGCGGCGTGGTGGGCGCTGATTGGCCTGCTGGTGACGACCTTCGCCTTCCTGGGCGTGAACATGTTCCTGTCGGGCCTGCACAGCTACGGCGAACTCTAAGTCACAAAAAATCCTCAGCGGACTGGAATAACGACGCGCCTAGCGTGTTTACTGCTCTGTGAGGGCGCCTCATTTTTTCCCTTCCGGCGCCCCTCCCACCCAAGGAGAACAAGATGAGCCAGTCCGCAGCTTCCCCCCGGTTGTTTAACGCACGCCTGGCATTTGCCGGGGCCGTGGCGCTTGCCGCGTTCGGCTTGGCCGGTTGCAGCAGCATGGGCATCGGGATGTCGTCCACGCCGATGGCAGTGAAGGTGACCAACGGCGCGCTCACCGACGAGCACGGCATGACGCTCTACACATTCGACCGCGACACCATGGCCGGCAAGAGCGCCTGCAACGGCAACTGCCCCAACGTCTGGCCGCCGCTGGCCGCCAATGACGCCGACAAGCCTTCCGGCGACTACGCCATCATCACGCGCGATGACGGCAAGAAACAGTGGACTTACCGCGGCAAGCCGCTCTATCTGTTCAGCAAGGACAAGATGCCCGGCGATCAGACCGGCGATGGCTTCCTGAACATCTGGCACATCGCCAAGCCGTAAGCACGCTGACTGCGCTAGCGCGCCCATGACCGACCTTGCCGGCCGCCTGATCGCGCTGACACCGCGCTTGCGTCGTCACGCGCGTGGCCTGGTGGGTGACGCCACCCGCGCCGATGATCTCGTGCAGGACACGCTGGAACGCGCCTGGCGTTACCGCTGGCGTTTCCAGTTGCGCCCGAGGTTTGGTGCCGCGAGCGGCGAGAGCGACGGGCTGTTCGCGTGGCTGCTGACCATCATGCATCGCCTGCACCTGAACGCCGTGCGCCGGCCGGATCAAATTGACCTGACCGATACTCCACCCGACATCCCCGTCGACGAAGACCCCGGTCTGCGTCGTGATCTGCTGCGTGCGTTGGCCTCGCTGCCGGAAGACCAACGTGCCGTGCTGCTGCTCGTCGGACTGGAGCAGCTCGCCTACAAGGAAGCCGCCGACGTGCTCGGCGTGCCGCTGGGCACGGTGATGTCGCGGCTGTCGCGGGCGCGCGAGCGGATGCGTGTGGCGCTGGAAGGGGCGTCCACCGCGCCGAGGTCTTCCGGTGATGGCAGCACCGCGCTGCATCGAGTGAAGTGAGGCCGACCATGTCTGCCGATGTTTCCCACACCGCCATCCACATCGACGAGCTCCACGCTTACGCCGACGGCCGCCTGGCTGCTGCGCGCCGTGCTGTTGTGGAGGCGTATCTTGCCGCACACCCCGGCGCCGCCGCCGAGGTGGCCGGTTGGCGCAAGACCGATGCGCAGCTCCATCGCGCGCTTGATCCGCTGCTCAATGCGCCAGTGCCGCCGCGGCGCATTCCGGCAGCCATCCTGGCCGCTGCGCAGCAACCGCAGCCTGCGCGCGGCTTCGGCACGATGCGCGGTTGGAGTGTGCTGGCGCTCGGCGTGGCGTGTCTGATGATCGGTACCGGCGCGGGCTGGCTAGGCCGGGGTGCTTTGGACCACACTGTGCCGATGCAACGTTTCGCCAACGACGCGCTGGTATCGCACGTCGTCTACTCGCCCGAGTCGAAGCATATGGTGGAGGTGCCGGCCAACGAAGAGGCGCATCTCGTCACATGGCTGTCGCGGCGGTTGGATGCACAACTGCACATCCCCGACCTGACGCCGCTCGGTTATCGGCTGATTGGTGGGCGCCAGACCGTATCGGCGGATATGCCCACGGCCATGCTGATGTACGAAGGGCCGGACGGCACGCGCATCTCCGTGCAGTTGCGGCGCATGCCGAACAACCGCGATACCGGCTTCCGGCTGGAGACGCTGGCCCCAGACAACCGCGTGCTGCAAGCGATCCACCCGGCGGTCGATCACCCGCCGCCGATGGCGTTCTACTGGGCCGATCACGGGCTGGGGTTTGCCGTGTCTGGGCCGCTGGCGCGAGCGCAGTTGCTGGAAGTGGCGCAGGCGGTGTACCGGCAGTACAGCGAGTTCACGGGACCTGCGTCCAAGAAGGAATAGCACCGCAGTTTTTTTTGCCGCGCGCTGTCAGGTCGGCGGCGCTGGCACGACCAAAGCACATGGGACAGCGTTCCCGACAACGAGGACCGATCATGCTGATCAAGACCGACCGCTGGCTGCACGGTGAAGACATCCCCGCCAGCGAGATCACCCCGCAGCACATCTTCGAGCAGCGCCGCCGCTTCCTGGCCGCTGCTGCCATGGGCGCGGCTGGCGCGACGCTGGCGCCGTGGGCATCGCGCGAGGCTTTCGCCGCCAATGCGCCGCTGGCCAAGCTGGCCGCCAAGTCCAACCCGGCCTACACCACGGTCGAGAAGGCTACGCCGTACGACCAAGTCACCACGTACAACAACTTCTACGAGTTCGGTACCGACAAGTCCGACCCGGCGCGCTATGCCGGCACGCTGCGCCCGCACCCCTGGCAGGTCAGCGTGGAAGGGCTGGTGAAGACGCCCAAGACGTATGACCTGGACGACCTGATGAAGCTCGCCCCGATGGAAGAGCGCGTCTACCGCCTGCGCTGCGTCGAGGGCTGGTCGATGGTGATTCCGTGGGTCGGCTTTCCGCTGGCGGAGCTGATCAAGCGCGTGGAGCCGCAGGGCAGCGCCAAGTACATCCAATTCATCTCGCTGGCCGACAAGCGCCAGATGCCCGGCGTCACCAGCCCCGTGCTGGAGTGGCCGTACAGCGAGGGCCTGCGCCTGGACGAGGCGATGCATCCGCTCGCGCTGCTCACGTTCGGCCTCTACGGTCAGGTGCTGCCGAACCAGAACGGCGCGCCCGTGCGCGTGATCTTGCCGTGGAAGTACGGCTTCAAGAGCGCCAAGTCCATCGTGAAGATCCGCTTTGTCGACAAGCAGCCGCCCACCAGCTGGAACATCGCCGCGTCCAATGAATACGGCTTCTACTCCAACGTGAACCCGACCGTGGATCACCCGCGCTGGAGCCAGGCCACCGAGCGCCGCATCGGCGAGGACAAGGGCGGCTTCGGCGGCCTGTTCGCGCCCAAGCGCAAGACGCTGATGTTCAACGGCTACGACCAGGTCGCGCCGCTGTATGCGGGTATGGACCTGCGCAAGAACTTCTGAGGACGACATGAAACTGCTGCCGCCCATGCTGTCGCCCAAGCAACTGCGCGTGATGAAGATCGCCGTGTGGCTGCTGGCGCTCGTGCCGTTCCTGCGCATCGTGTTCCTGGGTGCGACTGATCAGTTCGGGGCGAACCCGCTGGAGTTCGTCACGCGCTCGACCGGCACGTGGACGCTGGTGCTGCTGTGCTGCACGTTGGCCGTCACGCCGCTGCGCCGGCTCACGGGCATGAACTGGCTGATCCGCATTCGTCGCATGCTGGGTCTGTTCACGTTCTTTTACGGCACGATCCATTTCCTGATCTGGCTGCTGGTGGATCGCGGGCTCGACCCGGCGTCGATGTTGAAGGACATCGTCAAGCGTCCGTTCATCACGGTGGGCTTCGCGGCCTTCGTGCTGATGATTCCGCTGGCGGCGACGTCCACCAACGCGATGGTCAAGCGCCTGGGCGGCAAGCGCTGGCAGTGGCTGCACCGTCTCGTGTATGTGACCGGCGTGCTCGGCATCCTGCACTACTGGTGGCACAAGGCCGGCAAGCACGACTTTGCGGAAGTGTCGATCTACGCTGCGGTGATGGCGGTGCTGTTGGGGCTGCGTCTGTGGTGGGCATGGCGTGGCGCGCGGCAAGGTGCGATGGCGGCCGGCGCAATGCCCGCGCGTGATTGACCGGCGCGGATCGCCAAAGAAAAAGCCTCGCAACTGCGAGGCTTTTTCTTTGCGGTGATGCTGCCTTATGCCGGGAGCAGATGCTCGCCGCGGATCTGGTCTTCAAAGCGCTCGCGTTCACGCGCCAGGTGCACCTTGTCGCCATCCACGATGACTTCCGCCGCGCGATTGCGCGTGTTGTAGTTCGAGCTCATCGTGAAGCCGTACGCGCCGGCCGACAGGATCGCCAGCAAGTCACCTGCCTGCACCGCCAGCGAACGATCACGGCCGAGCCAGTCGCCCGATTCGCACACCGGGCCGACCACGTCGTAGACGACCGGTGCGCTCTCGCCTTCGCGCACCGCAACGATGTGGTGATACGCCTCGTACATGGCTGGGCGGGCCAGATCGTTCATCGCCGCATCGACGATGCAGAAGTTCTTGGAAGCGCCAGGCTTGAGGTATTCCACGCGTGTGAGCAGCAGGCCGGCGTTGCCGACCAGCGAGCGGCCCGGCTCGAACAGCACGGTGCGATCGCCAAAACCACGCTGTTCGACGCGGTCCAGCAGCGTGCGTGCGAAGGCGGTGATGTCCGGCGGCGTCTCGTCGGTGTAGGTGATGCCCAGGCCGCCGCCCACGTCGATGTGCGACAGGCGGATGCCCTCGGCATCGAGCTTGGTCACCACGTCGAGCACCTTGTCCAGTGCATCCAGGTACGGCGACACCTCGGTGATCTGCGAGCCGATATGGCAGTCGATGCCGACCACGCGCAGGTTCGGCATGGCTGCGGCGGCGCGGTAGGTCGGCAGCACTTCGTCGAAGGCCACGCCGAACTTGTTGCCCTTCAGGCCCGTCGAGATGTACGGGTGCGTCTTGGCGTCCACGTCCGGGTTGATGCGCAGCGACACGGGTGCGATCTTGCTCATCGATGCGGCCACGTCGTTCAGGCGGTGCAGCTCGGGAATCGACTCCACGTTGAAGCACGCCACGCCGACTTCCAGCGCGAAGCGCATTTCATCCGCGCTCTTGCCCACGCCCGAGAACACCACCTTCGAGGCCGGTGCGCCGGCAGCCAGCACACGCTTGAGTTCACCGGCCGAGACGATGTCGAAGCCCGCGCCCAGTTGCGCGAAGACCTGCAGCACGGCCAGGTTCGAGTTGGCCTTCATCGCGTACTGCACATGCGCGTTGCGACCCTCGCACGCAGCGGCGTAGGCGCGATAGTTGGCTGTGAGCGCAGCGCGCGAATACACGTAGGTGGGCGTGCCGAACTGCGCGGCTATCGCGTCGAGCGCGACGCCTTCGATCATCAGGGCGCCGTCCTGGCGGATCAGGGACTCGGACATGGGTGAGGGGGCAATCAGGGCACCGTCTTGCGTAAGGCAGGCAGCGCCGGTTGAAAAGAGAAGCGGATCAGCGGTTGGCGGGCACCGCACTGGCGGCGTCTGCCGCAGGTTTGGCGCCAGGCACCGGCGGCTGCGGTACGGCGTTCGGGCCAGCGATGCCAGGGTCGGTTGTCTGGGGTGCGGTCGGCGCCGGCGGCACCTTGGGCATGTAAAGCGGCCCGCGAATCCCGCAGCCGGATAGACCTGCGGCCGTCAGGGTCAGGCCGACAGTGGCTACAATGGCGGCGATTCGTGTCATCGGATGGTGGTGCGGAAAAGAGCCACAAGGGAGCAACCTTGCGGCAATCAGAGTCACATGGGGCGAGGCGCCAAACGGTCGAAAAAGGCCGCGATGCCGCGCCCGCGCAAGATTTTGGAGTGTAGCATGCCCCCCCTGACCGAATCGGAGTTCCTGGCGCTGGCCGACGCGGAGCTTTCCCGCATCGAAAGCATCGTCGAGATTGCCGCTGACAAAGCTGACGCCGACATTGAAGTCAGCCGTGTCGGCAACGTGCTGACGCTCGAATTCGACGATGGCTCCAAGATCATCATCAACAGCCAGGCGCCGATGCAGGAACTGTGGGTGGCTGCGCGTGCCGGCGGATTCCATTTCCGCCACACCGACAGCCGCTGGACGGACACCCGTAGTGGCGAAGAACTGTACGTTGCCCTATCGCGTTATGTCAGCCAGCAGTGCGAAGTGGATGTGACGCTGGCGGCCAACTAAGCGCCAACGGCATCCGCCAGACAAAAGAAAAGCCGCCCCGAAGGGCGGCTTTTTCGTGGGTGGTCAGCCTCAGTTGCCGCGGAACATGTCGAGAATCTTCTGCTTCTCCTGTTCCGGCGTCGGCGCCAAGTTGACGCCCGGCTGCTGCTGTTGCGGCTGGTCGCCGCCCGGTGCCGAGGCGCCCGGCATCGCGTCGCCCAGGCCCACCGAGGCGATACCTTGGCCGTTGGCGTATTCCTCATAGGCCCAGTCGCCGGCCATCTGCACCACACCTTCAGGCGCTTGGCGATCCGTCTCGGGCTGGCCCTTCAGGGCGTAACCCATGTAGTTGATCCAGATCGGCAAGGCCAGGCCGCCACCGGTTTCGCGGTCGCCCAGGCTGCGCGGGTTGTCATAGCCCATCCAGGCCACGCCGACCAGCTTGGGCGTGTAGCCGCAGAACCAGGCATCGAACGAGTCGTTGGTGGTGCCGGTCTTGCCGGCCATGTCGGTACGGCCGAGCTTCTGCTTGGCAAGGTAGCCCGTGCCGTTCGCTACGACACTGCGCAGCAGCGAGTCCATGATGAAGTCGTTGCGCGGATCGATCACACGCACGGCGTCCTTGGCGGCCGTCATCGGGTGTGCCTGCTGGATGACGGTGCCGCGCGCATCAACCACGCGATCGATGATGTACGGATTTACGCGGTAGCCGCCGTTGGCGAACACCGAATAGGCACCGGCCATCTGCAGGATCGTCACCGAGCCCGCGCCCAGTGCCATCGGCAGGTAGGCGGGGTGTTTGTCAGCCTCAAAGCCAAAGCGTGTGATGTATTGCTGTGCGTACTGCGTGCCGATGGTGCGCAGGATCCGCACGGACACCAGATTCTTCGACTTCTGCAGCGCGCGGCGCATCGTCATCGGGCCGTCGTAGCCGCCGCCGTAGTTCTTCGGCTCCCACACTTGGCCGCCGGTGTCGCCGGTCGGGATCGACAGCGGCGCATCGTTGATCACCGTGGATGGCGAGAAGCCCTTGTCCACCGCCGCCGAGTAGATGAACGGCTTGAAGCTCGAACCCGGCTGGCGCCACGCCTGCGTGACGTGGTTGAACTTGCTGCGGTTGAAGTCGAAGCCGCCGACCATCGAGTAGATCGCGCCCGTCTGCGGGTCCAGCGAGACAAAGCCCGAGGCCACTTCCGGCAACTGCGTGATCGACCACTTCTGCGTCTTGGTGTCCTGGATGACGCGGATGACCGCGCCCGCACGCAGCTTGATCTTCGGCTGTGCGTTGGCCGACAGCGCAGCCTGTGCGAATTTCAGGCCATCGCCCGCCAGATCGATTGTTTCGCCCGACAGCATCGTCGCGCGCACCAGCTTCGGCGCCACGCTCACCACAACGGCGGATTGCAGATCGTCGCTGCTCGGGTGCTCGAGCAGGGCGTCGTCGATGGCCTGTTCGCGGTCATCCGCGTCTGCCGGTAGATCAATGAAGGCCTCGGGGCCACGGTAGCCGTGACGGCGCTCATAGTCGAGGATGCCGCGGCGCACCGATTGGTAGGCCACGTCCTGATCGCCCTTGCGCAGCGTCGTGTAGACATTCAGGCCGCGCGTGTAGGTCTCTTCGCGGTACTGCGCATACATGAGCTGGCGAACCATTTCCGCCACGTACTCGGCGTGCACGTCGAATTCATGGCCCTCGCTGCGCACCGGCAGTTGCTCGTTGATGGCCTGGGTGTACTGCTCCGGCGTGATGTAGTGCAGGTCGCGCATGCGCTGCAGGATGTATTCCTGACGCACCTTGGCGCGTTTCGGGTTCACCACCGGGTTGTACGCCGACGGCGCCTTGGGCAGGCCGGCCAGCATGGCAGCTTCGGCCAGGGTGATGTCCTTGATGTTCTTGCCGAAGTAGATCTGCTCGGCGCTGGCAAAGCCGTACGCGCGCTGGCCGAGGTAGATCTGGTTCATATAGAGCTCGAGGATCTGATCCTTGCTCAGGCTGGCTTCGATCTTGTACGAGAGCAGCATCTCGTAGATCTTGCGCGTGAACGTCTTCTCGCTCGAGAGGAAGAAGTTGCGTGCCACCTGCATGGTGATGGTCGACGCGCCCTGCGACAGGCCGCCGTGCAGGTTGGCCAGGCCCGCGCGCAGCACGCCAACGAAGTCCACGCCGCCGTGCTCATAGAAACGGTCGTCCTCGATGGCGAGCACCGCGCGTTTCATCACGTCGGGGATCTGCGCGATGGGCACGAAGCTGCGGCGTTCTTCGCCGAACTCGCCAATCAGGACGTTGTCGGCGGTGTACACGCGCAGCGGAATCTTCGGCCGGTAATCGGTGATGACGTCGAGCGACGGCAGGTTCGGCGCGGCCACCAGCAGGGCATAGCCCACCAGCAGCGCCCCGACGACCCCCATGGCAACGAACAGGCCGAACATCCAGAGGAGCAGGCGCGCCCACAGCGGGCGGCGGGCTTTGGGCGGCTTGGGCGAAGCTGGGGTGGTTTGGGCAGTAGCCATTACAGGTGGGCACCGGGGGTGTCAGTCAGCGTGGCGGGGATTATATCTTCGCGACCCAAGGGGGCCGCCTGATGAGGGGGTAACAGCGCGTAACGGCTGTCACGGCTGCAGCGTTTGCTGCACATGAGTGACGTATAAGTCACTGATTGTGCGCGGATTGTGCGTCTGCGATAGCCTGATTCAAGGCGGAGAAGAATCCGCCGTTAGAAGTAGACGAAGCGGAAAGCAAGTCAGACGAAAGGGGTATCCCCCGATCGTGGGGTTTTGACAACGCTTTACGAATCGGCGCCTGCGAAATGCTTCGTGGCCAGTCGGAGCGTTTGCCTGTTCTAAAGGATTTTGTGAGAATCCAGCAGCAAATCCATGCAGGCTATGGCGCACGTTGGACGTGGAGCGGGCGCCAGGGTTCAAAAATATATAAACGGTGGGGTGTCTCTGTGCGACGGGGTTTGTTGTCCGGCCTGCTGCGCCGCAATATCGTCGGGATTGATATCGGGTCTTCCAGCGTCAAAGTGGTGGAGCTATCCGCCAATGGCAAGCAGGGGGATTTCCGTCTCGAAAAATGCGCCAGCGAGCTGATTGAACGCAGTGCCGTCGCTGACGGCAATCTGGTCAATATCGATGCGGTGGGCAGCGCGCTCAAGCGCGCCATCGCCAAGGCTGGCATCCGCAGCAAGGATGCCGTATTGGCCATTCCTTCCAGCCTGACGGAATCGCAAACCGTCAGCCTGCCTGACAACCTGACCGAAGACGAGCTCTTCGTGCAGGTCGAGAGCGAGGCCAACCGGCTGTTTCCGCCCTCACAGAACGTCAATTTCGACTATGTCGTGATCGGTCCGGCCGAAACGGAGGGCGGGATCGGCGTGCGCGTGACGGCAACGGTGTCCGAGCGTGTGACCGAGCGCGTGACCGCTGCCGAGATGGCCGGCCTGAAGCCGGTTGTCATGGATGTGGAAGAAAACGCCATCCAGCGCGCCATGACCCATATGCTCGCGGTCAAGCAGGACGCCGCCGAAACCGAGATGCGCGACATGCCCGTAGTGGCGATGTTCCATCTGGGCGGCGCCCGTTCGCACGCACTGTTCTACCAAGGCTGGAAGGAGCTGTATGAGCAACCCCTGTCTGGCTCGGGCGACCAGCTCACGCAGAGCATCTCGCGCCTGTTCTCGCTCGACCTGCTCAAGGCTGAGGTGAAGAAGCGCAAGAACACGCTGCCCGACGAATACCGCAGCCAACTGCTCAAGCCGTCGCTGGAGACGCTGGCGATGGAAATCAGCCAGGCCATCCAGAACTTCATGTCGACCTCGAGCGTTGGCCGGGTCGATGAGATCGTGCTCTCGGGCGGCCATGCATCGCTACTGGGCGTGCAGACCGCCATTCAGCAGCAGACGCAGATCAACACGACGCTGGCCAACCCGTTTGCCAACATGGGGGCGGCCAAGAACGTCAATGCGCGCTATCTGCAACGCGATCTGCCGGCGTACATCGTCAGCGCGGGCCTGGCCCTGCGCGGGCTGCAATAAGGAGGGGCGATGGCCAACGAAAGCGTCAACGCGCTCCCGAGCGTCAACCTGCTGCCGTATCACGCCGAGCGACGTGCAGACAAGCGCAAGAAAGTCTTCATGAGCCTGGGCGCCGCGGCGGCTGCGGGCGCTGTGATGGTGTTCCTGGGCGGCATGGTGATCGATCACCAGACCGAAGAGGCGCAGCGTATCAATGGTGTTCTCACGCAGAAGAACGCGGAGATGGACAAGCAGATCGTCGAGGTGAACACCCTCAAGAAAGACATCGAAGATCTGCTGCAGCGCCAGCAGGCCGTCGAGAGCCTGCAGAACGAACGCAACCGCCCGGTACAGTTGCTGGAAGAGCTGGTGCGTCAGGTGCCGGAAGGTGTCTACCTGACCGCGCTTAAGCAGGACGGTGACAAGTTCACGATTTCCGGTGTGGCGCAGTCGAACGAGCGCGTGTCGGACCTGCTTCGTAACTTGGGTTCGGTGCCTTGGCTGGATCACGCCGAGCTGGGCGAATCCGTCGCCACCACGATGACGAACAACCTGAAGGAGCAGCGTCGCCTGTTCAATTTCACCGTTCGCTTTCAGTGGAAGGCTGAGCCGGCAACTCCGGCCAAGCCCGGTGCGGCCGGCGTAGGGGCAGGGAAATAATCATGGCGCTTTCGACTGATATCTCGCTGGAAGACCTGGTCAGCCAGTTCCGTGGGCTGAACCTGAACGAGCCGGAAACGTGGCCGATCGCGCCACGCATCCTGTTCATGATCCTTGCTGCTGTGCTTGTGATCGTGCTGGGCTGGCAGTTCTACTGGAGTGGCAAGTTCGACGAGCGCGATGCCAAGCGCACCGAGCAAGAGCAACTGAAGTCTGCCTACCAGAGCAAGCTCGCTCAGGTGGTGAACCTCGAGGCACTGCGCAAGCAGAAGGCCGAGGTGGAGCAGCGCGTTGCCAAGCTCGAACTGCAGCTGCCCAACAAGACCGAGATGGATGCGCTGCTGGCCGACGTCAACCACGCCGGTATCGCGCGCGGGCTGACGTTCGACCTGTTCCGTCCGTCTGCTGCTGTGGTCAAGCCGTATTACGCCGAGATCCCCGTCGCCGTGAAGGTCAACGGCCGCTATCACGATATGGCGTTGTTTGCTGCTGACGTGGCCGCGCTGTCGCGGATCGTCACGCTGCAGAACGTGTCGCTGACCGGCAACAAGGACGGCAGCATGGTGATGGAAGCGCGCGCAGAAGCGTATCGCGCGCTCGATCCGGATGAGCAGGCTGCTCAGCGCAAGGCCAACGCAGCCGCCAAGGGAGGCGCCAAATGATGGGGCAGACCATGAGCCGCCACCGGATGCCGCATCTCGCTCGCATTGCGCCGCTGTGCCTGGTTGTTGTGCTGGGTGCCTGCGGCGCGAACGCCGATGACGAATTGCAGCAGTGGATGCAGCAAGCGCGCCAGAACATCAGCACGACCGTGCCGCCGCTGCCGCAGCCCAAACCTTACGCGCCGCGCGAATACACAACCACCAAGCAGACTGACCCGTTCAGCGTGCAGAAGGTGGCGGAACTTTCGCGCGCGCAGAACGAATCGCCAGAACCGAACCGCCGTCGCGAGCCGCTGGAAGACTATCCACTGGAGGCCTTCAAGCTGCTCGGGACGATGAAACGCAACGGCGAGACGGAAGGCGTCGTGTCTGTCGGGGACAAGACGCAGCACGTGCATGTGGGGCAGTACATCGGACAAAACTATGGTCGTATCGTCCGCATCGGCGATCAGGAACTCACCCTGCGTGAGCTGGTGCGTGAAGGCACGACCGAATGGAAAGAAAAAATGACTACCCTGAAAGTTCAGGAGGGCGCGCAATGACGATGCGTCTCGTGAAGGGCCGCCTGGCGCAGGCAGCTCGAGTGGCCCGGGGGGGCGCAGCTGCATGGCTTTCGCTGTGCATGTTCATGGTGGCGGGTCAGGCGCTCGCGCAGCAGGCCGCCGTCGCTGGCAACGCTATCGAGAAGGTGGAGCAGGCCACGGCCGGTGAGTCCACCGTCGTGACCGTCACCCTGAAGGATGCACCCGCGCAGAAGCCGGTCGAGTTCAGCACGCAGCAGCCTGCGCGCATTGCGATCGACTTCTTTGGCGCCGGTTTCGCCCAGGGGCGTGCCAACTATCAATATGGCGGCAAGCTGCTGCGCTCGGCTAACGTCGTGCAGATCGGCGACCGTACGCGTGTCGTGCTCGATCTGGCGCGCCAGACGCAATACAAGTCAGAGGTTCGTGGCAACCAGTATGTGTTGACGCTGGAAGCGGCTCCTGTGGCAGCCGCCGCAGCCGCACCGACGTTCTCCGCTCCGGTACCCGTCGCAGGTGCCCAGCGTCCGGCCGTGCGCAACGTTGATTTCCGCCGTGGCGATGATCTGGCCGGCCGTGTGGTGGTCGACCTGTCGACGGCCAACTCGGCGATCAACATCGCCCAGCAAGGCCAGAATCTTGTGGTCGACTTTGTTGGCGCGACGCTGCCGCAATCGCTGCGCCGTCGCTATGACGTGAGCGACTTCGGTACGCCCGTGCAGGCCATGCGTGCTACCGATAGCGGTACCGGTGCCCGCTTGGTGATTGAGCCGCGTGGTAACTGGCAATACAGCTCTTATCAGACCGACACGCAGTTCGTGGTGGAAGTCCGCCCGACCAAGGACGACCCGAACAAGCTGATCTCGGGCCCGGGCTACCGCGGCGAACGCCTGTCGCTCAATTTCCAGAACATCGACGTGCGCTCGCTGCTGCAGGTCTTTGCTGACTTCACCAACCTGAACATCGTTACCAGCGACAGCGTGACAGGCACCCTGTCCCTGCGTCTGAAAGACGTGCCGTGGGACCAGGCGCTGCAGATCGTGCTGGACTCCAAGGGCTTGGCCTCGCGCCGCAACGGCAACGTGCTGTGGGTTGCGCCGCGTGGTGAGCTGGCAACGAAGGAGAAGGCAGAGCTGGAATCGCAGCAGCAAGTCACCGAGCTGGAGCCGCTGCGTAGCCAGGTGTTCCGCCTGAACTATCAACGTGCGGATGACGTGCGCAATATGCTGTTGGGTAGCGGGGCCGCTGGCGGCGGCGCTGCTGCAGGTGGTACGGCATCCCGGATTCTCTCCAAGCGCGGTTCGCTGACCTCGGATGCGCGCACCAACCAACTGTTTGTGTCGGACATTCCGAGCAAGCTGGAAGAGGTCCAGGCGTTCCTGCTGAAGATCGACATCCCGGTTCGCCAAGTGATGATTGAGGCGCGCATTGTCGAGGCTGATGACACGTTCAGCCGCAATCTGGGTGCCAAGCTGGGTTTTGCTTCCAAGACCAACGGTGCAGGCTACGGCAACACCTATACCAACGTGGTGTCGCCGGTGACGCAGGGCGCCACGTGGGATAACAGCCCGGCCATCAGCTTCCCGGCCAACGGTATCAACGGCGTGAACGCTGCCAGCGTGGCAGTGAGCCTGTTCAACGCCGGCGCCGGTCGATTCCTGGCGCTGGAGCTGTCTGCGCTCGAAGCCGATGGTCGCGGCAAGATCGTCTCCAGCCCGCGCGTCGTGACTGCAGACAACATCAAGGCGCTGATCGAGCAGGGCACCGAAATCCCGTATCAGCAGGCAACTTCTTCTGGTGCAACCTCTGTTTCGTTCAAGAAGGCTAACTTGAAGCTGGAGGTGACGCCGAAGATCACGCCGGACGGCAACATCTTCTTGGACGTGGATGTGAACAAAGATAGCGTGGGCATCCAGACCACCAACGGTTTCGCTATTGACACCAAGCACGTGCAGACCCAGGTCTTGGTTGAGAACGGTGGCACGGTCGTCATCGGCGGTATCTACACCCAGAATGAGCGGACCGACATCAATAAGGTGCCGCTGCTGGGCGACATTCCGGTGCTAGGCAACCTGTTCAAGAGCACGGCAAAGATCAACAACCGCACCGAGTTGCTGGTCTTCCTGACACCGCGTGTGCTGTCCGACCAGCTCTCGCTGAAGTAATCGGCAGTCCGGAACTTTTTCCGCCAAGCCCGGCCCCCCGTGTGGAGCGCCGGGCTTTTTTGTGTTCTGCAGCCGGGTTTGCGCTGGATGATGGGCAAATGCCACTACAATCAGGCTCAAATTCCTGATTTCACGCGATTTTGTCTGTTTCCAACGTTTTTTTCGTCGGCCTGATGGGCGCCGGTAAGACGACGGTCGGCCGCGCGGTGGCTCGCCGGCTCGATCTGCCGTTTTTCGACTCCGACCACGAGATCGAAGCGCGTTGCGGCGTTCGCATACCGGTCATCTTCGAGCACGAGGGCGAAAAGGGTTTCCGTGATCGGGAAACTCACATCATTGACGAGCTTACCGCGCGCAACGGCGCGGTCGTAGCGACCGGCGGTGGCGCCGTGCTGCGGCCCGAGAATCGCGCCTTCCTGCGCGAGCGCGGCACGGTTATCTATCTGCGTGCCAATCCGCATGACCTGTACCTGCGCACGCGCCACGACAAGAACAGGCCGCTGCTGCAAACCGAAAACCCGCGCGCCCGGCTCGAAGAGCTGCACGCGATTCGCGATCCGCTGTACCGCGAGGTGGCACACTTTGTCATCGAGACCGGTAAGCCCACCGTCGCCCAGCTTGTTAATATGGTGCTGATGCAACTTGAGGTGGCTGGCATCGTGGCGCCGCCTGCGGACTCCTCCACCCCCTCGCAAGTCTCCCCCCAGTCATGATTACCGTCGATGTCGACCTCGGCGAGCGCGCCTATCCGATCCATATTGGCTCGGGGCTGATCTCCCAGGCAGCGCTGTTTGCCCCCCATATTCGCGGCGCGCGTGCCGTGATCGTCACCAACGAGACCGTTGCGCCGCTGTATGCCGCCAAGGTTGAAGCGGCTGTCCGCTCGCTCGGCAAGGCTGTCGATACGGTTGTGCTGCCCGATGGAGAGTCGTTCAAGAAGTGGGAAACGCTCAACCGCATTTTTGATGCACTGCTGACGGCGGGTGCCGACCGCAAGACCACGCTCATCGCCCTGGGGGGCGGCGTGATCGGTGATATGACTGGATTTGCCGCCGCCTGCTACATGCGCGGTGTGCCGTTCATCCAGGTGCCGACGACGCTGCTGTCGCAGGTGGACTCCTCCGTGGGAGGCAAGACGGGGATCAACCACCCGCTGGGCAAGAACATGATTGGCGCATTTCACCAGCCGCAGGCGGTGCTGGCCGACATCGATACGCTGCGCACCTTGCCTGCCCGTGAACTGGCCGCCGGTATGGCCGAGGTCATCAAGCACGGCGCGATTGCCGATGCCGATTACTTCGCCTGGATCGAGCAGAACATCACCGGCCTCAACAATTGCGATACCGACCTGATGGCCGAGGCCGTGCGCGGCTCGGTGCGTATCAAGGCATCGGTGGTAGCGCAGGATGAGCGTGAGACCGGCCTGCGTGCCACGCTCAATTTCGGCCACACCTTCGGGCACGCCATCGAGGCCGGCTTGGGCTACGGAGAGTGGCTGCATGGCGAGGCTGTCGGCTGCGGCATGGTGATGGCGGCCGACCTGTCGCATCGCCTGGGCTTCATCGATATCGACACGCGCAACCGCATCACAGCGCTCACGCGGGCGGCCAACCTGCCGACCGTGGCGCCGGACCTGGGTGTCGATCGTTTCATCGAACTGATGCGCGTCGACAAGAAAGCCGAAGCCGGCGAGATCAAGTTCGTGCTGCTGCGCAAGCTGGGCCAGGCGTTCGTGACCACCGTGCCCGACAGCGACTTGCGCGCCACCCTGCAGCATGCCGTGCTGCGCCCACCCACCGAGGCGCCCGTCGCCTGACGCCAGAAGAGATGGCCCGATGAACGATCGACTCGATTTGCCGCCCGCGCCGTTCGATCTCGAGGGCCATCTTGCTCCCTACGCCGCGCATGCGGCGCAGACGCGCGGCCGCATGTACGCCGAGCCGCCATCCACCTCGCGCACCGAGTTCCAGCGCGATCGCGACCGCATCATCCACAGCACCGCCTTTCGCAGGCTCGAATACAAGACGCAGGTCTTCGTGAACCACGAGGGCGACCTGTTCCGCACGCGTCTGACGCACAGCCTGGAAGTCGCGCAGATCGCCCGCTCGATCGCGCGCAGCCTGCGGTTGAACGAAGACCTGGTCGAGGCGATTTCTCTGGCGCACGACCTGGGGCACACGCCGTTTGGCCACGCGGGGCAGGATGCGCTCAACGATTGCATGAAGCCTTACGGCGGATTCGAGCACAACCTGCAGAGCCTGTTGGTGGTGGATCGGCTGGAGGAGCGCTACGGCGGCTTTGACGGCTTGAACCTCACGTTCGAGACGCGTGAGGGCATCCTCAAACACTGCTCACGCAACAACGCCGCCACGCTGGGCGATCTGGGGCGGCGCTTTCTCGAAGGGCAGCAGCCCTCGCTCGAGGCGCAGCTCGCCAACCTGGCCGATGAAGTTGCGTACAACAATCACGATATCGATGATGGCCTGCGCTCCGGCCTGATCTCGCTGGAGCAGATGGAAGGCGTGCCGCTGTGGGCCGTCCATCGCCGCGAGGCGGAGGCTGCGTTTCCCAGCGCAGGCGGCCGACGCCTCATCAACGAGACGATCCGCCGGATCATCAATGCGCTGATCGTCGATCTGATTGCCACGACGCGCGCGGGCATCGCCGAGGTTGCGCCGCAAAATATCGATGACGTGCGTGCGGCGCCGGCACTCGTGGCGTTCTCTGAGCCGATGCGTGAAGAGGCGCGCGTGCTCAAGCGCTTCCTGTTCGACAACCTCTACCGGCACTACCTCGTGATGCGCATGGCCGCCAAGGCGCGCCGCATCATCGATGACCTGTTTGGCGCGTTCCTCGACGATCCGCGTCTGCTGCCGCCGCAGTACCAGGCCAAGGCCAACCCCGAAGAGCAGCCGCGCTGGATCGCGCACTACATCGCTGGCATGACGGATCGGTATGCCATCAAGGAGCATCGCCGCATTTTTGCGGTGGATGCGGTCTGAGTTGAGTATCGGACAATTCTGAGTGACCGGCTGCAGGGCGGCGCCTACGATGACTGCCAATCTGTCATCAAGCCAATCTCATGCGCCGTTTTCTCTTGCCGCTGTTGATCGCCTCGGCGTTCAACGCTCATGCCGCCAGCCCGGCGGATCATTTCGATTACCAGCACCAAGCCGAATGGCACGCGGTGCATGATGCATTTCAGTCGCCCATCGACATCCATACCGCTGATGCGGTGGCCGTGGATGAAGATGAGCCAGATGCCGTGCAACCGCACTACGGTACGCTTGCCGGCATGGTTGTCGATACGGGGCACGCCCTGCAGGTGAACGTGCCCGGTGGTGATGCAAAGATCCGTGGCCGTCGCTTCATGCTGCGCCAGTTCCACTTCCACGCACACAGCGAGCACACCATCGACGGCAAGGCGTTTCCGGCCGAGGTACACCTCGTACATGTGGCCAAGGATGGTCGCATGGCGGTGATCGGCGTGATGCTGGAAGAGGGCGCTGCCAACCCCGCGCTCGACGCCGTTCTCAAGGCTGCGCGCGAGGGCGCGGCGCACGAAGTGCCTGCCGTCGCCCCGGCTGATCTGCTGCCCAAGAGCGACGCCTACTATCACTACCTCGGCTCGCTCACCACGCCGCCGCTGACCGAGAACGTCGAGTGGTATGTACTGAAGCAGCCGATCACGGCGTCGCGTGCACAGCTGGATGCGCTGCGTGGCTTCTACGCAGACAACTTCCGCGCGCCGCAGCCGATCGAAGGCCGCGTCGTCACCCGGTTCGATCCGGCACCGCTCAAAAAGTAAGCGCCCAAAAAAAATGCCCGGCCGCCCCAACGCATGCCGGGCCGAACGTGCCAACCACCGTCGACGAGCGCCCCCGCCGTCGACGACCCCTGCGGCACGTCGGAAAAGTCGATCAGAAGAAGGTCTGTTCGCTGATCGTCTCCCTAAAGTTAAAAGCGGTAGCCCAGGCCGATACCCAGCAGCCACGGGTCGACCTTGACCTTGCTGATGGTCTGGCCGGCCATCTTCACGTCGGCGCTGATCCAGGTCTTCTTCAGGTCCATGTTGAAGTAGATGCGATCAGTCAGGCGGTAGTCGAAACCCACCTGCAGCGCAGGGCCGAAGCTGTTCTTGCTCAGGTCCAGTTGGCCGACGCCAGGCACCTGCAGGTTCACGTTCGAGATGCGCGTGTAGTTGATGCCGGCGCCCACGTACGGCTTGAAGCGCGGGAGTTGCGATGGCGGCGTGAAGTGGTATTGCAGCGTCAGGATCGGCGGCAGATGGCGGAAGTCGCCGATCTTGGTCGGGCCGCCCAGCGCGCTCTTCATGACCGTTACGTCCTGTTGTTGCGGATAGGTCAGGATCAGCTCGGCCGCGATGTTCGGCGTGAAGAAGTACGAAACGTCCAGCTCAGGGAATGCCTTGTTGTTGATCTGGATGGCGTCGGACGGAATGGCCAGCGCGCCGACCGGATCCGATTTGTTGGCAGCCGTCAGGTTGACGGCGCGCAGGCGCACCATCCAGTTGCCGGTGGCCGGCGGCAGGTCTGTGCTCTGCGCAAACGCGGTTGGGCTGAAGATGCCAGCAAGGGCACCGGTGATTGCCGCAGCAGTGGCGAGGCGTGCAAAAGCCATGAAACGCTCCCTCTCGATATCGTCTTGTGAATGTGACGGGAGCCAGTCTCGCGGCAATGCGGGCCGGCTGATTTGCGCGGGATCAATTCGAGGCGCGGGCCGAAGCGCTCACGCCTCGCGGTTTGATATCGGGCAAATCCGGTGGCGAATGTGGTCGATTCTCGTTGCGCTCGGGCGACAGCCGAAACGCAACCGTTTGCTTTATGAAAAATTGGGGACAGATTCCGCGCTATCACGCTAGGATGTGCGCTTTCTCTGCCCGTTTTTCTGTCATGGCACGTCTGCCTCGCCTTAGCCCTATCGATGTTCCTGTGCACGTGTTGCAGCGCGGCAACAATCGCCAGGCCGTGTTTCGCACGGACGAGGATTACGCCTTCTACCTCGACACGCTGCGCATGGCCGCGCGCGAGCACGATTTCGCCATCCACGCTTTCTCGCTGATGCCCAATCACGTGCACCTAGTGGGTACGCCCAAGGTGGCGGAGAGCCTGTCGCGCACGCTGCAAGCCGTGGGGCGGCGCTATACGCGGTACTTCAATGGCGCGGCCGACCGCAGCGGCACGCTATGGGAAGGGCGCTTCCGCTCGACTGTGCTGGACCCGGCCGAATGGGTGCTGCCGATGCTGTTGTACGTGGAGTCCAACGCCACGCGTGGGGGGCTCGTCACCTCGCCGGAGGACGACCGATGGAGCACCTATCGTCACCACGTCGGCATCCAGTCGATTCCATGGGTGAGTGATCACTACTGCTACTGGCGGCTTGGGAATACGCCTTTCGAGCGCCAATCACGCTATCGGACGCTCTGGCATGAGGGGCTCGGCTCCGATCAACTCACACAGATCCGCCAGCACGTGCATAGCGGCTGGCCGCTAGGCGGCGAGGCTTTCCTGGCCACCCTGGCGCGTTCAGGCGGTCGCCGTGTCGCGCCGCTGCCCAAAGGTCGTCCGCCACGTAAAACCGCAGAAGTGGGAGCAGAGGACGCGGCACCTGTGGAATAGCCTGGCGCCAAGGCGGGTTGGTGCAGGGCGCATCAATCCGCACCAAATTAATCTGTCCCCATTTATAAACCCGCACTGCAAACGTGCATTTATTAATTTACTCCGACCCCATTTAAAACCTTTTGCGTGTTACGGAACGCTCTTTTATATTCGTTTCACCCCGCATTCATGGTGCGGCGCGCCATTGGTTGTTTTGCCCGCATCCGCACCACTGCGAGGGCCTTCTACGGCGTGCTGTACCGACAACATCGGAAGATCGCCGTGGAACAACACTCTTTCCCCACTCAGCCGTCGGCGCCGTCGGCCCAGGGTCTGTACGACCCGACCAATGAACACGACGCTTGCGGCGTCGGCTTCGTCGCCCACATCAAGGGCAAGAAGAGCCACGAGATCGTCCAGCAAGGCCTGCGCATCCTGCACAACCTCGACCACCGGGGCGCCGTGGGCGCCGACCCGCTGATGGGCGACGGCGCGGGCATCTTGCTGCAGATTCCCGATCAGTTCTTCCGCGAAGAGATGGCCAAGCAGGGCATCAACCTGCCGCCGGCCGGCGAATACGGCGTCGGCATGATCTTCCTGCCGAAGGAACACGCGTCGCGCCTGGCCTGCGAACAGGAACTCGAGCGCACCGTGCGCCTGGAAGGCCAGGTCGTGCTGGGCTGGCGCGATGTGCCGGTCGACAAGACCATGCCGATGTCGCCCACGGTGCAGAAGACCGAGCCGGTGATCCGCCAGATCTTCATCGGGCGCGGCCGCGACATCATGACCACCGATGCGCTGGAGCGGAAGCTGTACGTGATCCGCAAGACCGCCAGCCACGCCATCCAGGCGCTCAAGCTCAAGCACGGCAAGGAATACTTCGTGCCGTCGATGTCGGCGCGCACGATCGTCTACAAGGGCCTGCTGCTGTGCGAGCAGGTGGGCCGCTACTACCAGGACTTGGCTGACCCGCGCACGGTGTCGGCGCTGGCGCTGGTGCACCAGCGTTTCTCGACCAACACGTTCCCGGCCTGGGAACTGGCGCACCCGTACCGCATGGTTGCGCACAACGGCGAAATCAACACCGTCAAGGGCAACGTCAACTGGATCAACGCCCGCACGGGCGGTATCTCGTCGCCGGTGCTGGGTGATGACTTGCCGAAGCTGTGGCCGCTGATCTATCCGGGCCAATCAGATACGGCATCGTTCGATAACTGCCTCGAACTGCTGACGATGGCCGGCTACCCGCTGGCCCAGGCGATGATGATGATGATTCCGGAAGCGTGGGAACAGCACACGCTGATGGACGACAACCGTCGCGCCTTCTACGAATACCACGCTGCGATGATGGAGCCGTGGGACGGCCCCGCCGCCATCTGCTTCACCGACGGCCGCCAGATCGGCGCAACGCTCGACCGTAACGGTCTGCGTCCGGCGCGCTACTACGTGACCGACGACGACATGGTCGTGATGGCTTCGGAAGCCGGCGTGCTGCCGATTCCCGAGTCGCGCATCGTCAAGAAGTGGCGCCTGCAGCCGGGCAAGATGTTCCTGATCGACATGGAGCAGGGCCGCATCATCGACGACAAGGAACTCAAGGACAACCTGGCCAACGCCAAGCCGTACAAGAGCTGGATCGACGCCGTGCGCATCAAGCTCGACGAGCTCGAGGCCAAGCCGGAAGACGTGGCCGCCGAAACCAAGCCGGCCGCCAAGCTGCTGGACCGTCAGCAGTCGTTCGGCTACACGCAGGAAGACGTCAAGTTCCTGATGGCGCCGATGGCCGCCAACGGTGAAGAAGCCGCCGGCTCCATGGGCAACGACAGCCCGCTGGCCGTGCTGTCGAGCAAGAACAAGACGCTCTACAACTACTTCAAGCAGCTGTTTGCGCAGGTCACGAACCCGCCGATCGACCCGATCCGCGAAAACGTGGTGATGTCGCTCGTCTCGTTCATCGGGCCGAAGCCGAACCTGCTCGAACTGAACAACATCAACCCGCCGATGCGTCTTGAAGTGAGCCAGCCCGTGCTGGACTTCAAGGACATGGCGAAGATCCGCAACATCGAGCACTACACCGGCGGCAAGTTCATGGCTTACGAGCTGAACATCTGCTACCCGGTGGCCTGGGGCAAGGAAGGCATCGAAGCACGCCTGGCCTCGCTGTGCGCCGAGGCGGTGGATGCCGTCAAGTCGGGCTACAACATCCTGATCGTGTCGGACCGCGCGGTCGACGAGAAGCAGGCCGCCATTCCGGCGCTGCTGGCCACGTCCGCCATCCACCATCACCTGGTGGAGAAGGGCCTGCGCACGAGCACCGGTCTGGTCGTCGAAACGGGTTCGGCGCGCGAAGTGCATCACTTCGCCCTGCTGGCCGGCTACGGCGCTGAGGCCGTGCACCCGTACCTCGCCATGGAAACGCTGGCCGAGTTGGCCCCGGGCCTGGGCGTGACGCCTGAGAAGGCCGTCTACAACTTCACCAAGGCGATCGGCAAGGGCCTGCACAAGGTGATGTCGAAGATGGGCATCTCGACATACATGTCGTACACCGGCGCGCAGATCTTCGAAGCGATCGGCCTGTCGCGCGAACTGGTGGACAAGTATTTCCACGGCACGGCATCGAACGTGGGCGGCATCGGCATCTTCGAGGTAGCGGAAGAAGCGCTGCGCCTGCACCGCGACGCCTTTGGCGATGCGCCGGTGCTGGCCAACATGCTGGATGCCGGCGGCGAATACGCCTACCGTGTCCGCGGCGAAGAGCACATGTGGACCCCGGATTCGATCGCCAAGCTGCAGCACGCCACGCGCGCGAATTCGTATCAGACGTACAAGGAATACGCCAACCTGATCAACGACCAGAGCAAGCGCCACATGACGCTGCGCGGTCTGTTCGAGTTCAAGGTGGACCCGGCACGCGCCATTCCGCTGGAAGAAGTGGAATCGGCCAAGGAGATCGTCAAGCGCTTTGCTACGGGCGCCATGTCGCTGGGCTCGATCAGCACGGAAGCGCACACCACGCTGGCCGTGGCGATGAACCGCATCGGCGGTAAGTCGAACACCGGCGAAGGTGGTGAAGACGAGCGCCGTTATCGCAACGAACTGCGCGGCATTCCCATCAAGCAGGGCACCAAGCTGTCGGACGTGATCGGCCGCGAAGTGGTCGAGCGCGATCTGGAACTGCAAGAGGGCGATTCGCTGCGTTCGAAGATCAAGCAGGTGGCATCGGGTCGCTTCGGTGTCACCGCTGAGTACCTGGCTTCGGCTGATCAGATCCAGATCAAGATGGCCCAGGGCGCTAAGCCCGGCGAGGGCGGTCAACTGCCCGGCCACAAGGTCACGGACTACATCGGCAAGCTGCGTTACGCGGTGCCGGGCGTGGGCCTGATCTCGCCGCCGCCGCACCACGACATCTACTCGATCGAAGATCTGGCGCAGCTCATCCACGACCTGAAGAACGTGAACCCGCGTTCGGACGTGTCGGTCAAGCTGGTGTCGGAAGTGGGCGTGGGCACGGTGGCTGCCGGTGTCGCCAAGGCCAAGGCCGATCACGTGGTGATCGCTGGTCATGACGGTGGCACGGGCGCTTCGCCGTGGTCGTCGATCAAGCACGCCGGTACGCCGTGGGAACTGGGCCTGGCCGAGACGCAACAGACGCTGATGCTCAACGGCCTGCGCAACCGCATCCGCGTGCAGGCGGACGGCCAGATGAAGACCGGCCGCGACGTCGTGATCGGTGCGCTGCTGGGCGCTGATGAGTTCGGCTTCGCCACCGCACCGCTGGTGGTCGAGGGCTGCATCATGATGCGCAAGTGCCACCTGAATACCTGCCCGGTGGGCGTGGCGACGCAGGATCCGGTGCTGCGCAAGAAGTTCTCGGGCAAGCCCGAGCACGTGGTGAACTACTTCTTCTTCGTGGCCGAAGAAGTGCGCGAAATCATGGCGCAACTGGGCATCCGCTCGTTCAACGAGCTGATCGGCCGCGCCGACCTGCTCGACACCAAGGCCGGCATCGAACACTGGAAGGCACGCGGTCTGGACTTCGCGCGCATCTTCTACCAGCCGGCCAAGAAGGAAGGCGAGCCGTGCTACCAGGTCGACGTGCAGGACCACGGCCTGGACCGCGCGCTGGATCACCAACTGATCGAGAAGGCCAAGGCTGCGCTGGAGAAGGGTGAACGCGTGTCGTTCATCCAGCCGGTGCGCAACGTCAACCGCACCGTGGGCGCGATGCTCTCGGGCGAGGTCGCCAAGCGCTACGGCCACGAAGGTCTGCCGGATGACTCGATCCACGTGCAGATGCAGGGCACGGCCGGTCAGTCGTTCGCGGCGTTCCTGGCGCACGGCATCACGCTGGATCTGGTGGGTGACGGCAACGACTACGTGGGCAAGGGCCTGTCGGGCGGCCGCGTGATCGTGCGCCCGCCGCATGAGTTCCGCGGTGAGCCGACCAACAACATCATCGTCGGCAACACTGTGCTGTACGGCGCGCTGGCCGGTGAGGCGTTCTTCAACGGCGTGGCCGGCGAGCGCTTCGCGGTGCGTAACTCCGGCGCCACCACGGTGGTGGAAGGCACCGGCGACCACGGCTGCGAATACATGACCGGCGGCACCGTCGTCGTGCTGGGCACCACCGGCCGCAACTTCGCGGCAGGCATGTCGGGCGGCGTGGCCTACGTCTATGACGAAGACGGCCTGTTCGACAAGCGCTGCAACACGGCGCAGGTCGCGCTGGAATCCGTACTGTCGGCGGCGGACCAGGAGAAGGCGCATACGCAGGCGACCTGGCACAAGGTGGGCGGCGAGCGCGTGCTCGACGAGCAGTTGCTCAAGGCGCTGGTGGAAAAGCACTTCCGCTACACCGGTTCCGAGCGCGCCAAGGAGCTGCTGGCCGACTGGAGCAACGCACGCCGCCGCTTCGTCAAGGTCTTCCCGACCGAGTACAAGCGCGCGCTGACCGAGATGTACGAGCGCGAACAGGAAGCGGGCCGCGAACAAATCGCCGCCTGAACCTGATTCCAAGCGACTGGGCGGGCGATTGATCCCACAAGACCAATCACCCGCCACTACTGAATCAACGCAACCTCACAAGACAGGCCCGAGCGCCCGGCAAGCGATGCTGTGCCGGAAAGAATCGGGTCAGGAAGGACACCATGGGCAAGGCGACTGGTTTTCTCGAATTTCCCCGCCAGAACGAGGGATACGAAGCGCCCGAAGCGCGCGTGAAGCACTACAAGGAGTTCGTGTTCGCACTGGCGGATAACGAAGCCAAGATCCAGGGCGCACGCTGCATGGACTGCGGCATTCCGTTCTGCAACAACGGCTGCCCGGTCAACAACATCATTCCGGACTTCAATGACCTGGTGTATCGCCAGGACTGGAAGACCGCGATCGAGGTGCTGCACTCGACCAACAACTTCCCCGAGTTCACGGGCCGCATCTGCCCGGCACCGTGCGAAGCGGCTTGCACGCTGGGCATCAATGAGCTGCCGGTGGGCATCAAGTCGATCGAGCACGCCATCATCGACAAGGCCTGGGAAGAAGGCTGGGTCGCACCGCAAGTGCCGAAGCACAAGACCGGCAAGACCGTGGCCGTGGTCGGCTCGGGCCCCGCAGGTATGGCTGCTGCGCAGCAACTGGCACGCGCCGGTCACGACGTGACGCTGTTCGAGAAGAACGACCGCATCGGCGGCCTGCTGCGTTACGGCATCCCCGACTTCAAGCTGGAGAAGGCGCAGATCGACCGCCGCATGCAGCAGATGGAGGCCGAAGGCGTGACGTTCCGAACCGGCGTGATGGTGGGCGACAAGACCGTGCCGGCTGGCATCGTCAACGACGCACGCGAAACCATCGCTGCGGACGACATCCTCAAGCAGTTCGACGCCGTCGTGCTGACGGGCGGTTCGGAAGTGCCGCGCGATCTGCCGGTGCCGGGCCGTGACCTGGACGGCGTGCACTACGCGCTCGAATTCCTGATTCCGCAGAACAAGGAAGTGGCCGGCGATGCGCCGAACCCGATCCGCGCCGACGGCAAGCACGTCATCGTGATCGGTGGCGGCGACACGGGCTCGGACTGCGTCGGCACGTCCAACCGCCATGGCGCCGCATCGGTCACGCAGTTCGAACTGCTGCCGCGTCCGCCGGAAGAAGAGAACAAGCCGCTGGTGTGGCCGTACTGGCCGATCAAGCTGCGCACGTCGTCGTCGCATGACGAGGGCTGCGAGCGCGACTGGTCGGTCGCCACCAAGGAACTGATCGGCGAGAACGGCCGCGTGACGGGCCTGAAGGCAGTCCGCCTGGAATGGAAGGACGGCAAGATGAGCGAAGTCGCTGGCAGCGAGTTCACGCTCAAGGCCGACCTCGTGCTGCTGGCGATGGGCTTTACCAACCCGGTCGGCGGCGTGCTGGATGCCTTTGGTGTGACCAAGGACGCGCGCAACAACGCACGCGCCTCGACCGAAGGCGACAACGCCTACGCCACCAACGTGCCGAAGGTGTTTGCCGCCGGTGACGTGCGCCGTGGCCAGTCGCTGGTCGTGTGGGCCATCCGCGAAGGCCGTCAGGCTGCACGCTCGGTGGACGCGTTCCTCATGGGCCATACGGAACTGCCGCGCTGACCACGCGGTTGACTGTCTGACCCAGGGCTCGCTTCGGCGAGCCTTTTTCTTTGCCGCGCGCGAGTTGCGTTGTGACAGGGCCGTTATGCCTCATGGTTTACATCGACATGGTTTACCGGGGTTCAGCGCGGCAGGGCGGATTTCTAGAATGAAATGCCCCCCGACCTCCAAGCCACGATGCGAGCCTGCGACAGCAACTTGCGCGCAGATGTGCCCGATACGCCCGACCCGCGGCGACGCCGGGCTATTGCCTGGCTAGGTGCGCTGCCGGTTGCACTGGCACTGCCGGCGCGCGCGGAGCTGTTGGGCTACCCCTCGCATCCGCTGCGATTGGTTGTGCCGGCCGCCGAGGGCAGCGTGTTCGACGCGGTTGCCCGGGCGCTGGCCACGCAATTGCAGCAGCAGATCGGTCGCCTGGCCGATGTGGACGACCGTCCGGCCGCCAACGGCATGGCCGCCGGTGATTTGGTCGCGCGTGCGCCGGCCGACGGCCATACGCTGTTGCTCCAGCAAACCACCTTTGTTGTTCAGCCCGCGCTGGAGCCGGCGCCATACGATCCGCTGCGTGACTTCCAGCCGGTGGCCATGGTGGCCACGCTCCCGTTGTTCCTGGCCGTCGATGCGCGATTGCCCATCACCACGGTCACCGAACTGATCGCCCAGGCGCATGGGGAATCCGTTTCCGTCAATTGCGGTTCGGACATCATCGGCACCTGGTCCCACCTCGTTGCCGAGCAGTTTGTGCGTGACTACGCCTTCCACGCACCGCATGTGGCAGTCCGCGGCGAAGCTGGACTCGTGCAGCAGGTGCTGGCGGGGCGCATGGCTGCGTGTTTCGCCTGCTATCCGAGCCTGTCGACAGGGGTGTCCAGTGGCCAACTGCGGCTGTTGGGCGTGACGGGGTCGGCGCGTTCGTCGTTCGCGCCCACCACGCCGACCTTGCGTGAGACGGGGCTCGCCGGGTTCGACTACAGCGCGTGGGTTGGGGCGTTCATGCCAGCACGCACGCCCAAACCGCTGTTGATACGCGCAGCAACGGAATTCCGCCGCGCGCTGGCTTCAAGCGATGTTATCGCCACATTGCGCGCGGGAGGCTTCGAGCCGGAGTGGAGCGCATCCGATGCCCTCGCCCAGGCCGTACGCCGCGACGCCAACCATTGGCAAGGACTGATCCGCCAAGTGGATTTACGCGTCGATACCGGCGAGTGATTTTTCCGTCGTCTCGCTTTGTGCACCACTTTCAGCGGGCAGCAAGGCCGCGCGCCAACAGCGCGGCGCTCAAGCCACACTAACTGTAGGTAAGCGTGGAGTGACTGACGGGCTGCACGGGTTTCCACCTATAATGGCGGGCCGTATCGAGCCGGTACGGCTAGCGAACATAACAAGATGCGGCCCCGCCTCAAGCGTCACCCAGGGCCGCAAATCGACCGCAAACGAGCCGAGCCCTCAGCACCGAACTCCACCGTGTCCACCCAGCCTACCAACGCCGTCGTCGAGCTTGATCAGGTCGATTTCGCCTACCAGCCAGGCGAGCGGAGCATCTTGTCCGGCCTCAGCATGCGCGTGCCCAAGGGCAGCGTGGTGGCCGTCATGGGCGGTTCGGGCTGCGGCAAGACAACAATCCTCCGCTTGATCGGCGGGCAGGTCGGGGCGGCGGCCGGCACCGTGCGCGTGCACGGCCAGGATATCGGTGCCATGGACAAGCCGGCGCTCTACGCCGCGCGCCGCCAGATGGGGATGCTGTTCCAGTTCGGTGCGTTGTTTACGGATATGTCCGTGTTCGACAATGTGGCATTTCCGCTGCGCGAACATACCGAACTGCCCGAGCCCCTCATCCGCGATCTCGTGCTGATGAAGCTCAACGCCGTCGGCCTGCGCGGTGCGCGTGACCTGATGCCCTCGCAGATTTCCGGTGGCATGGCCCGGCGCGTGGCACTGGCGCGCGCGATTGCGCTGGACCCGTCGCTCATCCTCTACGACGAGCCGTTCGCCGGGCTGGACCCGATCTCGCTGGGCCTCACTGCCTCGCTCATCCGCAAGCTGAACGACGCGCTGGGCGCGACCAGCATCATCGTCTCGCACGATGTGCAGGAGACGTTCCACATCGCCGATTACGTCTATTTCATCGCCAACGGTGGCATTGCCGCCGAGGGCTCGCCGGCCGAGTTGACGGCGTCGACGGACCCGTTCGTGCGCCAGTTTGTGCACGGCGAGGCGGACGGTCCCGTGCCGTTCCACTATCCGGGCGTGCCGCTGGCCGAGGACTTCGGCCTGGGCAAGAACGGAGGTGGGCGATGATTTCCTCCATCGGCTTCCTCGTCCGCGGGCTGATCAGCCGTCTCGGCTATGCGACCCGTACGCTGTTTGCGCTGTTCGCCGCCTCGGGCGATGTACTGCGCCGTCCGCGCCTGGTGATCGAGCAACTGCGCTTCATTGGCAACGATTCGTTCATCATCATCGCCGTGTCGGGGCTGTTCGTCGGCTTCGTGCTGGGGCTGCAGGGCTACTACACGCTTAACCGCTATGGTTCTGAGCAGGCGTTGGGGCTGCTGGTGGCGCTGTCGCTGGTGCGTGAACTGGGCCCGGTGGTGACGGCACTGCTGTTTGCCGGCCGCGCGGGTACGTCGCTCACCGCTGAAATCGGCCTGATGAAGGCCGGTGAGCAACTGATCGCCATGGAGATGATGGCCGTCGATCCGCTGGCCCGTGTGCTGGCGCCGCGCTTCTGGGCGGGTTTCATTGCCATGCCGCTGCTGGCCGCGATCTTCAGCGCGGTCGGTATTCTGGGCGGATACTTTGTCGGTGTAGGCCTGATCGGCGTGGACCCTGGCGCGTTCTGGTCGCAAATGCAGGCCGGTGTGGATGTGATGGACGACGTCGTCAACGGCGTCATCAAGAGTGTGGTGTTCGGCGTGGCCGTGACCTTCATCGCGCTCTATCAGGGCTACGAGGCCAAGGCGACGCCCGAAGGCGTGTCGCGCGCAACGACCCGTACCGTGGTGATCGCGTCGCTGGCCGTGCTGGCGCTGGACTTTGTGCTGACGGCGCTGATGTTCAGCTGACCCGTCAGACATTCAACGAGAAAGAATCATGCGTAAGAGCCTCCTCGATTTCTGGGTCGGATTGTTCGTGCTGGTGGGCATCGTGGCGCTGCTGTTCCTGGCGCTCAAGGCCGGCAACATGAGCGCGTTCTCCTTTGCCAAGACCTACCAGGTGAAGGCCGCCTTCGACAACATCGGCGGCCTGAAGGTGCGTGCGCCGGTCAAGAGTGCGGGCGTGGTGGTCGGCCGGGTGTCGCAAATCCTGTTCGACGACAAGACCTACCAGGCCAGCGTCGTGCTCGACATGGACCAGCGCTACCAGTTTCCGAAGGACAGCTCGGCCAAGATCCTGACCTCGGGCCTGCTGGGTGAGCAATATATCGGCATCGAGCCGGGTGGCGACGAGGCCATGCTGGCCAGCGGCAGCAAGATCACGATGACGCAGTCGGCGGTGGTGCTGGAGAACCTGATCAGCCAGTTCCTGTACAGCAAGGCCGCAGATGCCGGTGCGGGCAGCAACGGCAGTAGCGCTGGCGGAGCCAAGCCGGCCGAGGGCAGTGGGAGCAAATAAACCATGAGAACAACAACGTCCATCCACACATTGCGCAGTCTTGCATTGGCCCTGGCGACAGGTGCTTCGCTGCTGGCAGGCTGCGCCACGGGCCCGAACGCCAATCCGGCCGACCCGATCGAGCCGTTCAACCGCGAAGTCTTCCGTATCAACGAAGATCTCGACAAGGGTGTGCTCAAGCCCGTCGCGCAAACGTATGTTGACGTGGTGCCGTCGCCGGCGCGCACGGCAGTGTCGAACTTTTTCTCCAATGCGGGTGACGTCTACTCGGCCGTCAACAACCTGCTGCAGCTCAAAGGCACCGCCGCGCTGGAAGACACCATGCGCGTGGCGATCAACACCGTGCTGGGTCTGGGCGGCTTGATCGACATTGCGTCGGACGCCGGTCTGCCCAAGCACAAGGAAGACTTCGGCCAGACGCTGGGTGTGTGGGGCGTGCCGGCCGGCCCGTATGTGGTGTGGCCCCTGCTGGGCCCGAGCACCGTACGTGACACCGCAGGCTTCCTGGTCGACTGGCAGTTGGATCCGCTGACGTACTGGCACAACAGTACGGTCACGTATTCGTTGGCTGCGCTGCGCGTGGTGGACGTGCGTGCCAGCCTGCTCGGCGTGAGCAACGTGCTGGAAGAGGGCGCCGTCGATAAATACACCTTCATGCGCGATGCCTACCTGCAGCGCCGCCGCTACCTGATTTACGACGGCAATCTGCCGGAAGATCAGGACAACAGGACATCGTCGGACAAGTCGTCCGATTCCGGCGATGCAACCGTGTCGCCGTATCACCGCTTCACACCCAACTGGCCTGTATTCCGCCGCTGATCGCCACACGTAACAGCATCGCCTCAATGGTGACAAGGCGTAAAACTGACCGCCTTCGGGCGAACTCCCGACCGGGCGGTCTGTTCTAATCGCCAACAAGATTGTGGCCAGCGTGCTGCAAGCGATCCATAAATCACACTAGAAGGACGCGCTATGTTGAAGAAACTCCTCCGCTCCCTGTTCACTGGCTTGGCGCTGACGGCTGCCGTGGCAACCGCGCCCGTGCACGCTCAAGAGGCTGACGCGCAAACCACCGTCAAGACCGCTGTGGACGACGTGCTGACCACCATCAAGGGCGACCCGGACCTGCGCGGCGGCAACATGACCAAGGTCTTCCAACTGGTCGACCAGAAGATCGTGCCGCGCGCTGACTTCCATCGCACCACGCAGATTGCCATGGGGCGCTTCTGGAGCCAGGCATCGCCCGAGCAGCAGAAACAGATTCAGGACGGCTTCAAGACGCTGCTGATCCGCACCTACGCTGGCGCGCTGTCCAACGTGAAGAACCAGACCGTCACGTACAAACCGTTCCGTGCAGACCCGGCTGACACTGACGTGGTGGTGCGCTCGACCGTCAACAACAACGGCGAGCCGGTGGCGCTGGACTACCGCATGGAAAAGACGGCCAACGGCTGGAAGGTCTATGACATCAATATCAGCGGCCTGTGGCTGTCGGAAACGTACAAGAACCAGTTTGCCGACGTGATCAGCAAGAAGGGCGGCGTGGCTGGCCTGGTGCAATTCCTGGATGAGCGCAACGCGCAGCTCGCCAAGGGCCCGGCAAAGTAAGCCGGACTCCGGTAGAATCCGAGCAGCGGTCAATTTGGCCGCTGTTTCTTTTTCTAACTTGACCATGTTGACCTTGTCCGGCCCGCTGACTCAGCTCGAAGCGCCGCGCGTTCTGCGCGAGGGCGAGGCACAGCTCAGCCAAGCGCGCGAGGCCGGTACCGCCGCGCTGCGCGTCGATTGCGCAGGGCTGTCACAGGTCGATTCTTCCGCGCTGGCGGTGCTGCTGTCGTGGCAGCGCACAGCGCAGTCCGCCGGTATCGCCTTCGATATCGCAGGCGCCCCGGAGGCGCTGTCCAATCTCGCCACGCTTTACGGCGTCGAATCTCTGCTGGTCACCGTGCCGGCGTCTGCTGAACACCACCACCACGCACGACATTGAGGCGGCGTCCGGTGCGGGGCTGTGTCTTCCCCAACATCGCGATGCCGCGCCCCGGCCAGGGCGCCGCGCGCGCTTCTGGCAGCTCTGGTGCCATGCTGTAAGCCGCGCCGCCGTCTGTTGGTGCAGTTCCCCTATAATTCTGGGTTTGTCGCTCTGCCGTCGCCACGTGCGATGTCTGCGTCCGCGAGGATCGTGTCGATCTACAACCGCGAGATGCGCAGGGTAGTTCACTTTGTCGGCCATGAAAGCCATCGAAATCGCTGACGTCCGCAAGCGCTACAAGTCGTTGCAAGCGCTCAAGGGCGTGAGCCTGTCTGTCGAGCAGGGCGAGTTTTTCGGCCTGCTGGGCCCCAACGGCGCGGGCAAGACCACGCTGATCTCCATCCTCGCGGGCCTGAATCGTGCCGATTCCGGCAGCGTGCGCGTGCTCGGCCACGACGTCGTCTCCGATTACCGCACGGCGCGCCGCAAGCTCGGCGTGGTGCCGCAGGAACTGGTGTTCGATCCGTTCTTCACGGTGCGCGAAACGCTGCGCCTGCAGTCGGGCTATTTCGGCCTGACCAAGAACGATGACTGGATCGACGAGGTCATGGCCAACCTGGACCTGACCAACAAGGCTGATGCCAACATGCGCGCGCTGTCCGGCGGCATGAAGCGCCGCGTGCTGGTCGCGCAGGCCTTGGTACACCGCCCGCCGGTGATCGTGCTGGACGAGCCGACCGCCGGCGTGGACGTTGAGCTGCGCCAGACGCTGTGGAAATTCATCTCGCGCCTGAACCGCGAGGGCCACACTGTCGTGCTGACCACGCACTACCTGGAAGAAGCCGAATCCCTGTGCGACCGCATCGCCATGCTCAAGTTTGGCGAGGTGGTGGCGCTGGATCGCACGGCCAATCTGCTGTCGCAATTTGCTGGGCTGCAACTCGTGCTGAGCTTCTCGAACGGCACGTTGCCTGCGTCGCTCGAGGGCCTGCGTCAACCCGGCAACCACGGTGAGCGCAGCGTGCGCCTGCGTCTGTCGGGCTACGGCGAAGTCGAGCAGATTCTCTCCACCTGCCGCCAGGCCGGCTGCGAAATCGACGACATGGAGATCGCCAAGGCTGACCTGGAAGACGTGTTCGTGCAGATCATGCGCCGCGAGGGCGGTATCTCCGCCGTACCGCAAACACCCGAGACTGCGCTGGAGCCTGCCGCATGAACGCCATTCCCGAGACGCTGCCGGGCCGCTGGGTCGGCTTCCGCACGCTGCTGTACAAGGAAGTGCTGCGCTTCTGGAAGGTGAGCTTCCAGACCGTGGCCGCGCCGGTGCTGACCGCGCTGCTGTACCTGCTGATCTTCGGCCACGTGCTGGAGGACCGCGTGAAGGTGTTCGACCAGTTGAGCTACACCGCCTTCCTGGTGCCCGGCCTGGTGATGATGAGCGTGCTGCAAAACGCGTTTGCGAACAGCTCGTCGTCGCTTATTCAGTCGAAGATCACCGGCAACCTGGTGTTCATCATGCTGCCGCCGCTGTCGCACTGGGAGATGTTCGGCGCGTATGTGTGTGCGTCCGTCATTCGCGGGCTAGCCGTGGGCACGGGCGTGCTGATCGTGACGACGTTGTTCGCGCACCTGCACTTCGCACAGCCGCTGTGGATCATCGTCTTTGCCGTGCTGGGCGCTGCGGTGCTTGGCACGCTGGGGCTGATCGCCGGCATCTGGGCTGAGAAGTTTGACCAGCTCGCGGCGTTCCAGAACTTTCTGATCGTGCCGGCCACCTTCCTGGCGGGCGTGTTCTATTCGATTCATTCGCTGCCGCCGTTCTGGCAGGCGGTGTCCCACGCCAACCCGTTCTTCTACATGATCGACGGCTTCCGTTACGGCTTCTTCGGCGTGTCCGATGTGCCGGTGGCGACGAGCCTCGGCGTGATGTTGATCGCGCTGGTCGTGGTGGGGGGGATTGCCCTGCAGATGCTGCGCACGGGCTACAAGCTGCGCCATTGATACGTCCATAAAACCAACACGACGCACCACCCTAACGTTTTGCAGGAGAGGGAAGGCCATGTTGCCCACACCCGAACAAGTCAAGCAGTACATCGAAACCGGCCTGCCGTGCCAGCACCTCGAAGTCGAGGGCGACGGCCAGCACTTTTTTGCCACCATCGTCAGCGCGCAGTTTGAAGGCAAGCGGTTGATCCAGCGCCACCAGCTCGTCTATGCCGCATTGGGTGATCGCATGCGCGCGGAGATCCACGCGCTGTCCATGAAGACGCTCACCCCGGCGGAGTGGCAATCCTGATGGCTGAGCTTGATCCCGCTGTTGTTACCGCTGAACCCGATTCCGACCTTGCGCTTGCTGAGCGCCCCACCCAACGTGATCGACGAGACGTCTCGCTCATGGACAAACTGCTGATTGAAGGCAACGGCCCGCTGTCGGGCGAAATCCGCGTGTCTGGCGCCAAGAACGCTGCGCTGCCCATCCTGTGCGCCGCGCTGCTGACGCCTGAGCCACTGGTGCTGCACAACGTGCCCAATCTGCAGGACGTGCGCACGATGCTCAAGCTGCTGCGCCAGATGGGCGTGGAGGGCACGCTGGACGGCCACGAGGTCACACTCAACGCTGCCGTCATCCACTCGCCGGAAGCGTCGTACGACCTGGTGAAGACCATGCGCGCGTCGATCCTGGTGCTGGGCCCGCTGCTGGCGCGCTTCGGCCATGCGCGTGTGTCGCTGCCGGGCGGCTGCGGCATCGGCGCGCGTCCGGTCGATCAGCACATCAAGGGCCTGCAGCTGATGGGCGCCGAGATCGTCATTGAGCACGGCTACATCGAAGCCAAGCTGCCTGAAGGCGCCAAGCGCCTGCGTGGCGCACGCATCGTCACCGACATGGTGACGGTGACCGGCACCGAAAACCTGCTGATGGCCGCCGCGCTGGCCGACGGCGAGACCGTGCTGGAAAACGCCGCACGCGAGCCGGAAGTGACCGACCTCGCCAATCTGCTCGTGAAGATGGGCGCGCGCATCGAAGGCATCGGTACGGACCGCCTGGTGATCCAGGGCGTGGAAGCGCTGCACGGCGCGGCGCACACGGTGATTGCCGATCGCATCGAAGCCGGCACGTTCCTGTGCGCGGTGGCTGCTGCTGGTGGCGATGTGACGCTGCACGGCGTGCCGCCGGGCATCCTCGACGCGGTGCTCGACAAGCTGCGCGAAGCCGGCGTGACGCTCACCACGGGCGATGACTGGATTCGCGTGCAGATGTCGGGTCGCCCGAAGGCTGTGAGCTTCCGCACGTCCGAATACCCAGCGTTCCCGACCGACATGCAGGCGCAGTTCATGATGCTCAACGCCATCGCCGAGGGCTCTGCCACGGTGACGGAGACCATCTTCGAAAATCGCTTCATGCACGTGCAGGAGCTCAACCGCCTGGGCGCCAACATCGTGATCGACGGCAAGACGGCCGTGGTGACGGGTGTCGAGCACCTGTCGGGCGCGACCGTCATGGCGACCGATCTGCGCGCCTCCGCCAGCCTGGTGATTGCCGGCCTGATCGCGCAGGGCGAGACGCTGGTCGACCGCATCTATCACCTCGACCGCGGCTACGACCGCATCGAAGACAAGCTCTCCGCTGTCGGCGCGAAGATCCGACGCATCCAAGGGTAAGCAGGCCATGAACGCATTCCAGTCCGCCTCCAACCAGCTCACGCTGGCGCTCTCCAAGGGGCGCATCTTTGAAGAGACGCTGCCGCTGCTGAAGGCCGCCGGCATCGAGGTGACCGAAGATCCGGAAACCTCGCGCAAGCTGATTTTGCCGACGTCAGACCCGGCGCTGCGCGTGATCATCGTGCGCGCCTCTGACGTGCCGACGTATGTGCAGTACGGTGCAGCGGACTTCGGCGTGGCCGGCCGCGACGTGCTAATGGAGCACGGCATGGCGGGCCTGTATGCGCCCATCGACCTGAACATCGCCCGCTGCCGCATGTCGGTGGCGGTGCCCAAGGGCTTCGATTACGCC